>JAYVSO010000138.1:0-11347 GCA_043775315.1 Verrucomicrobiota bacterium
TCTTCAAAGCCGGCGAACGCATTCCCGGCCGCCTCTTCTTCGACATGCGACTGAAGTCCGAACATCTCCTCATCAACCCACCCTCAAAATGAACTCACGCACCTCTCTCTCGCTGCTCGGCGCGGTGGCCGCAGCCCTCGTCATCGCGGTTTGGCCGTCGCGGTCTGCATTGGCCGCCGACGCGCCCGCTCTTGTTAGATATGACTACGTGACGCTCCGCTGGGCCGGGCGGGACAATACGCACCTCATCCGCCCGGACGGAACCACGGAGATGTTGGGCAACCAGCTGAAAGCCGCCCGCAAGCCCGAACGCGTGGATGACCGCTCGTTCTACATGAACCTGGCCCTGAACGCGCTGGCCCAAGAAGGCTATGAATTGGCCGCGATGACTTCCGACGACTACGTCATGAAGCGCCGCAGTGTGAAATGAGCCGGTAGTCGGAGCAGGTCCCCCAACTGCAAGGTTGCGCGCACCGCCTCGACGAACCCAGCTTCACGGCCATCCCCATGAATCGAAAACCCCCGTTTCGCAAGTTGGCTTTGATGGCCACCGCCTTTGTTTTGATCGGCCACGTCTTCGGGGCTGAGCCCGCACCGTCCACGGCGGCAACCGTCAAGGCTCCGGCCGTGTTGCCGGGCAGGGGCGTGGCCGAGCATCCGTTCCTCTATGCGGGGGAATGGGACACGCGGAAGCCGCACAAGCAGTCGATGTTCATCGTGCGCGACGGCCAGGTGGTCTGGCAGTATTCCATCCCGTTGCGCAACGCGGCGGGCGGCGTCCAGGAGTTCGACGACGCGACGTTGCTCGCCGATGGCAGCGTCATCTTTTCCTGCATGTCGGGCGCGGCGATGATCTCCCGCGAGAAGGACATGCTCTGGCAATACCCGGCGCCTCCCGGGACCGAGGTCCACTCGATCCAAACCCTCGGCAACAACCGAGTCCTCGTCATGCGCAACGGCAATCCGGCGCAGGCCATGATCTTCCACACGGCGAGCAACAAGCTGGAGAGGGTTATCCCCATTCCCACAACGAAGACCAATACCCACGGGCAGTTCCGCCACATCCGCATGACCCGGGCGGGCACGCTGCTTGTGCCGCACCTGGGTGAAGGCAAGGTCGTCGAGTATGACCTGGACGGAAAAGTCCTCTGGTCCGTCGAAGCGAAATCCCCGTGGCACGCGGTCCGGCTCAGGACCGGAAACACGCTGATCGCCGGGGACGCGAGCCGCTACGCGCGCGAGGTGAATCCGAAGGGCGAAACCGTTTGGGAATTCACCGAGGCCGACGCGCCCGAATACAAGCTAGGCAACATCCAGACCGCGCAGCGATTGGCGAATGGGAACACGGTCATGTGCTTTTGGATCGCCGGGAACAACGACACGAAACAATGGGCCGGCACCGTGCAGGTCCTCGAAGTGACCCCGGCCAAAAAGATCGTCTGGGCGCTTTCATCGTGGGAAAATCCGGACCTCGGTCCCGCGACGTCAATCCAACTCCTCGACCAGCCGGGCCCGCCGGAAGAGCAGGAGAGGTAGGCAGCCAGACTGGAGAAGCAACGATGCAGCAACGACGAGACATTACGGGAGCGGAACCAATGGGCTTAGCGGACCTCAACGCGGTATGTGGAAAGCCCGCGCTGCTTTTAGTCCTGGTCATGGCGCTCCTGCTCGGGCCGATGCTTGGTGGCGGCAGCGCGGCCGTCTTCAACGTCCGGGACTATGGAGCGACCGGGAACAAGGCCGACGACGCCCGCCCGGCCATTCAGAAAGCGATCGACGCCGCTGCGGCCAAAGGCGGGACCGTTCTGTTTCCGGCGGGCCAATACACTTCGGGCACCTTGCACCTCCGCAGCCATGTCCGGATAGAGATCGCCTCGGACGCGACGGTGTTCGCCTCGACCAATCCTGCGGCCTACGAGTTCGGCGGCATTCCTTCCAAAGCCTCCCTGTTCTTCGGCGAGGATCTCGTGGATGTGGCCATCGGCGGCGCGGGGACGGTCGACGGCCAGGCGGAATATGAATGGCGCGAGGACGATTTTGAGAAGGGGTTCAACCACAAGGAGACCATGCACGCGCTCGGCAAGTCCCTGCGGCGCTCGTTTCCAAAGGGCCATCCACAACGCGAAATATTCCCCCACCTGGTGTGGCTGGGACGATCAAGGAACGTCACGTTCACCGGCCTGAAGTGGCTGCACTCCCCCAGTTGGACCATGACGCTCTACGACTGCCGGCGGGCGCGCTTCGAGGGCCTCACCATCCATACGAGCCTGAAGGAAGGCGTCTGGGCGGACGGCATCGATCTGGACGGCTGCAGGGGCGTGGTCATCAAGAACTGCACGATCGCGACCGGCGACGACTGCATCATCTTCATTTCGACCGACGTCTGGGGCCCCGCGCGCCGATGCGAGAACATCACCGTCACCGGCTGCACGCTGTCCTCGGCGTCGGCCGGGGTGAAGTTCAGCGAAGGCAACAAGGCGGGCGTCCGCAATGTGCGCGTGACCGACTGCGTGCTGACCAACGTCAACCGCGGCTTCGTCTTCTACAGCACCCGGCAGGGCGGGGACATCAGCGACGTGGTGCTTTCCCGGCTGACGATCCACTGCAACCGCTTCGACTGGTTCTGGGCCGGCGACGGCCAGCCGTTTCATTTCCGCGTCAACCGCGTCAGTGAAATGAACCAGCAACCGGCGAAGCCGGGCGAGAAACCACCGGGGGCGATCCGCAACATCACCATCCGCGACGTCACCGCGCACGGAAAGGGGACCTCGCGCATCCACGGCCATGCCGAGAGCCGATTGGACGGGCTGAAGATCGAGAACGTGAAGCTGTTCCTCGCCGCCGATCCGGCCGCCCCGTTCGACTACGCGGACCACGCCCTCGAGATCCGCCGTGCGAGGAATCTCTCGGTGAAAGGACTCGAAGTGGTCTGGGAAAGCCCTGCCCTCCCCGCATGGCGAAGTGCGCTTGTGCTTGAGGACATCGTCAGGCTCGAACTCGACGGTTTCGTCGGGCGCGGTGCTCCGCAAGGCAATGCCCCGGCCCTCATGCTGACCAATGTCGTCGGGGCGATCGTCCGGCGCACACGCGCGTCGGAAGGCACCGAGGTCTTCTTGAACGCGACGGGTTCGGAGAGCCGAGGACTCCGGATCGAGGAGAGTGATTTCCGAAACGCGCAGGTGCCCTGGCAGCTCGACGCAGGCTATCCCGCCGCGGGGTTCAAGGTGCGGAACAACCTGCTTCCAGCCGCCAAACGATAAGGCCGCGCCCCAGAGCCGCAGCCCGATCGGCCGCGGTCAGTTTCCAATCGGTTCCGCGTTCCAGACCTTGATGTCGTCGAAGAAGCCATCCTTGCCCGCGACGCCCAACTCGATCTTGGACTTCGTGGCGTGGCCGATGCCGGAGGACCTGAGGAAGCCGGCCGGCTTCCCGTCGAGTGTGACGCGCATCGTGTCGCCGACGGTCTCGACCACGAGGACATACCATCTGCCCGTCTCGAGCTTGGCCGGATAGGTCACCTGGCGTCCGGCCAGGAGCTTCGCACGTTCGGCCTTCTGCGCCGGGTCCTTCATCTCGTAGATGTCGTTGCGCATGCTGCCGTCGCGTTCGTCGACCAGCGTCACCCCGTTCAGTCTGACCTGGGCGCGGCAGAGATGCCCGTAATGGGCACCGGTGTATTTGCGGTCGTCGAACTCGACGTCGATCGTCGTGGCTCCCTCAAAACGGATCTTCACCTCCACCACGCTGTCCTTCGTCGGAATCTCCAGCCCATGCACCGCGGCGTGGCCGACGACCGTCGGCTTTCCGTCCACCGCAGGGGCATTGGTCCGGGTCTGGGTGCCTTTGAGCATGCCCTTCTCGACGGCGAACGTGGGAACGACCTTGTGCCAGGCCTTGGCCGGCTCGGCGCCCCCGAAATCGTCCGCGAAGAGAAGTTCCTTCTTTTTGGCGATCGATGCGTCCGGGATGGCGGGCAGGTCGGCGTGGAGGAAGGTTGCGGTGACGAGAAACGCGGCAGTGAGCAAGGAGCGGATGTTCATGGGGAGCCGTCTTGGATGTTGTCGGGTTCTTGGACGTCGTAGAATGCGGGCCAACGCCGGGCTACGTCAACGCGCCCTGCACGGCGGCCCGCAGCGCACCAACCGTGAACGGCTTCTGCAGAAAGTTGGCCAGTCCCTTTCCGTTGAGCCGCCCGGAGGCGAGCGCCGAGTCGTTCGACGACGGTTGGTTCCGAACCGGCGACATGGCCGTGGTCGGCGTGCCCGATGAGACATGGGGCGAAGCCGTTGCCGCCGCCGTCGTGCTCGCCGAAGGCGCCAGGCTCCACCTGCCCGGCCTGCGCGACTGATGTCTTGAAAAGCTCTCCTCCTATAAAATCCCCCAGCGCCTTCTGGTCGTGACGGCACTTGCCCGCAACGCCATCGACAAAGCCACCAAGCCGGCACTGCGGAAACTGTTCTGACCCGCCGGCCAATACCTAAAGCGCGGCAACGGACTCCGACCCGAAACCGGGCCGCAACTTTCGCCCGCCACCGCGGTTTAATCCCTGGCCGTGGATGCGGATCCCGCAACGCGAACAGCACTTCTCGGCCGCATTCACCCTGAACGAAAGCGCTGCCATGAAATCTCCACGCGGATTCACCCTCATCGAAACCATGATCGTCGTCGCGATCATCGGCCTGCTTGCCGCCATCGCGGTTCCCGGCTTCAAGAACGCCATCGACGCATCGCGGGCGCGCGTCTGCGACGTCAACCAGCGCAACATCGACGGCGCCAAGCTGCGATGGGCGCTGGAGAACAGGAAGGCGACCGATGCCGTCCCTTCGGACGCGGATCTTTTCGGGGCATCCGCCTACATCGAACACAAGCCCGGCTGTCCCGCAGGCGGGGCCTATTCGCTGAAGTCGGCCGGGGAACGGTGCTCCTGCAGCGTGCCGACCCATGCGCCGACGGACTGAGGCGGGGCGTCGCGACCCGCTTCAATGCGTCATCAGGTAGAAGACGATATTGATCCCCAGGGGATAGGCGATCTTCTCCGAGAACTTGTTGAAGTAGTCTTTATTCTGGCCCTCGCGTTCCCAGCCGTCGCTGATGTCGCTGTTGTGGATCGCCAGGACCGTGATTCGCCCCCGGTCGTCGAGCAGCGCACGCACGTGCATTTCCGCGGACTCGACACCCCGGTCAACGCTCTGAAGCGGCGGTGAACGCGGATCATCCGCGTCGTGGTCCGGGTTCCAGAACTGGAGCGTGGGCACCTGGAAACGGCGCATCGGACCACGGAGGTTGAATACGCTGTGGAACAACGGATGGGCGGTCGTCAGATTGGTCCAGGTCTGCTCCGGCAACACGCGGCCCATCTCCCGGGCAAACCCCTCCCACTCTTCGGATCCCCAGAAATCGTTCACGAACATCACGCCGCCGTTTTGGAGATACTTCCGCAAGGCCATGACCTCGCCATCGCTCAGGCGCATGTAGCCGGCGTGTTCGATGTAGAGCATCGGATAGCGGGAAAGCATCGGGTCGGTGAGATTCAGCGCGCGCCCGTCGGGATCGGTCTTGATCGAGGTCATCTGTTGCAGGCGGAACGAGAAGTTCAAGTCGGCGTCGGGGTAGTCCACCCACCAGCCAAGCCAGCGAAGGCGGCCGCGGTTCGAGGCCGGGCCCGGATCGGATTTGAAGATGACCCGCGTGAACGTGAAGGCGTCCCATTCGAAGCCCGGCGCGTTCGTCCAGTTGGCGTTGCCCGACGCGTGGGAGGCTGTTTCGCGGGCGGTGCGAAGTTCGTCCTCATTCACGACCTGCCCGCCTTCGATGCGGACGAGATTGCCGGGGAGACCCGAGCGAGGCCGGAGTTGGGCGAAGCAAAGGCCCGTCGCCAGCACTGCGGCCATCAGGATGATCAGCCTCGCGTTCAACTTGAAGGCGACCATTTCGTGTCCTGATCCGCCCGACAAGAGGCGTCTTCCACCAGCCGTTTCCCCTGGCGCGGCGTCCCGCCTTACACCGGAGCCGGCCAGCAGCCCCGGCAGAGTCAGCGTGTCGGAACGTCCACGGTCTCCACAGCGATCCTCCAATCGCTGAACCGGGCACCCAG
The DNA here is from genome assembly GCA_043775315.1 of Verrucomicrobiota bacterium. GTDB lineage: Bacteria > Verrucomicrobiota > Verrucomicrobiia > Limisphaerales > CANJSG01 > CANJSG01. The sequence continues at coordinate 6,095 of JAYVSO010000138.1, forward strand.
TCGCAGAAGGCCGAAGGTCGCGAAGCTGAAGCCGCAACCGGCCCCGTAAACGCTGTCGGGCGCGACGTTCAAGGTCCACACGGAACCTTCCGGCAAAGCGCGGCTCGCGGAGGTTTCCACCTCCTTGACCAAGGCGGGCGGCTCCGCGTTCTGGGCGGCCGGAGAGTTGGTCTCCTGCCAATGGCGGAAGAGGCCGCGGCCGGCGATGAGCCGGCGCATGATGGGATTAAGGATGCCGGAATGCTGGTGTGCGCGGATCACCGCATGGACCTTGGCATCTCCGCTGCCGGCGGAGCGCAGCAGATAACCCACGGCCGACTGCCCATAGACGAAGGCCCGGTCGGGGTTGTGGGCGAACGCCGCCTCATCGCTGAAGACGGTGAAATCGTTCCACATGAAACCAATCACGCCGGGATTGGTGGGTGCGGCGGGCGTAAAGTCGCTGAACTGCCGACCGGCCAGGGCCGCGGCCTTAGGGTCCGCCTTCAGCCAGTTGGGATTGTCTTTGAGGAATTGCCCCTGGCTCAACTGCCCGAGCAGCTGGAACCGGTTCGTGCCCGTCGCCGCAAGGAGCGGGCCGGACGTGAAGCCGGGCTCCATCCCCCCATGGCAGAGCTGCACGAATTCCGTGCCGCAACCGAGATAGATCGCCACGGGGAGAAAATCGTAGGCGCGCAGAAGCTTGGCGGCGTTGAACTCGGCCCCGTATTTCGCCCGCCCTTCGGCGAGGAACCCATAACGCGCGACCAGGCTCACGTCCTCGTGGTTCCCGCGCACGAAATGAACGCGGTCGGGATTCGCCAGCTTGAGCCGCAGGAGCGTGTAGAGCACCTCGACGCCGTAAAGTCCACGGTCGGTGTAGTCACCCAGAAAGATGAGATGAAACCCCGGCTCCACGACCGCGAAGCCGTCGAGCCACCTGCGCTGCTGCAGCGCGCCGAGAACGCCCAGGAGCGAGTGGATGTCGCCATGAAGGTCACCCTGGAGGAACACTTTCGCGTCGGGCGGCAGCACCAGCTTTTCCACGAAAGGCTCGAAGGGAATTCCCGGCGGTGTGAACCAGCTCCGTTGCACGTTGAGGAACGTGTCGCTCCGGGGCGCAGCACCGACCCAGTTGGCGGTGTTCGCCAACGGACCATTGGTCGCGAGGGCGAAGTAGGCATCAAGGACGCGATCGAACTCGGCGAAGGTCTGCAATGGCAGCAATGCCTTCGGCGGCATCCGCCCACCCAGCACGCGGTTCAGCGGAAGTTTGGCGCAAGCCGCCTTCCACGCGGCAAACGTCGTCTGCTCGTCGGCAGCGCGCGCGCTTCCCACCAGCAGGAGGGTGGACAAAAGCCAAAGGACAAGGGCACGGACCAGGTTCATGCGAGGCACCCATGACAGATGGCACGGACCGGCAACCATTGGCGAGCCGTCAAGCGGCGGCGGTCGGGAATCGACCGTCCGCCTTGCAGCCGGGGACATGCCATGCAAACGCTGCGCCGTGCTGCAGTCCCGACTTATTGCCGCGGGCATTTCGTAATGGATATCCCGACCCATCGTATCGACCGACCATGAATCCACTCGTCCCGCTTCGCGACTACCCCCGCGTCAAGGTTGTGAACAGTTTCGACGAACTGGTCACGACGCCGTTCGCGGACGGCATCAACGCCCTTTGCTGGCCGCGAACGTTGCCGGGCGATTTCGGAGAAGTGGTCGCGCAGTTGGAAGTCGGCCTGGGGATCACCACTCTCGACGAAGCCCGGCTCACAGCGCTTCCGGTAGGCCCTGCCGGCAGGGCGGCCATCGATTTCCTGCTCGAAGACCAGCGGTTGCTCCGGGCACATGGCCTCGATCCCGTCCTCGACTGCATCAATGGATACCCGCCAAACGATGATTCCGGGCCACTGCGAACGGACGTTTGCTCGTTCCACGCCGACAGCGCAACGGGCGTGGCCGACACCTACCTGTGCACCTACCATGGCGCGCCGAGCGAAGGCCTGAGCAACGAAGAAGCTATCCGGCGCGTTGATGTTCCCGAAACCCGCGCCGAGCTTCTGAAGCACTTCGGCGGCGGCGACGGCGACGGCTTCGTGGAATTTCTGAACGAAAACTTCTACGATCTCCACTACGCGTCATTGCCGCACGCGCAGCCGTTTTCCTTCGGCAAAGGGAACCTTTGGCGCATCGCGGTCGACTATCCGGGAGGCCCGGTCCCCCCATGCATCCACCGCGCTCCCGACCCCGTCGCCGGCCAACCTCCGCGGTTGCTGTTGATCAGTTGACCGTGCGGGAAGCAGAGCGAAAAATGACCGCGCCTTCGCAATCAAACGTGACACAACCACACGACCATTCCTTGTGGCGAATCCGACATGACACCTATGGAACGCGCTGTCCAAATCTACGCGATCATCAACCTCACGGTCATCGGCATCTCCCACCTGGTGAGGCCGCGTGTGTGGGTAGATTTCTTCGTCATTCTCCGGGAACGCGGTGAGGCGGGCGTGTTTGGCGTCGCCCTCTTGAACCTCATTTTTGGCTCGATCATCATCGCCTTCCACAACGTCTGGTCGGGCATCCCACTAACGCTCACCCTGCTGGGTTGGGCGAACGTGTTGAAGGCCCTGTTCTACTTAACATTCCCCGCGTCAGGCTTGCGCAGGCTCCAGTTCCTTTCCCACAAGAGGGCCAAGCTGGTCGGCGTCGGCGGGATTCTCTTCCTGCTGCTGGCCGGTGTCCTCGGCTATCACGTCTGGAGCACGGCATGAAGGGTTCCTCGACAGCTCATGCAATGAGCACCAGTTCGCCGCTGTTACCCGGGATGCCGAACCCAGGAGCTTCAGCAAATGAGTGCGGGCCATCGCGGTTGCAGTCGGCGGGCGTTGGCTCACCGGGCCCGCCACAAGTTGGATTGCCCGAGGGAAACGGTCGCGTCGCGAACCACGGTGTCACCACCTTCGCCGGGCTTGGGTCATTAAGCAGATCAACTACGGACGGTTAACCATGTTCGTGATTCTAATTTCGTTGATCGTGAATGTGCTTGTCGCGGGCTACATGGGGACCGCGATTGGTTTTTCGCTGAATCGTGCCCTTCCGGGACTCGACAAAGTGTTTGGACCTGACACCCCTGCCCGGCGGATTCTTGCCTGTCTGTATCTGGCGATTGCCGTGGCAAGCATTGTCGCGATTGCCAGCGTGAATCTCAGGCTCCCGATCATCCGGGTTCTTTTCCCGCTTCAGATTCTTTACAAGCTATTGACGCTGTTTTTCGTCGCCGATCGGAGAAATCCAGTGCTTTGGTGCAATCTGGCGATCAGCGGTCTCCATGCCGCTTCCCTCCATGCCGCTTCCCTCCATGTCGCTTCCCTCCATGTCGCTTCCCTCTATGTCGCTTCCCTCTATGTCGCTTCGCAGATGCAGCAATGATCATCTGTTCACTGCTCTCAGCATCATCGCGCCTCCTGGGTAACAGGAACTGTAAGCCATCGAAAAACAGCGCTGCGATTCGGTAGTGGTATAGTTTGAAACCTCGGGATTCAGAATCCTACAATCAAATCTTAAGAAAGGAGGCAATCCGCCTTTGAGATTGTCGTGAAAGGTGTCAAGTTTTTTAGAGAACTATTGACACGTGTCGTCAAAATCTTGAGCTTATGAGATTCATTTGAGCAAGCAAGTGGGTGAACACCATAACCGAACGACAATTCAAAATGAACGTGACTAACCAGCAGTCCGATGTTGCTGAAATTGCTAAGAAGTCTGCGCTCATCGCAGACAAAATCATCGCAGAGACCGCCGGACTGCGTGAAGAGATCCAAGCTGGACGGCCTAACTGCTCAACCGAGTCAACGGTCAGTGGAACCTTAAGCGCGTTCAAACTATTGATCGCAGGCATGCCATCGCCGCGTGCCTAGTTAAGTTCCTGGTTAGTTTCAAAGGAGTGCCTAGACACTCCTTTTTGGTGTGGAATGAGGAGGAGTTTTCCCTAAAAATTTGGCCGCCGAATGGATCCAGACAAACAGAACCTTGAGATAAATGCCCGTGAAAATGAGATTCGACACAAGCGGATCGGAGCTTTGGTGGGATGTTATTCGCTGCTTGGTGGTGCTTTCTCGGATTTCCAGGCAGGCACTGCGTTGAATCATGCGCTAGTCGCAGAAACCATCGAAAGGTATCTTACTGATCGCCGTGGATTCGTAGCTAGAAACAATATCCAAGGGCGCATACAGCGGCACAAAATTGCCGGCCTTATGACGGCGGCAGTAGCTAAAACTAGGCCCATCTATCTTGTTGAAGCTGAGGGGAAAGCTGCGAGAGTTTCTGTTGATAACGAATTTTTTGCAGTGATGCATGGTCTAGCCATTTGCTCTGAAGGTTACGATGCTGATGCCATTTCAGCGTTTCGCTCCGCACGAAATTTTTACAGTTGGCTTGAGGATTTCATTTATCTGGTCAAACGCCATCCCGACTCAGCGGACGGGTTCACGCTCATTTATCAAACCGTCTGCATGAGCTACTTTGGAAACGCGTTGGAGACTGCGAAGGAAAAACTTTAGGCAACAGTCTCAAGCATTTCCAACAAACCAATCAGCTCCTCCAAGCTCCAAACGTGAGATGACACTCCTGCGGCCATCGCCGGCGTAGCCCGCAAGGTCTGATGAATCCGGCAGAAGTTGTAGTGCATGAAGTGAAGGGCGACCGCGTACATATGGTTTTCCTGCTTCTTGCTGAACCCGTTCGTTAGCCGGGTGAAGCGGCGCATGGACATCCGCATGGTGAGGTTCTGACGTTCCACGTAGGACGTCGAAACGAGCGCGTTATCGGGGGTACCCTGAACGCGGCGAATCTCTGAACTCTTCTGCTTCCCTGGGCTATACCGGCGCTCCTGAAAGGTCGGCGCGGTCGTATCGTTACCGTAGTCCTTGATGAGCATTGCGTAATCGATGTCGGCGCCAAACGCGCTTTCAACCGCTTCGACGTAGGCGGATAGGCCGTCGGTGGTGAGTTGGATCCGGTTCGTCAGGCGGGACGCAAGGTCGGCAATAAACACCTTTGCGGTCACCCCGTCGCGGTCGCCAACCATGAACGAGGGGACGAGCTTCGTATCGGCGCAGATGGCCGTCCATGTCCAAATCGAACCGGTTCCTTCCGTCGCCTTGCCCGCTTCCGCGTTCTCGGCAATGGTCTTGTCCTTGGCGCCAACGAACGCCCAAATCTCGTCACACTCGATCCGCGTGCAGGGCAGGTTCCGAAGCGCGACGTCCTGGTAGTCGG
>JAYVSO010000139.1:0-22826 GCA_043775315.1 Verrucomicrobiota bacterium
CTTTAGCCTATGGAATCCTGCGACGAAAAAAAACGGGCGCCGAAGCGCCCATTTTTTTATCGCACAGCAACTGCCGATCAGTAGCGGTAATGCTCCGGCTTGTACGGCCCATCGACCGACACGCCCAGATACGCGGCCTGTTCGGTGGTCAGCGTGGTCAGCTTCACGCCGATCTTGTCCAGGTGCAGGCGCGCGACTTCTTCGTCGAGCTTCTTCGGCAAGATGTACACCTTCTTCTCGTAGGCGTCCTTGTTCGCCCACAGATCAATTTGGGCAAGGGTCTGGTTCGAGAACGAGTTCGACATCACGAAGCTCGGGTGGCCGGTGGCGCAGCCGAGGTTCACCAGGCGGCCTTCGGCGAGCAAGAAAATCGCATTTCCCTTCGCGAAGGTGTACTTGTCCACCTGCGGCTTGATGTTGAGATGGGTCGCGCCGCTGGCGTAAAGGCGATCGACCTGGATCTCGTTGTCGAAGTGGCCGATGTTGCAGACGATCGCCTGGTCCTTCATCGCGAGGACGTGCTCGACGGTGATGATGTCGCAGTTGCCCGTCGTGGTGACGTAGATGTCGCCCACGCCGAGGGTGCTTTCGATGGTGTTGACCTGGAAGCCTTCCATCGCGGCCTGGAGGGCGTTGATGGGGTCGATCTCGGTGACGATGACGCGGGCGCCGTAGGCACGGAGGCTGTGGGCGCTGCCCTTGCCGACGTCGCCATAGCCGCAGACGACGGCGACCTTGCCGGCGAGCATGACGTCGGTGGCGCGCTTGATGCCGTCGGCGAGCGATTCGCGGCAGCCGTAGAGGTTGTCGAACTTCGACTTGGTCACCGAGTCGTTCACGTTGATGGCGGGAACAAGCAGGGTGCCGGCTTCCTTCATCTGGTAGAGGCGATGGACGCCGGTGGTGGTCTCTTCGGAGACGCCGCGCCAGTCCTTCACGATCTTGGTCCAGAGGCCGGGCTTTTCCTTGGCGAGACGGCGGAGGAGGGCCTTGACGACGGAGACTTCGTGGCTGTCGCCCTTGCTCTGGTAGGCCCACTTGGAACCCTTCTCGAGTTCGTAGCCCTTGTGGATGAGAAGCGTGACGTCGCCGCCGTCATCGACGACGAGTTCGGGGCCCTGGTCGCCGGGGAAGAGGATGGCCTTGAGGGTGAGTTCCCAATACTCCTCCAGCGTCTCGCCCTTCCAGGCGAACACCGGGGTGCCGGTGGCCGCGATGGCAGAGGCGGCGTGGTCCTGGGTGGAGAAGATGTTGCAGCTGGCCCAGCGGACGTTCGCGCCGAGAGCCACGAGGGTCTCGATGAGCACGGCGGTCTGGATGGTCATGTGCAACGAACCGGTGATGCGGACGCCCTTCAGCGGCTTGGTCTTCGCATACTTCTTCCGGACGGACATGAGGCCGGGCATCTCGTGCTCGGCGACGGCGATTTCCTTGCGGCCCCATTCGGCGAGGGTGAAGTCGCGGACGATGTAGTCCTTGGTGGACGGGGTGTGGGCGGCGTATTGGGCGAGGTTCGGGAGCGCGTCGGCGACGTCCGCAAGAGCGGCGGCGGCGGCAGTTTTTTTGGCTTTGGCCATAGGTGTTCTTAAAAAGGTGGGAGGTTGAAAATGTTGAAGGGCTGGAGAGGAACGCTCTTCAGCCCTTCGTTTGGAGAACTTACTTAACCGCCTTCTTCAGCGCGGCGACCTTGTCGGTCTTTTCCCAGGGCAGGTCGGCGTCGATCTTGCCGAAGTGTCCGTAGTTGGTGGTCTTGGCGTAGATCGGGCGGAGCAGGTCGAGATGCTTGACGATGTCGGCAGGCTTGAAGCTGAAGATTTTCTGGACGGCGTCGGTGATGGCCTGGTCGGTGAGTCCACCCTGGGCCGTGCCGAAGGTGCTCACGTAGACGCTCACGGGGTCGGGATAGCCGATGGCGTAGGCGAACTGTATTTCGGCGTGGGTCGCGAGACCGGCGGCTACGATGTTCTTGGCGACGTAGCGGCCCATGTAGGCGGCGCTGCGGTCGACCTTGCTCGGGTCCTTGCCGGAGAAGGCGCCGCCACCGTGACGGCCCCAGCCGCCGTAGGTGTCGACGATGATCTTACGGCCGGTGAGGCCGGTGTCGCCCTGGGGTCCGCCAACGACGAACTTTCCGGTGGGATTGATCAAATACTCGGTCTTGTCGGTGAGCATGTTCTTCGGGAGAACCTTCTTGATGATCTCCTCGATGCAGAATTCCTGGATCTCCGCGTGCTCCACGTCCGACGAGTGCTGCGTGGAGATGACGACGTTGGAAATGGAGACGGGCTTGTCGTCCTCGTAGACGACGGAAACCTGCGACTTCGCGTCGGGACGGAGCCACTTGGCGAGCTTGCCGGCTTTGCGGATCCGGGTCAGTTCGCGGCCGAGACGATGGGCGAACATGATCGGCGTCGGCATGAGCTCCGGGGTCTCGATGCACGCGTAGCCGAACATCAGGCCCTGGTCTCCGGCACCCTGCTCGGCCTTCTTCTTGCCCTTGGCCGCCTTCGCGTCGACGCCCTGGGAGATGTCGGGGGACTGCTGGGTGACGAGCAGGTTCACGAACACCTTGTCGGCGTGGAAAACATCGTCGTCGTTCACGTAGCCGATCTCGCGGATGGCGTCGCGGGCGATCTTGACGAAGTCCAGCCTGGCCTTGGTGGTGATCTCGCCGCCAATGACGACCACGTTGGATTTGACGTAGGTCTCGCAAGCCACGCGGCTGTGTTTGTCCTGCGTGAGGCAGGCATCGAGGACGGCGTCCGAGATGGTGTCGGCGACTTTGTCCGGGTGGCCTTCGCCGACGGACTCCGAGGAGAATATGAAACGTTTGCTCATGAATCGTTGTGTCATCGGCAACAGAGGTAAGCGGCTTGAGCAGCCCACATATTGACGTATCAGGATGCGATGATATAAACGTTCTGGCTTCAGTCAATCGGCTTTTTCCTCGCACTCTGCCACCACGATGAGAGTTCCCAACCGACACCGCTGGATCGTTCTCATGGCGTTTGCGCTTGTCGTGTCCCAGGCCCGCGGGGCGGACCGGGCCTACGTGGCCAGCGTCAGCCCTGTCGCGACCCGGGCGGGTCTGGATGCCCTCAAAGCCGGCGGCAACGCCGTCGATGCGGCCATCGCCACGGCGATCACCTTGGGCGTGGTCGATGGCCACAACTCCGGCCTGGGCGGCGGTTGTTTCCTGCTCATCCGGTTGGCCGATGGCCGCGTCTTCGCCATCGATGGCCGCGAAACCGCTCCGGCTACCGCGACGCGCGACATGTTTCTCCGCGACGGCAAGGCAGACGTGAATCTCAGCCAGACCGGGCCTCTTGCCGCCGGAGTTCCCGGCCAACTTGCCGCCTTGAGCTACGCCTCGACCAACTTCGGCCGTCTGCCGCTGCGGCGTCTGCTGGAACCTGCGGCGAAGATCGCGGAGGAAGGCTTCATGATCGACCGCGCTTACGCCCGGGATCTCGCCACGAGCGCGGAGGAGCTTCGGAGATTTCCCGCCAGCCGCGAACTGCTTCTCAAGGCCGACGGTGCGGTCCCGAAAGTCGGCGAGCGGCTGAGAATGCCGGACCTTGCCCGCAGTCTTCGCTCCATCGGCGAGAATGGCGCCGGGTGGTTCTACCTAGGGGAATTCGCCCGGACCGCCGACGCCTGGATGCGGGGCAACGCCGGGCTGCTCTCGACGAACGACTTCGCCGGGTATCGCCCGAAGGTGCGCGAACCCATTCGCACGACCTATCGCGGCCATGAAGTCATCGGCTTTCCTCCGCCGAGTTCCGGCGGCGTCCATGTCGGGCAGATCCTGAACATCCTCGAGCACTTCGACCTGAAGGCCATGGGCGCGGACTCGCCCGACTTCGTCCATGTCGTGACCGAGGCGATGAAGCTGGCCTTCGCCGACCGCGCGCATTGGCTGGGGGATCCCGATTTCGTGCCGGTGCCGCGCGGACTTGTGGCCAACGACTACGCGAAACAGTTGGCCGCTCGCATCTCCATGAAGCGCGCGACACCCGTGCCGACGCACGGCGAGCCGCCCAATTCGACGAGCGACGTCTTCAAGAAACACACCACGCACTTCTCCGTCGCCGACGCCGAAGGCAACTGGGTCGCCTGCACGTCCACGATCAACACCAGCTTCGGATCGAAGGTGGTGATCCCCGGGACCGGCATCGTGCTGAACAACGAGATGGACGACTTCTCCGCGCAGCCCGGCGTGGCGAACTACTTCGGCCTCGTCGGTGCGGAAGCCAACGCCGTCGCGCCCGGCAAGCGACCGCTCTCCAGCATGAGCCCGACCATGGTGTTGAAGGATGGCAAACCCATTTTCGCCGTCGGTGGGGCTGGTGGACCCACGATCATCTCGCAGGCGGTGCTGGCCATCGTGCGAACGATTGATTTCGGAACGACTCCCAAGGCTGCCTTAGCCGCACCACGTTTCCATCACCAGTGGCAGCCGGATGAACTGCGTGTGGAACAGTCTCTACCCACTGGCGTGGTGAAGGAACTTGAGAAACGCGGTCACAAGGTCGTCCGTGTCGCGACCATCGGCGTGAGCCAAGCCGTCGGCGTGTCGGCCAAGGGCGGCTTCGACGGCGCGTCCGATCCGAGGGTGGAAGGATTGGCGGAAGGATATTGAGCCGATGAAGACAGGTGCATCCACGAAGGACACGGAGAGCACGAAGGCGGTCAGATTGTCGGCTCTTGGTGCTCTTCGTGTCCTTCGTGGATCGTGTCGCTCGGGACCGGAAACTCCATGAACCCCGGATCCAAGCAGCACTACGACTCGCACCTGGCCGCCGTCTATTCGTGGATGGCTGGCGGAGCCGATGCCGCCATCGAGCGGAACCGCAAGTTCCTCGAAGCCCATATTGGTAGGGCGAAGGCCCCGGCCGGGCCGCTTGCCGTCGATCTCGGATGCGGTTCCGGCTTCCAGTCCATTCCGCTGGCCGAGCTGGGCTACCGCGTCGTCGCGATCGACAACTGCCCCGCGCTTCTCGCCGAACTCTCCTCCCGCCGCGCCTCGCTTCCGATCCAACCGATCGAAGCGGATCTTACAATGTTCCGTGGCCACTTGAGCGAGTCTGCCGAGTTGATCGTCTGCCTCGGCGACTCGCTGACGCATCTGCCCTCGCTCGAAGCGGTCACTGCGTTGATCCGCGACATCGCCGCCGTGCTCGGTCCCGGCGGGCGGTGCCTGCTGGGCTTCCGCGACTACGCTTCTCGTGAGCTTGTCGGTGAGCAACGCTTCATTCCCGTCCGCAGCGACGAGAATCGGATCTTCACGTGCTTCCTCGAATACCATTCCGACCACGTGCTCGTTCACGACCTCCTGCACGAACGTTCCAACACCGGCTGGACCCAACGCGCCAGCACCTACCGCAAGCTCCGCTTGGATCCCGCTTGGGTCGCCGGCCAGCTTTTGTCGGCCGGCTTTTCTCTCGAACGCAATTTCGTCGAATCGGGAATGACCTGTCTCCTCGCCGGAAAACCTGCATCCTCCTGATCAGACGACCATGTCCTCCACCCTTAAATCACTCCGCGCCCTCGCCGATCCCACGCGCCTCCGCATTGTCGCGCTGCTGGAGAAGGACGAGTTGTCCGTGAACGAGCTGCAGGAAGTCAGCCGCCTAGGGCAGTCGCGCATCTCCACGCACCTTGGACTGCTGGCCGAGACAGGTCTTGTGCAGTCGCGGCGCGACGGCAAGCGGACCTTCTACCGTCTGAGCATCCATCCCGACACGCATGTGCGCGAGTTCACCAAGCTCGCGATGCGCGGTGCGAAGGAGTTGCCTGAACACGAGGCGGACCAATTGAACCTCAAGCGCGTCCTCGCGCGGCGCCACGAACAGGCGCAGGTCTACTTCAACCAGGTGGCCGGTCGTTTCGACCGTAGCTACGGACCGGGCCGCAGCTGGCAGGCCTTCGGGCATCTGCTGTTGCGCATCCTTCCGCCCATTGTCGTGGCCGATCTGGGTTCCGGTGAAGGGTTGCTGAGCGAGTTGCTCGCTCGCCGTTGCGCCAAGGTCATCGCCGTCGACAACTCGGAGAAGATGGTCGAGTTCGGCGCGAAGAAGGCGAAGAAGAACGGGCTCAAGAATCTCGAGTTCCGCCTCGGCGATCTGGAGAATCCACCCATCGAATCGGCCAGCGTGGATCTTGTGATTCTCAGCCAGGCGCTGCATCACGCCATCCAGCCCGATGTCACCATCCAGTCCGCCTTCGCCATGCTGAAGCCGGGCGGCCAGATCCTCATCCTCGACCTGCTGAAGCACGGCTTCGCCAAGGCCCACGAACTCTACGGCGACCGGTGGCTGGGGTTTGCCGAGAGCGACCTGCACCGTTGGCTCGAGGCGGCCGGGTTCAAGAAGATCGAAGTCACCGTGGTCGCGAGCGAGGATCAAGACCCGCACTTTGAGACCGTGCTCGCCACTGGTGTGAAGGGGTGACCGGCGGGCGCTTCAAGGGGCCTTGAGCCAGCGCAGCAGGTCCGCCATGTCCTGGGGCTTCAAGGCCGACTCCAAGCCGGTGGGCATGAGGGAAAGTTTCATGGGCTCCATGGACCGGATGTCGGCGCGCAGAACGGCGTGGTCCGTTCCGCCCGCGAGCCGCAGGACGACGTTGTTGGCCGTCTCGGCGGAAAGCAGGCCGCTGACTTCGTCGCCCGATTTCAACGTGATGTTCCAACCGCGGTAGCGGGCTTCGATGGTCTGGCTCGGATCCAGGATGGCCGTCAGCAGCCAGTCGGTCGGTTTGTCCGCAACCATGCCCAAGTCCGGACCGACTTCGGATCCATCGCCGCGCAGGCGGTGGCAGCTGATGCACAGCGATTGGAACAGCTGTCGACCGTGGACTGCGTCTCCGGTCATTTTTTTCGCTCCAGCGTAGCCCGCGATCACTTGGGCGCGGTCGGCGGACGAAGGCTTTAGGGCGACCAACGTCGCCGGCTTCGGAATGGGAGCATTCCGTTTCATCTCCGTGAAGAGCGCATTCTCTGGAGGCAAAGACGACATGATCGCGATGCGGAGCGTTTCGTCTCCCTCGCTCCGGGCGGCGAGGTCGCGGAGCACGGGTCCGGTTTGGGCGGCCGGCCACGCACCAAGTGAGAACGCGGCCTGCAATCGCACCGAAGCGTCGCTGTCTGCCGCTGCCGCTCGGAGTGCGTCGAACACGGCTTCGTTCTTGCCTGCGAATGATTCGCTTTGGCTTAGCGCTTCCGCCCTGACGGCGGGGTGCGGATCCGCGATCGTCGGAATGAGGGCATCGGCTGCGAGACCTCCCAGAAGTCCGAGCGTGCTCAGGGCCTGGATTCGCACTTGGGGCGCGTAGTTCACGGCGAGCAGTTTGGCGATCGCGGGATTCGCTGTCGGGTCGCGGCGTTCGACGAGCAGTCGTTGGGCGAAGTCACGCTGCCATCCGTTCGGGCTGTTCATCGCTTCGACGAGTTGCGACGTGCTCATGACCGCGAGATTGGGAATCGGGCGTCGTTTGCCTCCTCCAGGAACGACACGATAGATACGGCCTCGATCCGAGCCGGCGCGAACATCGACGCGCGCCTGCATCTCGGGCGAGATCCATTCGGGATGCTCCAGGATGAACCGATACATGTCGGCGATGTAGAGCGCGCCGTCCGGCCCGGTCTTGAGCGTGACGGGGCGGAACCAGTTGTCCGTGCTGCTGAGGAATTCGCTCCGCTCCTCGCCCTTCGCGCGATGGCTTGTGAAGCCGCTGCCGTCTCGTTCGAGCACTTCGCGGTGGACGGAGTTGTGGACCGGTTCGCTGATGAAAACGCTCGTGGCGAACTCCGGTCCGAAGAGGTCGTCGCGATAAGGGGTAAGGCTGCAACCGCTGGTCACGTGGTTGATCGACCATGGCTGGTTTGGGCGGACCATGGATTTGCTGGCGGGGAAGACGCGGTTGGAATCCGGGTAGTTGGCGAGGATGTGGCGGACGCTCTTCACGGCGAGCTGCGGATTCCGGCGGAGATAGTGTTCAGGAATCGTGACGTGCCAGAGCCAGGTCGGGTTGTTGTTGCCGAACCAGTTTCCCCAGTCATCGCGTCGCCGCCGACACGGTCTCCAGTTCGCCGGTTTCCGGCTTGAAGCGGATGTCGCGTCCGCTGATCGAAACGGTTTTGCCGGTCGCCATCGACTTCACCCTGCCGCCGCTGTCGCCGTTCGCGGCGTAGATCCAGCCGTCGAGGCCCCACTCGAAACCGTTGATGCGATGCTGCTGGTTGCCTTCGGTGAATCCGGTGAAGAGGATCTTGCGGATGTCCGCCTTGCCGTCGCCGTCGGTGTCTTCGGCGTAGAAAATGTCGGGAGCGGCTGCGATGAGTGCGCCCTTTCTCCAAGGCATGACGCTGCTTGGAAAGCCGATGCCTTCGAGGAAGGTCGTGGCCTTTTCGTAGCGTCCATGGCCGTCCACATCTTCAAAAATTTTGACAACACCACCGGGCTTTCCCTTGCCGTCGAGGCCGAGCGGATAGTCGCGCATCTCGACGACCCAGAGCCGGCCATCTGCGCCCCAGTCGAACGCGACGGGATCGATGACCACCGGCTCGGCTGCGACCAACTCAACGCGGAAGCCGGGCCGCACGCGGAAGCTGGCCAAGGCTTCCTGCGGGTTCTTCGGTGCCGGCATGTCGAAGGCGATCAGCGTAGACGCAGAAAGGCGTTCGGTGGTGCCGGAGCGTTTCACGACGACCATGCCGTTCTCGAGCGAGACGGCGGCTCCGACCAGTGAAGGCGGTTCCGACTTGGATCCAGTGCGTTCGCCTGCTCTGACGAACTGAGACCAACCTTTCGTCCAGCCGAGATCGGCGCGGACTTTCTTCGTCCAGAGATGGACCGCGAAGCCTTTCGGATTCGAGAACAGGATGTCGTCGAAGCCGTCGCCGTTCAGGTCGATGAAGCGCAGGCCGGCATCGCGTCCCAGTTCATCGACGAGCGTCACGCCATCCGGCAAACGGTAACCGGCGTCTTCCCACGTTTTCTTGGATTCAACCCACGTCTGGATCTGGTTCGTGCCAAGTCGGCTGGTGAGCTTTTCCTCGATGCCGTCATGGTCGAAGTCCCGAAGCAATGTTCCCGGCGGCAGCATCTCGGCGGCTTCGCCGAGCGTGAGCAGAGCGCAGAGAGCCAAAGCCCGAGGCAACGTGCGGAAGAGAATGAATCGAATCGGTTTCATTGGCCGAGTTTCTCCAGAATGTTGCGGGTGATCTTCTCGACGAACGGGTCCTTGCCGCGCAGGCCGTGCGCCCAGTCGGTGCTGCCGCAGGTGAAGGCTGTGCCGCCGCGCGTGTAGACGCCGAGCACGGCGTGGCCCTTCCGGCCGTTCTCCCATTTGTCATACCAGGCGGAATCGTCCGGGTGCCACTGGGCGGGCACCGATCCAAGCACTTCGAAGCTTTCCGGCGTTCCGTCGCGATGGGTCGGGAAGGGCAGTCCGTCCTTCCAGACCAGTTCGCAGCCGTCGCATTCGTAGCCGACGATCGTGTCCTTGCCGCCGAAGGAATCGTTCCGCTTCAAACCCGTCCCGGCGAAGATCCAGTGGTCCGGCCGATGCACCGTGAAGGCGCCGCTGCCGTCCATGAGCTGGCCGTGGCTTTTGTGATAACCGCCCCAGAGGAAGCCCACGCCGGTGAGCTGGTTCTCCGGGCGGTTCACGAGGTGATGGCTCCAGAGCGAGGAGAGCGTGGCTTGGCTGCCGCGCTCCGCGTAGACGGGGTCCGAGTGGTAGTTCTGTTTCCAGCTCGTCAACGCCTTGCCGCCGTCCTCGCTGCGGACCTGCCAGCAACAGGTGTTGCCGCTGAAGAAGGCCGCGTTGCCGCCGTCGGCGATGAACTTCTCCAGATGGTCGCGCATGGGGGCGGACCAGTATTCGTCGTGGCCCACGCTGAGGACAAGTTTGTAGGCCTTCAGCATCTCGGGACGAAATTCCAGATCGCTGTTCGCGGCGAACTCCAGAGCTATTCCAGAACGCTCGGCCCACTCGACGAACGGCTGTTCCCAGTTGCCGAACTGGCTGGTCGGCGGCCGTTCGATGGAGACGCGGTGGCCCTGGTTACCGCCGCGACCGTGGAAGCCGTAGAGGCTGAAGCCGCCCCAGTTGTTGTAGGCGTTGTAGGTGTGGGTCGAGAGCTGGAGGAGGATCTTGGAAGACTTGCCGGGCTCAGTTGCGCGGAGAACGAAGTAGCAGCTGCCCTCCGCCGTGCGGGTGTTGCGCTGGGTGAATTTCCCGCCGGTGTCGCGGACCCTGAGCGCGATGTGGTAGTAGCCGCTCCGCCAGTCCGCCGGGATCTTCAGCGTGATCGCTGCGGGCCAACCACAGCCGTGCGACGAGGCGTTTTCGGGAACGGGCAGCTCCTTGCCGGTGACGGACGATGAAGTCCAGACCACGTCTCGCTTCGCTCCGACTCGGGTGATCTCGATGGCGAATGCGGCTGCGCTAGTAGAGACGTGTAGCGTTAGTTCCTCTCCGGGCGCGTAGCTGGTGTTTCCGGCGTAGCCCTCGACGAATAGCGGCCTCGGTGCCTCGCTGGCGGCGAAAGTTTTGGAATGGCTGGAGAGAAGAAGGCCCAGAACGAAGACGAGTGTCCTACATCCAAGTCGGGGAAGATTCATGCCGTAGGCTGTCATGAACCGCGCGGCACCGACAATCCCTCGCTTTAGGCATACGGAGCCGGAAGCGGCTGATTCTTCATGCATCGGAAAGATCAGCAGACTTCCGCGAACTCTGTTCTTGCCGCGCCGTGCGGCCGGGCTTATCACCGCCGCGCTCTTTGGAAATTTGAAGGGACGGTCACTCCGTCCCGGCCGAAACGCAGGAGGGAACCCCGTGAAAGTCGGGGACGGTTGCGCCACTGTATCGGGTTACAAGCTCCCATCGCCACTGGACCGCAAGGTCTGGGAAGGCGGGAGCGAGGTTTGAAACCCGGAGTCAGGATATCGAATGCGTTTTCGCTCGTCGGGGTTTCACGCCGGTCCGCCGCACAGTCGGGCCGATGGGGAAACCCTCTTCTCCGACCTAGAGAAGGATGAGGCCAGCCAGGTTCCGCGTGTGCGGTCTGGGAATGTAGAATGCCTTTGTTCTCGTTTTGTCGGGGGCGGAGGCTTTGTCGTTTTCAGGGGGAACGCGTTTCGGACGCTGCCTCCGGAGGCGTCGTCTTCCACTCCCGGACTGGTTTCTTAACCGAAACCCATTCCGCCCCGTGCGGAACCCGTCAGGAACCAATCAGTGAAAAATCCAAGCCGGCTGGCCCTTGCCAGCCTTTCGTTCGCCGGTGCCGTCGTGGCGCAGGAAACCGCCGTCACCAACCGCCTCCCGTCCATCGTCGTCACCGCCACCCGCGTGTCCGACAATGTCGACGCCACCGCGGCGACGGTGTCGTCGGTCGATTCGTCGGACTTCAAGGCGGGCAAGTTCAGCTCGGTCGCCCAGGCGCTCGAGCTCGTGCCCGGCCTTTCCTACGTCTCCTCCGGCACTCCCGGACAACAGGCCTCCGTCTTCGTGCGCGGCACCGAGGCGAACCACACCCTGCTGCTCATCGACGGCCGCCGCATCCCGCCGAGCCTCGCCGGTGGTTTCATCTACGAGAACCTCTCGCTCGACGGCATCGACTCCATCGAGATCGTGCGCACGCCGTCATCGGTGCTCTATGGCGCGGATGCCATCGGTGGTGTCATCAACCTCCGGACCTTCTCCGGCCGTGGTCTGGCCAAGCCGGTGAGCGAACTCTCCTTCGAGGGCGGCAGCTTCCACACGTTTCGCGAGGCCGCTTCGACGCGCGGGGCCGTGGGCAAGTTCGACTACGCCCTGAGCGCCTCGCGGTTCGACGCGGAATACCCGCGCGCCAACAGCGAGTTCGAGATGACCTCGTTCCGGGGATCGGTCGGCTACGAAGTGACCAAAGACATCTACCTCGATCTGAAAGGCAGCCTCAGCCTGAGCGACGGCGGATCGCCGGGCAGCGTCTCGTATCCGGATCCTATCGCGACCTTGAAGCGCGAGGTCAGCCGCATCTCGCCGGGCATCGAGTGGAAGATCAACGACACCCTTTCCACGAAGGCCTACTACTCCTTCGACCGCCAGTGGCAGCGCTACCGCGACCAGTTCGGCTCCGACAACAAACTCACCGTCGACGCCCACCAGGTCGACGCCCAGGCCGAATGGCAGCCGGTTGAGACGCTCCGGATTGTTCCCGGCGTAACCATGGTCGACCTTTCGTTCAGCCAGTTCAACGCGGCCGGAGTGGAGAAAATCCACGCCCACCAGACCGGTGTCGGCGGGTTCATCCAAGGCCTGTGGAATCCGGTCGAGCGGCTCAACTTCGTCAGCGCCTTCCGCTACGACGGCTACACGGCCTACAACGACGCATTCACCTGGCGTCAGGCCGTGGCGTATCGCGTTCCGGGTTCGGAGACACGGCTGCACGCGAGCGTCTCGCAGTCCTACAGCCCGCCGACGGCGCAGGACCTCTATTACCCCGGCTACAGCAATCCCAACCTGCTGCCCGAGGAATCGCGGGGATACGAGGCCGGAATTGAACAGCCCCTTTTCCACGATCATGTCCGCGTCTCCGCGACATGGTTCCGCAACGAGATCGACAACCTGATCCAGTCCGACGCGAACTACATCCCGCAAAACATCTCCAAGGCGCTGACCGAAGGCGTGGAACTCGGCCTGGAATATCAGCCCAACGAACGCTTCAAGGCCCGGGCCTCCTACACCTACCTCACCGCCATCGACGACAATACGGGCCTTCGCCTTCTGCGCCGCCCGCGTCATCAGGTCGGCGTGAACTCGACCTACACACCGATCAAGAAGCTGACCCTCAGCGCCGGCGTCTCCTGGGTGATGGAACGGCAGGACATGGACTTCACCCCATTCCCCGCAGTGCAAATTCCCATCGGCGACTACCTGACCGTGCGCGGCGCGGTCAGCTACCGCTTCAACGACCACGTGGAGATCTGGGCCCGGGGCGAGAATCTCAACAACGATCGTTACGACTACATCCTCGGCTATCCTGCACTGGGCTTCGGCGCCTATGGCGGCATCAAGCTGACCTTCTGACCCTGAGAAAACGACTGACGGAAGCGGTGGAGCGACGGTAAACCGTTCCAGCGACTTGGAGCTCCGGCGCTCCATCGCTTCCCGATTCAAACATCCATGGCTCCCGCACCGAACACGAACGACCCCGCGTGCTGCCCGCTTTGCGGAGGTCCGAACGACTGCCGGCTCTGCACGTCCTCGACCTACAAGGGCCAGTGCTGGTGCTTCAGCGTGGAGATCGATCCGTCCGTGCTGGAGAAGATTCCCTCCGACGTGCAACGCCAGGCGTGCCTCTGCCGGAAGTGTGTCGACGCGGCAAACGGAGCGTCGCCCAAGGCGTAGGCCGGGCATCCTTGCCCGGCCGGTTGCTGCACCCTTTTCGTCGGGGTTCCTTTTTTCGTGAAAGCAGAAAACCTTCTGGCCGCGCAGGGATGCCCGGCCTACTTGCCGCGGTAGACGCACTTGGCCGTGCAGGTTTCGGCGACGACGATCTCGGTCAGCAGCGGCAGCAGCGGCTTGAGCCGGTCCCAGATCCAGACGGCCACGACCTCGCTCGTCGGGTTCTCCATGCCGGGAACTTCGTTCAGGTAGTGGTGGTCCAGCTGTTCCCAGAACGGCTTGAAGGCGGCCTTGATGTCGGCGTAGTCCATGACCCAGCCGAACTGCGGGTCCAGCGGGCCTTCGACGACGATCTCGACGACGAAGCTGTGTCCGTGGAGCCGGCGGCACTTGTGGTCCGGCGGCACGTTGGGCAGCGCGTGGGCGGCCTCGAATTGAAAGCTCTTCCTCAGTTCCATGTTCGGTAAAGTCGTTGGTTGATCGATCCGCAAAAGTGTTCAGCCGCCGTTCTCCCAATCCGTCCAAGTCACCAGATCGCCGAGCGCGGGACGCCCGTCGTGGCGCCAGGTGATCGGGGGATTCTGCATGTCGCCGATGGCGCACACGCGGGTCACGCCCCAGCGGGCGAGTTCCTTGACCATGCCCGACGCACGGTCTTCCGGCGCGGACAGGGCGACGGTCGAGACCCGGCGGTGGACGCGGTCGGCGCCGCGGAGCACTTCGGCGAGATTGGGCGCGACCTTGACGTAGATGAAACGGTGCAGGCAGGACGGCGCGAAAGTTGGATCGGCTTCGAAGATTACCGTCCAGGCCGTGGAGCCGGTGCTCGTCCACATCCGTGTCTCGGCCGAGGCGCTGGCCCGCACTTCATAGAAGGATCGCCGCGTGGCGATGGCGGCTGAGTCATTCATCGATATCGGGCCACGCGGCTGTTCTTGTTCGAGCGTCTGGAGTTCGTGCGCGAATTTTTCGGCGAACTGTTCGGGAGTCACTTTGCCGCCGGACTCGACGTAGAACACGTGTGGCGACAGGCAGCCCAGTTGGTCCCAAGCGGCGACGTCGTGGGCGGCGCGGCGGAGCAGCTTGGGCAGGCTGAAGCCCGAGATCGTTTCGCGGGTGAGGTAGGCGAAGCTCACCCGGTGTCCGAAGCCGACGAACCTTCCGCGGACGCGCTTGTGGAGGGCGGTGATGGTTTCATCGCTCCCCATCGCCGACACGAGGTCGCTCTCGGCGAACAGGGCGTCTTCGAGAAGCGTGCTGCCGCCGCGCCACTCTGCGATCTCGAGGCAGGCCGCGATCTTCGGTTCACACGCGTAGATTGAATGGGCGAAGAGGCGTGGCAGGAAACTGGTGCCGGATGCGCACTTCACGAACTGGGCGGAACGCGTTAGTAGGCCTAGGATGATTCCGGTGAAGACCGGATTGGGCAGGACACCGCCCGTGATGTGCGTCAGCAGCTCGGGGCCGGTGGCGATGGCGGCGCGATCGAACTCACGGTCGACGTTGTTTTCCGTCGGCTGGTCCATCCGATCGGCGTGCCCCAACTCCTGCTCCAGCAGGTTGGTCAGTCGATCCTGTGTGACCGACCTGAAGTAGGTGTCCAAGCCCTGGATCAGCGTCTCGACCGAGAAACCCGTGGCGGACGGGCCTTCGGCCAGCGCCTGTTTGCGAAACGGGTATTCGGGATCGAGCCAGTTGGACGCGATGGAACTGATCGTGCGGACGATGCTCGCGGTGTTGCGTTCGAGCAGATACCGCTCGCGGTTGCGCTTGAGGGTGCGACAGGCCTCGGTGACGATGGCAGGAGTGAGCGAACCGCCCGGGGGCAGATCTGCGAGGAAGAAGTTGGGCAACGGTTCACTCATGTTCTTCGAGGGGTTTGGTCACGCCGGCATCAGCGAACATCCGCGTGTCTCAGCCATGGCGGCACGCCCCAGCAGTTCAAAGCCATCACCACTCTTTATGCCCAGGTCGCCGGTTTGGATGGCGGCGACCGAGAACACGTTCGCGAGGTCGAGCACTCGGATGATGCCGGGCTCTCCGGCGCGGGCATCGGCTCCCGTTTCCGGATCGATCAGCCGAACCCGGGCCCAAGGAGGAAAGTGCAACGCGGACGCTGGACCTTCGGCCGGTTGCGCGGCGCACGCGTTCCTGACGTAGGCCTGGGAACTCAGCTCGCTCATGCCGTATTCGCAGACGATCCGTTCCGGCGGAATGCCGAGATGCTTGGTGATGAGCGCGTGGAGTTCGGCCTTCGGCATTTCCCGCGAGCGTCCTTTGTAGCCGCCGGTTTCGAGGGCGCGCGATCCGTCGGCGAGCCGGCAACGGATGTTGTTCGCCGCGAAATGATCGAGCAGATGGACAAACGAGAACGCGGTTCCTAGAAAACTGACCGGCCGGTTAGCGCACATCGATTTTCGGATGGCGAAAAGGGTCGCGTCCAAATCGAGTTGCCACGCGCCCTCCGCCGCAACCAGTCCGGTGAAGACGGAATCGCGCGAGGCCAGTTCCCGGCGCGTGGCCTCGAACAT
Organism: Verrucomicrobiota bacterium; assembly: GCA_043775315.1. Lineage (GTDB taxonomy): Bacteria > Verrucomicrobiota > Verrucomicrobiia > Limisphaerales > CANJSG01 > CANJSG01. Next base: position 15,927 of record JAYVSO010000139.1, read on the forward strand.
GTGGACGAGCGACGAATGTGGCACGGCATTGGACGGAGGCGTCAGGATGATGAAACCGGGTTTATCGAGCGGACCAACGCGTTCATCTTCGATCAACCGGTCCCAATCGCCCAGGAGATGTTGGCGAAACCAGCCGAGCAGCGACGCCTCGTAGACGGCGAGCGATTCGGCACAGTGAAAGTGCCGGCTCGGTTTGTCCGCGGTCGTTCCGCTCGAATGGAAGACCGACGTGCGTTCGTCGGGCGTTAGGTCAGTGAGTTCGAGTTCCTTGAACGCGATGGTTGGGATTGCCGGAACATTGCGCCAGTCGCCGATGAAGCCGGGAGCAATCCCGCGTGCCTCGCAGAAGCGGCGATACGGGGCGACCTGCTGGAATTGCAGGCTGAAGAGATCGAGGGCGAGCGTGTTGAATTCCGTTTCGGACAGGATGGAACCCGGCTTGGAGCCGAGTTCGGCAAGGCGCGGCTTCAGCCGTGAGGCGAAGCCGGAAAATGGATTTCCAGCGTTCATGCGGTTTTGCTTCAACACCGGCTGGTTGTCCGCGACAGCCGGATCGGCAGTGTTTAGCGGAACGCCGCAGCAAGGGCAAGGGGCAGAACGGTTGGATGGTGTCCAACCTGGGTTCTTACTCTTCGTCCTAATCTCCGCCGGAGTCCTCTCAAGAGGATCAGCAAGATTGAGAGTAAGATTAAGAAACAAGCGCCGAACCGATAGGAAGACCGGCGATCAAGGCTTGGAGCTACCGCGCTGTTCGTTCAGGTCCCAGTTGAAGTCCGTGAAGTCGAATTTGACGGGCTCATCGACGGTCGCCGCATCGATCATCTTGGCGGTGGCGGCGGTCGTGTGGGGACGGATAACCTTTATGAGGTTGGGTTCGCGGTTGGTGAAGTCCGCGCCATACCACATGAACACCGGCGACAACCACAGGACCTTCCGTTTGGCGTCGACGCGGTTCCGGGCGGGATCGGCGAGGAAGACCTTCGCCTGGTCGGCGAACTGTTCGTCCAATTTTTCCGGCAGATAGGGTTCGCTGCGAAGGGGAGGGGATCCTTTGGCCCCTTGGCACAGGGCGTAGTGGACCCGCGGATCCTCGATGCCGCGACGCAGCGGGCCTTGGACAATGGCTTCCAGAGTGGTGGAACGGCCGAGAATCCGGACGATGGGCAATTGCCATGGACTCGTGACGCCGCGCCCGAGGCGACGAACGCTCGTGGTCGGGTAGTTGGTCGCCACGAGCATGAGGATGTGCGCGTTGTAGACGTTGATCAGGAACGCGCTTTGTTTGGCCCGCGTCCACACGGCGAAGTCCGCCTCGGTAGCCTTCGAGAACTCGCCGAGCACGGAGCGAAGCGGGTCGGGATTGAGCGAGAGCGCGCGGTAGTTCACGGCGCCGTCCTTGACGTGGTTCGTCAGGATTGCGGCGTAGGCCTTGTAGGAATGGTCGAAGCCCGCCGCTGTCGAAGCGGCCGGGTCGAACAGGACCGCGATCAGGCTTGCGCAGAGGATCAGGGCTTTCATCGGTTCAGTCTTGTCCGCTTCGTTAGATGCATTGCTGCATTGAAAACTAACCGGTCCGACCAGTTAGCCAAGCACGACGGTTCAGCGGGTTTCTCCCAAGGCAAGGACGCGCTTGAACTGCGGTTCGGTCAATGGGCTCACGGACAAACGGCTTTGTTTCACGAGTGGAATATCCTTCAACACGGCGTCCGCTTTGAGGGCATCCAACGTGACGAGCTTCTTCAACGGCTTGACCGGCGTCAGATCGACTACCGACCAGTCTCCTTCGTCGGCGGTTGGGTCGGGGTAGTGCTCCTTGGCGACATTGGCGATGCCGACGATCTCCTTGCCGATGTTGCTGTGGTAGTAGAGCACGAGGTCGCCCTTCTTCATCGCCCGGAGATTGTTCCTCGCCTGGAAATTCCTGACACCCGTCCACGCCGTCTTGCCGTCGGCCACAAATTGCCACCACGCGTAGGCGTCCGGTTCTTGCTTCACAAGCCAGTAGTTCACGGGCCCAATTAAGCATAGGGGAAACCCATAACCAAGAGCGTGTTGTTCTGGCCGCTTGTCAGTTGGCAACCATGCGGCAGTGTCCGGGGCCGTCGTCGTTATGATCGCCGAAACGCTTGATGCCATTCATCTGAAGATCGCGGACGCCTGCACGCGCTCGGGACGAAATCCGATTGACGTCTCGTTGATGGGCGTTTCCAAGAACCAGCCTCCGGCGGCGGTTGAGGAGGCTGCAAGAGCCGGGTTGAGGCTGTTCGGCGAGAACAGGGTTCAGGAAGCGAAGGGAAAGATTCCCCAATGTCCCGGCAGCCTTTCGTGGCACATGATCGGACATCTCCAGTCGAACAAGTGCCGCGATGCCGTGGCGTTGTTCGACATGGTCCAGGGCGTCGACAGCCTTGGATTGGCCGAGGAGCTCAACAAGGCCGCCGAGAAGCAGTCCAAGACGCTGAAGATCCTCCTCGAGGTCAATGTCGCGGGCGAAGCCAGCAAGTTCGGCTACAAGCCCGAGGCGATTCTCGCGGATTTGGAATCGATCATGCGCCTTTCGCGGCTGGAACCTCACGGGCTGATGACCATCGCGCCGTATTCGCCTCTGCCTGAGCGGGCGCGTCCGTTCTTTCGGGCACTGAGAGAGCTCAGGGACCGTTGCCAGGAGCAGGTCGGAGTTCCGCTGCCAGTTCTCAGCATGGGGATGAGCGGTGATTTCGAAGTGGCGATCGAGGAAGGCTCGACTCTGGTTCGCATTGGCACCGCGCTGTTTGGGGACCGGCCCAAGATCGGTTCAGGGATGGACAATCCCGGACTGTGAAGGGGTGGTTGATCGTCCGGGAACTCTGGGATAGATTTTGATTATGGCGCTGCACGTCGACCAGTTTGAACCGGAGATGCGGGAAGCTCTTCAAGCCTTTGACAAGTATGTCGTCTGTCTTGAGAAGGCCCCTGTCGACTGCGAGAAAGTGGTCGAGCGGCTGATGAAGAAGGCGATCGCCGCCTTTGAGAACCGCGCCGCAAACCTCCGCCACGGCATCGCCCTCGACTCGCAGATCACCATCATCCTAAGCCAGGCCGAAGCGGACCGGCCTCTGTGCGGGATCTACTTCAACCTGCATTCGCCCTATCGGAAGGCGGCGGAACCCAAGCAGGCGGAAGTCTCGAAGTAGTCCGTTTTTCTCCGCCTAGTTTTCGCGAACTTCGTCACCCAAGTCGGCTTCTCCCGAGATCAAGTCGGCCGCCGTAATCGTGTCGCGCTCGGGTCCGGTGACCTTGACCTCTCCGACTTTTCGGCCCTCGCGGTAGACTCCCAACCGTTGCTCGTTCTTCGGCAAGGCGGCGGACGGATAGGTGATCACTACGAAGCGGGAAACGGGGTTCACCGAGGAGATTCTGCCGATCGGCTTTGTCACCGGGCGGATCACGGGTTCGTCCTTCACCGCGATTTCCGTCGCCGGCTTTTTTGGACCGACGGGTCTGGTCTTCGCGCAACCCGCGATCAAGACGGCAGCGACGAGGGCGGTTGGAACGAACAGCTTCATGGCCGGGATCATTGGTTTTCGAGGTGGCGAGTCAACGCGCCCCTCAGCGTTTGCTGCGGGTGGCCTGCGCTTTCTGGACCTCGTCGATCTTTCGCTGACAGCGATCCCTGACCTTGTCCCAGTCGGCCCAGTCGGCCTGCCATTCCGGGCCGGAGAACTTCTCCCGTGCCCTGGCCCGGCCGTCGGCCAGAGCCTTGATTTGTGCCTGCGCGGTCTTGAAGTCGTGCGCCTCCGTCGCGATTTCGAGGAGGGCGATCTGGTTGCCGGGAAAGTCGGGGGCGAGCTTGGCGGCTTCGTCGACATGCACGCGGGCCTTCTTGTGGTTGCCGATGCTCGTGGGCCAACCAGGTGCCTGGAAGTAGAGCTGGCCGAGATTGCGATCGGGGCCGCCGAAGTCCTGCAGCTTGTCGAACTCCCGGGCGGCGAGGAACTCCTTCTCCATTTCACGAACCAGCTTCAGCGCGCCCAGGGTCTTGGTGCGTGCGAGCTGGCCCAGGTTCATCGCCAGCCAGTAGTGGGCCGGCCCCGACTTCGGTTCCCGGCCCAGGAGAGTTTTCAGGGTGCCGATGGCCTCTTCGGCGATGCTGCTCCGTTGCGAATTGCCGGCGGCGAACTCGGCGTGGTCAAAAGCGGCCCGCCCAAACTGGATGACTGTGGCCGGGTTGGTCGGATCCGCGGACCATACCTTGCGCGCTTCCGCGTAGAGCCGGGCATGCGCTTCCTGCGCGGATTCAGCGCAGGCTCCAAGGGTTCCGAGGCAGAGCAACGCCGCGACAACGAAGTGGCGGCGGGTTGCTCGAAGGATATTCATGGCTTGGTCTGCTCCTAAGACAGCATCGGGCAGGCTCCGGCGCAACCCATCCCGTGGCGGCGGTCAGGCGACGAACTCGTAGTCCTCCGCCTCGGAGGCGCTGGGTCCCGATTCCGCCATCAACGGCAGTTCGGGGTTGCGGAAGTCGATTCCGGCCAGGCTGGTGAAATGCCGGAAGACGTCGGTGTTCTGCACGAAGCCCCGGAATTTTTCGGCTCCGGGTCCGGTCGCGAGGATCGGGACGTAGTCGGAGGTGTGGTTGGTCGATGTCCACCCGATGCCCACGTAGTTCCCGAGCATCTGGCCGAGCTGGTAGTCCGTGTTGTTCGTCAGGTCGTAGAGCGCGTCGCCTTTTCCGCTGAGGAATTGGTGATACTTCCGGCACCGCTTGAGCGACGGCCGATAACCGCTCGCCGCGTGGACGATGTCGGCGATGACGCCGGGTTCGACGATCTTGCCTTTCTGCGGAGCGTCGCCCTTGTAGCTTTCGCCATCGAAGTTCGCGAGGCCCTTGATCTGGCGCGTCATTTCGCCGAGGGACTTCCGGATCTTGGGGATGTTTTGGAAGAGCGGAACGCTGAGATTGTATTCCTTGCCGGCCGCGTTCAGGCCGGGATTGCCCGTGCCGTGGTCGGTCGTGATGACGAGCAGGGTGTCAGGATGCCGCTTCTGGAAGGCAAGGCAGACGTCGAGCGCCTCGTCGAACGCGATCTGATCGCGGAATGCCGCGGCCGCGTCGTTCAAGTGCGCGCCTTGGTCCACGCGGCCGCCTTCGACCTGCAGGATGAAATGCGTTTCCCGCTCCAGCTTCTTGAGCGCGGCTTCCGTCATCTCGGCGAGCGTGGGAATCTCGGCGACGGCCTTGGGCGTGTTGAGGTGGTCTATCGTGAAGGGCAGGTGACTTCCGGCGAACAGGCCGAGCCATTTGGCATCCGATGGAGCCTTGGCCAGGTCGGCCTTCGTCTTCATCACGGTGTAGCCCGCCTTGGCGAACTCGCCGGACAGATCACGTTTGTCCTTTCGCTTGGCCTTGTCGAAGAAGTCGCGGCCGCCGCCGAGCATCAGGTCGATCTTCCGCTCGAAGAGCTGTTTGGCGATGTCGTCGGCGCTGCTGCGGCTTGTGACATTGATCGCGAAGCCGGACGGAGTGGCGTGGGTGATCTCGACCGTGGTGACGAGGCCGCGTGTCCAGCCGGCTTCGCCGAATAGCGAGTAAAGCGTCTTCAGTTGCCGGCCGTCGGGCAGGATGTTGATGGCCCCGTTGACGACGCGGGAACCGGAACCCCAGGCCGAGGCGGACGCGGCCGAATCGGTGACGAGCGAATTAAGCGCGCGCACGTTCATCAACGAGCTGACGACCTCGCGTCGGTTGTAGAGATCGATCCACGTGAGCCCCTTCTTGCGCATGTGCTGCGACAAGTGATCCGCGCAGGTGAGCGTGGCCATGCTCATGCCGTCCGCCACGAGGTGGATGATGTGCCGGGGCTTCTCGCCCGGGGCAGCCGTGACATCGCCCGCCGCGCGCACGAAAGACGGGGCGGAAACCGCCGAGGCGGCGATGAGGCCCGAGCGGCGGAAGAATGAACGGCGGTTCAGAGACACAATGGCAGGCTAGGATTCGTCCCGCTCGATTCAATCCTCGATTTGCTACACGGCGGTGGCGCGCTCGTGGGCACGTCCGGGGATTGCGCCGCCGCTCGCGCGAAGATTCTCCATTCCAGGGCGAGACGCGGCTTACCAGCGGCGGCGGCCGGGTGCACCACCGAAGACGAAGCCGCGATGGGATTTGTGCGCGGCTGGGATCTCGGATGGATGGATGACAAAACTCCCGACAAGGAAGGAACCCGCATGAAACTTAAGACACCTCTCGTAATGACCGCGCTGCTGCTGGGGAGCGGCCTGCTGCTGACGGCGCAGAACACGGGCACCACCACGACCACCACCGCCAAGGAACCCGCGACGCCCGTGTTGCCGCCGGGGTTTCCGGCGTTGCCGGACGCGGGATCGCTGAAGCGGCCGGACCCGACGCCCGAACAGATCGAGGCGGCGAAGAAGGCGCAGGAAGCGCAGGCGGCGGCGGTCAGGGAACGCTGGGAAAAGGAATTCGCCCCGTGGCTCCATGTCGTCCCGCCCATTCCACCGGAGCCGGTGGCCTTTGACCGGGAAAGGGCGATCAGGGAGATGGCTTGGAAACGGCAGTCGCACAAGGAATGGGTGACGAAGGAAGCGGCCAAGCTCGGGCTGCCGCTTTCCGTCAAACGCAAGGGCGGCGGAACCGCCGTGCTCGACATCTCGGACGCGGGGGACGCCTGGTATCTCTCGAACGACAGCCTCAATGCCGCCAAGACCGTCCGCGCGGACACGCTCTGGCAGCCCACTTCCTTCAACCTGCACGGCTCGAATGTGACCTTGGGTGTCTTCGAGATCGGCAACCTGCGGCCGTCGCACTACCAGTTCACCGACATGGCTTTTCCCAGCCGCGCGACCAACGCCGAGGTGACGATTTCCAACGACAACGAGAGCGACAACGATCACGCGACCCAT
>JAYVSO010000140.1:0-3944 GCA_043775315.1 Verrucomicrobiota bacterium
CCAACCCCAGCCCGAGCTTGGGGCCCAGGTCCGAGGCGAGGAGTTTGCGCCGCGACCTGGCCATGCGTTCAGCGAGGCGGTCGAGGGGCTGTTCGGGGCCGAAGAACTCGGTGCGATTGCGGGCGCGGGAGGCCTGGACGTAGGACAGTTCGCGGTCCTGCATGGGGCCGGTGAGGATGAGGGTGGCGTCGGTCGTCAGGCCCTGGGCCTTGTGGGTGGTGACGGCGTAGCCGAGGCGGAGGGACTCGTAGTCCTTCAAGTCCACGGAGACGGTCTTGCCGTGATCGAGGGTCACCTCGACGACTGATCCGGAACCCGAGGTGATGGTGCCGAGGTCGCCGTTGAAGACGCCGAGTTTGGCGTGGTTGCGGGTGAATAACACACGATCACCGGGCACAAAACATCCTGTCGGATGAACAATGGGTGGAGCGTCAGAGCTTTGCGTGGCCTGCACGGCCAAGTTGAGCCGGGCGACCTCGTCGTTCATGCCGGCGAGGATGAGTCCCCCACTTGCTTTCCACGTTTCGACCAGCTTGGTTTCCGGTTCGTCAACGAGATGAACGAGCCCGCGTTCAGCGAAGGCTTGGAGAGCCGGCTCTGCTTCGCCAGTGGCCATGTCTAGGACGGCCTGTCGTGCCCACGGCTCGTGCTGGCGCCGGATATCCTTGAGCTCGGCGGCACCATGGCGGGCGACGAGTGCTCCGAACGGTCCACCCGCCTCGACGGCCTGGAGCTGCGCGGCGGCGCCGCAGAGGACCATCATCGCGTGGGAGGCGGCGCACGCTTCGGCAACAGTGTGGAGCATGCGGGTGCCGACCATCCCGGCTTCGTCGATGACGACAACGGTGCGGGCATCGAGGACGAGACGGCCTTCGCGCACGGCGTGGAGCAACCGGTGCAAGGTCTGCGATGGAATGGAGGCCTCGTGTTGCAGGCCGGAGGCGGCTTTGCCGCTGAGCGCGGCGCCGAACACTCGCAGGCCTTGAGCCGTCCACACTTCGTGGGCCACGCCGAGCAGGTGCGACTTGCCCGTGCCCGCCATGCCAGAGACCAGGCGCAGGCCGGAGCCGGTTTCACAGAGATGACGCAGGGCGGCGCGCTGTTCAGCGGACAACGTCGGATGACGCCGCAGCGCCTCGTCCAAATGCTCTCCAGTGAAGTTGGAAGACCGCGAGACGAGTTCTGAAGAGTGGCTCAACAAGGATGCTTCCAGCTTTAGCATTTCGCGGGTAGTGAACTGCGGTTCGCCGCGTAGTTCCGCGAGCGGCACGATCTCGGGGCCGGTCATGAACTCCTGCTTCAACTTGAGCACATCCTGCCCCGTGAGGCCTCGGCCTTGGGCGGCTTCGGCGAGGTGCTGGGTGATGCGGTGTTCGGGAAAGTGGCTGTCCCGCAGCGTCAGACCGGTGAGCCCTTCGTGCTGGGCGCGCTGCATGTCGAGGTCGCGCTTGCGGGGCGACCACGGCGCATGGAGCAGGAGCGACAGCTCCTTCATGGTCCAATGATGTTGGCGTCCCACCTCGTGCCATTCGGCGAAGAGTTCGGCGCGGGGCCGGGGTTTCTTGTGGGCGCGCGTGGCGAGCGCGGCCATCTCGGCGGCCTTCGGACCTGATTTGCCCCAGGCCTTCAACGCGGCTTCTATCTCCTGCCGTCGTTTCGAGAACGTCGCGATCAACTCGCGGTCCACGCCGGTGATCTCGAAGCACCTTCCTTCACGCCGCGCCCGCAGGCCCAGGCGTTGTTCCAGCTCATGCGCGAGTTGGACGCGGAAGAGCGCACCGGCGGCGAGTTGGTGGCGGAACAACGAACGCGGTTCGATGGATCCGATCTTGTTGTCCGATCTGACGGCGAGGTTTTGCAGGACCGAATGAACATGGAGCTGGGGTTGCTGGGCGCGGCTGGTCGCATGGGGAAAACAGGCGAACACCAGTTTCGCGGGATCACGCACGACTCCGTTCTCGCCCACGCGCGAGACGACGCCGGTGGTTTCGAGGTAGGCGATGCCTGTGGCGACGGCGGCTTGGAGAGCGGCTTCCATTTCCTGTCGGACTTCAATGGTCGCCTGGCTCCAGGCCACGCTGACGGACTTGGGCGCGCTCCAGGTCAGGTCCCAGCCGGAACGGCGTTTGATGGAGTCGGCGTTGCGGACCTTGCGGCCATCGGGTGTGCGGCCGGAGAGCAGCGTGCGGAAGTCATGCGCTTGGATCTCCCCTACCAATGAAAGCGCGACCGCGCCCTGGCCGAGCCAGAACCCGGCGGGTTCCGAGGCGTCGACGTAGTAGTCGTCCGCCGCGGCGAGCCCGAGGTAGTATTCGCCCTGGGACGCGTGGATCGGCGGCGAGATGGTCAGCATTCACCTCCACGAAAACTAGAACGCAGTTTAATGCGTGGGGTGTGGCTCACTCTGGAACCTCCGGCGCATCCGGATCGTTCTCCGACCAGGGACGGAGGAACTGGTCGGCGTCGGGTCTCGGCACGAAGTCGGGAACGCTGTTCTGCCGCGGACGAAGATGCCCCTTCAGCCACTCACTGGGAACATGGTCGCGGTAAGGGCCGGTCAACGGCGTGAGGAAGAACCCGGTGACGCCTTCGTCGAGTCCGGCCTGGGGCAGGCCGAGGATCTCGGAGTCGAGGACGACTTCCCTTCGCACGATGCCGGTGGAGGTCGAGGCGCTGCGCGAGACCTCGGGCACGAACCCACGAAAGCTGCGGCTGCTACCGGGCGTGGTCTCGACCACTTCGCGGAAGCCGAACAGTTTGGAGCACCATTCCGTCGTGTCGGGGCTGTTGTTGCGCAGGACGACTTTGGTGTTGCACTGGCCAAGGAGTTCTTCGGCCACCTCGCGTCCGTAGACGTCGCGCAGGCCGTTGATGTCCTGGAACCCGAGGACCACGGCCACGCCCTTGGAGCGTCCGCGTGTGAGCAAACTGGAAAGTCCGTCCAAGCGGCCCGCTTCGCGCACTTCATCGAGCACGATCCAGGTGCGGCCGGAACCTTCCGGCTGCGAGAGCAACAGATCGCTGAGGCGGCGGAAGAGGAGGCGGTTGACGGTGTCGAGCGCGACGCGGTTGGAGTCGTCGCTGCCGAGGACGAGGATGGACTCTTCGGCAAGCCAGGCTTTCAGGCTGAGTCGTTCGGGGCACCGGTCCCACGCCGCCGCGATGATCTCATAAGGGGCGAGATACGTGAGCAAAGTCGCGAGGATGTTCTGGAACGTGGCCTCGTGCTCGAAGTAGCGCCCGATGTGGCGGGTGCTCTCGACGGCGTTCAAACACTTCTCCATGCGGTCGGGATCGCGTGCGATCAACAGGACTTGTCGGAAGGTCCACTTGGCGGGGAACCGCAGCAGGAGACTGGTGATGATGCCGGAGAGGAGATGCCGCGCGGCCCGGGAAAAGAACGGGTTGTTGTCGTTCTTGCTCTCGGGAATGAGGAGAAGCGCGGCCTGTTGCGCGAGCGAGGGACTGGTGATGTCCGCCGCCATGTCCCACGCGACCGCCCGGGCGTCGAGGGGATTGAGGATGCGGACGGGAGCGTTCAACCCCATGCCGCCAAGCGTCGACGGCAGATCGCGTTTCGCGTCGTAGAGCAGCGCCCGGTGTCCCCTGCCGCGGCCGATCTCGGGCAACGCACTTTGCAGGAGCAGCCGTTGCAGCAGCGTCTTGCCGCTGCCCGTTGCGCCGACAAAGGCGAAGTGGCCGGAGGCCAGGCGTTCGGGAAAACCCCGACAGCCCAGAGCCAACGGGCCTTTCAACTCGTCCGGCGGATCGGTCATCTGAAGCCCGCGCAAATGGGTGCGGTCTATGCGGCCACGCCGCCGTCCAATCCTCACCCACCATCCCACGAGCACCACCACGACCACTCCCGCCAGCACCAACATCACGTTCTCCCAACTCCAGTGTCCGATCTTCGACAGAACCGGACAATGGGGAGATTCGAGAGG
>JAYVSO010000141.1:0-17999 GCA_043775315.1 Verrucomicrobiota bacterium
TCGGCAGGCTGGCGAAGAGCACTTCCAGCGTGTCGAGCACCACGCGCTTGGCGCCGATGGAATCAACCGCGTGACCCAGACGCACGAACAGTCCTTCCAGGTCATACCCGCCGCTCTCCTGCGCCTCATCGCGCTCGATGTGGACGTAATCGACCACGATTTTCTTGCGGCGGACCAAAGCCGCCAGATCAAATCCGAGCGACGCGACGTTGGCCTGCAACTCCTTTTCCGTCTCTTCGAAGGCCATGAACACGCCCGGCTCGTCGAACTCCACCGCGCCGCGCACGATGAACTCCACGCCGAGCAGCGTCTTGCCGCAGCCCGCGCCGCCGCAGACCAGCGTGGGCCGCCCGCGCGGCAATCCGCCGCTCGTGATTTCGTCGAGACCGTGAATGCCGGTGGGGCACTTCGGCAACTGCCGCGCCGGAGCGGTGGGCTTGCGGGTGGGTTTGTTCATGGTCTTCCGCCTGCAGAGCCGTGGTTTTCTTTCATAAAATAATGTCAGGCCGATGTGGCACGGCGCGTCGTTCCGTTCGCACCGCCGCCTGATGTGGCAGGGCGCGTCACTCCGTGCGCGCCGCTTTTGGCCAGCCCCACGGCGGCGCTCACCGAGCGACGCGCCCTGCCACCCCTGTGGGCATTGCCGACCGGAATCTGCACTTCGATCGTCGTGCCGTGGCGGGGCGCGGATTCGACGGCGAAGCGGCCTCCGACCATCTCCACGCGCTCCCTCATGCCGAGCAGGCCGAGGCGGCCGTTCTTCGTCGCCAGCAAGGTTCGCTGCACCGAGAAGCCCCGCCCGTTGTCATTGATCCTCAGGCGCACGGCATCGGCGAGTTTCTCGATGCGCAGTCCCGCCTTCGTGGCGCGGGCATGGCGGGCGACGTTGGTCAGCGCCTCCTGGGCGACGCGGTAGAGCACGGTCCGTTTCGCCGCGTCCAACTGCTCGACCTCCGCGCAGACCCGGATGCTGACCGGAAGTTCCTTCTCCATCGCAAATGTGTCCACGTAGGCATGCAGGGCGGGAATCAATCCGAGATCGTCCAGCACGCTGGGCCGCAGTTCGCGCGCGAACCGGTGCACGATCTCCACCGACTTTTCCACGAGCCGCTGGGTGCCAATGATCCTCTTCTGCAAGCCCTCCGCGTGGATCGACGTGCCCGCCTTCAATGTCGCCAGCTGGACGCTGATGCCCGTCAGGGTCTGGGCGATTTCATCATGCAGCTCGCGGCTGATGCGCTTCCGTTCCTCCTCCTGCGCGTGGATGATTTGGTGGGAGAGAAGCCGCATCTGTTTCTGCATCCTGCGCGCCGCCGTCAGGAGCCGGCGGTGCTCCCGGACGCTTTCCCGGAGGGATGTTTCTCCCACCCGCCGCCGGATGACCTCCCGTTCCAGCTTCTGGTTCGAGGCGGCCAGCACGTCCAGTTTGTGGCGTGTTTCCGCGGCGCGGTGCTGGTCCTCGATGTCCGTGTTTGTGCCGAACCACCGGAGCACGCGCCCGTGCTTGTCTTTCAGCGGCACGCTGCGCGTCAGAAACAGCCGGAACGTCCCATCGGCGCCACGCAACGGGAAGTTCATGTCGAACGTTTGGCCAGTGGCGAGGGAAGCCTTCCACCGCTTCAGCACCTTCGGAAGCAACTCGGGGTCATGCACTCTCTGCCAGCCCCAGCCCTCCATCTGTTCCGGCGTGGTGCCGGTGTATTCATACCAGCGCTGGTTATACCATTTGATGAACCCGTCGGGCCGGGCGATCCAGGCCAGTTGCGACATGGCTTCGGCGAGCGTGTGGAACTCCTCCTGGCTTTCGCGCATTTTCACCTCGGCCTGCCTGGTGGCCGTTATGTCCGCGATCGACACCCGGCAAAGTCTCCGCCCGGCCTCCGGGGAGAGCGCCGCCACCGCCTGGATGTCCGCCGAGAGGACGGCGCCGTCCTCCAGCACCAGGGACATCTCGTAGGCGAGTTTGCCAATGCCGCAGAAGGCCTGCTTGAGGAAGGCCATGAAGTCCGCCCGGCGCGGCGCGGCGATGAAGTTATCCAGGCATCGGTGGAGCAGGCGCGAGCGTTCCACGCCGAGAAGGAGGGATCCCGTGAGGTTGACCTCCATGATCCGGCTCGCCTCATCCAGGGAGAAGTAGCCGACCGGGGCGAAGTCGTAGAGGTCGGTGTATTTTCCCAGCCCCGCCTCCATTTCGTCCCTCGTCTTCCGGAGCTCCTCGTTCTGCACCTCCAGCTCGATCTGGTGGACCTGCAGTTCGTGGAGGGCGCGGCGCGCGTCGGTGTCCTCCGCCTCTCCGCCTATGACCCTGGCCTTCCGCTGCGTCCGCATCTGGCTTTCGGCGCGGCGGCGCAATTCGGACATCATGGGCCCCAGCTCCACCTCGGCCGCCGGATGGCGCGTGCCCGCCGCGACGCGGCGGCGGGGTTTGGCGACGGCGATGGAGGAAGGCGGCTTCGGGGGCATGTTTGGAATCCTATTTGGCCCGGGCTACTGGCGGTTTACCGGCACGTTTTCGCGGATGGACGGGCGCAATGGGCGCGGCGAGCGGCGAGCCTTGCCGCGTCTTCTTCAGGTTCGCGGTCTGGGTGGCAAAGCGTTTCTCCAGGCTGGCCTGCCGGACGACCAATTTCGCCGCCGTCGCCCGGGATGCGGTGATGTCCGCGAAGGTAATCACCAGGCCGTCAATGCGGTCGTCCAGCGTGCGGTAGGGCATGATGCGGACGGTGAACCAGCGGCCGTCCTTGCAGCCAATCGGTTTCTCCGCCGGGAGCAGCGTCGCCAGCACGGCGCGTCCGTCTTCCGCCAGTTCAGGATAGCAAAGTTCCGTGGCCAGGTCGGTGATGGGCCGGCCCACGTCGCCGGGGATGAGCTTGATGATCTTCGTCGCCTGCGGGGTGAAGCGCCGCACGTTGAGCTCCTTGTCCAGGAACAGCGTGGCGATGTCAGTGCTGTTGAGCAGATTCTTCATGTCGTTGCTCGAGTGCGACAGGTCTTCCACCTTGGTCTGCAACTCGGTGTTGACCGACTGAAGCTCCTCGTTGAGCGATTGCATCTCTTCCTTCGAGGTCGTGAGCTCCTCGTTGGTGGACTGCAATTCTTCATTGGCCGATTGCAGCTCCTCGTTGGTGGAGGTGAGTTCTTCCTGCGAGGTCTGCCGCTCTTCGCGCGTGGTCCGGGCCAGTTCGAGGGCGGCCTGAAGTTCCCGCTCCAGTTCGGCAACCCGTGCTGCGTGAGCCGGTGTCTTCGACTTGGTGGAACGGCCCGTCACTTTGGGTTGGACGGGCGTGGGCAGGTCGGTGAAGACGATCATCACCAGGCCGTGGAGCGGGCCGGCTTCCTCCAGCCGCTGCACGGCTACTTCCACGAGCTGTTCCCGGTGCTGAGTCCGGACTCCGTGGCCGCGGAAGGTCACCACGCCTTTTTGCCGGAGCGCTTTGTGGAAGGCGCTGGTCAGTTCGTAGCGCCACCCTTCGCGGGCCATGGCGAAGATGTTCCAGTTCGCCTTGCCGGCGGCGGGTTCGAGATACGGGCCGGTGCGGCCGCTGATGTAGAAGATGTCGCCCTTCTCGTTGACCAGCGCGGCGGGCGGCGCGTAACGCGCCAAGACGAGTTGATCCGCGAGCGATTGCAGACTGGGCGAAGGCTTCGCCGCCGGGTGCGGCTCCGGCCCGGAGGACGGCGGCGCGCTGAAGGAGGAGGGAAATTCGATCCTCGCCGGTCGCAAGGCTGACTCCGTGCGCCGATAGAGCCGCAATTTGCCGTTGAGCGGAGCCAACAAGTCGGTGCATCCGCCCACCGTTTCCGCGCTGCCGAGAAAGAGGATGCCGTCGGGATTCAGGTTGTAGTGAAAGAGCGGCATCAGCTTCTGCTGCAACTCAGGGCCGAGGTAGATGAGCAGGTTGCGGCAGGTCAGGATGTCCAGCTTGGTGAACGGCGGGTCCATGATGAGATTCTGCCGCGCGAAGATGATCATCTCGCGAATCTCCTTTCGCACCCGGTAGCCGTGTTCTTCCTTGACGAAGAAACGGGCCAGCCGCACGGGCGACACGTCGGCGGCGATGTTGGCCGGAAAGAGACCCTGACGGGCCTTGTCAATCGCGTCGTTATCCAGGTCGGTGGCGAAAATTTGCAGGGCGATGTTGCGCTTGGGCTTCGCGGCTTCCACCGCTTCCCGGAAAATCATGGCCAGGGAATAGGCTTCCTCCCCGGTGGAGCAGCCCGCCACCCAGGCCCGCATCGCCTGGCCGGGCGGCCGTTTGGCCAGGAGCTGCGGCAGGGCGTGTTTGAGCAGGTGATTCCAAGCCTCGGGATCGCGGAAGAAATTCGTCACCCCGATCAGCAGCTCCTTGAAGAGCAGGTCCAGCTCCTGCGAGTTTTCCTGCAGGTAGCGGATGTAGTCGGCCATCTTGCCGATCTGGTGGATGCCCATCCGGCGCTCGATCCGGCGGTAGAGGGTGTTCTTCTTGTAGAGCGAAAAGTCATGCCCCGTGCGGGCGCGGAGCAGGAGGACCGCTTTCTCCATCGCGCTCTGCGTCTTGTCTTCCAGGTTCACCTCGGACTTGGCGAGGAGCGGAGTGCGTTGCAGATAGGCGAGGATTCTTGCCGGCAACTCTTCGGCCGGGGCCACGATGTCGGCCAGCCCCGCGTCAATGGCGCTGCGAGGCATGCCGTCGAATTTCGCGGTCAGCGGCGTCTGCACCAGCACGACCCCCGCCTTCTCCTTGATGGCGCGCAACCCGAGCGTGCCGTCGGAACCCATGCCGGAAAGGATCACGCCGATGCTGTGCTCCTGCTGATCCTGTGCAAGGCAACGAAAGAAGTAATCCACGGGCAGGCGCAAGCCGCGCGCCGCAGTCGGCGGCAGCAGGTGCAGCACGCCGTGCAAGATGGAAAGATCTTTGTTCGGCGGGATCACATAGACGCAGTCCGGCCGGACGCGGGTGCGATCCTTGACCTGGAACACTTTCATCTTGGTGGTGCGCTGGAGCAGTTCCGGCATGATGCCTTTGCGTAACGGGTCCAGGTGCTGAACGATGACAAACGCCAGGCCGCTACCCGCCGGGACGTGACCGAGGAATTGTTCCAACGCTTCGAGTCCACCGGCGGACGCGCCAATGCCGACGATGGGGAAGGCAACGCCCGCCGCCGGGGCGGGTGGTTTGGGGGACGCGGCTTGGGCGGGCTTGGTGGATCGGGGAGCGGGTGAGGGTTTCTTCTTCATGCGCTTATTTCTTGCGCAGGAGCATGGCAGCTTTGGCGCGCGGTGAATAGGGCGGCGTCACGCCCTTTGCCCGGACCGGAGCGCGGCGTTTCCTGTCCACGGACTTTTTGGAGTCCGGGTTTGGTCCGCTGCCGACACCGACCAATTCGATGAGCTTCGGCGCGATCTCTTCCAAGGGCAGGATGAAATCCACATCGCCGGTCTTGATCGAAGTCTCCGGCATGGAGAAATCCTGCGACGTGGGCCGGTCCTGGGCGATGACCTTGCCGCCGTGGTTGCTGATGATCTGCACCCCGAAGGAACCATCCCCATCGCCACCCGTGAGGACGACGGCAATGGCGTTCTGCTTGTAGATCTCGGCCACCGAAGCAAACAGCGGTTCGGCGGACGGACGGGAGTAATTATTTTTTTCCGCAGCGGAAGAGGACAGTTTGAGGCGACCGTTGTTGGCGACGGACAGGTGCTGGTTGGGCGGCGCGATGAAGACGCAGGCGGGACAAAGGACGTCGCCGGTATGGGCCTGCTTGACCACCAGATAAGTGCGCCGGCTCAAAATCTCGGCCAGGATGCTTTTATGATCCGGGGCCAGGTGCATCACGATGGCGATGGCGGCCGGGAAGTCCGCCGGCAAGCCGCCTAGAATTACGGACAAGGCCTGCAAGCCCCCGGCCGAAGCCGCCATGGCGATGACGCGCAGGAAACTCTCCGCCGGTTTGGCGGCACGGGCCGGACGCTTGGCGGCGGCCTTGATAGGGCGATGGTTGGATGGGGCGCTTTTCATCGTTCTTCGACCAGCGGTCGAGGATCGTTAAAAGTCCCCCATCCGGCGTCCGCGTGGCCATGGGGTGAACACCCCATGGGAAAACCGGCTTGGGCGGGCATCCCGCGTGATCCGGCGCCTCCGGTAGGGATACTGCCCATCGTCCGCCGGGCAGCCGGCGTCTATTGCTTATATCTGAGGCCGTCGATCCTCCCGAACCGTCAACTTGGCGACGTGGGGATTGCTGCTGAAGGAAACCAAACCACATGACGAAACTCGAAATCAAGGGCGACTGGAACATCATCAAGGGAAAGCTGAAACAGAAGTGGGCCAAGCTCACCGACGACGATCTCCAATTCGTCGAAGGCAAACAGGAAGAACTCATCGGCCGCATCCAGAAGCGCACCGGCGAAACGCGCGAAGCGGTCGAGAAGGCGATGAAGAGCTCCACCGACGACTGCTGCTCCTGAGCCCGTCAAAGGACGCCCGGTCAGGGGACCGGGCCTACAGGACCAAGGTGACTCCCGAACTTTTTTGTAGGCCGGTGCCCTCACGCGGCTTCTTAATTCATCGACGGAGACTTCCACGATGGACGGTAGGACTATTCCCCATGGGTGGCATTCGCTCCGATCGCCATTCTTACGGGGAACCCAGGCCGGGCCGTGCCGCCGCCGAGCGGCCCGGCCTGATCCACCGCCGATCAACACCAACATCATGAAAACACTCTTCACCGCCGAAACGACCTCCAAGGGCGGTCGGTCCGGAACCCTCCGCAGTCCCGACGGCCTGCTCGACGTCACGCTGGGAAACCCTCTGGCGAAAGGCTCCGGGAAAAGCGGCCCCAATCCCGAGATGCTTTTCGCGGGCGCCTATTCCGCGTGCTACCACGGCGCCCTCGGCAATGCGGCCAAGAAGCTCGGCGCCCCGGCCGTGGATTCGACGGTGCGGGCCCTCGTCAGTCTGGTCGAGGAAGACCAGGGCGGCTTCCGTATCGCGGTGGAACTCCATGCCCTCCTTCCCGGGGTCGATCGAGCCCTGGCCCAACGCATCATGGAGGAGGCCCACAAGACTTGTCCCTATTCCAAAGCCCTTCGGGGCGACACCGCCGTCACGCTGACGGTGGATTGATCCCGGCGGCCGGCAGTTGGCCGCCTTGAACGACCATGAAAGACCCCGTCTACAAACTCATCGAACTCACCGGCACCTCGACCACTTCCATCGAGGACGCCGTGGAGAAGGCCATCAAGCGCGCCCACAAGACCCTGAAGAACCTGTGCTGGTTCCAGGTGGTCGAGACCCGGGGCAACATCGTCAAGGGCAGGGTCCACCACTGGCAGGTGACCATCAAAGTCGGCTTCGTCGTCGAAGACTGATGGGCGCGACGGACCCTCCAACGGCACGCCATGAAGAACACCGAATCCATCCTTTCCCGCGAGCAGATGGTCTCCCTCTTGAACGGGGATCTGGCCGGAGAATACCAGGCGATCATCGCCTACACCGTCTATAGCCAGGTGCTGAAGGGTGCCGCCTACACGGACATCGCGCGGGAACTGCAACTGCACGCGGCCGAGGAGCTCCAGCACGCCATCAAGATAGCCAAGCAGATCGACTACCTCGGAGGCATGCCGTGCGTCACTCCCAAGCCGGTCGTCACCCCGGACGACCCGGTGGCCATGCTGCGCGCGGACCTGGAGAACGAACGGGAGACGGTGGGCCGCTACCGCGAGCGCATCCGCCAGGCCGAGGCCATGGGGGAGTATGCGCTGAGCGAGACGCTGCGCGGCATCATCGTGCAGGAGCAGGAGCACGAGATCGACCTGTGCGCCGCGCTCGGCATCGACGTGCCGCCTCCCATCGCGCCTTCAACCATGCCCGCCGCCGAAACCCGTGAGGCGGTCGGGAAGGCATTGAAAAAATCCACCGACAGCGGCTGTTCCTGAGACGCCGCCGTCGTTGAACACCAGGCGCCCGGAAGCCCCGGGCGGCTGGTGTTGTTTCCGGGATGCGCCTTCGCGCGACAGGGTAGGAGAATACCCCATGTTGAAGCCGGGCCGGTTCCTTCAACTTTGTTTCGAAATGAAACTCACCAACAACGGAATCTTCATCGGCGGAACCATCCTGATGCTGGCCGCCAAGTCGGCGCTCGGCGCGGATACCATGGGGCACGCCGGTGGAATGCACTACGACCAGGGCGACCTCTATCGGTCCGAGGAACTGTCGGTCGACGTGTTCGGCACCGCGTCGCTCGGAAAATACACGATCGACCATCTGTCCGGCTCGCGGGTCCGGCACGATGCCCGGCTGGGAGCCGGGGTGGGGCTCAACTATTTCTTCAACCGCAACGTCGGCGTCGGCGCCGAAGCCTACTCCGACAACACCGACGGCGTCTTCGTGGACAGCGCGTCCGCCAGCCTGATCCTGCGTTTCCCGATCGGCCAGGGCGGGTTCGCCCCTTACGCGTTTGGCGGCGGAGGCCACCAGTTCGAGCGGGCCAAGGCGTGGTTCGGCCAGGTTGGCGGCGGCGTGGAGTATCGTTTCACCCATCACATCGGCGCCTTCGTAGACGTCCGCTTTGTGCTGCCGGACGAGACGAAGTATTACGGCGTCGGCCGTCTCGGCGTGCGTTTCGCCTTCTGAACAGTTTTTCCGCCGCCGGGGCCGGAGGCACAGTTCCTCCTGCGCAAACCGACCCCCGCATGGAATACCAGCCGCCCGGTTTCGGGCGGCTGGTGCATTTTCAGGGCGGAGCACCGGCCGCCGCCGGTAGGACTACACCCCATGGTGAAGGATCGTCGTGAGCCCTACTTTAGACACTAAGTTTCATCTTCCTCGAACGACGGAGCAACTGCGCCGCCCAGGTTCGATTGGATGAATCCGACGAAGCCACCAACCCCGCACACCACGACCATGAACCCCACGAAACTTTCCGCCGTCACGCTCACCCTCTCCATCGCCGTCCTTGCCACCGCCTGCGACCGCCGGGAAACGCCCCCGCTGAAAATGGAGAACCCCACCGCCAAGTCCACGCAGGAGATGAAGGACTACACCTACGCGCAAAGGGCCGAGTTCGCGGCTGAGATGCAAAAACAGAGGGCCGAGATCAACCGGGATCTGGAAGCGCTGGAGGCGAAGATGGAAAAATCCAGCGACGCGGTGAAGGCCGCCGCCAAGCCCCGGCTCCAGGCGTTGCGCGACCAATCGGCCAAGCTCGGCACCCAGCTCGACGGACTGACGGACGCGACCGAGTCCACCTGGGACAATGTGAAAGCCGGCTCCAAGAAGGCCTACGCCGAAATGAAGGACGGATTCATGCAGGCGCGCCAATGGATGAGCGAAAAGATTGCGCCGTAACCGGAAGATGCTGGTTTCAATGGAACAGATCGGATTCTCATCGATTTTGTCAGCGTGGCGGGCGATCGGCCGCACCCCGGCCGTGGGTTAGGCCACGCTATTCGGGAACCTCGCCACACCCAGCCCCGCACCTCCAACGTTCCATGCCTCGCCACGCCGGAAAATCTTCGGCATGGCGCTTCCTGCCACGGCCCAGTCCGCGTCGGCGTCGGCCCTGGTCAAACCGGATGAACGCTTTCGACCCAGGTAGGGATTTACCCCATGGCGGGCTGGGTCAGTGGAACGCAACGTGTGGAACTGAAGGCCGCCCCCGGGCGCCTCGTTTACAAATATGATCACTCGCCTCAAACGCCTCCTCATCGTCCTCGGCATCGGCTCCGTCCTCACTCTCGGCAGCACGGGCTGCAACACGGCCCACGGGTTCGGAAAAGACCTTGAGAAGGCCGGTGACAAGATCCAGGAAGGCACCAAGTAGGGTTAGTCCCCATGGCGGGTTCCGGTATGCCTGCCACGCTGGTTGCAGTGTTGAAAGAACACGCCAACCACAAATAAATGAAAATGAAGATCACCCGAAACATATCCCTCCTCGCCGCCGCCGGCACATTGCTGGTCGCCGGTGCCAACCTCCGCGCGTCCGACACCGATGACCGCATCGTGTCCTCCGCCAAGAAGTCCCACGTCTTCAAGACGACGCTCAAGGACGACTCGATCAAGACCGTCTCCAAGGATGGCGTCGTGACGTTGACGGGCAGCGTGGCCGAAAGCTCCCACAAGTCCCTCGCCCAGGACACGGTCGAAAGTCTGCCCGGCGTGAAGAGCGTGGACAACCGCCTCAAGGTGAAAGGCGAGAGCGCCAAGGAGCATTCCGACGGCTGGATCAGCACCAAGGTCAAGACCACTCTCCTGTTCCACCGCAACGTCAGCGCCCACGGCACCGATGTCTTTGTGAAGGACGGCATTGTCAGCCTGCGCGGCGAAGTCGCGAGCGAGGCCCAGAGGGAACTCACCGGCGAATACGCGAAGGACGTCGAAGGCGTCAAAGAGGTGAAGAACGAACTCACGGTCGCCAAGAACCCGGGCATGCGTAAGGAGACGGTCGGCGAGAAGATGGACGACGCTTCCATAACGGCCCACGTGAAGTCGTCCCTGATGTCCCACCGCTCGACCAGCGCCCTGAAGACGAAGGTCGAGACCACGGACGGCGTGGTCAAATTGACCGGAGTCGCCAAGAACGACGCCGAGAAGAGCCTCGTGACCAAGCTGGTCAACGACATCTCCGGCGTGACCAGTGTCGTGAACAACATGACCGTCGCCGCGCCGGCGGCCGCGAACTAAACCTTCCCCAATGGCTGGCTGGTCCGCTCACGCGGGCCGGCCAAGCCCGCCCCAAACACCCAGAACCATCAAACCTATGCTCTACACTGTAGCGGTCATCCTCCTCGTCCTGTGGCTCCTCGGTCTCGTGTCCGGCGTCGCCATCGGCGGCTTCATCCACATCCTGCTCGTGGTCGCCGTCGTCATGGTGCTCGTCAACTTCATCTCCGGCCGCAAACGCGTCTGAACGGAAACAATCCCGGTCCATCGCCGGCGTCGGCGTGGACCGCACACCAACCCACTCATGAACAAATCAATTTCCGTGGCCCTGCTCATCGGCGGGGTGGTCCTCATGGTCCTTGGCATAAACGCCATGAATTCCTTCAGCTCCGACGTGTCGCGGTTCTTCACCGGATCGCCGACTGACAAGGCCGTCTGGATGCTCATCGGCGGCATTGTCGCCGCCGTCGCCGGCCTGACGATGACCGTGCGCGGCTCCGGTAAAGCCTGACCCGCGGTAGGAGCGCCTCCACAAAGGTGCCCACCGTGGCCGCCTCTCGGCTTCCCTCCCGGACTTGATCCGGGACCAGGGGATCACGACCGCTTGATCGATCCTTGGTTGCCTGCGGGTCCCGCTGGAACTCGTTTCCGATCGAACAGGAACCAGGTCGGTGGGGCGGGTGGGTCGGACTCCGTCTTGCCGGGTGCCAAATCGGGTCCATGGCGGAAACAAAAACGGAGACATTCACATCATAGAGACCGTTCCATCGCGCCTTCTGGGTTGGATGGGCGCACCGCTGCGTTCGAGCATGGACCTGGGCCAGCCGCCGTTGCGTGCGGAGCTTTTCAGCGTCGAACAGCTCGCGCGCCATGCCGCAACGCTCGCGGCCAATCACCGGATCGTCACCGAACGGGGCGCCAACAGCCTGCTTGGCCGGTTGGGTCAGAACGAAGAAATCCTCCGCGCCTTCAACCACGCCACTCTCACCCTCGACAAGAGCCGGCGCGTGACGCCGGCAGCGGAGTGGTTGCTCGACAACTTCTACCTGATCGAGGAGCAGATCCATCTGGCCCGGCGTCATCTGCCGCGCGGCTATAGCCGGGAGTTGCCCCGCCTTGTCGACGGTCCCTCCGCCGGGTTGCCGCGCGTCTATGACATCGTGCTCGAACTGATCTCGCACGTGGACGCCCAGGTCGAGGCCAGCCCGCTCCAGGCTTTTGTCGCCTCCTACCAGACGGTCGCCTCCTTGAAGCTCGGCGAGCTGTGGGCCATCCCGATCATGCTGCGACTCGGACTGATTGAGAACCTCCGGCGCATCACCAGTCGGCTGAACATCGCGCGCGACGACCGCGACCTCGCGGACCTGTGGGTGGATCGCTTGCAGGACATGGCGGAAAGGAATCCGTCCCATCTGGTCGTCGTCGTGGCGGACATGGCGAAGGCCGATCTGCCGCTTTCGAGTTCGTTCGTGGCGGAATTCTGCCAGCGCCTGTCGCGACAAAGCCCCGTGTTGCACCTCGCGCGCGGGTGGCTTGAACAGCGGCTCGTCGAGCACGGGCTGTCCATCGAGCAGCTGGTCCATCAGGAAAGCCAGAACCAGGCGGCGGACCAGGTTTCCGTCAGCCACTCCATCACCAGCCTGCGGTTCCTGGGCGCCATGGATTGGAAGGATTTCGTGGAGGCGTTGAGCCTGGTCGAGGTCGTCTTGCACACCGATCCGTCCGACGTTTACCGGCGGATGGATTTTGCCACGCGCGACCGCTACCGCCATGCGGTCGAGTTCTTCGCGCGACACAGCCGGCTCTCGGAAGCGGACGTGGCGCGAAAGGCCGTCCAACTTGCCGCGGACTGCGGTCGGGAGAAGGGCGGCTCCGTCCGCGGGGCCCATGTGGGGTTCTACCTGATCGACAAGGGGCGCTCGGCTTTGGGGACCGCGGTGTCGGTGCGGTGGCCGTGGCGCTCCGTGAAGGAACGTTGCATCCGCGCTTTTCCGCTTACCTTTTATGCGGGCGGCATCGGGGCGCTCACGTCGTTCACCACGTTCTGTTTTGTGCAGCAGGCCGACTCGATCGGGCTGCAGGGCTGGAGCCTGGTTGTCTTCACGCTCGTCTTCCTGCTGTGCGCCAGCCAACTGGCCGTCGCACTGATGAACTGGCTCTCCACGCTGCTCCTGCAGCCGTGCCGGCTTCCGCGCCTGGACTATTCCACCGGCATCGCGCCCGAGTGCCGAACGATGGTCGTGGTGCCCACGATGCTCACCGGCGCCGCCAGTGTGGACCGGCTCATCGAGAGCCTGGAGATTCATCAACTCGCGAACCGTGATGTTCGATTGCACTTCGCCCTGCTCACGGATTTCCGCGACGCCGCAGAGGAGATTTTGCCGGGGGACGAACTTTTGTTGCAGCGGGTGCGTGCGGGTATCGAACGGTTGAACCAGAAGTATCCTTCGACGGACCACACACGCTTTTTCCTGTTCCATCGGCCGCGCCGCTGGAATGCCGGCGAGCGCGTGTGGATGGGTTACGAACGCAAGCGGGGCAAGCTCACCGAGTTCAATGCCCTCCTCCGTGGCGGGGCGCGCACCTCCTTCTCCGAGATCGTGGGGGACACGGCCATCCTACCCGCGATCAAATATGTCATCACGCTCGACACCGACACCCAACTGCCGCGCGAGGCCGCCCGCCAGCTTGTCGGCGCGATGGCCCATCCGCTGAACCATCCTGTCTTCGACGACGCGCTCGGAGTGGTCGCCGAAGGCTACAGCATCCTGCAA
This sequence comes from Verrucomicrobiota bacterium, assembly GCA_043775315.1. GTDB lineage: Bacteria > Verrucomicrobiota > Verrucomicrobiia > Limisphaerales > CANJSG01 > CANJSG01. Next base: position 13,421 of record JAYVSO010000141.1, read on the forward strand.
CCGCGCGTGGGCGTGAGCATGCCGAGCGCGCGGCGCTCGTGGTTCGTGCGTCTTTTTGCCGCCGACGCGGGCATCGATCCCTACACCCGCGAAGTGTCCGACGTGTATCAGGACGTGTTCGGCGAAGGCTCGTTCATCGGCAAAGGAATCTATGACGTGGACGCCTTTGAGCGCGCGACGCATGGGCGATTTCCGGACAACACCGTGCTCAGCCATGATCTGCTGGAAGCGTGTCATGCCCGATCCGCGCTGGTCTGCGACGTGGATCTCTACGAGGAGTTTCCCTCGCGCTACAACGTGGACATCGACCGGCGCCACCGCTGGATTCGCGGGGACTGGCAGATCACGCAATGGCTCCTGCCGCGCGTGCCGGGCTCCGACGCCCGGCGCATCGCGAATCCGCTCTCCGGCCTTTCGCGGTGGAAGATCTTCGACAACCTCCGGCGCAGTCTCGTCCCGGTGGGTTTGATGGGCCTGATGCTCGGGGGCTGGCTGCTGCTGACGGAACGCGGCGGACTGGGCTCCCTGCTGGTCCTCGCGATCGTCGCACTCCCCGGCTTGCTGGCGGCGCTGGTGGATGTGTTCCGCAAGCCGGAGGATCTCCCGTGGGCGATGCATCTGGAGGAGCTTGCGGGCTCGGTGAGCCGACAGTTGGGCCAGGTGCTTCTCACCCTCGCCTTCCTGCCCTACGACGCCCTCGTCAGCGTTGACGCCATCGGACGGACCCTGGGCCGCCTGCTGTTCACGCACAAACGTCTCCTCGAATGGCAGACGTCGAGCGACTCCGAGCGAACCGCCCGGGCCGATCTCGCGGGCTTTTACGCGACAATGTGGATCGCGCCGCTGACCGGCCTCGCGATCGGAATTTCCCTCGCCATCCTGCAGCCGGCACAGTTGTCCCCGGCTCTTCCGATCCTCGGCCTCTGGCTGGTCGCGCCCTGCATCGCCTGGTGGATCAGCCAGCCCATCGAATCCACCGAGCCGGCTTTGTCCCGGGCGCAAACGGCATTTCTGCGAATCACGGCCCGCCGGACGTGGAATTACTTCGAGACCTTCGTCACCGCTCAGGAGAACTGGCTCCCCCCGGACAACTTCCAGGAAACGCCCGCCCCGATCGTCGCCACGCGCACCTCGCCCACGAACATGGGGCTGGCGTTGCTGGCCAATCTGGCCGCGCGCGACCTCGGTTATCTCTCCGTCGGCGGCCTGGTCCGGCGCACCCGCGATGCCTTGTCCGCGATGCAACGGCTGGAGCGGCACCGGGGGCATTTCTTCAACTGGTATGAGACGCGTTCGCTGCGTCCGCTGCTTCCGCATTACGTGTCTAGCGTGGACAGCGGCAATCTCGCCGGACACCTGCTGACCCTCGGCGCGGGGCTGAGGGAACAGTCGGGTGAAAAGATTTTTACGCCGCAGGTTTTCACCGGGCTGGGCGACACGGTGAGGGTTCTTCAGGAATTGGCCCCGGCCAATGAGGCGCTGACCGCTCTGGCCGTGGAACTGGCCGCCGCGCCTGATGGGCTTCGTGCAGCACACGCGTTGCTCGAAAGCGCGACCCGCCAGGCCACCGCGATTGCGGCGAAGCTGGAGAACACACAAGAAGATCTCACGAAGTGGTCGCAAACTCTTCAGCACAACTGCGCGGAACATCTGGACGACCTGCTGTGCCTCGCGCCGTGGTTGTCGGGAGCGGACAAGCCTGGTGGTGATCCTTCAGGCCTTGCCGCAAGACTGGCGGAGCTCGATCGGGCACCCACCTTGCACGGCGTCGCGTTGCTGGAGCAATCGCTCGTAGACGGCGCCGGTCAGGATGAACTCGCGTGCCGCATCTGCGAAGCCGGTCAGCGCGCCCGGGAGCGCCTGCTCGAGCTGGAGGATCTCGCCCAGCAATGCGACGAACTGGCCGCCGGGATGGATTTTGATTTTCTGTTCAACCGCTCCCGCGATCTCTTCTGCACCGGATTCAATGTCACCGAGCGGCGCTGTGACGCGGGTTTCTACGACCTGCTGGCCTCGGAGGCCCGGCTGTGCAGCTACGTCGCCATTGCGCTGGGACAGATTCCCCAGGACCACTGGTTCTCGATGGGCCGCCTGCTCGTAGGTGCGCAAGGCAGGCCGATCCTGGTTTCGTGGAGCGGTTCGATGTTCGAATATCTGATGCCGCTGCTGGTGATGCCCAATTATGACAACACGCTGCTCGACCAGACCTGCCGGGCCGCGGTGCAGCAGCAGATCGAGTATGGGAAAGTGCGCGACGTGCCTTGGGGCATTTCGGAATCAGGCTACAACCGCACCGACGTCAACCTGAACTATCAATACCGGGCTTTCGGTGTTCCGGGCCTGGGCTTGAAGCGCGGCCTGGCCGATGACCTCGTCATCGCGCCCTATGCCAGCGCAATGGCGCTGATGGTCTCGCCCGTGGAAGCGTGCGGGAACCTGCAACGACTCGCGGAAGACGGACGGTCGGGGAGCTACGGATTCTACGAGGCGGTCGACTACACGCCCGCGCGGCTGCCGCCGGACGAGACGAGCGCCACGATCCGATCGTTCATGGTGCATCATCAGGGCATGAGCCTGCTGGCGTTCGTCAACGTGCTGCAGGATTTCCCGATGCAGAGGCGCTTTCTCGCGTGCCCTCTGCTGAAGGCGGCGGACCTGCTCCTGCAGGAACGCGTCCCGAAGGCGGCGCCGAGCGTGCTCACCGAGGATCTGAAACTGGGGGAAACGCGGGCGTTCGCCGGTGACGGCGAACCGGTCATGCGCGTCTTCACCAATCCCACCTTGCCGGCGCCCGAGGTCCATCTGCTGTCCAACGGCCGCTACCATGTCGTCATCAGCAGCGCGGGCGGCGGCTACAGCCGCTGGCGCGATCTTGCCGTCACCCGCTGGCGCGAGGATGCCACCCGCGATTGCTGGGGGATGTTCGTGTATCTGCGAGACGTGGCGTCGGGAGAATCCTGGTCCGCGGCGTATCAACCCACCGCGCGGGCGACCAAGGGCTACGAGGCCATCTTCACGCAGGCTCGCGCGGAGTTTCGGCAGCGCCATGCCGGTCTCGAAATCCACACCGAGATCAGCGTGTCGCCCGAGGACGACGTGGAACTTCGCCGCATCACGATCACCAATCGTTCCTCCGTGGCGCGGGAAATTGAACTGACCAGCTACGCGGAAGTGGTGCTGGCGAAACCGGACACGGATGCGGCCCATCCCGCGTTCAGCAACCTTTTTGTGCAAACCGAATTCGTGCGAAAATCTTCCGCGCTCCTCTGCACGCGGCGCGCCCGTTCCCAGGACGAGAAGCCGCCGTGGTTGTTGCATCTCCTGCTGGTCCAGGGCGGCGAAGCGGGCGAACTCTCGTGCGAAACTGACCGCGCCCGGTTTGTCGGGCGCGGTGGCACGCTGGCTCATCCGGCGGCGATGCGCGACCTCGGACCGCTGTCGAACACCGTCGGTTCAGTCCTCGACCCCATCGTCTCGCTGCGGCGCGCGGTCAGGCTGGCGCCGAACGAAACGGCCGTCCTTGATCTTGTTCTGGGCGTGGCCGAAAGCCGCGAAGCCGCGGTCGCGCATGTGGAGAAATATCAAAGCCCGCGCATGACGGACCGCGCGTTCGACCTCGCTTGGACCCACAGCCAGGTGACGTTGCACCAGCTGAACATCACGGACGCGGAGGCGCAGATATACGGCCGGCTCGCGGGTGCGCTGGTCTACGCCGATCCCGCGCGGCGGGCGAACCCCGGCGTGCTGCGCAGCAACCGCCGCGGCCAAAACGGACTCTGGAGCTACGGCATTTCCGGCGACGCACCCATCGTGCTGCTCCGCATCAGCGACGGGGAGAAGATCGAGATCGTGCGGCAACTCATCCAAGCGCATTCCTTCTGGCGCATGAAGGGTCTGACGGTGGACCTCGTCATCGTGAACGAGGACGTGTCCGTTTACCGCCAGTCGTTGCAGGACCAGATCACGGGTCTGATTTCGTCCGGCATCGAGGCGCAGATGCTCGACAAGCCGGGCGGCATCTTTGTCCGGCGCCTGGATCAGGTTTCCAGCGAAGACCGCGTGCTGCTCCAATCGGTCGCGCGCCTGGTCCTGTTCGATGAAAATGGAACGCTGACCGAACAGATGGAGCGCTCCGTTATTCCCGATCCGATTATCCCGTTGCTCACGCCTTCCCGCTCGCCCGGGCGCGAGTTGTCCAAGCCGCCCCCGCCGCCGGAATTGATTTTTGACAATGGTGTCGGCGGTTTTACCCCTGATGGACGTGAATACATTATTACGTTGGCTGCCGACCAGGTCACGCCCGCCCCTTGGGTGAACGTGCTGGCCAATCCCTATTTCGGAACGATCATTTCGGAGAGCGGCAGCGCCTACACTTGGGTCGAGAATTGCCACGAGTTTCGCCTGACGCCCTGGAGCAATGATCCCGTCAGCGACACCACGGGTGAGGCGTTCTATATCCGGGACGAGCAGACTGGTCAGTTCTGGTCGCCCACGCCGCAGCCCGCGCGCGGGGCCACGCCTTACGTCATCCGCCACGGCTTCGGCTATTCCGTGTTCGAGCACACCGAGAACGGCATCG
>JAYVSO010000142.1:0-12769 GCA_043775315.1 Verrucomicrobiota bacterium
AAGCCGTCTCTTTCGCCCAGAAGATCGCTGCCGAGGGTTGGATGGTGATCACCGGTGCCGGGCCGGGCATCATGCAAGCCGGACATGAAGGAGCGGGACCTGAACGAAGCTTTGGAGCCAACATCCGGCTCCCTTGGGAACAAAGCGCCAACCCAGTCATCCAGCACGACAAGAAGCTGATCACTTTCAAATACTTCTTCACCCGCAAGCTGACCTTCCTCCGCTACTCCGACGGCATCGTCCTTTTCCCCGGCGGCTTCGGCACGATGGACGAGGGCTACGAGGCGCTCACCTTGATGCAGACGGGGAAGAGCCGCTTGATGCCCCTCATTCTCGTGGACAAGGCGGGCGGAACCTACTGGAAGACGTGGGACAAACACGTCCGCGAACACCTGTTGCGCGACCAGCTCATCTCGCCCGACGACCTGAACCTCTATCAGATCTCCGACAGTCCAGACCAGGCCGTGAAATGGATCACGCGATTCTACCGCAACTACCATTCGCAGAGGTTCGTCCGGGAACTGCTGGTCATCCGCCTGAAGCACCGCCCTTCCCCGGCAGCCATCGACGCGTTGAACGAGGACTTCGCGGACATCGTCACGGGCGAAAAATTCCGGGTCATCGACCCGACGCCCGAGGAGCGGGAGGACAATTCACACCTTGAACTTCCCCGCATTGCCTTCGGCTTCGATCGCAAGAGCTACGGCCGCCTGCGGGAACTGATCGACGTGGTGAACGGTTACTGAGGCCCGGGCAGAGGGGACGATCCTGCAACGAAAAACCGGCGGCGGGATTCCTCCCACCGCCGGTTCGCAGTTCTGGACCCTGGCGCTGTCGCCAAAATTAGATCGACTCGCCCAGCTGGAATCGGAGGAAGCGCCGGATGTTGATCTCGTCGTCGACCTTCTTGGCCACGGACGCCACATGGGCGTCGACCTTGAGCTCGGGATTCTTCACGAAGCCCTGTTCGTTGAGGCAGTTCGTCTCGTAGAACTTGTTGAGTTTGCCCTTGAGGATGTTCTCCATCGCGGCGGCCGGCTTGCCCTTGAGGGCGTCGGACTGGGCGTGGATTTCACGTTCCTTGGCGACGACATCGGCGGCCACGTCTTCGCGGCGCACGGACACGGGGCTGGCGGCGGCGATGTGGAGGGTGATGTCGCGGACGAGCTGCTTGAAGTCCTCGTTCGCGGTGGTGGCTTCCTTGCCGGAACCGACCTCCACGAGGACGCCGATCTTGGCGCCGGCATGGATGTAGGCGGCGACAAGTCCATTGCCGGAGACTTCGAGTTTGTGGCTGCGGCGCACCTGGATGTTCTCACCGATCTTGGCGACGGCGGTCACGCGGTCCGCCTCGACGTCGGCCGTGGGGTTCGCGAGCAGCTTCTTGGCGATCTCGTCGCCGAACGTCTTGAACATGTCGTTGCGGGCGACGAAGTCCGTCTCGCAGTTGATCTCAACGAGGATGCCGGATTTGGAGCCTGCGGAAATCGCCTGGAAGATGGCGCCGTCCTTGACCTCGCGTCCGGCCTTCTTGGTGGCGGAGGCGATTCCCTTCTTGCGCAGGAGATCGACGGCGGCGTCGAGGTTTCCGGCGGTTTCGACGAGTGCCTTCTTGCAGTCCATCAGGCCCGCATTGGTCATCTGGCGGAGTGAGTTTACAGCTTGGGCGGTGATTTCAGCCATGGTGTCGTTCTGAGAGTTGAGTGTTGGTGCTTGGAACGGAAAACGAGGCGGAGCGGTGATGCCCCGCCTCGTGGTTTCCGACCGGAATCAATCAGGCGGCGGCGGGCGCGGCTACTTCGGGCGCGGCGGCGGGAGCCTCGGCGGACTCGGCGGCATCCTTGTCGGCGGTCTTGCGCCGGGCGTATTTCGCGTCGAACTCGGCCTTGCCGGCTGCGAGCACTGTCACGACGGTAGAAAGGATCAGACGGACGGAGCGGATCGCGTCGTCATTGCCCGCGATCGGATAATCGATGAGGAGCGGATCGGCGTTGGTGTCCACCAGGGCGACGATAGGAATCTTGAGGCGGCGCGCTTCGGCGATCGCATTGTGCTCGCGCTTCACGTCGATGACGAACATCACGGTGGGCATCTTCTCCATCGTGCGGATGCCGTCGAGGTTCTTGAGCATGCGGGCATGCTCGCGGCGGATCATCGACTGCTCCTGCTTGACGTATTTGTTGATGGAGCCGTCGAGCTCCATCTTCTCGATTTCCTTCATGCGCTTGATGGAGCGCTTGCCGGTGGTGAAATTGGTCAACGTGCCGCCGAGCCAGCGCTCGGTGACGTGGAGCTGGCCGCAGGCCTTGGCGGATTCCTTGACCGCCTCCTGGGCCTGTTTCTTGGTGCCGACGAACAGCACCTGGCCGCCCTTCGAGACGACGTCGAACAGGAACTTGCAGGCCTCCTCGAGTTGGACGACCGACTTGCTGAGGTCGATGATGTGGATGCCGTTGCGGGCATCGAAAATGAAGGGTTTCATCTTCGGGTTCCAGCGACGGGTCTGGTGGCCGAAATGCACGCCTGCTTCGAGGAGCTCTTTAACGCCGATATTGGGTTTCAATCAGTTTCCTAAGTTGCGATCCGGCCGTTCTGGTCCGGACCATCCCGCGGAAAACGGGATTCATGTCAGTTGTTGTTGTGGCCACCGCTCCGCTTCGGGATCGGATGTTTAAGACCGTTGTTTCCTTCGTCCCGGGTCGGATGACCCCGGAAAAAGGAGCGCGAAACTAGCAGAGGCCTCCTTCGCGGCAATAGCGAACTTTCGCAAGGCGGCGGCGCTCATCCCTCCTCAGTGGAGAATCCAGAAGAAGACGATGGCCACGGCCGTTGGCATGAGGGCGCCCAACAGGAGACCGATCGGGCTGATGCCGCCGCCACCGAAGGCCTTCGCGGATTGAAGGATTCCGACGCCAGCTGGATTGGGCGCATTGGCGATGACGGTCAGGCCACCGCCGGTCACCGCGCCTGCCACCAGGGCATATTTGAGCTCGTCTGAGATGCCTTCGACCAGCGAACCGAGATAGGTGAGCGCGGCATTGTCGGTGAGCGCGGTCAACCCCGTGGCCCCGAAGAAGAGGGCACTGCCGTTGAGCGACTGGATCAACGGCTTCAGCCAATAGGCCTGGAGCGATCCGAGCGTCACCAGGCCGGCGAGGAAGAACCCCACGAGCAATCCTTCCTTCAGCTTGAGATCGTCCTGGTATTCCTTCGTCGCCACGACGAGGCCGAGAAAGATCATGAAGACGCCGAAGAAGACGTCGGGGTAGTGGGCAAATCCAACGACGGCCCCAAGAAAGGCGAGATGCAGCACGGTCAACCAGACCGGCACGTCCGAGCCGCCGCCCTTCACGGGTTTGATCGCGTTCAACTCCCTCCGGAACAACCCGACGATGATGCCGGTCGACACGAGGCAGCTGCCCGCCGCGCGCCAACCAAAATGCGTGAACATGAACGCCGTGTCCCAGTTCCACTTGGCCGCCACCATCAGCACGGGCGGCGCGGCGAAGTGGGTCAGCGTGCCGCCGATGGAGACGTTGACGAACAGCAGGCCCAGCGTGGCGTAGGCCAGGCGGCGGCTGATGCCATGGTCGAAGTAACGCCGCTTCAAAACCAGCGCCAGCAAGGTCATGGCCGCAGGCTCCGTGATCAGCGAACCCAGCAGCGGGCCCACCACCAGGGCCGCCGCATAAAACGCCACCCCGTCGCGCATCGGCAGCGCCCGTGCCGTCAAGGCGATGAACGATTCCGCAAGCCGCACCACAGGCCGGGTCGCCGCCACCACCATGATGACAAAGACGAACTTCGGTTCGGTGAAGTTGAGACCCTCGATGTAGACGACAGCGTCCTGGACCGAGCCTTTGAGCGCAGCTATGCCGACAAACAGGGCGGCTGCCCAGACGCCGAACACCACCTCGGTCTCGGCCAGGAAGTGCAGGACGTTTTCCGCCACGGAACCCGACGGATAACGGTGGGCCCATGCGGCAAACCGTTTCACGACGAATGTGTGCAACACGGCGATGCCGAACAGCACCGAGGCCAGGATTTCTACATTCGAAGGATTCATGAAAAAGCCGCGGCGAACAAGCCACGGCCAGCATCCGAAAGCAACTTTGCCAGCGGTCTCGCCCGGTCATTAAGGGTTTCCCCTACCCAACCCCGGGGCGAACGCCCAAGCGGATCCAGGGGTCGCCCCGATTGATGGACAATTCTTGGTGTCCGTATCTTGCACGTGGTCGAGCAAGAGATGTTGCGCGGCCACGGAACTCAAAAGCCATGAAAGCAGAAAACCAAATCGTCGACGCCCTCAGCCGCTCCCAAGTCTACCGCGACTACGAGAACGCCTTCTCCGAAACCACCGGCCTGCCGTTGGCCATCACACCGGTCGAGACGTGGCAGCTTCCGCACCACGGTCACCGGGGTGAGAATCCCTTCTGCGCCTTGATGGCATCCAAGAGCCGGTCCTGCGCCGCGTGCCTTACGTCGCAGCAGCAATTGACGGAGAACGCCCGGAGCGAAGCGGCCACCGTCACCTGCCCGGCCAGCCTGAACGACTCCGCCATCCCGGTGAAACTTGGGGACCGCACGGTCGCTTTCCTCCACACCGGACAGACCTTCCGCAAAGCGCCCACGCAGGCGCAATTTGAACGGACCCTCAAGCTCGTCCGCGAATGGGGAGTCGAGGCGTCCGACGAGGAGGTCCGAAACGCCTACTTCAAGGGCCGCGTCGTTTCCCCGAAGCAACACGACAGCATCGTCACCATGCTGAGGATCTTCGCCGAACACCTGTCGATGGTTAGCAACCAGCTCGCTGTCCAGCAGCAGAACGCGGAGCCCCCGATGATCGCCAAGGCCAAGGAATTCATCCGCGACCACCAGGAGGAGGATCTCTCGCTTGGCCAGGTGGCGAAGGCGGTTAATTGCAGCCCGTTCTACTTCTGCAAAATGTTCCGCAAGATCACCGGCATCAACTTCACGGACTACGTGTCCCGCCTCAGGATCGAAAGGGCGCGCAATCTCCTGCTGAATCCCAACCTCCGCATCAGCGAAATCGCCTACGAGGTCGGCTTCCAGTCGTTGACCCACTTCAACCGCGTGTTCAAAAAACTGGCCGGCATGTCGCCTACGGAATACCGCGGACAACTGCCGGCCATGTGAGTTTTCTCATCGTATTCAACGGAGGATCCGCGAAGCGGTCCAAGGGCGTGAGCCGTCCGCCACGTTCTTTTCCTTCTGGCACTCGCACGGAATCGGCTAGGCTGCGTCCCGTGCAATCCAGCCCGCCGAAACCCGCGAAACGCAAGGCCGCCGGCAAAACCCCGCACCGCAAAAGTGCGCCCGCTCAAAACGCAAAAAAAGCGGTCAGCCAGTCGGAATTGCAGCTAAGGGCGATTCTCGACACCGCAGTCGAGGGAATCATCACCATCGACGAACACGGCCGCATCGAGGCCATGAACCGCGCGGCGGAACGGATCTTCGGCTGGAAGTCTCCGGAAGTGCTGGGCAAGAACGTCAGCATGTTCATGCCGTCGCCCTACAAGGAGATACATGATCGCTTCCTCTCGAACTACACCAAATCCGGCGAGGCCAAGATCATTGGCATCGGCCGGGAAGTGGTGGGACTCCGCCGGGACGGCACGGTGTTTCCCATGGATCTCGCGGTCAGCGAAGTCCGCACGCCCCGCCGCCGGCTCTTCACCGGGTTCGTCCGCGACCTGACCGAGCGCCGTCGCCTTGAAGCGGAGGTCCTCGAGATCAGCGAGCAGGAGCGTCGACGGATCGGCCAGGATCTGCACGACGGCATCTGCCAGCAACTCGCCGGCCTCGCCCTGGTCACGCATTCAATGGAGGAGAAGCTCCGGAAAGCCCGCCGGCCCGAGGCGGACCAGATCGCCAGATGCCGCGACGAGATCGCCGCGATCATCGCGGAAACGCGCCGCCTCGCCCGCGGACTTTGCCCCGTCGTCCTGGAATCCGAAGGACTCATGGCGGCGCTCGATGAACTCGCCCGCTCGACCAACCAGCCACCCCGGCTCAAGTGCCGTTTCGAATGCCCGAAGGCGACTCCTCTCGGCGACAGCCTCGTCGCCACGCACCTTTACCGCATCGCCCAGGAAGCCGTGAACAACGCGCTCAAACACAGCGGCGCCAAGACAATCACGATCACCCTGTCGCCCGCCGAAGAAGGACTCCATCTCACGGTGACCGACGACGGCTCAGGCCTGCCAGATTCGTTTTCGCCCAACACGGGGATGGGCCTCCACATCATGCAATACCGGGCCCGTCTGCTCGGCGGCACGCTTGCCGTTCGACCGGCAAACCCAAGGGGAACTTCCGTCACCTGCGTCATCCCGAAGCTCGCACTCGAGCCGAAAACGCCCCGATGAAACCCGCCAAAAAGAAGGCCGCCGTTCCCAAGCGAAAGCGCGTCCTCATCGTCGACGACCATCCTATGATGCGCGAAGGGCTTTCGCAGCTGATCGCGGGCGATTCGGATCTGATTCTCTGCGGTGAAGCCAAGAACACGGCCGAAGCTCTGGCGGCCATTTCACGGCTATCGCCCGATCTCGTTCTTGCCGACATCTCGCTCCCCGATCGGAACGGCCTGGAACTGATCAAGGACGCGCTCGCTCTCCAGCCGGAGCTGAAGATCCTGGCGATCTCGATGCACGACGAAGCCTTCTACGCAGAACGGGTCCTCCGCGCGGGCGCCCGCGGCTACATCATGAAACTCGAAGGCGGCCAGCGCATCGCCGCCGCCATCAGGCAGGTGCTCGAAGGCCGCGTCTACGTGAGCGACACCATCTCCGCGAAGATCCTCAACCAGTTTTCCGGTCGCCGAGGCGAATCGGACAAGAGTTCGGTCGGAGGATTGAGCGACCGGGAGTTCGAAGTCTTCCAGCTCATCGGCGGAGGTAAGTCGACGCGCGAAATCGCCGGACATCTGCACCTCAGCGTAAAGACGGTCGAAGTCCACCGTCTCAACATCAAGAACAAGCTCGCCCTCAAGACCTCGTCCGAACTCATCCGCGAAGCTGTGCGCTGGGTCGAATCCCAAGGCGCCGCCGAATGATGCCCATTCGAAGAGGGCGCCGGACTGTCGGTTGGCCCACAATGGAACCATCGCCGCCGGCACTGCCCCTACGGATGAATTTGCAGGCGGTAGGGCGCGGCACTCCGTGCGCGCCGCCCCGGAGCCTCGGGGCAATGGCGGGGTTTCTCGCAGGAAGCCCGGAGTGAGGATTGACCTTTCGGCGGAGCCGCCACAATCGGGCCGGGCTTCAGATATCCTTCGGCGGCGCGCACGGAGTGCCGCGCCCTACCTTTCCTTTTCAGTAGGATCCCGCACCCGCCGAGAGCCCCGTCACGATCGCGATGCCCGCGCTGGTTCCCAGACGCGTCGCACCTGCTTCGATCATGGCCAAGGCCGCCGCCGTGTCGCGGATGCCGCCCGAAGCCTTCACTCCGAACTTCGGGCCGACATGTTCGCGGAGCAGCTTCACGTCGTCGATCGTCGCGCCGCCCGTGCTGAAGCCGGTCGAGGTCTTGATGAAGTGGGCGCCGGATTCCACGACCAGATGGCAGGCGAGGATCTTCTCGTCCCGCGTCAGCAGGCAGGTCTCGATGATGACCTTCACCGGCCGTTCGTCGGCCGCTTCCACCACGTCGCGCAGCTCGCGAAGGACATACTTGGAATCGCCCTCCTTCAACCGGCCGATGTTCAACACGAGATCGATCTCCTCCGCGCCCATGTCGATGGCGATCTCCGTCTCGTAACGCTTCGCATCCGCGTCCATCGCACCCAACGGAAAGCCGACCACCGCCGCGACCTTCACGCCCGAATCCTCCACCAGGCTGCGGGCCTGGATCACGCGCGAGCCGTTCACGCACACGCTGTAGAACTTATGCTGCAACGCCTCGCGGCAAAGCTTCTCGATGTCAGCCTTGCTCGCCTCGGGCTTCAGCAGCGTGTGGTCGATGAACTTGGCGAGTAGATCCTGCGAAAGGTCGGCCTGTGACATGCCGGCGAGGAAGCCACAGCACGACGGCCGTGGCAAGATGACGCGAAGGCCGCGGTCAGCCTATCCCTTGAGAACCTTCCACACCCGCAGTGCTTCCGTAACGCTCCAGGCCTGGGAATCGCAGCCGCGCTGGACGTGCGGAGCATCGCCGTCGGTGTTCTCGGGAAGCTGGCCGAGACAGCCTTCCTTTAACCGCTCCGCCGCGCTGGCGAGGTAGGCCTTGGCGGCGGCGACGGCTTCGGGCGAGTTGTCGTAGGCCGCGGCGAGCGCTTCGCAGAAGGTCGGAAGCGTCCAACCCCAGCCGGTGCCATTGTGGTAGGCGGGCTTGCGGCGCGTGTCTTCATCGCCTTCGTAGCGTCCCCAATACGGGAAGCCCGGATCGTTCAGCAACTGGCCGCCATTGCCATGGACCGCATGTGGCGGCGTGGCTGGAAGCGGCGCCAATGACCGGAGCGCTCCGGGAATCACGAGCCATCGCCGCGCGGCCTCGACACATCGCCGGGCGCGTTCGCCGGACACGAGCCCGAGGCTGACGAGGAACAGCATGTTGCTCCGGAGTCCTTCATCACGGACGCAATGATCTGCCGACTTTCCGGCCCCGCCGTCCAGGCAGTCGGCGAACCACCCCTTCTCTTCCAGCCAGAAGAGCCGCTCGACATTCACCCTCGCCCGCTCGGCCAGCACGGCCCAACGCTCCACCACCGGCGCGCAGCCGATGCGGTCAAGCTGGCCGAGCATCCGGATCCACAGCGCCTGGATCTCGATGGGGTATCCCTCGCGCGGTGTTCCGGCGGGGTAGTTCGTATCCATCCATGTGAAGTGGGACGGGCTCCAGACGAGGCACGAAGCGGCATCGACGCGGATGCCGTTCGGTGTTCCCGCCAGGTAACCGGCGGCGATATCGCGGAGCACATCCGCCAGCGACCGGCCCCGGTCATCGATCTTCGACTGATAGAAGGCCGTCACCGCGGCTGCACCGTCCCGGTGCCGGATCTCATCAGCCAAGTCTTCCGCCACGATCCCGAACCACAGCGGCGCATCGGTCGTGTCGCGGTTGGACGCATTGTCACCGTGGATCGTGTTCGGCAGTGTGCCGTTCTCCACAAACCGTCCGAACGTCACGAGCAGGTCGCGCACGGCTTCGAACTGTCCGCCGGCCAGGAGCCCGCGCGCGGCGATGAGCGAATCGCGGCCCCAGTCGAGGAACCACGGATAGCCGGCAATCACGGTCTTGCCACGTCCGCGCCGCGCGATGAAAACCTTCGAGGCGATGCCGAGCTGGGCCGCGAAGGAATCGCTCGGAATAGGCTGGGCTGAATCGCGCTGCGATTCAGCTGGCGGCCGCAGCGCGGCCGGCGCCACCTCCGTCGCTTCGGCTGAAACCATCAGCATGGTCTCGCCACTCGTCTCCACTGGAAGCTCAAACCACCCGGGGCTGAACGCGTCGCCCTGCCCCACTTGCCCGCGCGTCGCTTCGATCAGGTGGCCGCACGTGGACCATTCCTCACCCGGAAAGAACCGCCCCAGACTGGCGACGACGTGCAGTCGCCGATCCGCGGTCGGTGTGAACGTAAAGCCGGGCGCATTCGCCAGCGCGTGCGTGTTCGAACGGAAATGATGCTCCGAACCTCCGTTGCGCTCCGTCTGGGAATGAAAACTCCGGTCCTCCAAATCGACTCGAACGGTGACCCGAACATAGGAAGGACCGCCCGCGCCGGCAGACGGGCGGGAGAATCTCAGCACCACCGCATTCTGCCCGTCGGGCATCTCCGCGGAGAGCCGCACGTCGACGGTGCGTTCATCCCCGGCGTGCGGACGGAAGGTCCAGACAGCCGGCGGCCCGGGACGGAACGACGCGAGGTTCTGGAGATTCAGCGGGGTTATGAAGCCGTCGACATTGACCCAAGCGCGAATCCGTTTCGCAAAGACGTGGCGATCGACCGGCAGCTCGTCGTGGAGGTTCGCACCTAGGAGGCAGTCGTATTTGGAAAAAACCCTTCCAAGATCGATGGCCATTCGCGACATGCCGCCGCGCCCGTTCGTCAGCAACACCATGGCCGATTGCGCTGCCGGCGAAGCGACATCGAAGTCGCCGGAAAATGTCGGGCGATCCGTCAACAAGAGCAGCGACGCCTTGATCCGCTCCACAGTGGCAGAAAATCGGATCAGCGAGACTGTGGCGGTGATCGCACCGTGGTCGCCGGATGGTTCGACGCTCGCATCGGCCCACCAGGTCGACGGCACGACGGCGATGTGGCCGTCCAAAACGGGAACCGATTCGAGATGCAGCGGCGCCTTGCCAGATTCAACCGCGCTCACGGTCGCACGGAAGGGCACGGTGTCCTTGAGCAGAATCCAATGCCGGGGCGGCACGGGCGTGACGCGACGAACATCGACCGGCGTCCACAACACCACGTTCGGGTAGTTGCCTGACACCTTGGCCAAAGTCTTCGACAGATCCTCAGAAGAATGCTCGGCGGACATCCGCGACACGGTGCCAAGGAAACCGGCGGCATCGCTGTGGACGGCGGCGGCCAGTTCGGCGGCAGACCATTGAGGCATCGCTTCCGGAACCAGCACCGCGGCCATCGCCTGCGTGGCCAGAGCCGCTTGAGCGCGAATGCGGCGGTAATCCGCACCGCCAGGGCCGCTGGGAACAAGGCTTGGCGCGAGGCAGATGACGCTCGCGGGACGGAGCTGGATCAGAACGGTGGATCCATCCGCGTCTCGATGCATTACGGGCGGCGGGGTCGACAAATCCCCCGCAGACAACAGGCTGACGGGATCGCGGCCGAGAAACTCCAACTCGCTCGCCGCCAAGCCGAGCGCGTGTTCGGCCTCGGGATCGGTGTTCACAAGAACAAGGACAGAGTCGCGGCCATCCGCCGAGTCGCGACGGAGCGCGTAGATCGGCGAACCGGGCGGGCTCAGACGGGTGAACGATGTTCCATCGAAGAAGGCCGGGTGATCCGCCAACACCTGGTTCAGCGTGGCGAGTTCCGCCGTGATGTTGACGGGCGCGCCCCAGTTCAGTCCGCGGCACTGATGGACTTCCACCTTTTCGTCGGCGAGCCATTCCACGCCGCACGTGAAGCCGTAACCGCCGCAAACGCTCGTGAGCGCGCTCAGCCGGTTCCTCATCAACGACCAGTCGCGGCCCTTCGCGGCGAGGCGGAGATTGTCGTGGGTTTCGCTGTAGTGGACGAGCGCGCCGACACGCCCGCTCTGCTTGAGCGCGTGGCCGAGATACCCGCCGATCTGCGCGCCGCTGAACTCCTGGAAGAGCTCGCTGTAGGCCCATTGCATCCCGCCTTCGGTCAGCAGCGCCTCAGTGAGCACCCACGCACCGCCGAGCCCTTCGAGCAGGAAAACGGTATCGGGAAACTCTTCACGGACGCGGGCGACGATGAACTGCCAGACGGGCAACGGCACCTTGTAGCCGGCGTCACAGCGGAAACCATCCACGCCCCGGCGGCACCAGATGAGGAACGCCTCGGCGAGGTGTTCCCAGAGTTCGATGTGGTGCGGCTCCAGTTCGACCAGGTCGCCCCAGGTCACGCCCCACGCGCCGGGGCTGGCGAAGTTGCCGTTGGGTTCGCGCATGAACCATTCGGGATGGTCGTTCCAGAGCGTGGAACCCCAGCCGGTGTGGTTGATGACGATGTCGATGAAGAGCCGTCCGTCGCGCTGGTGAACGGCGTCGGCGAGTTCGACGAACTGGTCGACCGTGTTGGTGCGGTTGTCGAACTCGACCAACGCAGGGTCAATGGCCACCAAGTCCTGGGCCGCGTAGGGACTGCCGAACCGGCCCATCTTCGCGAAGACGGTCGGCGTCGGATTTACCGGCAGCAAGTGGAGGATGCGGCAGCCGAGTGTGCCGAAGATGTGGGGCAATTCCTTCTTCAGGTCGCGGAAGGTGCCGGACTTGGGAATGACCGAGTAGCCTTCGTCCTCCATCTTGCGCAGTCGGGCTTCGAGCGCGTCGTCCCGCGTGCGCACGGCTTTCTGCGTATCGCCGAACATGCGGGTGAAGGCGCAGTAGATCGTGTTGGCCGTGCGGGCGGAATTGGGATGGACCGACAGGCCGAAGTCCTCGCCGTCGGGCCAATGCTGCCAGCCGCGTTCGTCCACCCAGTAGGCCTTGGCGCGGAAGAAACCGACCTCGGCCAGCGGCAGGGAGATCTCGAACAGCTCGGCGTTGCCCTCGATGGGGCGCATAGGCACGTCGCGCCAGAAGGAGACGGATAACGGGCGTTTGCCGGAGTGGGACGAGATGATCTCGCGCCGGAGCGTGACGGCCTTGCCGATGTTCGTCCGGAGCAGGGCCCGCCCGCCCGCAGGTAGGCCGCCGGGTATGCGGAGGGTGAAGCGGAGCCAGTCGCCGACGAATCGGACAAGCCGTTCGCCGGTCGGAGGTGTCATTTCGATGGAGGCCATACAACGTCGCCACGCGGAGTGTAGGTCGGCGAACCGGGAAGGAAACGTAAGAAAGGGCCGGGATGGAATAAGGCGGTTCTACGTCCCGGAAGTTTGGACGACAGCATCCCTTACGGTTGAAGTGTTCCTGGCCGGGCCACCCTGTTTTCGAAAGGGAAAAGAGGGTCGTCCCTTTTTGTGTTCCAAAGATGAATCACCGCCCCTCTCAAACAGGGTTCCTCGCTGATTCCAGTGGCTGGAGGGTTTGTGGCATAGTTGGCCGGGATGATACCTGAGAAGGCCTTTGAGCGGTTGTTGGGACTCGACGAGAG
>JAYVSO010000143.1:0-5134 GCA_043775315.1 Verrucomicrobiota bacterium
CTCTCGTCGAGTCCCAACAACCGCTCAAAGGCCTTCTCAGGTATCATCCCGGCCAACTATGCCACAAACCCTCCAGCCACTGGAATCAGCGAGGAACCCCTTTTCATCCTGGCCTTCCTCTGCCACGACGAGCGTGTCGCTGTCGTCCAAGTAACAAACGCGCGCGACCTTGTTCACGCCTTTCGGTTTGTCGAGCACGGTGATTTTGTCGGCGGAGTAGATGGGATTGCCCTTCGCATCCAAGCCCAGGAAGTCGTAGCGGAAAAATCCGTAGGCCATCCAGATACTACCTTTCTTATCCACCCAGAACGGGCCGGGCTTCACGTGCTCGGTGTTTGGCGTAAACTCATCGGATTGGTAATCGCCGTCGCCGTTCGCGTCGCGCCAGATGGACGGGCCCTTCGGTTTGTTTGGTGGCCATTTGAGATCGGTATTGTAGAGGTCGTTGCCCCATTGAAGAATCAATCCCGAGGGCACCGCCATCTCGTCATCGAAGCGGAAGATGTTGATGAAATTGCTGGCGAACATGCCGCCGACAAAGAGGAAGCGCCGACCGTTGAGGTAAACAATCTGGGGTGAAGTCAGGCCATGTTCGCCCTGCTGCTTCACGTGCATCAGGCCGCGTGGATCGTTGGGATACTTGTGCCGATTGAGTGTGTAGCTGACCCACTTCGAGTCGCGGCCCGGCGACTTCGACCCGTCCATCGCATAACGCTCCTGAATACCCGAAACCGTCGCAGCATCGTCAGCCGGATTCGCTGTCGCCACGTCGCAGAAAAACTCGCCGTGCAATTCCCAGCGCAGCGTGCCGTCCGGTGTGAACGAGTGCAGCACCGTGCCCTGCTCGCTCATGGCGACGTAGAGATTGCCTGCGGCGTCCATGCCGAGACCGCGGATGCCCCAGAACTTCGTCGGCGTGATTTCGCCTGGCTTGCCCGAGGCGATGCCGCCGCGTTCGCCAAACGCCCGCATCAGCTTCGGATTGGCGGAGTCAGCGATGTCGTAGAAGAGCACTTGCTGCCGTGGTCCCGTGCCGGAATCCGCGACCATGAGCTGGCCGTCATTGCCCAGAGCGAGCGCCATCGGTTGGAATAATTCAGGAAAGGTCACCGCCGCGCCATCGCAGGTGATCCCCTTGGGCGTGAACTCCCATTCCTGATGCTTCGGGTCGGTGTAGGTGACCTCGAGCTTCCAGAGCCGCCCGAGCTTGTCCCGCGTCTCCAGACTGTTCGGATTCACGTTCGTGTTGCCGATGACATCGCCGTCCTTGTAAACGCCGAACTTCTTCCCGCCCTCGTCCCAATGGCTCCAGGTGTTCACCGTGCCGTCGGGCTGGACCTTCGTGTGAATCAGAAAGTTTTGGACCCACCGATTGCTCGCGCCGGAGAACGAGTTGCCCACCCACGAGACGGAGTAGTTGAGCGGCTCCGCATGCGACGAAAGCGATAGCGGCAGCGGCAATCCCAAAGTCGGGATGGAACGACTTCATGGGATGATCTAGGCGAGAAGAGCTTGGACCACGTTTCCATGCACGTCGGTGAGACGGTAGTCGCGTCCGCCATGGCGGAACGTGAGCTTCTCGTGGTCCATGCCGAGCAGGTGCAGGATGGTCGCGTGGAAGTCGTGGACGTGGACGCGGTTCTCGGCGACCGCGGCCCCGATATCGTCCGTGCTGCCATAACTGGTTCCTGCCTTCACACCCGCGCCCGCGAGCCACGAGGAATAGCAGGCACTGTGATGTCCGCGTCCCTTGTCGCCGTCGACTCCGGGCGTGCGTCCGAACTCGGTGGTCCAGACGACGAGCGTGTCTTCGAGCATGCCGCGCTGTTTGAGGTCTTTCAGCAAACCCGCGACAGGCTGGTCAAGATTCTTGGCGTGTTTGCCGTGTTCGGCCATGTCGCCGTGCTGGTCCCAGTTGTGGCTGGAGCTGCCGTCCACGAGCTCGACGAACCGAACACCGCGCTCGACTAGTCTTCGCGCGACGACACAAGGCCAGCCGAAGCCGTCGGTCTGGCCGCGCTTCATTCCGTAGAGCGCGAGCGTGTCGTCAGTCTCCTTCGAGAGATCGAAGACCTCGCGGGCCTCCGTCTGCATGTGAAAGGCGGTCTCGAAGGTGCGGATGCGGGCGGCGAGTTCGCTGTCCTGTCCTCGGGCCTGGAGATGGCGCTGGTTCAACACGCCCGCCAGTCCGAGCTCCAGTTCCTGCACCGCGGACTGCTTCGTGCGCCGGTCGAGGTTCGCGATCGGTTCCTTGCCGGGCACAACGCGGACGCCCTGATGGTAAGCCGGGAGGAAATCATTGTTGAAGATCTGCGTGCCGGCATAGGGCGAACCGGCGGAGATGGCCACGAACGACGGCAGATTGCGGTTCACGGTGCCCAGGCCATAACTGATCCATGAGCCGATGCTCGGCCGCGAAAAGAAGAACGAGCCGGTGTGGATACCGAGCGTGGCCTGATAGTGTTCGTTGTCGTCGGACTTCATCGACTTGATGAGGCAGACGTCATCCATGCAGTCGCGCAGATGCGGGAAAAGGTCGCTGACCATCGTGCCGCATTTGCCACCGGGCTTGAACTCCCAGCCGGGTTTGAGCAAACGCCGTTGCTGGTTCGAGAGACCGCCGCCCACTCCCATCGTCTTGCCGTCGGCGGCGAAGAGTTTGGGCTTGTGGTCGAAGGTGTCCATGTGCGACACGCCGCCGTTGGAGAAGATGAAAATGACGCGCTTGGCCTTGGCCGGAAAATGCGGGGCCTTGGGCGACAGCGGATCCGCGGCTTCGGTCTCCGCGAGAAGATTGGACACGAGCCCGGGCAGCAGCAGGGAACTTCCGACCAGCGAGCGGATGACCTCGCGGCGACTGAAATGAGGAAGGCGTGTGTTCATGGCGGCATCAATCGACGTAGACGAATTCGTTCAGCCGCAGGATCGCGCGGACCAGGGACTGCCAGACCTCGGCTTCGAGTTGGGCCGGGGCCGGGGCGGATTCGGTGAGACGTGCCCGTGCGGTCTTCAGGAAGGTGCGGCATTGCTCGATCTCGGTCCGTTCGGCGGCTCGCCCGAGGGCGGATCGGTAGGCGAACTGGATTCGCCCCGGTTCATCCTTGGCGGCCGCGACGATGCGCTTGGCGAACTCGCGGGACTGATCGTGGACGAACGGATCGTTCAACAGGAAGAGCGCCTGCAAGGGCGTTGTGCTCGATGTCCGCACGGGAGTGCTGGCCGACGGATCGGCGCCGTCGAAGATGGCGAGATACGGATGCCGCTGAATGCGCTGGGTCATGAGGTAGACGCTGCGGCGCTTCGAATCGTAGATGGCCTTGAACGGATTGTGCTGGGTGAACTTCCACTCCGACTGCGGCGGGAACGGATGTGCTCCGGCGGGCGTAGTGTCCATGTTGCCACCGAGGACGAGCATCGCATCGCGGAGGGATTCGGCGTCCAGTCGGCGACGAGGGAACGAACTGAGCGACTCGTTGTTCGGATCGCGGGTCGTGGCTTCCTCGGTGCGGGCGCCGGCGAGCTGGTAGGTGCGCGAAAGCATGATGGTCCGGTGCAGGTCCTTGATCGACCAACCGGATTCGATGAAGCGCCGGGCCAGCCAGTCGAGCAGTTCGGGATGCGTCGGCGGCTTGCCCTGTTTGCCGAAGTCGTTCGGCGTCGGCACGAGGCCCTTCCCGAAATGATGGAGCCAGATGCGATTGACCATCACCCGCGCGGTCAACGGATTGCCGGTGTCCGCAAGCCGATCGGCAAGATGCAATCGCCCGCTCGTGCGGTCCGTCGCGGCGATCTCCTGGCCACCGAGGATCGTGAGGAAGCGCCGGCCGACGACTTCACCTGGCTTCGCGGGATCGCCCTTGATCTGGATGGCTGCGTTGACCGCCTTTCCGGCTTCGGCCACGGCGTAGGCCAGGTCGAACGGAAGCGGCTTCGCGGCGCATTCTTTCGCGGCTTTCTCGGCGTCCGCGATCTTGGTTTCGACGGATTTCTTTTCATCGCCGGCCTTGTCCTTCAGCGAGTCCTTCAGCTTTTGGACTTCCTTTTCCAACCGGCGTTTCTCGGTGTCGTAGGCCTTCCGGGCCGACTCGGCCTCTGCAAATCGTGAAGGTTCGACGAGGGGAACGAGGTCGCGCTGCCGTTGCTCCAGTTCGATGCCGGGCCACGGATACCGGGTGCTCTGGAAGAAGCCGTAGAGCGCGTAGTAATCGGCCGTCGGGATCGGGTCGAACTTGTGGTCATGACATCTTGCACAAGTCACGGTCAGCCCCATGAGCCCGCGAGTGATCACGTCGATTTGATCATCGATCGTGTCGTTGGAATTTCGAAACTGCATCCCGACCGTCAGAAAACCAAGCGCTGCCAATGACGGATCGTTTTCCGGAAGTTCAAGCTGGTCAGCCGCGATCTGTTCCAAAAGAAAACGATCGACCGGCAAGTCGTGGTTGAATGCGTTGATGACATAGTCACGATACGTGTAAGAAAACGGGAACGTCGTAAAACCAATCGCCGCACCGCCATGTGTGTCCGCGTAGCGAGCGATGTCCAGCCAATGGCGTCCCCAGCGCTCGCCGTAACGAGGCGACGCCAGCAGACGATCGAGAAGCCGCTCTTCCCTGCCTTCTGCGGTGTCGTTTTCAAAAGTTTCCACTTCGGCCCAGGTCGGAGGCAGTCCTGTCAGATCGAATGTCGCGCGCCGAATAAACTGGGTTCGACTCAATGGCTTTGAGTAACTGAGTCCGGCTTTTTGGAGTTTGTCCATCACAAAACGATCCACCGGCAACGTATCGGCCGTTGAAACAGGCAGCGCATTGAGCATCAGTTCTGATGCTTCGATTGGTTGGAACGCCCAGTGGTTGGAATACTTTGCACCTTCTTGAATCCATTGTCGCAGAATTTCCTTCTGTGCCTCGGTCAGCACTTTACCGGTTGCAGGCGGAGGCATGACGGTTTCAGGATCCGTGGATTGAATACGATGCAGCAACTCACTATCGGCCACCGATCCAGCGACGATCGCGGACTTTTTTGCTTCCGCTTCCACATCAAGCCGTAAATCCGCGTTGCGTTTTTCAGCATCCGGGCCGTGACACTGAAGGCAATGTTCGGCAAGGACAGGACGCACGTCGCGATTGAAATC
>JAYVSO010000144.1:0-20735 GCA_043775315.1 Verrucomicrobiota bacterium
CCCGCCCCAACGGGGCAAACCAAGGCAGCCCAGGGCAACGCCCTGGGTCCGAAGGGCAACGCCCTGGGAAACCGCCCGTAAAACCAATCAAGGGCTGAAGGCCCGGCCAAACCTCATCGCGACGATGTCACTCCCACCTTCCCGGATGCCCGCCACCGATGGCTACCGGCTCGGCTGGAGCGCTGGATTGGTCCCCCGACCGGCAGTTCTCCACCTGCGACCAGGGTTGGTTCGTCTTCGACCCAGTTAGGTCCGTCTCCGAGAAAGGCTGCTCACTCATGGAATCAGGTCTGAAACGGTCGCAAACAGCGTGTTTGAACCTGTTTTGAGCCCTTTACCGGGTGAACTTGGTCGGCTCGGACACCAATTCCGTAAAGTTCGGCGACCCGACCTGCCGATCGGAGCCCAACCCGCATGGCAGCCGGAACAGGCCGGGGAACGGGACAATGACCGTCCTGTTTACCCCCGGACGGATCGGGGCGGCGGCCCGCTCGACGCCCCCTGGCCGCAGGCATCATCCGGGCATTTCCTTCAACCAGCCCCGGCAAGTTTTCGGACGGCGGCGGCGGCTAGGGAGGCGGTTTAGCCGATCTTCCCGGCCAGATGGGCCGCGAGTTTGCCGAGCCATTCGGCGGGGTGCGCCTTGGCCTGTTCGGCCGTGGTCAGGCGGACGAGTTCGTCGGTGCCGGTGAAGATGTCCTTCTTTTTGGCGGGCTGGACGATTCCGGCGAGTCCGTAGACGGGACGCTTGAGTTTGGTGCAGAGGAGCGCGAGTTCTCCCACGCCCTTGCCCATGCGGGTCTGGTCGTCGATGGAGCCTTCGCCGGTGAGGACGAGGTCGGCGGCGGCGATCTTCTTCCGCAGATCCGCTTCCTTGGCGAAGACCTCGAAGCCGGAGACACGGTTGGCCCCGCAGAAGGCCATGAGCGCGTAGCCGAGTCCACCGGCGGCTCCGGCGCCGGGTTTCTTCGAGTAGTCGGGCCCGATCTTTTTCATGGCGGCGACAAGTCCTTTCAAGGCGGCTTCGGCGGCATCCATGTCTTCGGGCCGAAGGCCTTTCTGCGGCCCGTAGACGCGGGAGCAGCCCTTGGGTCCGAGGAGCGGATTGGTCACGTCGGTCGCGACGATCATCTGGGCGAAGGGCTTTCGCTTGGCCGGAGGAACGACGGTGGCGACCTTGTGCAGCAGCGTCCACGAACCGATCTCACCACCGTCCTTGGAAAGGAATCTCCAGCCCAGGGCGCGCGCGAGGCCCATGCCGGCGTCGTTGGTGGCGCTGCCGCCCACGCCGATGATGCAGCGTTTGGCGCCGGACTTGACCGCCCCGTGAATGAGCGTGCCGAGACCGAAAGTATCGAGCTGGAAGGGGTGGAACTTGCCCGGAGGAAGCATGGCCAACCCGATGCACTTGGCGGATTCGATGATGGCCGTCGACGTTTCGGGCTCGAACCACCAGACGGGCTCGCAGGGACGTCGAGCGGCGTCGAAAGTCTTGACCGAGCGTTCACGGGACGCGTGCAGTTTGCTCAGGACTTCGCCGAAGCCATCACCGCCGTCGCTCATGGGCACCAGTTCGAGGGTGTCGTCGGGCCGCACGCTGCGCCAACCGCGGGCGATGGCGTTGGCGGCCGCGAAGGCGGAGAGAGTTCCCTTGAACTTGTCAGGAGCGATCAAGACCCGCTGGCTCATTGGTCGGAAAGAAGCGTCAGACCCCACCCCCGCGCAAGGGACAAATTGAAATCCGGGGCACAATCACCGCTCAAAACTCCACATTGCCGTGGTTCCGGGAAAACTCCCCTACCGGACGAAACCTCCTTCGCAGGTCGCGCCCACCCTACTTCTTCGTCGGCGCCTTTTCCTTCGCGGCCTTGGGCGCCGATCCGACCGGGTCGTAACCGGGGTTCGCGGTGGGCATCTGGGCACCGACCTGGTCGCGCCAGGATTCGAGGGACCGCTTCAGGGTGTCCCTCACGTGCGGCATGAGCGGCGCGAGATCTTTCCGTTCCCCGGGATCGGCCTCCAGATCGTAGAGTTCCACGTGATGGTCCTCGAGGAACTCGATGAGCTTCCATTTGCCCCGGCGGACGGCGCTGTAGGGAGTGGCGCCTCCGGGATGGTAGTGCGGATAGTGCCAGTAGATGGAGTCCCGGCGCGGGTCGAGGCCCTTCTCCAACGAGGCCGTGAGAGACGTGCCGTCGCGGGGCAATGCGGGAGGGAGCGGCGCACCGGCCATCTCGGCGAAGGTGTAGAACAAATCCTGGGTGATCACCGGGGCGGTCACGGTGGCGTTGGTCCGGGAATGCCCGGGCCAGCGGACGAACAGCGGCACGCGGATGCCGGCTTCGTAGGCCGAGCCTTTGCCATCGCGGAGCGGCAGGTTCGAAGTCACGGGGATCAAACCACCATTGTCGGAGGTGAAGACGACGACGGTGCGGTCGTCGAGCTTCAGTTTCTCCAAGGTTTCGAGGATCCGGCCCACGCCTTCGTCCAGGCTTTCGATCATCGCGGCGTAGGCCGGGTTCGTGTGGATGCCTCCGACCTTGGCCAGTTTCTCGCGATACTTGGCGATCTTCTCGGCCTTGGCCTGGAGCGGCGTGTGGACGGAGTAGCGGGGCAGATAGAGGAAGAACGGACGGTTGGTGTGCGCTTGGATGAACTTGACCGCCTCGTCGGTCTCGCGATCGGCCAGATATTCGCCGACGGGACCGTCCTTGAGCGTGGGAATCTTGTAGGGTGAGAAGTAGCTCGGAGGCTGCCCCTTGTCGGTGCCGCCGACGTTCAGATCGAAGCCGTGGTCCTCGGGCGTCGAGTTGGTGCCTCCGAGATGCCACTTGCCGATGAGCGCGGTGGAATAGCCGACGCCCTTGAGCACTTCCGCTATGGTCGTCGTCTCCGCCGGGAGCTCCATTGTCCAGTCGGGCACGCGCAGTTTGGCCTTGGGACGGACATGGCCTGCGATCCAGTCGGTGATGTGGAGACGGGCCGGGTATTGGCCCGTGAGCAAGGCAGCCCGGGTCGGCGAACACACGGTGCAGGCGCTGTAGGCCTGCGTGAACCGAACCGCCGACCGGGCAAATCTGTCGATGTGTGGCGTCTCGTAGAGCTGACCGCCACCGATGCCAAGATCACGCCACCCCAGGTCGTCCACAAGAATGACGACGAAGTTGGGGCGGATCGTTTCAGCCTTGGAACCGGGCACCGCCAAGTGCGCGGGACGCGACTGGCGCGACGACCCCGGGGCCGGGACCTGCGCGACCGCCGCGGAGACGGCCGCGACGAACCCGACCACGGCAAAAATCCACGAGCGAAGCGGGGGTATGGGTTTCATGGATGCAATTGGGCGACGGAGGACGACCTAGTTCGATCGCGGTGCGAAACGGACGCAGACAGGGGCGCCTATCTCCAACTTGGCGCCCGTGGCTTCAAGAGCTCCGTTCGCCGGATCAACCTTGAAGACAAACACCGAATCGGAGCTCTGGTTGCAGGCGAAGAGGAACCCGCCTTTCGGATCCAACGCGAAGTTGCGCGGTGTTTTGCCACCGGTTTTCACGTGGCCACTGGGCGTCAACGACTCCTTGGCGGCGTCGAACTGGAAGATCGCGATGCTGTCATGGCCGCGGTTTGATCCGTAGACGAACTTGCCCGAAGGATGCACCACGACTTCCGCCGTGCTGCTTCCCTTCACCTCGCCCGGAAGCGTGCTGACGGTCTGGACCTCGGTCAGGACGCCGCCCTTCGCCTCGTAGCGGAACAGCGTCAGAGTCGAGAGGAGCTCGTTGATGACGAAGGCGTGTTTGCCGTCCGGATGGAATGCGAAATGGCGCGGGCCGCTGCCGGGTTTCAGGGAAACGAACGCAGGCTCGTTGGGCGTGACGGTTCCCATCGCCGAATCGATCTTGTAGACATTGATCTTGTCGATGCCGAGATCCGCCGCGAAGCCAAACCGCCCGTCCTTCGAGGCGTTGAACGAATGCGCATGCGGCTCCTTTTGCCGGCCGGGATTCACGCTGCTGCCGGTGTGCTGGATGAACGTCTTCGCTTCAGAAAGCATTCCGTTGGGCGCCACCGAATACGAAGCGACGCTTCCGCCGCCGTAGTTCGCGACAAGCGCGACCTTGCCGCTCGGGTCGATCGAAACGTGGCAAGGCCCGCCGCCGACGGTCGACTGGCTGTTGAGCGCCTTCAGGTCGCCGGTCGCGGCACTGATCGAGTAGCCCCGGATGACTCCGCCCTTCTTGCCCTCGAAGTCACCGACTTCGCCCACCGCATAGAGACGTTTCCCCGAGGGATCGACCGCGAGAAAAGTCGGGTTCGGCAATTCGGCGACGAGCCAGGGCGCGCCCACCTTGCCGGTGGCGGCGTCATACTCGGCGGCGTAGATGCCCTTGCTCTTCGCGCCCGTGTAGGTGCCGAAATAGGCCCAGTAGGAGGATCCGCCATCGGCGGCGTTTGCCATCGGCGCACAGCCGATGGCGAGGCAGGCGGAGGCGGACACGATCCAACGGCGACGGGTCATCGGGGAGATCATGTGCGGAGCGTGGCGGCTTCCCGTCGCCCGGACAAGCCCGATGGCGGCTCCGGCTCCGGGAGAACGGGGAGATCACGGGGATTCGGGTTGGACATTCCTGCTTCAGGGCGGTTAATCACAATCTGTTCCCGGAAATGTCATGCACCGCAGGCGAATACCCTGCGCGTCCGTGCGTCGAACCGGGCGAATCCTGCAAACTCGATCGAACATGAACACACCCTCCCACGAATCTCCCCTCAATCGCCGGGGCTTCCTGAAGACGTCGGGCGCCCTCGCCGCCGGCGCGCTTGCCGGCGGCCTTTCCGTTGAACGGTTCGCCCACGCCCAAGGCTCCGACATCCTCCGTGTCGCGCTTGTCGGTTGCGGCGGCCGCGGAACCGGCGCGGCAAGCCAGGCCCTCAGCAACACGTCCGCCAAGACCCGGCTCGTCGCCGTGGCCGACGTGTTCCCGGACAAGATGGACGGGACCTTGAACGACCTGAAGAAGATGCACGGCGACAAGGTCGAAGTGCCCGACAACCGCAAGTTCGTCGGATTCGAAGCCTACAAGCAGGCCATCTCCTCGTGCGACGTCGTCATCCTCGCCACGCCTCCCGGCTTCCGTCCGATGCAGTTCGAGGAAGCCGTTCGTCAGGGCAAACACGTCTTCACCGAGAAGCCCGTGGCCGTGGACGGCCCCGGTGTCCGCAAGTTCCTCGCCGCTGCCGAAGTGGCCAAGCAGAAGAACCTCAAGATCGGCGTCGGTCTCCAGCGCCATCACCATCCCGGACACATCGAGGTGATGAAACGCATCCACGACGGCCAGATCGGTGACGTCGTCGCGACCCGCGCCTACTGGAACGGCAACACTCCCTGGGTCCGCACCCGCGCCCAGCTCGAGAAGACCGCCGGCCGCAAGCTGACCGAAATGGAATACCAGATGCGCAACTGGTATTACTTCGTGTGGCTCTGCGGAGACCACATCGTCGAGCAGCACATCCACAACCTCGACATGATCAACTGGGTGAAGAACGGCTACCCGGTCAAAGCCCGCGGCAACGGCGGCTGCGAAACCCGCAAGGGCCCGGACTACGGCGAGATATTCGACCACCACGTCGTCGAGTTCACCTACGCCGACGGCTCGGTCTGCTTCAGCCAGTGCCGCCACCAGCTCGGCTGCTGGAACGACGTCAGCCACCACGCCATCGGCACCAAGGGCAAGGCGGACCTTGAGCGCAATGTCATCACCGGCGACAACGCCTGGCGCTTCCAGGGCAAGGCCAAGGATCCCTACCAGCAGGAGCACGACGACCTGTTCGCCGCGATCAAGAACAACACTCCCTACAGCGAGGCCGAGAACGGCGCCAAGAGCTCGCTCACCGCGATCCTCGGACGCATGTCGACCTACGCCGGCAAAGAAATCTCCTGGGAGGACGCGCTCAACTCCCAGCTCGACACGATGCCGAAGAATCTCTCGATGGATGCCGAACCGCTCGTCCGTCCGTTGGATTCCGGCCTCTACCAGCTCGCCGTCCCCGGCAAGACCCAGTTCGTCTAATCCGCCCTTTCAAAGCACAAGGCCCGCGTCGCATCGACGCGGGCCTTTTTGTTTTTCAACGATCAACGTCGACGCGCTGGTCAAGGTTTCCGCGGTTCCGAGCCCGCGGACACTCCGAGATCCCCCGTTACCCTCAGCAGCTGATACTGCGCTTTGTTGTGGCGGCTGATGGCGTTCAACTGATCCAGTTGAAGCCGCGTGAACTCCTGTTCAGCCAGGATCGTTTCGGCCACGACACCGATGCCGAATTCACGGCGGCTCCGGGCCAGCCGAAACGCCTCGTCGGCGGCGGCCATCGCCGACGTCAGCCGCGCGAGCTTCTCACCCGCGGCAACCGAAGTCACAAGGGCATCGGCCACCTGTCGCGAAATTTCCTCCTGGGTCTTGGACGACACCAACTCGGCTGAGCGGAGCCGGGATTCCGCCAACCGTGTGCGGCTCCGGTCGAAGATTCCTCCGGGCCCGATTCTCCACGACAGCGTGACTTGGTAGTCCTGGGATTCCGCCGCACCTGTATGGGAAACCTGGTTGCCACCCTCCAATCCGCCCACGAATACCTGCGCTCCGAGCGACGGGTAGAGCGGACCGTAGCGCGCGCCTTTCCTGGCCTCGCTAGCCGCTTCCACGTTCGCCTGCGATTCGAAGATCTCAGGACGCCGACCAAGCGCTTTCTGGATGAGTTCACCGAGCGACGAGTTGGTTTGGACAAGCACAATCGGGGTGAGTTCCTTCTCTTGGGCGAGCAACTGGATCCGGGGATTGATCCGCAAGATCTGTCCCAGGCGGGTCGAAGCGAGGGATTGCTTTTCCACAGCGGCGGCGAAGTCGGCCCGTTGCCGTTCCATCTGCGATTTGACACGCAGCACATCTCCCCGAAAAGCGAGCCCGGCTTCACCGGCTTTCTCAAGCTGACGGGAATACTCTTCGGAAAGCGTGACGTTTTCCCGCGCCAACGCGACGCCCGCCTGCGCTTCCGCACAGTCGAAGTAGGCAGCGACTGCCGATGAAAGCGTCTCCTGCAGCCTCACCTCGGCCCCATGGGCGGCCGCGCTCAACAACCGGCTCGCCGCCAGCTTGCGGTAGATGGATTCGCCGATGTCCAACTGGAGCATCAACGACGGCCCGAAACTCGTGCTGTCGCGATACACGTCGATCATCCGACCCTCGACGTTCTGGATGCGGTTGTCGTGGGCGCGGTAGGAAATCCCCGGTGAAAGCCACGGAAAGAACTGCCAGGTCGCTGCCTCATCGGCGGCCTGCGCTTCGGTCATCTTTTCGCGCGCGAGACGGATGTCCAGATTATCGGCCCCGGCCAGCCGCAACGTGGTCGCGAGACCGACGCGGACCGGCCTCTCGACGGAGTCGGACGCAACCGCCGTGAACCCGATGGAGAACACGGCTCCGAGGCACGCGAGCAATCCTGCTTTGGTGCTGGGAAACATTTTCACTTCGCCTCCGCCGGTTTGATGGATGCTCCGTCCGCAAGGACTCCTTTAATCGCGACGGCCATCGATGTTCCCTCGGCGACGCCCTTGAGGATCTCGGTTCTCGCCCCGTCATTGAAGCCAATGGTGACGGGTGTCTTCTTCACTTTATCACCTTCCACGACGAACACGAAGGACACCGCCTTCTCCGTCAACACGGCCGTGCTTGGGACGCTCCACACCCCCCCATGGGTCTCAACTCCGACCCGGACCGTGGCATACATCCCGGGGCGCAGAACCAGGTCGGCGTTCGGAAAATCGGCTTCGCACTGGAGCGACCGCGTCGACTCGTCCAGGACATATCCATGACGACTGACGGCACCACCGAACATCTTGCCCGGAAGTCCATCGACGCTGACGCGGACCGGTTGCCCAACCTTCACCAACGAAGCCTCGCTCTCCGGCACCGCCACCTGCACGCGCACGGTGGAGAAATCCATCAACGTCAGCACGGCCGCGTTGCCCGCGGAACTGCCGGCCGTGGCTGCGGGAATGAACGCGCCCGCATCGACGAACCGCGCCGTCACTACGCCGCCGAACGGCGCCGGAAGCCGGCTATAGCCGAGGAGCGTCCGGGTCCGTTGCAACCCCGCTTCCGCAGCGATGACGCCGGCTTCGGCGGTCGTGAGCCGGCCTTTGGACGAATCGAGCGTCTGGGCCGGCACGAGGTCCGGGGAGGACGCGGCCGCCTTGGCCAATCGGTCGGTCTCTATCTTCGCCGTGGCCGCTTCAGCTTTGGCCCGCGCGAGATCGGCGGCGTAGCGCGACAGGTCGGCCTCGAGTTCGGGGGCTTCGATCTCGGCGAGCGCCTGGCCGGCAATCACCTTGTCGCCCCGGTCGACGGAGATGGATTTCAGATAACCGGGAATCTTGGCGTAGAGCGTCGCCTGCTGGTTGGGCCGGATGTTGCCGGGAAGCGTGACGAACCGGGAGACATCGGCGCGTGCCGCCTGAACCACGCGAACCTCGATCGGGTCCGCCGCGAGGGTGTGGCTTGCGGTTCCTCCGAGCAGAGACAGCCCCGTGGCCAACCGGGCGAGTCGTTGAGACAATCGTTTCTTCATGAAATGGGTTCGCGTCACGTTGCCTTGGCTGCCGCCGGATCATCGGGATCAAGCGACGGCGAATGACCCGCCCTGGGAGCGAGCGCGACATACATCGCCGGCAGGACAAACAGGGTTGCGATCGTCGCCGCCAGCAAACCGCCGACGACGGCCCGGCCCAGCGGTGCCGTTTGATCGCCACCGTCGCCGAATCCCAAGGCCAGCGGCAACATGCCGGCGATCATCGCGGAACTCGTCATGGTGATGGCGCGCAAACGGCCGGACGAACCTTCAACCGCAGCGGAAACGGGTCCACCACCGGCGGCGCTTCCGGACTTGGCCAACGCCTGCTGCGCGAAGGTCACGAGCAGGATCGCATTCGCGACGGCCACGCCCACCGCCATGATGGCGCCCATCGCGGACTGGATATTGAGCGTGCTGCCGGTCAGCCACAGCGCCAGGACCACACCCGCGAGCACGGCTGGAAGGGTGGACATGACCGCCAGCGCAAGCCGAGCCGACTGGAAGTTGGCCGTCAGCAGGAGGAAAATCACGACGACCGCGATTCCGAGGCCGCCGGTAAATCCGTCAACCAATTGGCCAAGCGGAACAGACTGGCCCCGGACATCGATCTTGGCGCGGGCATCCGCCGGTGCGCCGGCCTCCGCGACCGCCTTGCGAACGGCGACCATGGCGGATCCAAGGTCGGTCTCGTGCAGATTGGCCGTCACGCTGACGACCCGCAGCATGTTGTAGCGCTCGTAAGTGCCCACGGCGGTGCCCGGCGTGATGTTGGCGACGTTCCGCAGCAGAACAGTCCGCCCCGTATCGGAAGCGACGGGCACATTGCCGAGATCTTCAAGGCTCTGCGTCCGCGACTCGGGAATCTGCACCTGCAGGTTGTAGCTGATGCCGGTTGCCGGATCGGCCCAGAAGTTCGCGACCGTGAAACGACTCGAAGTCATGGCCGCAACGAGCGAGCGCGTCACGTCGTCCACCTTCACACCGAGCAGGCCGGCGCGTTCGCGGTTGATGTCCACACCCACGGTCGGGAAGTCCAGCGTCTGCGCGATCTGCACGTCGCGGAGGAACGGGATGCGCCTGAGGCTCTCGACCAGCTTCTCCGCATGGGCCTTGCTCGCTGCGATGCTCGGCCCGCTGACAGCGACCTCGATCGGCGTGGAAGAGCCGAAGCTCATGACGCGCGAAACGATGTCCTGGGGTTCGAACGACAGGCGAACGTCGGGGAGTTCCTTGGAAAGCACTTCCCGGAGCCGCTCCTTGAACGCGCCGATCTTCCGGCTGCGATCCCGCTTGAGCTGAACGGCCAACCACCCTTCCTCAGGTCCGCCGTTCCAGAGATGGACCAGGTTCACGGGGAAGCTGGAATTGTGGACGCCGACCAGGCCAATGGAGACTTCCACGTTTTCATCGCCACCCGCTTCACGGGCGATCGTGGCGAGGATCTTCTTGGCGACCTTCTCGGTGATCGCAACCTGGGTCCCGCTCGGCCCCCGGAAGCGGAGCGCAAACTGCCCCGTATCCGTCGCGGGAAAAATATCGGTGCCGAGCCGCTTGCCGATCACTCCGATCACCAGGCCGGCGACGATAAGGTAGACTATGATCACTGGCCATCGGGCTTTCACAATGCCTCCGACAAACCTCGCGTAGCTCCGTTGCGCTCGGCTGAGAGCGCCTTCCGCCTTGGTGTGTGATCCGCGACCCCGCAGGAGCCAGACACTGAGAATGGGCACCAGTGTGCTCGACAGGATGAAGGAGGCGAACAACGCGAACCCGACAGCCAGAGCCAGCGGAACGAACAGCGCCTTGGCCGCACCGACCATGAAGAACGCCGGGACGAAGACCGCCAGAATGCACAGCATCGCCAGCAACCGCGGCACCGCCGTCTCGGTCGTGCCGCTGAGCGCGGCCCGTCGGAGATCATCCCCCTTCTCCATCCGTGCATGGATGTTCTCCAACGCGACCGTCGCTTCGTCGACGAGGATGCCGACGGACAACGCGAGGCCGCCGAGGGTCATCAGGTGGATGTTCTGCCCGGAGATCCATAGGCCGAACGCCGCGGCGAGAAGCGAGATCGGGATGTTGATCACGACGATCAGCGCGCTGCGCCAGTCCCGGAGAAACAACAGCACCATCAAGCCCGTCAGCACTGCGCCGAGGCCGCCTTCCTTCAGCAGGTCGTTGATGGCGCTCTTCACCACCGGCGACTGGTCGAACGCGTAGGCGACCTTGATCCCATCCGGAAGGATCTTCTGGAACTCGGGGATGTTCTTTTTGACGAGCTCCACCACGTCGACGGTCGAAGCGTCGCTGCGTTTGGTGACGGGCAGGTAGACCGTGCGGCGTCCGTTCGCCAAGGCGTAGGAGGTGGTCACATCCGCCCCATCCTCCACCGTGGCCACATCGCGCACGAAGACGGCACCGCCGCCGGCACGGCGGATCGGAACGCCCTCGAGATCCCTGATGTTCGACACGATGGAGTTCACGGGGACCATCGGATACTTGTCCCCGAGGTTCATGTTGCCGGACGGGCTGATGACGTTGCCCCTCGCCAGCGCCTGCACGATCTCATCCGGTGAAAGCCCGTAGGAACGCATCCGGTCGGGATTCACGTTCACGATGATTCCCCGGGAGCTTCCGCCAAACGGCGGCGGCGCGGACACGCCGGGCAAGGTCGCGAACGCGGGCCGCACGCGGTTCAGCGCCTGGTCCTGCATCTGGCCGAGGGTGATGTCCGGGTTGTCCGTGGAGAAAACCAGATAGCCCACGGCCACGCTGCCGGCATCAAACCGCATGATGAACGGCGCCGGAGTGCCCGCCGGCATGAAGGCGCGGGAGCGGTTCACATAGCTGACCGTCTCCGACATCGCCTGCGACATGTCGGTGCCCGGATGGAACTGGAGCTTCATGATCGAAGCTCCCTGGATCGACTTGGACTCCACATGCTCGATGCCGGCGATGTAGAGGAAGTGATACTCGTAGCGGTAGGTCAGGTAGCCCTCCATCTGCGCGGGGTCCATGCCGCCGAAAGGCTGGGCCACGTAGATCGTGGGGATTCCCAGGGGCGGGAAGATGTCCCGGCTCATCCGCTTCAGGGCGAAGACGGCACCAAGGCAGACGGCCAGCGTCAGGACGATCACCGTGACCGGCCGGCGCATTGCGATTCGAACAAGATTCATGGGCTGCGATCTACCGGCACTGCGAAGAACGGGATGAGGCAACGAAGAACTTCCCGCCAGCGATCCCAACGGCTAACAGCTCTGCCCGTCATGGTGCAAGCGCGACGGCCATAAGCTCGCCGCCGGCCTTGATGCCGTCGCGCAGGAACAGGACGCCGTTCGCGAAGGCCGGGTTGCACCAGTTCGCGCTGCAGACCTGGACGCGTCCAAGCTCGGCCAAAGCCTTGGGATCGGCCTTGAAGAGGACCAGTTCGCCGCTGTCGGAAAGCATGAGCACATTGCGGCCGAAACGGATGAAGCCCGCATAGGCCTTGTCGGCGCTGCTCGCGACGAGTCCCTGCTGCGACCACGCGAGTTGGCCGGTCCCGGCGTCGATGCAGACGATGTCCTTCTTGGGGCCGAGACCGACGATGTGGCCATCCACGGCCACCGGGCTGGAGAAGTTCATCGCGCCGTCCTTGTTCAGCCACGCCTGCTCGGCCTTCAACGACGCGCCGTCCTTCGACACCTTGATCCCGATCAACCCTACCTGATGCGACGAAACAACGACCATGTCGCCCACGACGACGGGCGTCGTGACGTGCCGCGCAAAGGCGGTCTTAACCGCGAAGCGCCAGAGTAGTTTGCCGTTCTTCACATCGAGACCGATCACGCCGTCGGCCGTGAAACTCACCAGTTGCCTGACGCCCGCCACCGAGGCGATGACCGGCGCCGCATAGCCGGGCACGTCGCTTTCCGAGGCCCACACGACCTTGCCAGTCTTCTTCTCGAAACAGACCACGCTCGCGTTGGTGCCGCCGACCTGGACGTAGATCTTCCCGCCATCGACCAGGGGCGACCCGTTGTTGCCATGCCTCACGGCTCCCGGCGCGGTTCCCTTCTCGCCGATGAACTTGGCGCCGAAGTCGGAGAAGTTGGTCCGCCAAACGAGCTTTCCGTCGGCGACCTGCCGGCATTGGAATTCTCCCTGGGAGGATTGCGCGAACAGCAACGGACCATCCAGCACCAGGGTGCAGCGCGGGCCCCGTGGTCCCTGCGAGTCCTTGAACGTGGTGTCGAGCGTCTCCCGCCACTTGCGGGTCCCGTCCTTGGCATTGAAGAGATGGATCGTTTCCTTGTCGTCCTGGTTGTCGAGGAAGAGGACGTGATCGCCTTCCACCACGGGCGAGGAAAAACCCGGTCCCGCCGGAACCTTCCAGATCACCTTTGCCTCGGCCGGAAGCTTCTCGATCCATTGCGCCTTGTCGGCCACCGCTCCGGTGTTCTCCGGTCCACGCCAACGCGGCCAATCGCCACCGGAGACATCATTGGCCACCGCGACGGCCAACATGATCGGCATCAGCAAACGAGACCCCGCGGATAGATTCATGGGCCGATTCGGGGGACAACGGCCGACGTGGTCAAGCGCGGTCGCAAGCCCGGCCTTGCGCGGGGTGGTGCCGGTGACGTTGACTGTTCTGACACCAAAAGCGTGGCCCGAACGGCTCCGACTCCGTGTCGGACGACGAGGCCACGCCAACCAATGAAGACCAGTCCATTGATCGTTTTCGCGGGAGCGGCCCTCGTGACCGCATCCCTGCAAGGAGCCGATGCCTCCATCGAGGAGCGCCTCAGGAAGCTCGAGACGCAGGTCGACGACCTCAAGGGGGAGAACTCCGCCTTGAAGCAGCAACTCGGCTGGGACGGCAAATCCGAACTCCCGCTCGCCAAACCCGCCGGCAAGGAAAACAAGCTCAAGCTCGGCGGCT
The DNA here is from genome assembly GCA_043775315.1 of Verrucomicrobiota bacterium. GTDB lineage: Bacteria > Verrucomicrobiota > Verrucomicrobiia > Limisphaerales > CANJSG01 > CANJSG01. The sequence goes on from JAYVSO010000144.1 coordinate 13,541, forward strand.
ATCTCCAGGCCCATGGCGAATTCGGGAGCGCGCCCGACTCGCGCTACACCGGGATCAACGACCGCTTCCTGCTGCGACGCGCCCGGGTCAATATCTCGGGTTCCTTCGCCGAGAACTTCGACTTCAGAGCCGAGGTCGACATCGGCAACAACGCCGTCGGCGCGACGACATCCGCCAATTGGAAACCGGTGGCCACGGACATCTTCATGAACTGGAACCGCTACGAGTTCGCCAACGTGAAGATCGGGCAGTTCAAGACGCCCTTCGGCTATTCCCAGCTCATGTCGGACACGAAGACCCCGTTCATCGAACGGTTCCTCGGGAACGACCGGATGACCGACAGCCGCCAGATCGGGGTCGCGGTCTGGGGTGATCTCATCCCCAAGAGGCTCAACTACAACTTCGGCGTCTTCAACGGCGGATCGGTGAACACCGGCGCGAACGACAACGACAACTTCATGTATGCCGGCCGCATCAGCGGCACGCCGTTCACCGGGACGTTTTTCGACCAGGAATCAACTCTCACCGTGGGCATCAACTCGCTCCAGGACCACGGCGTGGGCGCCTCCAAGACCGCGTTTGGCTTCACGGGAAATTCGTTCACCGGCAAACGCTACGGTGTCGGGGCCGATCTCCAGTTCAACCTCGGCCGACTCGAACTGTCGGGCGAATACCTGTTCAACCACTTCACGCCGGACGACGCGGTCCCCTTCGCCAAGGTCGAGGCGCGCGGTTTCCAGGTCTCGGGCGGCTACTACATCGTGGCCAAAAAACTGGTCACCCGCATCCGCTACGATTCGTTCGATCCCAACTCCGATCTGCCCGGCAACTCCACGGACACCTGGACGGTCGGACTGACCTACTTCATCAAGGGCGACGATCTCCGACTCGACCTGAACTACATGCTCGGCAGCGCGCCGGGACAGCCCGACGACAAAGGCCGCCTGATCGGCCGGGCCCAACTGGTTTTCTGATCTCCATCCTTCAGCGGCGATCGAAACGCTCCCGGCCGGGCGGCCCATCGTGATCCAAAACGCATCTGGACGCGACTCGGCGGCAAGCCATAGGTTCTGCGCTCCAAAACACGCAGGATATGCAGCCGACCATCAACTTGCGGGTCCGTGAAGCCGTGCCGCTCCAGACCCCACGCACCGTCAAAGCCGAACTGCCCCTCACGGAGGCCGGCGCCCGCACGGTCATCGAGAGCCGCGAGACCATCAACCGCATCCTGTGCGGCGAAGATCCTCGGCTCCTCGTCGTCATCGGACCGTGCTCAATCCACGATCCCGTCGGCGCGATGGAATACGCCACACGCCTGGCGAAGATCCGGGATGAAGTCTCGAGGACGATGTTCATCGTCATGCGCGTCTACTTCGAGAAGCCCCGCACGACGGTCGGTTGGAAGGGCCTGATCAACGATCCGCACATCGACGGTTCCCACGATATCCAGACCGGCCTGAAGCTCGCGCGCCGCGTGTTGCTGGACATCAATTCGCTCGGGCTTCCGGCCGCGACCGAGTTCCTCGACCCGATCTCCCCGCAATACGTCGACGACCTGATCAGTTGGGCCGCCATCGGCGCGCGCACCACGGAAAGCCAGACGCACCGCGAGATGGCCAGCGGGCTTTCCATGCCGGTCGGCTTCAAGAACGGCACCGACGGCAGCCTCCAGATCGCGATCGACGCGATGCTTTCCGCCCGCACGCCGCACAGCTTTCTCGGCATCGACCAGGACGGGATCACCAGCATCATCCGCACGACGGGCAATCCCCTCGGCCACGTCGTCCTCCGCGGTGGACGCGCCCGAACCAACTACGATCCGGAGAGCATCGCCGACGCGGCCGTGCAGTTGAAGAAGCACAACCTCCCGAGCGGCCTCATGGTCGATTGCAGCCACGCGAACTCGCTGAAGCAGCACGCCAAGCAGGAGGAAGTCTGGCAGAGCGTCGTCGCCCAGCGCAAAGCCGGCAGCCCCGCACTCATCGGCGCGATGGTCGAAAGCTACATCCACGAGGGCAACCAGCCGGTTCCCAAGAATCCCGCCGACATCAAATACGGCATCTCCCTCACCGACGCCTGCGTGAATTGGGAAACCACCGAGCGCATGCTCTGCTTCGCCGCCGAACAGCTCGGTTGAACAAATCCTTTTGAGACTGCACTCGTCGAGTAGACGATGGCCGCAAATATTTCCGGCCGAGCCTGCCTGATCCTCGTCGCGCTGCGGTGAGGCTCGGACCGGTGCCTCGCCTCCCGGGACGCCCTCCTAACATCCATCACCGGCACGTCAGGGCGCGTTTGTCTGGCGGAGGCGGAAGTTATCCTTTAACGGCTGGCGCAACTCTACGACTCCTGGGGCCAACCCGCCCATACCGACGAGTGGAAAAATGAAGCTGGCCGCATTCCAGCAAGCCGGCAGATTCAGCGACAAGAAATCCAAAACTCCGTAATCCATGAAGCCAACCCACATCACCACGGCTCTCTGCGCTGCCCTCCTCGGCAGCGCCGTCCACTCCGCATCCGCCGCGGCTGCGAACTGGCCCCAGTTCCGCGGACCGAATACCTCGGGTGTCTCTGACGATGGGCGTCCGCCGATACACTTCGGACCCGACACCAACCTGCTGTGGAAAACAGCCGTCCCTAGGGGTTTGTCTGCACCCGTGGTTTGGGACGAAAGGATTTTTCTGACGGCGCTGGAGAACAAGCAATTGATCACGGTGGCTTACGATTCCCGCAGCGGTCGGGAACTTTGGCGCCGCATCGCACCGACGGAAACAATCGAACCGTGTCATCAATTCAGTTCGCCCGCGGCGTCCACTCCCTGCACTGATGGCCAGCGCGTTTACGCCTATTTCGGATCATTCGGTGTGGTCGCCTATGACCTCGCAGGAAAGGAGATCTGGCGGCACCCATTTGAGCGGTTGCCCTCGGAATACGGCACGGCCAGCTCACCGATTCTCGCGGGTGGCCAACTCATTCTGCAACGCGACGGCGACAGCACCAACGCGAACCTCGTCGCCCTCGCACCGGCGACTGGAAAAACGGTGTGGGAATCGCCACGTCCACTGGCCGGTGCGTGTTACTCGACGCCCATGGTCTGGCGGCACGATGGCATTGAGGAATTGATGGTCCAGGGCAAGGGTCGCGTTACCGCCTACAGCATGGGTGGCGGGCAGCCCAAGTGGTGGGTTCGCGGCTGGGGTTTCTCGGCGGTCACGACGCCGGTCGCGGGCGATGGCCTCTTGTTCGCCGGGGGCAGCGGCATGGGAGATCCGAGCGGCCCAGATGATCCTCTGTTCGATTGGAAGAAACTCATCGCCACGTATGACGCCAACAAAGATGGCAAACTGGCCCTTGAAGAGGTGCCCATGTCCGTGATCTGGCATATCCGCAAGGAGATCCCCATCGATGTGCCCGGGAATGGTTTCCCGATGCGCAGCATGTTGGGTGCATTTATCGACGACAATCACGACGGGTTCGTGACCAAGGCCGAGTGGGATGCGTCGGAGGCGTTTGCCAAGGACAAGTTCAACGCGGACCGATTTGTCGCCATACGACCCGGTGGCAAGGAAGACAGCACCGATACCCAAGTGCTGTGGGAAACCACCAAGGGCCTTTCCGAAATGCCGTCGCCGTTGTTCTATCGGGGTCGCGTGCATTTTCTCCGCGACGGCGGTCTGTGGACGGTGGTTGATCCGAAGACGGGCAAGCGTATTCTCGACCGCGAACGGCTGGGGACCGGCGGTCAGGCCGTGGCGTCGCCCATCGCGGCGAACGGATACATTTACACAGTCAACGAATCAGGCGCGTTCACCGTGGTTCGTGCCGGCGACAGGTTCGACGTGGTGGCCGTCAACAAACTTGGCGAAAGCGTTCGCAGCACTCCCGCCATCGCCGGCGAAGCGCTCTACGTCCGCACCGCCGGACACCTGTGGGCGTTCGGGGCGAAGCCAGCCGGGAAGCCGTGAGCGAATCGGTGCCATGGTCGAAAGCTACATCCACGAGGGCAACCAGCCGGTGCCGAAGAATCCCGCCGACATCAAATACGGCATCTCCCTCACCGACGCCTGCGTGAACTGGGAAACCACCGAACGCATGCTCCGCTTCGCCGCCGAACAACTCGGTTGAAGTTGTAGCCGCCGAGGTGACGCCGCGGACACCGCACGATTCAGGACGTCCCAGGCTCCTGACGTCGGCTACTACGAAGGGTCGGTCGGACAACGATGTCGGATTTCGGATTGAAGCGACTCCCGTGCTCCCTAGGCTCACTCCATGCCAAAAGCCATCACTTCATTCGGTGCCGCGCTGATCCTCGCCTGTGCGTCCCAGGTTTTCCTCCCCGATTCCACCAACGCAGCAGCGCCCCCATCGCGTCTGCCCACCGCTCCCGGCACACCCGCCCTCGTTCCTGCGGGCCCCGATGCCGCGAAGCTCGCCAAGGCCGCCGCGAAGAAAAAGCCCTTGGCCACCGATGCCGCCTCGAACCAGACGCAGGGCGCTCCCGGAGCCAACCCGCCGATGGTGAACGGAAATTTCCTCGTCGGACCAACCTACGTGCGCGCGGCCGAGCTGACGGTGAATTCCAACGTGCCGCAGGGAAGAGTGCAGCAGTTCGGCATGGACTCGACGAACAGCAAATACTTCAACCCCGGCATCGCCCGGAATGTCTTCGGCAGCGTGGACCCGAAGAATCCGAAGACGCTGATCGTCGAGACCCATCCGATCAACTACCGGCGGACCATCACGGTCTATGTCCCGGCCCAGTATGTTCCCGGAAAACCAGCGCCCTTCATGGTGACGCACGACGGCCCCGGCATGGGCCGCCCGGACACGACGCTCCCGCGCATCCTGGACAACATGATCGCCCAGCGCCGTCTCCCCGCGATGGTCGTCGTCATGGTCGCCAACGGCGGCGGCGACGCACAGGGCCATGAGCGCGGCCTCGAATACGACACGATGTCGGGGCTGTTCGCCGAGTTCATCGAGGCCGAAGTCCTGCCGCTCGTGGAAAAGAACTGCAATGTGAAGCTCACGAAGGATCCCGAAGGCCGTGCGACCATGGGCAACAGCTCGGGCGGTTCGGCCGCGATGGCCATGGCCTGGTATCACCCGGAATGGTATTACCGCGTCGTCACCTACTCGGGCACCTACGTGAACCAGCAGTGGCCCTTCAATCCGGAGACACCCGGCGGCGCATGGGATTTCCACGCGAAGCTTGTTCCGCAGAGCAGGAAGAAACCCCTCCGCATCTGGATGGAAGTCGGTGATCGCGATCTGCTGAATCCGAATGTCATGCGCGACGACATGCACGACTGGGTCGAGGCCAACAACCGCATGGCGGCCGAGCTCCGGGCCAAGGGCTACCACTACCAATACGTCTATGCCCTCAACGCCGGCCACGTGGATGGCGCCGTGCGGAACCAGACGCTCCCTCACGCGCTTGAATGGGTCTGGCAGGGCTATCCCATCGACAAGGCGCCGAAGAAATAGCCGCTGGGCTCTTCATCCGAAGCGCAAAGGCCGACGGAATGCCCAAGCCAGAACGAGCGGGAACCGTGCAAGCGAAGGCACGATGGGCATCCGGCAACGAGCCGGCGTTGGGGTAGTCCGTAAGCTCCGGCCAAGCCGCCTGGAAGCCTGCTGCGAACACTGTCCGCCACTCCGGCGACGCATCCGCCGCAAGGCTCCCCGGAATGATCTCTTCGTTCCATCGGCCACCCCAAGGCGGCTCCCTCGGAGGCGTCGCCCTACCCGGCCCTGTCCGCCTTTCTTTGCGGGCTTGCCAGAGGCGGGGGTTGGGGTTGAGGTCACTACCGTCATGGCAGGTCTAAGGATGTATGTTTTCATCGGCGCCTACTTGGCCCGGGCGGCCGGGTTCCTTAACCTTTCATGGCATCTAACAGCGGCGGGCCGTCGAGGTTGCCGTCAGCGGGCCTCGTCGCCGCCGTCGCCGGGCTTGGACCGATAGGCCATAACAATCTTACACCATGCGAAATGAACTTGGAAACAATCGCTGGGCCGGCCTGGCTGGACTCGGTGGAGCGCTCTTGTTTTTCGTTGGTGATATGCTCTTGGTCGGCCATTGGGGGGCAGGAAGCGACGTCCGCGAGGGCTCGCTCAGGATGCTCCGCGAAAGTTCTCAGTTGAGGCTTTTCATGGGGGGCTTGGCGGGGCCCATTGCCGGCTGTTTGTGTCTGCTAGGATTCTGGCACTTGCGGCAAAACCTCATTGGCCGCAGCCCGTTCCTTGGACGTGTTGTGTTCTTTGCGTTGGGCGCGGCGATGGTCGCTGTGAGCGTGGTCCACGCGCTTTTGGTTCCCCTTCGACTTGTGCATCGCTATTCGGACGCCCACGCCGGGACCGCATCGGAATTACTCGACGCTTTGCGCAACTATTTTGATCTGGCCTATTATCTGGTCAAGGGACCCGTTTACCTTGGCGCGCTTCTCCTTCTGATACTCGTTCTATCGGGCAGGAGTTCCTACCCAAGGTGGACGGCGATGGCGAACTTCGGTCTTCTTTCCCTTCTGGGACCTTTGGCAGACCAGGTTCCTGCTCCGCTTGGTGCGGTGCTTGTCGGTGGTTTTGAGAGTCTTACGCTTGCGACCTTCTTTCTCGTGTCGGTCATATCCACTTGGAGGTGTCCAGCGGCCCAACAAAATGGGTGCAGTAAACGGCTGGATTGCGCTGAGGTTTGAAATCATATGCCCTTGGTCCGCCGTCACTGACCCATGGCGTTAGGCCGCAATACGCGTCATGAGATTTCTGCCACTGCTCCTCATTCTGAGTGGAATCGGAATTTTCAGGCTTCGTCCTCCCGGCCTTTACGACTCGAAAACGCGGAGCCGTGCGAGCCGCGCTTACTTTGACGCACCGAGCGATACAACGCGGAGAGCGTTGGAGGACGTGAAGCACAGGGAGAATATTGAGATCAGTGTCTGCGTGGCAGGGTCTGTTGCTTCCGTAGCCACCGGGTGGTGGCTCTCTGTGCGATCACGAAAGGAATCACCTGCCGCCTCCTGAGTAACAGGAGCACGAGGCGGTTATGCGGGACCGAGTTTCATGTTTAGAGCGCGGTCCTCGTTGTTGAGACTTTTTATGGTTCCTCGCTGATTCCAGTGGCTGGAGGGTTTGTGGCATAGTTGGCCGGGATGATACCTGAGAAGGCCTTTGAGCGGTTGTTGGGACTCGACGAGAG
>JAYVSO010000145.1:0-35327 GCA_043775315.1 Verrucomicrobiota bacterium
CGTCGTCTTTTGCTGGCCGACGCAGGGGTGCTTTGCTTTGCTTTATTATCCGTCCTTCCGCATGGACAGACGCGGGCAACTCGGTAGCGTGGATGTTTCTCCCCTTTTTAAACTGCGATGATCCCATTCCGCGCGGAACGGGTTGGTGCATTCAATTTCGTGCTTTTTGACGACGGCGTGGTTGCTGACGTCGTCCTGACGCAGACAAAAGGCCACCATGGAGGCTGGATTGTGATGGCAACAGGCTAGGCACTGGTGGTCGAGCCGAAAAAATCGTCCGAATTTCCGTTCTGTCTTGTTCTAGTCGGCGTGTCTTTGGAGACTTATTTGTTAAAACATGCTTCCCTATATCATCGATCCAGCCGACGGCTTCTCCGCCGTCAATCACTCGGCGCAAACGCCGAAACCGTACCCCTGCTTGCAACGCGCCTTCACCCTGATCGAACTTCTGGTCGTCATCGCCATCATCGCGATCCTCGCCGGGATGCTGTTGCCGGCGTTGGCGCGGTCCAAGGCCAAGGCGGAACGGATCTCCTGTGTGAGCAACCTGAAGCAGATGGGTTTCGCGATGTCCATGTATGTCCAGGACAACAACGACACGTTGCCGGGACCCATCTGGACGGGGCTCTACTCCACCTACAACAATGACACCAAGTTCCTGCCCTACTACCTGTGGAGATACATCGGGATGCCGTCGCCGAACTTCCAGTTGAGGACGGCCCAGGTGTTCGTCTGCACGGCGGCCGCCACGTCGCCGAACCGCCCGATCAGCTACGTGTCTAATCCGCTGATCACGAATTCACCGCCGACGGATTTCCTCATCAGCCCGTTCGGGTATCCGACGAGCGCGGTCACTCCCGGTCAGCCCGATGCACAGCCGAAGCGGCTCTCCGCGATCTTCCGGCCGTCCAACGCGTGGGCCGTGTCGGACATCGATACGAACAACGCGGCGTCGGGTTCGACCTACTACCCCTACATCTCCCGGTCCGTCGCCCACGGCGAGGTCCGCAATCAGATGTTCTTCGACTGGCACGTGGAGACGGCGAAGGTGAAGAAGTGACGGAAGACGGACGATTCAAGCCCAGCGAACGGCCTGCTGGACAGGTGAATTGCAAACGGAGCGCGAGACTACGTTCACTGCACGCATGGTCATACCTTAAATCTCCTGCCATCCTTCCATATCCATCTGGATGGCGCCGTCGTGCTTACCCAGCGCATGAAAACAGGCAAGTGCTGCTGCTTTCGAGAAACCATTGCCGCAGTCGGGAGGCAATGCTGCGCCATCAAACTTGGTGAACACAACACAACCGCATCGGTCACGAAATCCGTGCGTGGCGTAGAAAACGCCGGACTGGGCAGACCCTTCGCAACATCTAAACAACGCCTCACTCGTTCGGTATTGCGCCAAGCACTCAGATGTCGGCTCCAACACGACCGGCTGCTCGAACTGACAACGGATGCAGAACTCTCCATCCTCCAATCGAACGCTGACTGTAATGATCGCCGATCCAGCGTCGTCACGTCTCCTAATTGTTGCAGTTCCTCGACGCTCAAATGGCATGGACGTGGGATCCAGTCTGATATCTTCAGTTGCGCTCCAACAATTGCTGCCGATCTGGTTCCAGTGCCTCAAAGGGACAAGCCCTCCCCTCACACCGCCTGGTCGCCGCTCTCTTCGGTGCGGATGCGGATGGCGTTTTCCACGGGGCTGACGAACACCTTGCCGTCGCCGATCTTGCCGGTCTTGGCCGCCTTCACGATGGCGTCCACGGCCGCCTTCACGTCGCTGTCGGCCACGACGATCTCGATCTTCAGCTTGGGCAGGAAGTCGATGGTGTATTCGCTGCCACGGTAGATCTCGGTGTGGCCCTTCTGGCGACCGAAGCCCTTGACCTCGCTGACGGTCATTCCCTCGATGCCGACGGCCGTGAGGGCGTCCTTCACTTCGTCGAGTTTGAACGGTTTGATGATGGCTTCGACTTTTTTCATTCTGGGTGGCGGTTGCGGTGAGACTAGATCGGGTCGGGGTCGTGTAAACAGGGAAAAGTCCTGAGGCCCATGGACCGGCGCGGATCGCGCCCGGAAAAAATCGAGGTTGTGGAGCGGCCGCCGCAGGAATATACCGGGAACAGATCCCTCAAAGTTCAACCCACCAAATTTATGTTTTTCGGCGTCGATTACCATCCCGAGCACTGGGTCTATCCCTACGCTGGAACCCCGGACGACCGTGAAGCCCGGTGGAAGACGGACGTGGAACTCATGGTCGCCGCCGGCGTCAACGCGGTGCGCATGGGCGAGTTCGTCTGGGGCCTCGTCGAACCCGAGGAAGGGAAGTTCGACTTCGCGTGGATGAAGCGCGCGATGGACCTGATGCACGCCAACGGCATCCGTGTGGTCCTCGCCACGCCCACCGCCGCGCCGCCGCTGTGGCTGGCCAAAAAACATCCCGAGATCCTCCCGGTGAACGAGAAGGGCCAGACACTCCATGCCGGCACGCGCCACGCCTATTGCCTGAACAGCGAGGCCTACTGGAGCTACACGAAGAAGATCGTCCGGGCCTTGGCGGAGAACCTGGGGACACATCCGTCCTTGCTCGCCTGGCAGATCGACAACGGAATCGGCGGGCACCTCACCGAGTTCTCGTTCAACCGCGACACGGAGAAGGACTGGCACGCGTGGCTGAAGGCGAAATACGTGACCGTGGAAAGGCTCAACGATTGCCTTGGCCTGCGTTTTTGGGGCCAGACGGTCCGGAACTTCGACGAGATGCCGATGCCCCGCATGGCGCCGACCGTCCATAACCCGGCCCTGCTGCTCGACTGGTATCGGTTCTCCAGCGACACGATCATCGCCTACATGCGCTGCCAGGCAAACCTGCTGCACGACCTGACGCCGGGCATTCCCGTCACGACAAATTTCCGCGCGCTGACCCGCCTTTTCGACCATTTCGACCTCGCCGACGTGCTCGACTTCGTCGCGGCGGATTCCAACGTCACCATCAAGTCGCGCTCGTCGGAGAACGCCTGCGAGGTGGACGTGATCCGGTCCTTGAAGAAGACCGGAATCCGGCTGCCCGGGGGCGAGAACGACGGATTCTGGGCCATCGAACAAAAGGCCGGCCAGGTCAACTGGCTGGAGGTCAACTCGCTCGTGCGGCCCGGAGTCATCCGGCTCTTCGCCTACCAGGTCCTGTCCCGCGGGGCGAACGGGCTCTTCTACTTCTTCTGGCGCCAACCCCGAATCGGTTCCGAGCAGTTCTACGGCGGTGTCCTCACCCACGACGGGCGTGGGGACAACCGCGTCTACCACGAGGTGAAACAGATCGGCGACGAGATGAAGCTGCTCGCGCCGGTGCTCAAGGGAACCAAGGTCGTGGCCAACGTCGCGATCCTCTACACCCACGACAACGAGTGGTCGCACAGGCTGCCCATGCAGCCGAACCAGCACTTCAAGTTGCGCGCCCAGTTGCAGGTCTTCCACACCGCGCTCCACGACAAGAACATTCCCGTCGATTTCGCGCGGCCGCTTGAGGACCTCACGGGCTACAAGATCGTTTTCGCCCCGGCCCTCCAGCTTCTGTCGGGAGCCGAGGCCGACGCGCTGCGGCTCTACGTGCAGAACGGCGGCACGCTCGTCGCGACCTGCAACACCGGCCTCTTCGACGAGCACCGCATCGTGCCCGACAACGGCATCCCGAAGGATCTGACGGACGTGTTCGGCATGGAGGTCGAGGAGTTCGATCCGCTTCCCCCCGATGAAGAAAACCACATCAGCTTCAAGGGCGGCTTCCAGGTTTCCGCGCTGCATCCGGTCAAGCTCTGGTGCGACGTCATCAAGCCGCTCGGCGCACAGGTGCTCGGCGTCTTCACCAAGGATTTTTACGCCAACAAACCCGCGATGACGATGAACCAGTATGGCGAGGGACGGGCCATCTACATCGGGTTCACCAGCCATCAGGCGTTCTATGGCGACCTCGTGGTCTGGCTGCGGCAGATCTGCAACCTGTTCCCGCTGCTCAAGGTCCCGGACACCGTCGAAGTCAGCCTTCGGCAGGGGAAGGACACGAAGGTTTTCTTCCTCCTCAACCACCAGAATTCGCCCGTGCGCATCCAGTTCTACAAGCCGATGCACGACTTCCTGACCGGGAGGACGTTCACCGGAACCTACGACATCCCGCCCCATGGCGTGCTCGTGCTGGACGAGCATCCGCGGCATGCGGTCTTGCACGTCTCGGAATCGAACGGGGTCGAGGCTCCGCCGCGGATCACCTCCGCCGAAGGCGCGCCTGCGATGTAGGCTAGGCCGAGGCCGCCTTGCGGGCGGCGGCTTGGCGCTTGGCTTCCTTGTCGATCTTGTAGAGGCCCTTGCGCTGCGCCACGCGGTCGACGATGGCGATGATCAAGCGTTGGAAGTCGCGCTGCTCGACCTCGAGGAACCACGCGAAGATGACCTGGACCAGGAGCAGCATCCAAAGCCACGGCAGCTCCTTCGCGACGAATCCGATCACCAGAAGCTCCAACGCGAGTGCGGAAAAGAACGCGACCTTTGCCAACAGGGACCACTTCGTTTTGAGACGGACGCGGAACAGTTGGCGGCCCGCGCCGTGCGGTTCGGCCACGCTCGTGAGTTGGAGGTAGGCCCAGCGGCTGCCATAGATTTCGATGTCGTATTCGCTCCAGCCGGCATCGGCCTTGTTCTGCCAGCCCTGTTCATCGAGACGGGCAAGGATGCCTTGGAGAAACTCCACCCGGTCCGCCCAGGTCTCGGCCCAATACTCGATCGTATCGAGCGGTTCGCCCTTGTCCTTCAGCTCCAGCGCGGCGAGCGCTTCCGTGGGTGCGGGAGGAGTCTGCTTCAGGATCAGCCGGCCTTTGTAGCGCGCGTAACCCCGGTAGATCGGCTGGAGGAAGAACAGCAGCGCGATGAGCGGATGCGACCACCAACGGCCCTTGTTCCGCGGAAGATCGGCCTGGAATCCGGCGACGATGCAGGTCGCGATGGAGACGAGGACCGAGACGATTCCCAGCGGCAGCAGATCCCGGAACGGAACCGAAAGCACCAGCAGCGGGAGCGTGACCAGCACGTGGTATTCGAGGCTCGTCGCCATCATCAGCGCCATCGCGGGCAACGGCGTGTAAAGGGTCTGGAAGAAACCGCTGCCCCAGACGCCGTGGTAGATGATGGGCTTGCGCGTCTCCACGCCGAACTTCGACGCCGTGTAGATGCGCCCGTGCCAGATGCTGCCGCCGACGCTGTTGAAATACTCGGGATGCTTGCGGACCAGCAGCGCCTCGGCTTCGCCATAGCCCTGCTGCTGTTTCAGGTAGGCCTGCACGGTGGAACGGCGGTAGTGCCAGACGAAACCCGCCGAGCTGAAGCCGATGCGGTAGCCGCGCTGCATCAGCCGCCAGCACACGTCGACATCGTCGCCGGCCTTGCGGTAGATGGGATCGAACCCTTCGATCTCGAGAAGCGCCCAACGGTAGAACGCCATGTTGCAGCCGGGAATATGCTCCGCGAGACGGTCGGTGAGCATTACGTGGGCGGGCCCGCCGGGAGATGTCATCACGCAGGCCGCCGTGAGCGAGTCTTCGGGGGGAAGGAAGTTGTGTCCGCCGATGCCGGTGAACTTCGAGTTCAGCAGATCGCCGATGAGGTAGTAGAGCCAGTCCTCGTCGGCACGGCAGTCGGAGTCGGTGAAAGCGACGATCTCACCGGTCGCGGCGTGGATGCCGGTATTGCGCGCTACGGAGAGGCCGAGGTTGACCTGCTTGATGTTGCGGATCCTCGGATAGTTTGCCGCGATGTTCTGCGTGGTGTCGGTGGAACCATCGTCGACAAGGATGACCTCGTAGTCCGGGTAGTTCAGGCGGCTGAGGGAATCGAGGCAGGACTTCAGCGTCTTCGCCCCGTTGTAGCTCGCGACGACGACCGACACCTTCGGGCTCGATGCCAGCGGAAAGTAGGGGGCTTCGGCGAACCTCTTTTTGACCACCTCGAACGACTCCTTCCGTTCACGCGAGATCGTCACGACGCCGAACTGCCAGTCGTTGATCTGGCCGCCGTCCTTGAACCAGTCGTCGGTGAACGCGTAGACGATCGCGCCTGCCATTCCGGCCCGGAACGCGAGCTCGATCTGCCACGCAAGGGTCTCGCACTTGTGGACCTCGCCTTCGCGTAGGGAATCCATCCCGAACTCGCCGAGCATGACCGGCTTCGCGTCCGCGATCATCTGCAGGCGGGCCAGGTAGTTTTCGAAAGGCCTCGGCTGGTGCAGGTAGACGTTGAACGTGAGGAAATCGAGGTTCCGCGGCCGGAGGAACTCCGTCGGCGGATAGTTGCCCATGGTGCACAGGCAGCCGGGATCGATCTCCTTCGCGGCGTCGATGAGTTCGTCGAGAAAGTCCTCAACTTCGGAAGCGCCGCTCCAGCGGGCGATGTCCGACGGGATCTCGTTCACGATACTGAATGCGAAGACGGATGCGTGACCGCCGCATTGCCGTATACAGTCGCGGACGGTCTTCAGGGCGCCTTCGCGGTGCTCATCCTTTTCGAGAAAGCAGAGGTGCTTGTTCCAAGGAATGTCGATGAGCAGCCGCAGTCCGAACTCCTGCGCGAGGTCGAGGAACCAGCGCGGCGGAGTGTTGTAGATCCGGAGGACGTTGGCCCCGAGTTCGCGGACGAGACCGAAATCCTGCCGGGTCTGTTCGGGCGAGGCGAAGAAGTGTCCCGTCGCGTCGGGTTTGAAGGGCCCGTAGGTGACGCCCTTGACGTGGAACTTCCGCGAGCCGAGCCGGAAGAACTTCCCGTCCACCGTGACCCGGTGCTGGGCGTGATTTTCGTCGCTCATGGCAAAGTGATCGGAGACTTGCGCCCCGGAAAGCCGAAGATCCAAAGCCAGCTGTCGGGCGGACTTTGGACCCTGTGACCGGGAATTCGAGAGTTCAGTGCGCGACCGGCTTCTTCGTGAAGAAGTGGGCGGAGTGGCCGTAGTAGACCTCGGCCGCCTCCATGATCGTCTCCGAGAGCGTCGGATGCGGATGCACGGTGAGCGCGATGTCCTTGGCGTTGGCGCCCATCTCAAGGGCGACCGCGCCTTCGGCGATGAGCTCGCCGGCACCATGGCCGACGATGCCGACGCCGAGCAGCTTGTCGGTGCCCGGCTCGATGATGAGCTTCGTGAGGCCGTCGGTGCGGTCGAAGGTCATCGCGCGCCCGGAAGCGGCCCACGGGAATTTCGCGACCTTGACCTCGATGCCCCTGGCCTTGGCTTCCGTCTCGGTGAGGCCGACCCAGGCGACTTCGGGATCGGTGAAGACGACGGCGGGGATGAAGCAGTTCTTGGATGCGAGCGCTTCACCGACGATCGATTCGACGGCCACGCGCGCCTCTTTGGAAGCCTTGTGCGCCAGCATGATTCCGCCCGCGATGTCGCCGACGGCGAGGATGTTGGCGTCCGCCGTTTCCATCCGGTCGTTGACCTTGATGAAGCCCTTCTCGTCCAGTTCGACCTTGGTGTTCTCCAGGCCGACGTCGGCGCTGTTCGGCGTGCGGCCGACGGAGACGAGGACGCGGTCGAAGAGCTCGTCGTAGGTCTTGCCGTTGAATTCCGAGACGACCTGGATCTGCTTACCCTTGGTGGCCATCTTGCCGACCTTGGCCTTGAAGCGGAGCTCCTTGAAATTCTTCGTGGCGAGCGTGAGCACGGGACGGACGAGGTCCGGATCGGCACCCATCAGGATGCCGTCGAGCGCCTCGATCACGGTCACCTTGGAGCCGAGGTTCGAATAGACGGTGCCCAGCTCCATGCCGATGTAGCCGCCGCCGATGACGAGCAGGTTCTCCGGGATCTCCTCCACGTTCAGCGCCTCGGTCGAGGTCATGACGCGGGGATTGCCGAGGTCGAACGCCTTGGGCAGCGCGGGCCGGGAGCCGATGGCGATGATGGCCTTCTCGAACTGGACACGCTGCTGTCCTTCGCTGGTTTCGACGCGGAGGGTGGACGAGCTTTCGAAGTAGCCCTTGCCGTTGATGACGGTCACGCCGCGCATCTTTCCGAGGGCTGCGATGCCGCCGCTGTTCTTGGCGACGACGGAATCTTTCCACGCCCGCATCTTGGCGAGATCCACCACGGGCGGCTGGAAGGTGATTCCCAGCGCGGCGGCGTGTTTGGCTTCGTTGATGAGTTCGGTGGCGTGGAGCAGGGCCTTGGAAGGGATGCAGCCTCGGTTCAGGCAGACGCCACCGAGCTTGTCGGCCTCGACGAGGATGACTTTTTTGCCGAGGTCCGCGGCGTAGAATGCGGCGGCGTATCCGCCGGGGCCTGCGCCCAGAACGACGACTTCAGTTTTAATCGGGTCCATTTTGGAAATCGCTTCGGGTTAAATCTTCACCATGTCGTCGTTCAGTGCCGCGAAGGCCGCGATCAGGTCCAGCGTGAACCGCACGGCGTCGCCGCCGTCGATGGCGCGGTGGTCGTAGCTGAGCGCGATGGGCATCATCAGGCGGGATTCGATCTTGCCGGCCTTCGGGTCGGTCACGACCGCCTGGTAGCTGCCCTTGCCCACGCCGAGGATGGCGACTTCGGGCTTGTTGATGATCGGGGTGTAGTGGCCTCCGCCGATCGCGCCCTGGTTGGAGATCGTGAACGTGCCGCCGCTGAGGTCGGCCGAGGTGATCTTGCGGTCGCGGGTGCGGACCGCGAGGTCGTTCAATTCCTTCGAGAGGCTGAGGAGGTCCTTCTTGTCCGCGTCCTTGATGACGGGGACGAACAGGCCCTGGTCGGTGTCCACCGCGAGGCCGATGTTGAAGTATTCCTTGAGGATGATCTCGTCGTTCGCCTCGTCCACCGACGAGTTGAAGATCGGATATTTCTTCAAGGTGTTCGTGAGCGCCTTAATGACGAAGCAGGTGAGCGTGAGCTTGCCGCCCTTGGCCTCGTAGGCCGCGGCGTGGCGTTTGCGCAGCTCCATCAGTCCGGTGATGTCGACGCTTTCGAACTGCGTGACGTGCGGGATGGTGGAGGCGTTCTCCGCCATGCGCAGGGCGATGACCTTGCGCAGATTGGTCATCGGCCTCTTGAGGATCGGGCCGAACTGTTTGAAGTCGGGCAGCGGCGTGACTTTCTTCACGGGCGCAGCGGCTTCGGCGGCGGGCTTCGGAGCCAAGGCCTGGGCCGCGAGGCCGCGCAGGCGTTGGACGTAACCCTTGAGATCATCGGTCGTAACGCGACCACCGTGACCGGTTCCGGCGAGGGCGCGGAGATCGATCGCGAGCGAATCGGCCAGCCACCGGACGGACGGCGACGCTGGAGGAAGCGGAGTGGAATCGTCGAACGGCTGGTCGATGCCTTCGACCTCGCCGACCTCCTCGACCGGCGCGGCCGCTATGGCCTTGCGGGCTGGGGCGGCCTTCGGGGCGGACGGTGCCTTGGCGGCCGTTTTGGCTGCTGGCGCGGCGTCAGCGGCCCCGCCTTCGACCTGGGCGATGACCTGGCCGACGGAAATCTTCTGGCCTTCGGCGACGGTGATCTTGGTGATCTTGCCGCCGGCGGGCGCCGGGATGGGCGACACGGCCTTGCCGGTCTCCAGTTCGAGGATGTTCTGGCCTTTGGTGATGGTGTCACCCTCTTTGACGAGGATGGCCACCACTGTGCCGGAGTCCGCTCCTTCACCGAGCGTTGGAAGCTTCAAATCCATAGATCTTTTATGCCGGAGAACGCCCGGCAACAGAGCGGGAACGTGGTCAATCAAGGCCCAGTTGGAAAGAAAAGACTTCGTTCAACTGGATGCATGAGGTGCATCAGTTGGGCGAACGTCGCCTTCCGGCTTCCTTCCCGTCGCGCCCTCGCCTAAACCTTCCCGCTCATGAGCAATTCTCCGGCTCCCAAGTCCGCCAAATGGCCTTTCATCCTCGGCGACCTCCTTCTCGTGGCCGCCGCCGGCGCCATCGTCGCGCAGGGTCGTCCCCTCGGTCCGTGGCAGGCGATCGCGATCGTGGCGGCTGTCGCGCTCGGCGCGTGGATTCTCATCCAGCCTTTCCTGAAAGATCAGGACATCGAAGCCCAGTTGGAGGAGTTGAACCGCCTTGGCGACACGGTGAAACAGATCAACAAGCTCGAAGACGCCGCCGACCGCATCGGCCGCGCCTCGACCAATTGGCACGGCGTCCAGACCGAAGCCGGCAAGACGCTCGAAGCCGTCCAGGCCATCTCCGACCGGATGTCCACCGAGGCCCAGCAGTTCGCCCAGTTCATCCAGCGCCAGAACGACACCGAGAAGGCGACTCTGCGTCTCGAAACCGACAAGCTTCGCCGGTCGGAAGGCGAATGGCTCCAGGTCACCATGCGGATGCTGGACCATGTGTTCGCGCTTTTCGCCGCCGCGCAGCGTTCCGGCCAGCAAAACGTCATCGCCCAGATCGGACAGTTCCAGGGCATGTGCCTCGACGCCGCACGACGGGTCGGCCTTGTGCCCTTCGCTGGTCAAACGGGAGAACCGTTCAACGAACAAGCTCATCGAACGGCCGACGGCGTTACCCCGGTTGCTGGCGCGGTGGTCATGGAAACGTTGGCGGCCGGGTTTTCGTTCCAAGGACAATTGATCCGCCCGGTCGTCGTCGTGGCTGGAACACCCGAGCAGTTGGCTGCGGCCGAGGCGCCCGCTCCGGTCGTGGAAGGAGAGCAGGCAGCCGCGTCTCCGGCGTCCGACGAAGCGGAAGAGTTGCTTGAGTCTGCGCCGGTCAGTGGGGAGCAGGAGATTGTATCGGCTGATGCGGATGCCTTCAGACCCGCGTCCGAAGCGGCGACTGAAGATCCCGAGGCTGGAACCAAACCGGCGGGCGGTCAGTCGACGCTCTTCTGATCGCCAAGTGTTATTGGAGTCCTCTCCGTCCCATTTCCAGCAGGCGTGTCTTGAGGCAGGATTGCCTCAGGAGCTGGGTTTCGCATGGCTGAAAACCACCTGTCCTACCGAGCTGTTTGATCCCGGGACGGTTGACCTGTTCCCGGGCAAGTCATCGGCCATCTCCCCTTCGGTCTTCTCTCATTCGCGAATCATTCTCATCCGTGTTTCGCCAATGCCCCCGTGGCACCTCCGTTGCTAAATGGTTTCCCAGAGACACAGCCGGCGAGCCGGCCCAAACCATCAACGGACGGAGATACAGAACATGTCACTTACCCAGGATCTTGGACCCGGAATGATCGATTCGCACGCGATGGGCGCGTTGCACAACGCTCCGGCGCTTGCCGATGCGGTAAAGGTTCCGCACGGCCCATTCCGCTTCACCATCAATCTCTCCATCGGAGTCACCTACGAGGTCTATGCGAGCACGGATCTGGAATCGTGGGCGCCGATCGCGACGGGGGTTTCATCCGACGAGCGCGTCGAGTTCTCCGACTCCGAGGCCTTCCAGCATCGGGCGCGTTTCTACCGCGTCATGGCCAAGGGCGAATCCTCCTGCAACATCGTCGGCTTCGCCTCGACCGTGATCCCGCCGGGATTCGGCATGGTTTCGAACCCGTTCCACAACGAGGACAACAGCGTCGCCGCGATCCTGCCGCGTGTTCCCGAAGGCACGACGCTCTGCAAGTTCGACATCCACACCGCGCGCCTGACGAACAACGCTTACAAGAACGGCCGTTGGACCATCGGCAGCGAGAAGCTCGTTCCTGGCGAATCGGCGATCTTCTTCAATCCCGGGCACCAGCCCCTTTCGCTCGAATTCTCCGGCACTGTCATGCAGGGCGAACTGACCAATGCGATCGGCAGCGGATTTTCGCTCCGCGGCTCATTGCTGCCGAAGGCCGGCAGGATCTCCGCCGACCTCGGGTTGCCGCTCGCGGACGGCGACGTCGTCCACGTCTTCGACCGCAAACAGCAGCGCTACCAAGTCTACAAGTTCCCGATGAAGAACTGGCATAGCGTCCAGCCCACCCTCGACCTGTGCGAAGGCTTCTGGTGCGGGAAGATCTCGGCCGGTGCCTGGAAGCAGAGCTTTGAGGCAAAGCCGCTGGCGCACGGAGTGCGGCCGGGTGATCGACGACTGCACGACTGAACAATCTGGCAGGGAAAGGCAGCATACGGCCGGTGGTGCCCAGGGCATGGGCCCGCCGGCTTTGCTTTTGCTCTTGGCGCATCCCCGCCGCTTCCTAGTATCCGGGCTGTCGTATGAGACGTCTCGCTTCCATTCTCGTCCTGATCGCGTCCTTCACCGGTGCTTCCGCGGTCCGCGGTGCCGAATTGCTCAACGGCATCAGTGTGATCGTCAACGGCGAGGTCATCACGCTGCAGGATGTCGAGGGTTCCATCGGCCGTTCCGCCAACCTACTCGCGAGCCAATACGCCGGACAGCCGCAGGTGTTTCAGCAGAAGCTCGGCGAGCTTCGCGCCGCGCGCGTCGCGGAATTGGTGGAAAACCAGCTGATCCTCGCGGAGTTCAAGGAGCTTGGTTACAACTTTCCCGACAGCATCATCGACGACATCATGCGCGACCGCATCCGCGAACGGTTCGGTGATCGCGTCCGGTTCACCCAGACGCTCAAGGCGCAGGGCACGACCTTTGAGCAGTATCGCAAGGAAAGGAAGGAGGAGATGATCGTCGAGCGGCTCCGCTACCAGAACATCAACCCGAACAAGCTCGTCGTTTCCCCGGCCCGGATGGAAGCGTTTTACAAGGAGAACCTGAAGACCTACCAGCTGGGCGACCAGGTGAAGCTCCGTCTCATCACCATCAACCAGCCGCCCGGTGCGACGAAGGGCACGGCCGCCAAGATCGCCGGCGAAGTGCTGGCCAAGATCAAGGACGGCGCCTCGTTCGCCGAGATGGCGACGGTCTATTCGGACGGTTCCGCGAAGTCTGCCGGCGGCGATCGTGGATGGGTCGAGCGTTCGTTCCTGAAGAAGGAATTGTCCGACGTCGCGTTCAGCCTGAAGGGCGGACAGATCAGCGGCGTCGTCGAACAGCCCGAGGGCGCCTACATCATGCTGGTCGAAGAGGTTCGCATCTCCTACACGCGTCCGTTGGAGGAGGTCCGCGACGAGATCGAACGCGAACTCCGCGGCCGCGAACGTGCGCGCCTCATGAAGAACTGGGTCGACAAGCTCAAGGCCAAGAACTTCGTCCGCTACTTCTGAGCCGGACTCATGCGGCAGAAGGCAGGGAGGGCTTCCAGCCTGCCCCGTGCCGACAAGGATGACCGCACTGTCCGGTGTCCTGATACGCCCCGCACCGTCTGGTTCCATGCCGGGAGCGCCATGGGCAGGCAAGATGCGCTGCCCTACCTTGCTACAGCCGCTTCGCGACTCCCATTCGTGTCCGTAGAGTGTCAACCTGCCGAGCCTCCTCACTAGGATAGGTCAACCTTCGGGTGGTCTCCCGTTGCGCGCCTTGCGCCTTCTTGCGGCCAACTCCTACGAACTCGCGCTCGTATAGCGCCGCAGCGATAGCCTCCAGACCACTTCCGACACCGCCAGTGCCGCCACAGCCATCGCCACCAGCAGCAGCGGTTCCCACGGCGACCGCATCTTGTCGATGAGCACCTTCACCGGAACGTTCGCCACCAGGATCATGGGCAGCACGAAGGTGAACACGTTCTTGAACCACCCGGCGCGGAACGCCGAGTCCGGCAGGCGCGAGATGTTGAAGAGGTTGTAGTAGCCCCAGACGATTCCCTGCGCCTTCACCGTCCAGAAGCTCGCCGTCGCGAGGAGAAACATCAGCGCGTAGTGGATTAAGATCGCCGTCACGCCGAGGAAAGCCGCGCCGGCCATCTGGCCCGGTGTCGGAGACAATCCGAGCTGCACCCCGGCGTAAACCATCACTCCCACGGCCGAGCCCGCATTCACGAACGCGCCGAGGTCCACCTGGCGCAGCGAGACGAGAAAGCGCGTGTTGATCGGCATCAACATCATGAAATCCATCTTCCCGGTGCGGATGAGCTCGGAGAGGTTCGAGCAGTTCACGAGGAAGAACGCCTGGAAGACCTGCTGGATGCAGTGGCCCGCGCCGATGAGCATGACGACCTGCCACTTCGTCCAATCGCCGATGCGGTCGGTGTGGAGATAGAGCACGCCGACGAACCCGAGCTGGAGCACGAACCACAGTCCTTCGACGACGATCCAGAGGAGGAAGTTCGTCTTGAAGCCCATCTCCCGGATGATCGAGTTCCGCCACAGCGCGAGATAGACGCTGAGGTATCGACGCAGGTTGGAAGGGCGGGATGTCATGCGAAATGATCTTCAACCGCAGACAACGCGGAAGAGGCATAGGCGAAAGTTGGCAAAGGGCCGGATCGCCGACTGCCGGTCGGCGCTACGCCGTAGGCCGGGCGTCCCCGCCCGGCCAGTGGGTGTTTCCCCACGAAGGCCACGATGCCCCTCCTTCCGCATTCTCTGCGTGTTCTGCGGTTCATCAATTCACCCTCCGACGGCGGAGTATTTCTTGATTCCACGGCTCCAGACGAACCGCGCAATTCCATAGAACGCCACGGTCCAGAGGGCTTGGATCACCAAGCCGCGCGTCAACGCGTCGCCGGTTGTCTGGCCGAGGTAGATGCTGACGGGGAAGAAGAGCTGGTAGGGAAACGGCGTCAGCTCCAGCACTCGTTGGACTAGCGGCGGGAGAATGTTCAGCGGGAAGAGGTGGCCGCCGGCGATGTATTCGAAGGCGAAGACGATGAAGATGAAGGTGCTCACTTCCAGGACCCAGAAGGCCAGCAGCGCCATCGTGTAGGACATCAGGAACTGCAGCAGGGCCGTCATCACCATTGAGAGCACGAAACAGCCGAAGGTTGCCGCGTCGGATGGAACCACGAAGTAGGAGCGCAATGACCAGATGAACAGCCCCACGGGGACGATGGCCACGAGCATGTAGATGAGGCGCCCGCTGAGGAACAGACAGAACCGGTAGGAGAGGTAGTCGATGGGCTTGAGCAGGAATTGGCTGATGTTCCCGTCCTTGATGTCCGCCGCGATCTGCCAGTCGTCTTCGTTCACCGCCGTCAACGCGTCCACCACCGTGACGAGCAGGTAGTAGGAAGTCATCGCGGCCAAAGTGTAGCCGGCCACTTCGCCGGCCTCACCCTTGTCTTCGTAGATCCGGCGCCACAGGTAGATCGTGCCCATGAGGGGGATCAGCCCGAAGAGCGAGCGGAAGAGGAAGTTCACCCGGTAGGCCAGGGTGTTCTGCATTCCGATCAGGATGACGTGCCAGTATTTCGCCAAAGCGCGGCGAAGCTAGCGGCCAAGGAGCAGCGGTGCAAAGGCGGAGAGCAGCGGGCTGAAATCCGACGGCCGAAGGCCACAGCGCAATAGAAGTTCCAACAAGGCATCCCGATGGCCAGCGTGCAATCGACCGGACGAATCAGCGTATCGGCATTCGGCCTTCGTCATTCCCCGATCACTGCGCCGCGTAGTAGGCGTCCACCTTCGCCGCGACGTCGCGGTAGCCGATGTCCTGCTCGTAGATGTTCTTGAAGTGTTCGATGGCCTCGTCGGGCTTGTTGAGTTTCTCGAGGGCGGACCCGAGGTGGTAGAGAAGTTCCTTCTTCTCCTCGTCCCATGTGGGCTTTTCCTTGAGCGCGTTCTGGAACGTGCGGGCCGCGAGGTCCCACATCTTTCTCGAGGCGAAGCACTGGCCGAGCATGTTGATGGCGGCGGTGCGCCGCTGGGGACTGTTCTGGGCTCGCTGGAGTTCCTGGATGGCGTCGGAGAAGCGGCCGGCCTTGAAGTGGAGGCTGCCAAGTTCGAAGCGGATCTGGAGATCGGACGGGAACCGTTCGGCGCGTCCCTTGCATTCGGAGAGGGCCTGGGCGTCGCGCTGGGCTCCAAGCTCGGCCTTTCTTTCGACGAAGTCGGTTGCCGCCGGATCAAGCTGGGAAAGAGCGTGATCGACGCGTTTGGCCTCGATGTCGGCGATGGCTTTCTCGACCGTGGGATCGGAATTGCCTTCTGCGGCGATGACGCCGCGGAGGTATTCGATCGCCCGGTCGAACTCCTTTTTCTGCGCGTGCAGCTCGGCGATGGCGCGGAGAGTGCGCCGGTTGTTCGGCTCGTTCTTGAGCTGGACCCCGTATTCGGCGATGAGCCGATCGGCGATTCTGTCGTCCTTGGTGGAGCGGTTCGCCTGTTCGAGATGCAGGGCTTCTTCCTTGTCCTTGATGAGGTCGCGGTAGCTGCTGTTTCCCGATTCGACGGCTCCGTAGCCCTTCTCCACGAGCATTCGCCGGGCGGCGAGGTTCTTCAACGTCTGGGGCAGTTCGGTGTCGTCCGGCCGCTTGGCCATCAGGTTTCGATACAGTTCCTCCGCCTTGTCGAGCTGGTCCTGCTGGAAATAGAGCCCCGCGAGGTTGCGGGCGACCTTGGCGTCGTTGGGGTCCGAAGCGATCACCGTTTCGAGGGCCATGACGGCCGTCTTGGTCAGGCCCAGGGTCATCGCGCCTTCCGCGAGAAGCTTGTGCGCTGAAGTGTTGCTTGGGTCGGAGTTGAGGATGCTTTCAGCGGCGGAAAGCGCGTCCTTGGGATTGTTGCGGAGCGCGAGTTGGCCCTTTGCGAGGGCGGGGGCGTTGCCCGCTCCGCCGACCAGCTTCCGGAACAAGCCGGTCTTCTCCTGCGGCCTTTGCTGCTGCGTCGCCCGCAAAAGCTGGCGCGCCTCAAAGAAGCCCGGGTCCTGGTCGAGAACGCCGTTCAATATCTGGATGGCGTAGTCGAAGTTGTTCCTCTGGTAGGCCAGGGTGGCTTTTTCGAACAGTTCCCGGATCGGGCGTGGAACGTCGTTGGATGTCGTCTCCGGCATGGAGCGAATCTAGGGAGTGGTTTTGCGGATTCCAAGGAGACGGTTCTGGAAGAAGACGAGGGTTCCCAGCTTTTGTGCTTAACTCGCTCGGGGGAATTGGTTAGCAAAACAGCCATGGACTCTCCCGAC
The DNA here is from genome assembly GCA_043775315.1 of Verrucomicrobiota bacterium. GTDB lineage: Bacteria > Verrucomicrobiota > Verrucomicrobiia > Limisphaerales > CANJSG01 > CANJSG01. The sequence continues at coordinate 16,921 of JAYVSO010000145.1, forward strand.
AGCGGACCGGGCTTCAAGATTTTGGGTGTCGACGACCAGATTTACGGTCCGGTTGACCTGCCAAGCTTGGTGAATTGGGTGAAAGACGAACGCATCGCCGCCGAGACCTGGATCTACCGGACGGATGGCGACAAGTGGGAGAAGGCCGGCCGGCTTCCCGAGCTGGCCATGTTCTTCCGCACGAAGACAGGGACCCTCGGAAATACCGGCCTGACCCCGGGTAAGCTCCGCCGCGTGAAGGCGCTCGCCGAGTTCTCCGACGAACAGCTCGAGCAGTTTGCCGCGTTCATGGAAGTCATGGTCGCGCGTCAGTGGACCAACGTGGTCACGCAGGGCGACGAGGGCGACGCGATGTATCTCGTGCTCGAAGGCGAGGTCCGCGTCCGCATCGGCCAGACCGGCAGCGAGAAGATCCTCGCGACGTTGGGCGGGGGCGACGCCTTCGGCGAGATGTCGCTCTTCGACAAGGGCAAGCGCTCCGCGGACGTGGTGGCCAACACCGATTCGGTCCTGCTCAAGATCTCCGCCGAAGCCTTCGAACGACTGGTGCGAGGCGCACCTGATATCGCGGCTCCGTTCATGTTCGGCCTCGCCCGCACCTTGGCTTCTCGCGTGCGTTCGTTGGACAAGAAGGTGGAGAATCCCTACGCGACGGGGTTCAACTGATCCTGAGGGCTCTCGCCTTGCTGTATCCGGCTTGGGATGAGCCGGGCTGCCTTCGTCCCGATCAATCTCCCAACAGCCGCCTGATGTCGTCCCGCGCCTTCTGTTCCCGGGCATCCTTCTCCGCTCCCTTGAACTCGCGCCTGGCGAATTCGAACCATTCGCAGAAGTTGGCGTTGCCCTTGTCGAACACGGGCTCCGCCCGGCGGTCGCGGCACTGGTGGGCGCTGCTGCGGTCGTATTGGGTGCAGTTCAGGCACACGTGCAGGTCGGCGTTGCACCGTTCGCAGGCCTCGGATCGGCCGGCGGTTCCTTCCAGCGGATAGATGGTGCCGCACTTGTGGCAATGACGGGTCGTCGAGCTCATCGTTCCGCGGATTGTGGCGGCTTTCCTCGGCTGATTCCAGTCTGCGCTGGAGTTCGCTTGAAGCCGTCGACGCCCTTGCTACCGCAGTTCAGGTTCGGAGGCGAATCGACCGACAACCTTGCCGTGGGCGACTCCATTCCCAGTTCCCGTTCCCAAGCCCAGTCGTCTGATCCGTCGGTGGTTTTGCGCGGCATCCTTGACGGAGCACCGCCGGCGAGTCGGTGGGCGCCAGTCTCTCTCTGGGAGCTGATCCTGTTCATCGTTGGGGTCATTGGTTTCATCGGGATCGTTCGGATGTCCGAGCCAGGGTTCATCTTTCTGTTGGACCATGCGAACCTCCTGTTTCACGAAGCCGGCCATCCCATAACGGGACTGTTCAGCCAACGGCTGGAGCCTTATGGCGGCATGGTGGGCCAGTTGTTCTTCCCGAGTTTGCTGATGGTTTCGTTCTGGCGAAAGGGCAGTCCGCTGGCGCTGGCCGTCGCAATGATCTGGTTCTCGGAGAACTTCCTGAACATCGCACGCTACATGGCGGACGCGCGGAAGCTGGACCTGCCGCTCGTCGGTGGCGGCGACCACGATTGGAACACGATCTTCGCGCGCTGGAACGTCCTGCAGTTCGACCACCGCATCGCCGCAGGCGTGAACGCGGTTGGCTGGATAGGCGTGGGCTGCGCGGTGATGTGGGTGCTGTGCCGGGCTCGGGCTGGCCGCAAATCCCGGCGCTGAAGTTGGGGCCGGGTAGGGCGGGCGATCTATTTGTCGGTGTTCGCGCGTTTCAGCAGCTCCACGAAGTGTGTTGCCGTCACGACGCGTGTCCCGGTCGGTAAGCGCCGGATGGTTTCGGCGATTGCGCCCATCGGGCCGCCGAGTTCGCGGAACGACCAGGCGTGCACGTTGATCAACGCGAAGCGATCCTCCGGCGACTTTGGATGGTCCGGCATGGACGCGATCGCCGAGGCGACGCCGGCCGGAAAGTTCTCCGGCTTGTTTCCCCAAAGCACGAAACGGTAGCCGATGGCGGGCTTGCCGGAATACCACTCAACCCGGCCGCGCGGTCGATTGTAGGGCGCGTAGTCCTTGTAGAAGACGGCGTCGATTTCGGGATGATCCAAAAGCTCGTGCGCGTCCGCCATCGACCCGCCGGAATTCAGCACGGAGGCGATGCGCAGGTTCGACTTTTTCATCATCCACGCCGTCTTGAGCGCATGCGCCGCCCGGTCGGGAACATGGTTCGGGAAGTAGTAGCCAAACCCGCTTGGGCCCGTGACGAAATCGTCGTTCGGCATGGCTGTTTCGAAGTAGTGCGCGAGCGCCGGTGGCGCGATGCGGGCAAGGATCGGCGGCATTTCCCACGTCATCGCGAAGCCTCCGCGATTGGTGTTCGCCCAGAAACCCGGCGCGGTGACGAATCCGCCCGCCATGAACTGCACGTTGTCGCCGTCGGTCATGACAAAGCAGACGATCCGCTCGCCCGCCTTCACATCCGGCAACGCCGGCAGCTTTCGGTCCGGAATCGCCGCTGCGAGGTGCTGCATGGCTGAAAGATTCAACGACCAGTCCGCTGGTATCACGGCGCCGCCGCCTTGGCTGACATGCTCGACGAGTTTCCTTTCGTCCGGACCCCAGCCGAACACTTCGGTCAGCGGGCCGAGCTCCTTGACGTAGCGCGCCTGTTCGGATGCGTTGGTCGTCGAATAGGTGAAGGCGCGTTTGGCGACGGCCCAGTCGCGCAGATGGTAGTGCTTGGAGCGGACCTGCTCGACCGCGATGCCGCGGGCGAACTCGGCTTGGTGTTTCGCGAAAACGTCGGCGTCCGTGAGTCCGCGGGAATCGGCGATGATGGGGAGTCGCGCGGCCGCGAGCTCATTGGTCAACGTCGAGTCGGCGACCACGCCGTTGAGCAGCCCAGCGAGCGACGTCGCGGCGTTCAGGCTGTCGCTCTTCCGATCCACGATGACGGCGCCGGCGATGGCAGGACGGAACTCTTCGACCAATTGCCACACGGAAGTGCGAGTCAGCAGCGCGGTTCCATCGCGGCCGAGACGCTGGAGAAGGATCTCGGACATGCCGCCGGTCCGCAGCCAGACTTGCGCGTTCGTGCGGTTGGCCAAGCCCTGTAGCGTGGCCAGCATCGTCTGCTCGGCCGGCTTCAGCGGCGCTGGGTCGATGACGAAGAGCCGGGCGGGCGAAGCCGCCGCTGCACGATCCACCCAAGCGGCGAAGAGGATCGCCGCCGTGAGGATGATTGAACGCCACGACATGGGCCGGAGGATTTCGCGGGGCCGGGTGTGGGGCAAGGGCGTTCGTGTTTCAGCTGTCCGCCAAGGGCGTTCTGTGGTTTCTAGGCCGCGCGATGAAGCTTACCGAGATCCTGACGAACGAAGAGCTGCGGCGGCACGAGTTTCCCGTGGTGAAGGAGTCCGCCTTCCTCTCGCATGCGGCCGTCTGCCCGTTGCCGCGCCGCGTGGCCGAAGCCGTCAACTCCTACGCCACGGCCTGCACGCTCGGCGATCAGGAGGATCGGATTCCATCTGGGCTTGTCCGTGAAACCCGCGAACTCACGGCCAAGTTCCTGGGAGCCCAGTCCGACGAGATCGCCCTGGTCGGATCGACTTCGCAAGGCATGAGCTACGTCGCCGCCGGCCTGAACTTCCGGAAGAGCGACAACATCATCGTCTACCACGATGACTTTCCGACGAACGTCTACCCCTGGATGGCCCTGGCGGAACGCGGCGTGCAGGTGCGGTTCCTCAACGTCAAACAGCTCGGGCGCATCCGGCCGATCGACATCCTGGGGCAGGTCGACGAAAGCACCCGGCTCGTGGCGTTGACCTCGTGCCACTACATCTCCGGTTGGCGCGTAGAGTTGAACGCCATCGGCCGCCTCCTCCATGAGCGGCGCATCCTTTTCGCCGTCGACGGCATCCAGACTCTCGGGGCCTTCCCCACTCCGATCGACCACGTCGACTTCCTCGCAGCGGACGCGCACAAGTGGCTTCTGGGTCCGTTGGCCGCCGGGATTCTCTATGTGCGCAAGGATCGTCAGGAGATGGTCAAGCCGCTGGTGCATGGTTGGGCCAACGTCGAATGTCCCGAATACGTCGCGCAGACGGGGTTGGCTTTCCGCCCGGGCGCGCGGCGCTACGAGGCTGGTTCGCTCAATATCCTCGGCATAGCGGGACTGCACGCTTCCCTGAAGCTCATCGACGAGATCGGCGTCGACGCCATCGCCAAGGAACTTCTCCGCAAACGGAAGCTGCTCGTCGACGGACTCATGGCCAAGGGCTGGGGAGTTCTCATGCCCGACGCGCCGGAGGCCAACGCGTCCGGCATCGTTTCCTTTTTCGGCGATGACGCCGAGACAAAGTCGCTCTGGGTCAAACTCGGCGCGGCCAAGATCTCCACCTCCCTTCGATCAACCCGGGACGGGAAGAAGTTCATCCGGATCTCCCCTCACTTCTACAACTCCGACGCCGAGCTGCATCGGCTGCTGGAACTGGCTTGAGGAAGATCCGAAATCAGAAGGCCAAAGGCCAAATGATGCCCTTAGGCCCGGCAGCATTCCCGACTAGTCGCTGAGCTCAGATTCTCGGGTTTCATTCGGCCTTCTGAACTCGTTCTTCGTCATTCGCAACGCGTCTCGCAGGCTCATTCCTTGACATGCCCGGCGCGTTTGCTCCACCAAAGGGAAGCCCAAATTGGCCAACCTCGAACTACCCCATGCCTGCAGCTCGTTTTGACATCGCGAAGGCCGATTTTTCCAGCGTGGCCGCCGCCACCGCCAGCCTTCGCAAGATGAACCTGGCCGACAAGCAGGTTGGTTCCGTCCTGACGGCCGCCTTCAAGCAGTCGCGCGACCATGCGATCCGCCTGACCAAGGCCGTCCTGGGTTCGGACAACGCGGATTCCCTCAGCAAAGCGCTCGTTTCCTTCGTCGGCGGATTGGCCATCAAGGAAGGCGAGCTACGTCGCGTGGTGGCCCAGTCTTTCCGTGAACAGAACCGGGAGCTCGTTCTGGTCCAACGCATCTCCGAACTTCCCGCTGATCACGCCAAGGCGTTCGTCGCCGACTTCCTCGCGTCGGGCGGGACCATTCAGCCGTTCGTCCACTGGCTCGAACTCGCCGGCAAGACGATCCGCGAACGCACCCGGACCGGGCCTGCCAAGCGTTCCCGTGGCCGCGCCAAATCCGCTGCCACCACCAAGCGTGCGCGCGGCATGCTGGGCGACGTCCTCGATGCTTTCAGCGATGCCGGCGACAAGTTCATTGGCATGGTCAAGACAGTTGCCGACGCGGTGGGTGACGGTTCAAAGCTTTTGAGCGAGGCGATCAAGGACGTAGCCGACAAGGCTGTTGCCGAAATCACGGATTTCCTCGCGGCGCTTTTGCACGCTGGCCGTTCGCTCGCATCGATTCTCGGCGAAGCCGCCAAGCAGGGCGCCGTCACGCTGAAGAAGTTCGTTCAGGCGGCCCTCGAAGCCGGTCGACCGCTTTCCGATATCGTCGAGTGGACCCTCAAGCAGTCCGACGCCACGGCGAAGAGCGTGTTGCAGGCGTTGATCGAACTCGGCCGGCGTTTGTCCGAGATGATCGGCGAGGCCGCCAAACGGAGCGGAGTCGCCGTGCGCACGGTGGCCCGTCTTCTGAGCGAGATCGGCCAGACCGCTGGCGCCGTTCTGGGTGGCGCCGCGACACAGACGGTCGCGATGCTGCAGAACGTCCTGCAGGGAATCATCGAGGCGAACCGGTCCCTGCGCGACATCCTCGCGGCTGCGGCCAACATGACCACCGACCTTGCCAGGAAAACGGTGCAGGGGCTTCTGAACATCGGCCGCAAAGTTTCCGAAATCCTCTCGGCCATCGCGGAAGAGGCCGCTTCCGTTTCGCGGGAAGTCGTGGCCGCCTTGCTGGCAGCGGGCCGCAAAGCGTCGGAGATCCTGCAGTTCGCGGGCACCCAGACGCGTGAGTTTTGCCGTAACCTCGTCTCCGGCCTCATGCGGGCCGGCAGCACGGCGGAGCAGTTGCTGATCGAGGGTTGGCGCGGGGCCAAGTCCGGGTTTGTCGCCCTGATGCGCGCCGTGCTGGACCTCGGGGAAAAGGTCGGGGCGGTCTTGGCCGTGGTCGCCGCCATCGGCGCCGATGCGGCCCGGACCGCTGTCGAAGGCCTCATCAAGATCGGCATTCGTTTGGCCGACGTCCTGGCGGGAATCATGTCGGATGTGGCGGAGGCGTCCCGGCGCGGATTCGTCGAGGCGCTCCTCGCTCTCGGCAATGCGCCGTTGGATCTGCTCAAGGCCGCAGCCGAAGCCGGGTTCTCGACGCTCATGCTGTCCGTGGCGGTGCTCTTCGAGATCTGGGGCGGCTACCGCGGCCTGACCGAGCGCGAGCGCACCGAAGGCGAAAAGATTTTCGGCGGATCCATCGACCTTTCACGCGTCCGGATCGCGGCCGGCAACGTGCCAGTGGAGATCAGCAACTTCCTGAATGGCCAGACGCCCTTCACCACGATGCATCTCATCAATGTGGCCAAGAAGGACGGGCAGCGCACCGACGAGAAATGGCTTCGTGTGTTCATCCACGAGATGACCCACGTGTGGCAGGGCGTGACCGTTGGACCGGCCTACATGATCCAGTCGATCGGATCTCAGTTGGAAGCTGTGCTCGCGGGTGGGAACCGTGACGCCGCATACATCTATTCCGCCGAGGCGTTGGGCAAGCACGGCGGCAACTTGTCCAAGTTCAACCGCGAACAGCAGGCTTCGATCGTCGAAGACTTCTGGGTGGTCACCTGCTCAAAACTTCCGAAGACAGGTCTTCCGACAGCCGAACAACTCGCCCCATACGCGGCGAATGTCTCCAAGTCGCTTCGACCCCGGGGCAATCGCACCGCCGCAACCGACGGCGGTCATTCGATGGCGGCCCGTCGCCCCGGTTCCGGCAAGAAAGCCTCTTCGATCGGCGACTCCATTTCCGCCGCCGTCCGGATCCGCGAAACCAACTGATCGCCGTTCCTGGCCCGTCCACAGCGCATCAGCGACCCCGGTTTTACGTTCGGGCTCAGGGTTTTTGTATGGCGTCCTAATTCCTGATGAACAGGTGGTTGGGTTTTCGGTGTGGGCTGGATTTGGGCTTCGCGAGTTGACCGGTTATCACCCCCGCTCGTAAGCTGTCGGGCCAGTTTGTGGAGGAGAGCCAACCGCCTTCTCCCGGAATTTTTTTTATGGCCGAAGGATACTGCGTAAAGTGCAAGTCCAAGAAAGAGATCGTCGACGGTGTTGAAGAGACGATGAAAAACGGGCGGAAGGCCATCAAAGGCCGTTGCCCCAGCTGCGGCACGGTCATGTTCAAGATTCTCGGCGGCAAAGTCGCCAGCGCCGTGGTTGAGGCGGCGCCCGTGAAGGCCGCGCCCGTCGCCTGACGGACTCTGGACCATGGCCGACCAGCTCGCTTACGTCATCATCACGCCGCACTCGCTGCACAAGTCGCGCACGGGCGGCATCCTCGCACGTTTGCTGACACGAACCGGCCTGGATCTGGTGGTGGCGAGGATGTTTTCACCCGGCGGGGAACTTGTTTCCGCCTACTCCGAGAAGATCGTTTCGTCGGCCGATCCCCAGGATCGCCGGATTCAGGAACTGATCCGCGACTACATCCTGCGCAACCTCTCGCCCGATCTCCGGACCGGCAAACGTCGCCGCGTGATGATGCTCGTCTTCCGCGGTGAAGACGCCGTGCGGAAAGTGCGCACCGTCGTCGGCAACATCCGCTTTGGCCAACCCGGCGGCGAAACCATCCGGGACACCTACGGCGATCTCGTCGTGGACGAGTCGGACAGGGTTTCCTACTTCGAACCCGCCGTGCTCGCCGCGCCCAACGCGGAGGAAGCCACGGACAAGCTGAAGTTGTGGGCGAAGTTCTCCGATTCGGATGGCGGCCTCCTGGAGAACATCGCGCCCGTCTCCGAGTCCGTCCCCAACCAGCGCACGCTCGTGCTGATCAAGCCCGACAATTTCCGCTTTCCAACGGGCCGCCCGGGCAACGTCATCGACTTCTTCTCCCGCACCGGCCTCTTCATCGCCGCCATCCAGGTCCACCGCATGAGCGTGGCCGAGGCGATGGAATTCTACGGCCCGGTCATCCCCACGCTGCACCGGCACTACAAGGGCATCGCCGAAACCAAAGCATCTCCATTGATCGAGAAGGAGCTTGGCTGCGTGTTGCCCGAGAATGTCCGGCAGAGCCTCGGTGAACTTCTCGGCCCCATCGCGGGCGACAACCAGTTCAACAACCTAGTCCGCTTCATGGCCGGCCACGCGCCGGATGAACTCGACAAGGCGCGCCACGACGAACCCGGCACGGAGAAGTGCATCGCCCTCGTCTACGAAGGACCCGAAGCCGTGCGGAAGATCCGCGAAGTCCTGGGCCCCACCGATCCATCCAAAGCCCCTACCGGCACCATCCGTCGCGAGTTCGGCCAGACCGTGATGATCAACGCCGCGCACGCCAGCGATTCCCCCGAAAACGCCGAACGCGAGATCGCCATCATCAAGCCCGGTGCCAACCGCCTGAAGGCGTTGGTCGCATAGCCCGCTCACTTCGCCGCTTCACACAGTCGGCGCAGGGCGGAGTGCAGCAGCCACGCGGTGTCCGGTCCCAGTGAATTGATCTCGCCATAGGGCGCGTGGTCCGCGCCGAACAGATGCGGCGGTTCCGTGTCCCATTCCGACTTCGGGATGATGTAGCCGATCTCGTCGTTCGCGAGGCCGAGCACGAATTTGGTCGTCCCCGGCATCAGTTGGCGCAGCGGCGGAATCTCCAGCGGATCAATGTCGTGGTCGCCGCCCGGCGCGCGGATGATCCCGCCGTTCACGATCTCCGGATAGACCTCGCCCGGAATGCACATCATCGAAACGTCCCCCAGCCGGATCAACGCCACCTCCGTCCGGATCTTCATCCACGCGCTGTGGCCGCGGTCGATCAAGCCCAGCATCGACGCGGCCACGAATCCCTTGTTCATCAGTGGCAATTCGATCGTCTTCGCCTCGATGCCGAGCGCGACGGTCGATGCCGCGGGTGCGTTCGTCGAACGGATCCGCTCGAGGATGCGCGCCGCGAGATTGTTGCCGAGCGCGCGCGTCTTGTCATGCGACGGCGTCTTGAACTTCGTCTTCAGAAACGGGTCGTGAACCGTGACCGAAGGCGTCGTGCTCATCAGACCGCCGACCGCGCCGTTGACGTAGACGGAGGTGCCGCCGAGGCCGGGAACCAATGTCTTCCCCTCATAGACGATGCCCGACTCCAGCGCATCGCGGATCACTCCCGGGAAGTCGGCCGTGATGTCCTGGTTCTTCGACCATGGCGTCTCCGGATGATTGGCCCACCCGACCAGTGTGCCGATCGTCGAATCGTTCGTGGCCGACTTGAAGTGGAGCACGCGGATGTCCGGATCGAACACCTCCGGACGACGCGTGTCGGCCACGAGCCCGTCCGGCGGAGTCACGATTTCGTGGACCTGCATCCGCGCCGGTTGGAGTGCCTTCACCGCGTCGATCATGGCGGCGGCGGCCGACTCGATCACGAGCGCGCGGTAGCGGGCGTTGACGCCGGACTTCGCGTAGTTCGGGCCCCAGAGCCCCATCAGGTCCGGCGTGGAATGGTTGTGCGTGGCGCACACGACCACGTAATCCAGTTTGTGCTCGGAGCCGATCCGTTCCCGCACCGAGACCACGTCGTCGTGGAAGAACCCGATGGCGTCTAGCACCACAATGCCGAGCCGATGATGCCCGTCGTCGATGGCGATGGCGACGGCCTGGAGGTTGTCGTGGATGTTCGTGGCCGCGCGCCCTTGGGAGAAACCGGCGAGCCAGACCGGTTCATCCGGACGGCTCAGGTCCGGATTGATCGACCGCTTGCCAAACCCAGCCAGCAATGGCCGTGGTTCCTTCACGGCCGCGGCGGTGGAGACGTTCAGCGCGACCGCATAGCCCGGCTTCCGATCCCGCGTGACCCACAGGAAACGGGCGAAGACCAGGGCAACCATCACTACGACAAAGACAGCGAGAGCCCGGAGCAGGCGCAGCCAAAGCGGCCGTTTGACGGCGGGGGAATTCATGGTGAGCAAGGACTACAACGCCGCCGCCGTTGACGACACCTGAAACTTCTTCAACGGTTCACGAGCTCTCCGCTCTCGACTCTACCGTCAGCAGCCCCGGGTTGGGTGGCTGTGATTCCCCGTGGAAACGAATGCGGCGGCGCCGCTTTCTTTCCGGCGTTCCGGGCTCAGTGCCCCGCCGCCTGCTGGGCCTTCTTGATTAGATCCAAGGCGAAAGGAAGCATTGCAAATGAAGTCGCGTCGATAAACCCATGGGCCATGACGGCAGTCCAGATGTTCTTTTGAAACAGGATCAGTGCGCCGCATCCAATTCCGATCAGACCTGTCAGGATGATCCCACCGATGCCTTGGCCGAAGTGTCCGAATGCGAAGATCAGCGCGGGAAGAAAAATGAGCAGGGCTTGTCCCATCCGAAAGTATCTAAGGCTGGGGAAGAGCTTCTCCATCGCCAGCATGGTGGCCGAACGCCAAAGCTCTTCTCGCCATCCAGCCATGACGAAGCTGACCAAGGTCATGCCCAACAGGAGATAGGCCCAGTTGTTTTCGAGGGCGTCTTTGCTGACAAGGTTCTCCACCTTTGGCTGGTTTTCCTGGACCTGTTTCATCATGCCATCCAGGGGGATTCCCTTGACCACCGAGACAATCAGAATGACCGCGAGAATGGCGACGCCTGCCCCCAGCCGTAAAAGCACCGAGTAGACAGCTCCCTGGCAAGTTGGAGTTGCGATCCAGGGAGGGAGGAAGCGGCGCACAAGAAACAGAACTGGAATAGCCACAGCCGGGGGAACAAACAGCCACGCGAAAACCGTCCCGGTCAGCAAGGGTTTCAGAAATGCGATGGGATCTTGGCCCGGCTTCAGATCTTGGAGTTTCAGCACCACGTAGATGAACATCCATCCGGCGGTGAAAAGCGCAGCTAGCAGGAGCCAAGCCCATGTGGGCCAATCGCGGCTGCGGCTGCGGTTCATCCCCAATTCGGAAATCGTGGGGCGGGCGATTAGCCAAGCGATACCCAGAGGCACCGCAAATGAGAGCAGGGCCAGGGTTGCTTGGACGGCCAGTTCGGATGTGGTTGTTCCAAGAGCTGGACCTTCCGATTTGGCCGAAGGCCAGTAGGTTTCTTTGAACCACGGAAGCACAATTCCGATTAAGGTGGGGTAGGGGCCGATGATGACGAGGAACAGCCACCACCGCCATTTGGCGACGGTCGCCACGGGCTTGGGCTCGGGGATGGGGGGAACGGATGAAGGGACTGGAGGAGGAGTGGTTTCCATGTCGCGGATGAAGGGGTAACGCAGCCGAGCGTCCTGCGAAAGCGCGGAGTTCGGATCAACCCGATGAACCATTCAGGGTCCGAGGCACTGAGCCGGACTCATGAAGTGGAAGGTAGGGCGGGCTTCCAACCTGCCCCGAGTTGACAAGGGTTCCCGGATCGTCCGGAACCCTGATCCGTCCGCACGGTTTGATTTCAAGCCGGCAGCGCCACGGCCAGGCAAGATGCCCGCCCTACCTTGAACTACATCGTTCGTGCTGAGCTGAACGACGGTTTTGTGGAGGAGAAGGATACCGAGGACGAGAAGGATTCAAGGGCGCAGGCCTACAGGCCGTCGCGGCCAAAGCGGGGCAGGGGCGGCGGCGTGGGCACGCCCGGGCCGAAGCCCGTCTGCGCACCGGCTTCGCGGAACATGGCGTAGGTGTTCAGGTTGTCGGCGCTGACGATCCCGGCTAGATCCGCTCCGCGATAGACCAACAGCGCGGGTGCGCCACTGGTTCTCAATTGGATCAGGACTTCATCCGCCGGCGCGTCCGAATCGACCACCGGCGGATTGCCATCCGTGAAATCGTAGACCGCCGCCGAAGGATGGAATCGCATCAGGGCTTGGCGGACGTCCTGCTCGCGGATGACGCCCACGACCTGGCCGCTCTGAAGCACGGGCAGCAGTTGTTGTCCGGAGCCGACGAGCAGCGTGGCGGCGCGGGCCAGCGTGTCGTTGGCATCCACCGTCACAAGGTCGGTCCGCATGATTCGGGCTGCGGTTACGCCGTGGAACAGATGCCGCGCCTGCGTCATGCGGTTCTCCTGGTCGGCCCCGATCCAGACAAAGACTCCGACGACGGCCAGCATGAAGAACCCGTGGTTCAACATGGCGAAGAGCACGAAGCCAACCGCGATGATCTTGCCCAAACGGGACGCGATCAGCGTGGCCTGCGATGCGCCGAGCTTCATTGCGAGCAGCGATCGCACGACGCGGCCGCCGTCCATCGGGAAGGCCGGAATCATGTTGAAGGCGATCATCCAGAGGTTCGTGTAGAGGAGCAGTTCGAGGAACGGTCCCTGGTGCGGTGGAAATCCGACACCGCCTTGGAAGCCCTGGGTGAAATGAATGATCGGCGCCAGCACCAGGACGATGAGGACGTTCACGGCCGGTCCGGCGATCGCCACGAGAAATTCCTCGATCGGCTTGTCGGGCATCCGTTCAAGCCGCGCCACACCGCCAATGGGAAGCAAGGTGATGTCGCGGGTTCTCACTCCGAAACGGCGGGCCATCAAGGCGTGGCCGTATTCGTGGAGCAGGACGCAGCCGAAGAAGGAGAGGATCAGGCCGATGACCTGCCAGCCTTCCTTGTCACCGCTGAACGCGCCGCCGGCGTATCCGAAGAAGGCGAGCAGCATCAGGAACGTGACGTGGAGGTAGACGTCGATTCCGGCGAACCGTCCGATTTTGAGGGACCATTTCATCTTTGTCTTACTTCGGTCTGACAACGAGAGAGGTAAACCGTTCGGAGCACAGGTCAACTGAGCCAGCGGATCAGCCTGAGCAAGACGAGCCAGAATTTGTCGCCCCACAGACCAGTGGCGAGTCCGGTGAGCATCGAACAAACGGCGATCACAATCAGCTCTGGCCGGCCCGGCGGGACAAAACGGTAAGCTGTGAGCAACGAAATCAACCCACCGAAAGCAAATCCGAAGCAGAAGTGAACACAGAAGCTGTGCTTTCCTGATAGCGGGTTGTCCGACGGCTGCTTCATCTCGAACCGAGGTTCGTCGAGCCGGCTGACCTGTCAAACAATGGTAGACCCCCATTCCCGCAGGCTTGGACATCGGCGATTCTCCAAGCAGTGTCGGCCTCGTGCGTTTTGGTCCGCTTGAGCTGAAGTCCAACCTGTTTCTCTCGCCCTTGGCGGGTTACACGAACCTGCCGTTCCGGATCGTCGCGCGCGAGATCGGCGGGCTCGACCTCGCCACGACCGACCTCGTCAACGCCCGGTCGTTGATCGAGAAGAATCCCAAGGCCTTCAAACTGATCGAGACCAACGCGCAGGACCGTCCGCTGGCCGTGCAGTTGTTCGGCTCCGTGCCCGAAGAAATGAGGGACGCGGCGGTCTACCTCGAATCCATCGGCGTCAGCTCCATCGACATCAACATGGGTTGCCCCGTGCGCAAGGTCTGCAAGGTCGGCGGCGGATCGGCCATGATGACCGAGTTGGACAAGACGTCGGAACTCGTGCGCGGGATGGTGAACGCGCTGAAGATTCCCGTGACGGCCAAGATGCGTCTCGGCTGGGACGACGAGAACCTCACTGCGCCTGACCTGGTGCGGGCACTTGAAGACGCGGGCGTTGCGGCCGTGTTCATCCATGGCCGCACGCGCGAGCAGGGCTTCGGAGGTTCGGTCAATCTCGCCGGTATCCGCAAAGTGGTCGAAGCGGCCCGGAACATTCCCGTCATCGGCAACGGCGACATCACCACGCCCGACGCGGCGCGCAAGATGGTCGACGAGACCGGCTGCCACGGCGTCAGCATCGGCCGTGGGGCGTTCTATGATCCGTGGATCTTCCGGCGGACGCGCGAGTTCATCGCCACGGGCGTCATGCCGCCTGAGCCTTCTTTCGAGGAGCGGCTGCGGATCATGAACCGCCATCTCGACCTCATGGTGGAAGTGTTCGGCGAGAAGCACGGGTGCGTCATGTTCCGCAAGATCGCCCCGTGGTATGCTAAGCGGTTCGGGCCGGTGCACGAGTTCAACAAGAAGGTCGTCCGGCTCGAATCGCGCGCGCAGTTCGACGAGATCGTGGCCAACTACACGCGCTGGCGCGGGCAGTTCCTCGACGATTCGGGCGAACTCAAGCCGCAGTATCGGCCGGCGCCGATGGTCGCGAGTTTCATGCACGAGGCCGAACCGGCCGCCGCGTCGCGGGTATCCATTCCGGTGCCGAAAGGGCCTGTCGAGGTGTGGTGAAACCGGGATCGAGAGCGATGGAAAACACATCTGGTCCTCGGTGCGTGGCTCACTATCATCCGGTCGGCTCCAGCCTCTGCGCCGCCCATGAATACCTTTGCCCCAGCCGAGTTCGTTCCTTCGCCGGAGCAGCTCAGGCTTCTTGTAGGATCGCTTCGCGACGGCGTTTGGCTTTGGGACACGGAGACCAAGTCCTCCTACATTTCACCGCGAAACGGCGAATTGCTCGGGTGCGAAATCGATAGCGTCCCGGCCACCGTCGAGGGACTCCAGGCGCTGGTGCATCCGGAGGACTGGCCATCGTATCTCGCGGCGATCCGGGAGCAGTTGGCGACCGGCATGGGCTACTCGCTGCTTGTCCGCATGCGGAAAGATCCGGACGGCTACCGGTATTTCCAGGTGAGGAGCGATGCCCAGCGCGATCCGGAGTCGGGTGCCGTCCGCTTCCTCGCCGGGTCGACTTCCGACGTCCACGAACAGGAGCTCACGCGTCGCCTCCTCGTCGGGGAGCGCCGCGTGGCCGAAATGATCGCCCGGCGGGAGAATCTCACCGACATATTGACCGAGCTGGTCGGGAACCTCGAGATGCAGATGCCCGGCGCGGTCTGTTCGGTCCTGATCGTTGATGCCGAAAAGAAATGCCTGCGGGACGGGGCGGCTCCCGGTCTCCCGCAGGAATTCCGCGAGGCCATCAACGGATTGGCGTATGGGCCGTTCGCTGGGTCGTGCGGGACCGCGGTTCATCGGAAGGAAGTCGTCGTCGTCGAGGACATCGCGGCCGACCCGCTCTGGGCCGATTACCGGCATCTTATTCTTCCGCATGGCTACCGGTCGTGCTGGTCGTTTCCAGTCGAGGATCCATCCGGGGAGGTTCTGGCGACCTTCGCCGTCTACCGGCGTCGGCTGCATTATCCGGACGACGCGGAGAAGGAACTGGTCCGGCGGGCGGCGCATCTCGTGGACATCGCCGTCCGCGACCACCGGGAGCAATGCCTGATGCGCGAAAGCGTCGCGCGACTATCACGATCGGAGGCCCGGCTGGCTTTCCACATGCACGAGACGCCGTTGATCATCCTGGAACTGGATGCCGGGGGCGCCGTCAGGTTTTGGAATCCAGCGGCGGAGCTCGTGTTCGGTTACACCGCCGCCGAGGCGCTGGGCCGGAGTTTCTGGGACCTCATCATTCCCGCGACTGAGGTCGAGAAAGTCAGCCGGATCTGGAGCGAGACCCTGTCGCGGACGGGGAGCATCCACGCGGAAAACGCCAACCGGACCAAGGATGGCCGGACCATCATGTGCGAATGGTTCAACACCCAGTTGGTCGATGCGGATGGCCATGTCACCGGCGTGGCCACCATCGGCCGGGACATCACCGAGAGCCGACAGGTGATCGCCGCCTTGGTCGAGAGCGAGCATCGCTACTCCACCGTCGTCGGCGCTACTAAGACGGGCCTTTGGGACTGGGACATCGCCACCGGGCAGGTCTACCACAGCCCCGAATGGTGCCGCCTTCTTGGCTACGAGCGGGAGGACGTCCCGCAGCATGTCGATTTCTTCTTCCAGGTCCTGCACCCCGGTGACGTCGATCGGGTGAAGCGCCTCACGGAAGATCATCTGGCGGGGCGGACTGCAGTGGCGCGGGACGAGCTCCGGCTTCGGGTAAAATCCGGCGAATACCGGTGGTTTCTGGATTTGGGAAAGGTCGTCTCCCGCAAGGACGACGGGACGCCCCTGCGCATGGTGGGCACGATCACCGACATTACCGACCTCAAGGCAGCCCAGGAGGAGTTGCTCCGGAACGCCCGTATCCTCCGGTCGACCGAAGTTGCGGCCAAGGTCGGGGGCTGGGAATTCGACGTGGTCCTCAACAAGCTCTTTTGGACCGAGGAAACCTACCGCCTCCACGATCTTGTTCCCGGCGAGTTCGGGCCAACCGTCGACAACGCGATCGCCTTCTACACGCCCGAGTCCGCCCGCCGTATCAGCGAGTGCGTGCGGCGTTGCATCGAGCAGGCGGTCCCCTTCGACGACGAGTTCGAGATCCTCACCGCGAAAGGCCGTCGCCTCCCCGTCCGCTCGGCGGGCTTGCCGTTGGTGGTTGGCGGGGTAGTCGTCCGGGTCTACGGCGCGTTCCAGGACATCAGCGAGATCAAGTCCCGCGAACGAGCCCTCCGCCAGCGCGACGCCTTGATGAGGGCCGTGGCCGGAATGGCCCGGGATCTTCTGGGCGCGGGCTCGTGGCGGACAGTCATCGGCGGCATCCTCCAGCGGTTGGGAGAAGCCGCCGGGGTGAGCCGGGCATTGGTCTTCGAGAACGTCCCCATGCCCGATGGTTCGCCCGGCGTGGTGCCGCGGTTCCGGTGGCTTGCCCCCGGCGTCGCCCTGGCCGTTCCCGGCGCGCCGCCGGACAGGGCCTATTCCTATTCCGACGGTTTCGGCAGGTGGCGCGATGTGTTTGCCGGCGGCGGCGAAATCTGGGGCACCGCAATCGAAATGCCACCCGACGAGGCCGCGCATCTCCGCGTGCTCGGGATTCTGGCGGTGCTCAAGGTGCCGGTTTTCGTCCGTGGGGTTTGGTGGGGCTCCGTCGGCTTCGACGACTGCGAGACCGAACGACGATGGAGCCCTGGCGAGATCGATGCGCTTAAGACGGCGGCCGGCATCCTTGGCGAAGCGATCGGCCGCGAGAACGACGCCGTCGAACGGCAGGTGTTCGAGCGGAAGCTCGAGGAGACGCAAAAGCTCGAGAGCCTCGGCATCCTCGCGGGCGGAATCGCGCACGACTTCAACAACCTCCTGTCCACCATCCTCGGGAACGCGTCCCTCGTCCACGAGGCCGTCGCCCATGATGCGAAACTGCTGCCCCTCGTCGGGCAGATCGAACAGGCGTCGCAGCACGCGGCCGAACTCTGCCAGCAGATGCTCGCCTACTCGGGCCGGAGCAGTTTCGTGACCCGGAGAGCGGACCTGAACGTCCTCGTCGCCGAAACCGTCGGGCTTCTCAAGGCTTCGTTGAACAAGAAGATCGCCTTCGAACTGCATCTCGCCGATGTCCTGCCGGCCGTCCTGTGCGACGTCGCGCAGATACGCCAGATCATCCTCAACCTGATCATCAACGCGGGCGACTCGATCGGCGACGCCGAGGGCCGGATCGTCTTGCGCACCCGGGCTCTCGTCGGGTCGCCGGAACTGTTCCTGGGCGCGCGCGTCGTTCCCGAGTCCCCGGGCGGACCCTTCGTCGAGTTCTGTGTCGAGGATACCGGCGCCGGCATGTGCACCGAGACCTTGGCGCGCATCTTCGATCCGTTCTTCACCACCCGCCGCGAGCAGGGCGGCAGCGGGCTGGGACTGTCCACGGTGCACGGGATCGTACGCCAGTCCGACGGGTTTCTGACGGTCGAGAGCACGCCGGGGCAGGGCAGCCGGTTCCGCATTTATTTGCCCAGATACGATGCCGAACTCCTGCCCGCCCCACCCACACCCACGCCCCCACCCACGCCCAGCCCCGTCACCGCCGCGCCGGGGATCGGCCGGCGCGTGGTGCTGCTGGTGGATGACGAGGATGCGGTGCGCCGCCTGGCCGAGCGGGCGCTGATTCGGCGCGGCTGGACCGTGCTGGCGGCCGACCAGGCCGACGCCGCGCTGGCGCTGGCGGCGCAGGCCACGCCTATCCACGCGGTGATCTCCGACGTGGTGATGCCGGGGATGGACGGGCCCGCGCTGGTGCGGGCGCTGCGGCAAACCCGGCCGGGCCTGCCGGCGATCCTGGTGTCGGGCTATGCCGCGGAAGCGCTGCGGCGGGAACTGACCGGCGACGATGTGGCCTTCCTGGCCAAACCCTATGCGCTGCGCGAGCTCGGGGATTTGCTGGAGCAAATGACGCGGGCGGATGTTGCGATTTAGTCCTTGTATTGGACCCACAGGGAGAACATACCATAAACAATAATCAACGCTGGATTCGCGGTTGCGACTCGATTTGCTTGTAGTGCACCATGATTTGTGCACAATCTTTAAGAGAAA
>JAYVSO010000146.1:0-6605 GCA_043775315.1 Verrucomicrobiota bacterium
CCGGGCCACGACGCACGGTCCCATGACCCGGCCCGCCAACGGCGACATGGCCGCGCTCCAACGCTTCGAGCGCGACCTCGCCAGGCTGCTGGCGGAGGGTTTGAGGGATGTGACCGTCTAGTCCGACTGCTGCACGTTCAGAGCTTGGTCAACGGCCTTGAGCTTGCGTTCCAGTTCGATGGACTGCGTGAGCAGGTCCACGAGGACGACTTCGAGCAGGGGGTTCTCGCGGATGGCGGCCTTGTGCGCCTGGCGCAGGTCGGACACCAGCATGTTGGCGGCCTGCGAGGCCTTCAGGACTTCTTCGAGGTGGGTCTTCATTGGTTTGATCCTATGGTTGGTTCTGCGGCACCCGGCAACCGGGTAGTGGCTGTGTTCCAGAACCCGCAGTGGCTGGTGCGCGCAACCCCTAGAAGCCGCCCATCGGCGGGACTCCGTTGGTCAAGGTGGAAGCCGAAGGAACTACCTTGAGGAACGGAGATCCGCCGTAAAATGGCGGCCCGTGGTCCGCGCGCGGGTTGGGTGGCAGCTCCGGCGGACGGCTGCGAGAGGCGGTGCTGGCGGACGGCCACGTCGCCAAGCGCGGCCCGAGCACCCGTCCAGCGGGAGCCGGTGAGACTGCCCAGCCGCAGACGAGCGCCCAGAGCGCCGAGCGGAGGGCGTTGGTCGGAGGCGTTCTTCAGCGGTTGACACGAAGCCAGTGTGGATAGGGTTTTCGTTGCGCAGGAAGGCGATGCCCAGAACGAACAGCGCCTTTTGACAATGCGCCGTTTGCGCATGATGTGGATAAGGCCTGCCGATGGGGACCTGGCGCGGTGGGTATTGGATAGACCAGATGATCGACCTGCGGGACACGCGGCAACTGGGCGTGGGAGGCAAGAACTCTATGAAATGGCCGAGGGGCTGGCCGTCGCGGCGTGGACTGAGCCTGCGGAGCTACAAAAAGGAGGAGCTGATGTGGGCGTATCTACTAACTGACGGTCTATCGGACAACGGACACCGGCTAACAACTGCTACGGATTTCACTGTCTTGGAAACGATCAACTATCACTCACGCCCACATCAGCCGACAGAGAAATACCAAAGGCTCTTTAAGCGTCAAGCGCGGCCTCAAAAAAATTGCGACGAGTGCAAAATCTAAAAATCCAGCCCCTGCCCCGACGTTCTACCCGGCGCGGAGGGGGATTGGAAATGGTGTCGGACGGCCGCTGGGAACACACCGAGTCGAAGCGTGGCGACAATGTGAGCGGGTGGGGAAGTGGGAGCCGGCGCGGCGACATCAACGAAGCACCGGCGCAGGACCGGTTCACGGCCATGCTTGGGGACGACGTGTTCTTCGTGCCTTGCCATTGGCGCACGACGGTGCCGCGCGTGACGTATTCTTTCAATCTGCGCATTCATCGGGTGCTCCACGTGGCGCTTACCCATGACCGGTCTTGCCGGAGATTGGGGCTTGGCTACCGTTATCTCGGCTCCGGGCGAGGATGGATCGGAACCGTCACAAAACGTTCTGAACTGCAACCAGCCGTTGCCCGGAGTCGCTCAACAACCAAGGTCAGTTTGCCGCTGGCGAGGACGCAGCGCATGGACTTCCCGGTGACCCGCGCTCCACGCCTGGCGGTCCCCATGTTCAGCGCCGCTCCAGCACCCTAAGGGCTTCGGCCAGGCGGCAATGCCCGTCGCTGGGAGGTGTTGAGCGGAGGGTCCGAACGATGGTCTGCTTCACATCTTCAACCTGTGAGGGCAGAACGGCGCGGTCCCAGCGCTCCATCTCGCCGCATTCGATGAGAGTCTGCTTCACCTTCGAGTCGGTAAGTCTTCCGAGAAGTGCTGCGGACAGGACATCGACGGCGAGCCTGGCCGGTTCGTCGTTGAGTCGGCTGCACATCGTCCAGAGGTTGACCACATGGTGCTGGTTGAGGAGTGACCAGAGCAGCGCGCGGATCTGGACGCCGGTGCCGGTATCGGGATTTTCGCGGAGGATTTCGCCGAGGCGTTGGAGGCTGTTCATCTGCACTACTGGAGCGGACATCGAAGACATGTTGCACCCTAGTAGTCGGAGGGTAGTAAAACCGTGGTGCTCTCGCGTCCGGCCTCTGTGATGATCCAGAACGTCTCGCCCTTGGCCGTCTTGTAGGCCGAGAGGATGCGGAAGCCTTTCTCCACGGAGAGATCGTTCTCCTTCCGGTCGTCTTCACCGACAGTGCCCCAATCGCCGCGTGAGTGCCGGTTCAGCGCCGTCAGCAGTTCCTCCTGTTCCAACACCGCCTGCGCCGCCGGGGTGATCAACAATCGACCCAGGGGAAAGCTCACCTTCTCCACCGTTCGTCCCGTCTGTTCTGGTCCCATCTCCGTTCCTCCAGCCTTTCTCCTACCATGGATCAGAGATCAAAAGATAGGCCCTTTCGGAAACTCTCCGTTCCGATCCATACTGGCGTTTTAGGAGGACCCATTATGCCCAAACCAAGCAACGAACCCAAGACCGCCGCGCCCGTGCACGAAGTGCGGATCGGCCTGATCAAAGGCGCGATCTGGGCCAACCAGACCGACGACGGAGTGCGCCACAACGTGACCTTCGAGCGCAGCTACAGGCACGGCGAGGAGTGGAAGACGACGACCTCGTTCGGCCGCGACGACCTGCTCACGCTGGCCAAGATCGCCGACCTGGCCCACTCGTGGATCATCCAGCCGGAGAAGAACGGTGCGAAGACGGACCTGTCGAAAGGCCGTCTGCCCAAGGCGGAGGACCGATGAACGCGCCGCAGTCTGAAAACCGGAGCGGCCTCGAAGCCGGGCTGTCGTCCGAACAACTGTCCGTGATCCAGGTCTTCGACACGGACGTCCTGTCCGCCGTGGCCAGGGGCCGGCTGGATCTCAACCGCATGGCCCGCGAGGAGCTCGCGAACCGGGGACTCGGGCCGCACGGGCGGTGGGTCGGCTTCCCGGAAGCACGTCGGCTCGCGGGCCTGCATCCTTATGAAGGCGCGGTGTTGCCGCCGACGGACGAGTCGCGGTGAACCCGGACTCGCAACCCGCGAAAGCCTTCAGCGAGGAGACCCTCGCCGCCGGAGCACGCGGTGAAGTGGATCTCAACCAACTGGCCCGCGACCTGTTCGTCCGCGAAGCCGGGGTCTCGTCCGACGCGCTGCTGGCCCCGTGGCTCAACAGCGTGACGCGCGGGGATTGTCTGCAGACGCTGCGGTTGTTGCCCGATGGCTGCATCGACCTGGTCGTGACCGATCCGCCCTATGCCGTGCGTTACCAGGACCAGCAGGGCCGCAAGGTCCACAACGACGACAACACCCGCTGGCTCCATCCCGCGTTCTCCGAACTCTATCGCGTGCTGCGGGACGATTCGTTCTGCATCAGCTTCTACGGCTGGACCAAGGTCGACCGCTTCGTCAGCGCCTGGCGCGACATCGGGTTCCGGCCCGTCGGGCATTTCACGTTCCCGAAGAACTATTCGTCCAAGGTGGGCTACACGCAGATGCGTCACGAAAACGCCTTCCTCCTGGCCAAGGGCCGTCCGCCCGAACCGGTCAAACCACCTTCGGATGTCATCCAATGGGACTACGCAGGCAACAAACTGCATCCCACGCAGAAGCCGGTCTCCATCCTCAAGCCGTTGATCGAAGCGTATTCGGTGGAAGGCGACGTCGTGCTCGATCCGTTCGGCGGCTCGGGTTCGACGGGCGTGGCCGCCATGAGGACGGGCCGGAACTTCATCCTCATCGAACACGACCGGTCGTATCACGAGATCGCGGCTGAGAGACTGCGGGCGCTGCGCGAGGGTTGAAGTTCGTTCAGCCCTGGCGTCGCTGGCGGGAAGGGATGACGCCCGTGGCTTCCAGAAGCGTGAGCGCCAGCCGCCGTTGTTTGGCGTCGGGCAGCTTGGGAGGCAAAAGACCGGTGAACCGTCCCTGCAACTGCGTGTCCGGCGACAGCCGGTTTTCACCCAAGCCGAAGAACCCGCCCGCATCGGTGCGGATGAGAGGCAGGGCCTGGGCCACGGTCCGCCCGCGCTCCTCGCCCATGAGCACCAGCACTTCCTTCCGGTCGAACGCTTCGGACGGGGCTTCGTGTTTTTCCAGCGACTCGCCCGGCTTGGCGAAGGACATCCAGGATTCGAGCATCATGACGGCGCTCGTGGCCGCGTGCGCCGTGCAGAACAGCCGCGCCGTCGTGGCGAACCGGTTCTTGTCACCCACGGTCTCCAGCTTCCCCACGGACATCATCCGCACGCCGTCTTCCGACAGCGTGACCAGCAGTGGAGGCACGCTGCCCGTGTGCCGCATCAATCCTTCGGCGGTCTGGCGGCTCCAGAGCATGAGCTCGTCCAGCGTCTTGGGCACGAACTGGGCGGACGGCTTGAACAGCTGGTCCCAGCCGGGCTGGGCGCGTTTCTTCGGATCGGGCGACGGTTCCATGACGGGTTCCTCCAGCTGCCGTTGTAGCACGCTTCGCCCACGGGAGAAAGAGGGAGGCTCAGACAAGGACGGGGAGATTGTCCGTCGGTGGATGGGGCGGAGCAGGTCGGTTGGCGCAAGTCGAAGGGAACCGGTCGTCCAGCCACCCGAAGTCGCGGCTCACGAGCAATTCGGTCATCCGGGCATGGTGGGTGTTTCTCATCGCGACCTGCCGCGTTTCGAACCCGTGCCGGGAGGCGAGCGCCCTGACCTCGTCGGCGTTGTCGTAGGTCATAAGAAACGGGCCTCCCAGTTCGGCGCAAAGCTCGAACAGGCGGTCATGGTCGACCTCGTTGTGGGTGTAGAGCCGGGAACCGGCCCTTTTACCGCCCGCGGTGTAGGGAGGATCGATGAAGAACACCGCATCACGCCGCCGGCGATTTTCCCGGAGCACCGTGATGGCGTCTCCGTGGACAAAACGTATCCGCGACCGCACCGGAGCCAGTTGCCGGATGCGGCGCGCGAGCGTTTCGGGATACCACCGCGACTTCGGCCCGCGCCCGGATTCGCCCTGCTTCATGAGTCCCGCGCCTTTCGCCAGGATGCCTCCGTGCGAGACCCGGTTTCGTAGGAGGGTCTGGAATGCAATTTCCCTGCGGGCGCTGCTGGTGCGCGCGAGTTCCATGGTGACGGTCCCAATGTTGAACTCGAAAGAGAGGATTCGTTCCGCGAGCCAGTCCGCGTCGTCGCCCAGGATGGTCTCCCATACGGCGGCCACCTGCGGGTCGAGTTCGACGAGCAACACTTCATCGGCCAGCCCCTCAAATGCGGTGGTCAACCCGATGATGCCGCCGCCCGCAAACGGTTCGACCAACACGCGGGGCTTCTTCTCCAAGCTTAGCATCCATCGGCGAAAGAGCGGCACGAGCCAGGTCTTGCCGCCGGGATACCGGAACAGGCTCCGGTGCGGCACGGAGGCGACGTTGACGACGGATGACGGCGTTTCCTCGCCGTGTCCTCTTCCCGTCGCCTCCCGCAAAACCATTTCCGCCTCCCTGATGGGCACCATACCACAACCGGGACCTGCGGCGGAAGAGGGCTTCAGGGTGGCTCGTGGAGTTTCCATTTCCCATAAGCCTCGCGTCCGCATCCTTTCCCCCCAACCTGGCGGTGGCCCGCCAATGGGGGCTTAGTGCATGGATTGCGGGTTCCCGTTTGATTTGAGCCCCGATCGATTGCGCCCATGTCCTCTCCTGCATCTTCCGAGTTCCAGCGACGACCGGACCCGGCCGTTGGCTTGGGGCCTTGAGGAGAACTGCCGTTTCATGATATGGTGAATGCAGGATGAAGGTTGTCGTGGAAATCACCGAAGAAGCGCCGGCGGCATTGCCGCCGTCGGCAGCGCTTTCCCGCGACCTGCTCGAAGCCTACGTGGTGGAGCAGTATCGGAAGGGGACGATGACCCAGAAGCAGGTCGGCATCGCGCTGGCGCTCGACCGCTGGTCGACCGAGGAACTGCTCCGCCGGTATGACGCGCTCAAAGCGCTGACCCTGGCCGACTACGAGTCGGAGCGCGCCCCGCGCGAGACGGGACGATGACGCTGGTGGTGGCCGACACGGGTCCGATCCACTGCCTGCATCTCGTCGGACGGCTTGAACTCCTGCGGGACCTCTATTCGGTGGTCGCCATTCCTCCGGCGGTTCTCCGGGAGATGTCGCATCCCAAGGCTCCGCCCGGTCTCCAGGCGATCGCCAATTCCCCGCCCGCATGGCTGCGGATCCGGACGCCGGAGCACGTGTATTTTCGCCACCTGCTCGAGGATGGCGAAGCGGAGACCATCTCGCTGGCCATGGAGTGGAACGCGCGACTCATCCTGATCGATCAACGTGACGGACGTCGCTCGGCGGCGCTCGGGTTCCAGATCAGCGGCACGCTCGGCATCCTCGAAGAGGCGGCGGAACGACGGCTCATCAACCTGGAGGAAGTCCTCGGCGATCTTCGCAAGACTACCTTCCTCGCCGAGACCGCCCTCTACGAAGCGGTCCTCAAGCGCGACCGGGACCGGCGAACCCGACGGCGGTAGCCGATGGCCGTAGCCAATGGGCTCAAGGGCCAATCCATTTTTTGGTTCCGACAAAATTGACCGATAAGCAGTCGCGTTCCTCTGCTGTTCCCGGTGAGTGCAGCGGCTACCCACG
>JAYVSO010000147.1:0-3067 GCA_043775315.1 Verrucomicrobiota bacterium
CCGGGCCACGACGCACGGTCCCATGACCCGGCCCGCCAACGGCGACATGGCCGCGCTCCAACGCTTCGAGCGCGACCTCGCCAGGCTGCTGGCGGAGGGGCTCCGCAATGCTGGACCCTTGAACTGAGTGTTCCCACCAAGCACAGGTGGATGCGCGCAACCCCTAGAAGCCGCCCCTCGGCGGGCCGACAAAACTCAAGGTGGAAGCCGGAGGCTCGACCTTGAATTTGGGCGGAACGCCGTAAAATGGCGGCCATGGTCCGCGCGCGGGTTGGGAGGAAGCTCCGGCGGACGGCTGCGAGAGGCGGTGCTGGCGCACGGCCCCGTCGCCAAGCGCAGCCCGAGCACCCGTCCAGCGGGAGCCGGTGAGACTGCCCAGCCGATGACGAGCGCCCGGAGCCCTTGGCGCAGGGCGTTGGTCGGAGGCCCGAGGCAATGCGGCAAGCAGCCTCCTTGTCGGCCTCTTGCCACAAGGCAGTAGATCGTGGTAAGCTGAACTCATGACACGGTCTACCATCACGGACAAGTTCCAGACGACCATCCCGCAGGAGGTCCGCGAGGCGCTGGGCCTCAAGCCCCGGCAGCGGGTTTCCTACGAACTGCGTTCCGACGGCTCGGCCATCCTGCGGCCCGAGCCCGATCTCGACAGCCTGTTCGGCAGCCTCAAACCCAAACGGCCCGTGGTTCCTGCGGAAGAGAAGAAGGCGGTCCGCGCCGGCATGGGACGGGACGCCGCGAAGAAGGGCCGGGAATGAGCCAGCGTCTCCTGCTCGACACCAACGTCATCCTCCGGTTCCTGACCGGGGAACCCAAGTCCCAGGCGGAAGCCTCGCGGAACCTGTTCCTCTCGGCTGCTTCCGGCGACGTGGTTCTGGAAGTCTGCCCCGTCGTCGTAGCCGAGGTGTTCTACACCCTCGAATCGTTCTACAAGGTCGACCGCGAAGAGGTGGCCGCGCGGCTGGCCGCGCTGTTGTCGCGGAAAGGCATCAAGGTCATGGAACAGGACCGTGTGTTCGACGCGCTGGCTCGGCTGGGAAAGGTCAACGTCGGGTTCGCCGACGCCTATCTGGCGGCGGGAGCGGCGCTCGACTCGGTGCCGGTGGCCTCGTTCGACCGGGATTTCGACCGGTTCAAGGACATCAAACGGTTCGAACCGAAGTAGGTTCATTCCTTTTCCAGCAGGGCAAGGACTCGGGAGAGTTTATAGTGGCCCTCGCTGGGAGGCGTGGTGCGCAGGGTCCGCACGATGGTCTGTTTCACGTCCTCAATCGCTGAAGGAAAGACCGCTCGATCCCAGCGTTCCATCTCACCGCATTCGATGAGGGTCTGCTTCACCTGCGAGTCGGTGAGTTTGCCCATCAACG
This sequence comes from Verrucomicrobiota bacterium, assembly GCA_043775315.1. Lineage (GTDB taxonomy): Bacteria > Verrucomicrobiota > Verrucomicrobiia > Limisphaerales > CANJSG01 > CANJSG01. The sequence goes on from JAYVSO010000147.1 coordinate 1,365, forward strand.
CCGCGGTGAGGACATCCGCGGCCAGCCGCGCGGGTTCGTCGTTGAGACGGCTGCACATCGTCCAGAGGTTGACCACATGGTGTTGGTTGAGGAGAGACCAGAGGAGGGCGCGGATCTGCACACCGGTGCCGGTGTCGGGGTTTTCACGGAGGATCTGGCCGAGGCGTTGCAGTGAACTCATGGCCTTGATGGGAGCAGTCGCCGGTTCCATCAGGCACCCTAGTAGTCGGAGGGTAGTAGGACGGTGGTGCTCTGCCGTCCGGCTTCAGTGATGATCCAAAATGTCTCGCCCTTGGCCGTCTTGTAGGCCGAGAGGATGCGGAAGCCCTTTTCGACGGAGAGGTCGTTCTCCTTGCGGTCATCCGCATCCACGTTGCCCCAGTCGCCGCGTGAGTGCCGGTTCAGCGCCGTCAAGAGGTCGTCCTGTGTCAGCACCGCTTGCGCCGCCGGTGTGATCAACAATCTCCCCTGGGGAAAGCTCACCTTCTCCACCGTTCGTCCCGTCTGTTCTGGTCCCATCTCCATTCCTCCAGCCTTTCTCTTACCACGGATCGGGGATCAAAAGATAGGCCCTTTCGGAAAGACCGTGTTCCGATCCATACTGCCGTTTTAGGAGGACCTTTTATGTCGAAACAAACAACCGAACCCAAACATGCCCGGCCCGTGCACGAAGTGCGGATTGGCCTGATCAAGGCCGCCATCTGGGCCAACACCGTGGAGGACAGCGTGCGCCACAACGTGACCTTCGAGCGCAGCTACAAGGACGGCGAGGAGTGGAAGACCACGACGTCGTTCGGCCGCGATGATCTGCTCACGCTCGCCAAGGTCGCCGACCTGGCACACTCGTGGATCATCAGTCCGCAGGAGAAGAACGGCGCGAAGACCGACCTGTCGAAAGGACGCCTGCCCAAGGCGGAGGACCGGTGAACGCGGAACAGTCCGAGAACCAGCGCGGACTTGAGGCCGGTCTTTCATCCGAACAGCTCTCCGTGATGCAGCTTTTAGACACAGCCGTCCTGTCCACCGTGGCCAAGGGCCGGTTGGATCTGAATCGTCTGGCCATGGAAACGCTGGCGGACCGGGGCTTGGACCGCGACGGGAAATGGATCGGATTCGGGGAAGCGCGGAAGCTGCATGGCCCTGAAGGCACCTTGCCGGATACCCCGTGAAGGCGGTTGTCGCCATCGGCTCCGAGCATCCTGTGCCGAAAGCCTTCAGCGAGGAGACGCTCGCGGCGGGCGCACGCGGTGAAGTGGACCTGAACCAACTGGCCCGCGACCTGTTCGTGCGCGAAGCCGGGGTTTCGTCGGACGCCTTGCTCGCTCCGTGGCTCAACCGCGTGACGCGGGGAGATTGTCTGCAGACGCTGCGGCTCTTTCCCGACGCCTGCATCGATCTGGTCGTGACCGATCCGCCCTATGCCGTGCGTTACCAGGACCAGCAGGGGCGCAAGATCCACAACGACGACAACACCCGCTGGCTGCATCCCGCGTTCTCCGAGCTCTACCGCGTGCTGCGCGACGATTCGTTCTGCGTCAGCTTCTACGGCTGGACCAAGGTGGACCGCTTCATCACCGCGTGGCCGTAGCTGACGGCCGTAGCCGATGGGCTCAAGGGCCAATCCATTTTTTGGTTCCGACAAAATTGACCGATAAGCAGTCGCGTTCCTCTGCTGTTCCCGGTGAGTGCAGCGGCTACCCACG
>JAYVSO010000148.1:0-6075 GCA_043775315.1 Verrucomicrobiota bacterium
AGCCCTGGCATTCTGCGCAACAACCGGCGCGGCCAGAGCGGCCTCTGGAGCTACGGCATCTCCGGCGACGCGCCGCTCGTCCTGCTCCGTATCAGCGACGGCACGAAAATCGAGATCGTGCGGCAGTTGATCCAGGCACACTCCTACTGGCGCATGAAGGGGCTCGCCGTCGAACTCGTCATCGTGAACGAGGATGTTTCGGTTTACCACCAGTCCCTGCACGATCAGATCATCAGCCTGATCTCCTCCGGCATCGAAGCGCACCTGCTCGACAAGCCGGGCGGCATCTTCGTCCGCCGGCTCGAACAGATTCCCAACGACGACCGCGTTCTGCTGCAATCGGCGGCCCGCATCGTCCTCGACGATGAAAAGGGGACGCTCATGGAACAGCTCGAACATCGCGGCGTGCTGGAGCCGCTGGTCCCCGCGCTGAGGATCACGCGCTCGCCATCGCGTGACGTGGCCGCACCGCTGCCGCCCCGCGAGTTGATCTTCAACAACGGCCTCGGCGGTTTCACCCGCGACGGTCACGAATATGTCATCACTCTTCAGCCAGGCCAGATGACGCCCGCGCCGTGGGTCAACGTGCTGGCCAATCACTATTTCGGCACGGTCGTTTCCGAAAGCGGCGCGGCCTACACCTGGGTGGAGAACTCGCATGAATTCCGACTCACGCCCTGGAGCAACGATCCCGTCCAGGACACGACGGGCGAGGCGTTCTACATCCGCGACGAACAGACCGGAGAGTTCTGGTCGCCCACACCGTCGCCCGCGCGCGGCGAGACGCCCCATGTGATTCGTCACGGCTTCGGCTACACCGTGTTCGAACACACCGAGCGCGGCATCGCCTCCGAGCTTTGGGTCTATGTGGCTATGGATGCTCCGGTGAAGTTGGCGGTGCTGAAATTGCGCAATGTCTCGGGCCGCCCGCGTCGCCTGTCCGTCACGGGCTACTGGGAATGGGTCCTCGGCGACCTGAGGAACAAGAGCCTGCTGCACGTGCAAACCGAGGTGGATCTCAAGACCGGCGCTTTGCTCGCGCGCAATTACTACAACACGGACTTTCCCGAGCGCGTCGTGTTCATCGATGTCAACGACGCGGCCCGCACGCTCACCGGAGATCGGAAGGAGTTCATCGGGCGCAATGGCAGCCTCGCGCAACCGGTGGCCCTGAAGCGCTCGCGCCTGTCGGGCAAAGTGGGTGCGGGCCTTGACCCGTGCGGTGCGCTGCAGGTGGCGTTCAATTTGTCGGATGGAGAGGAACGGGAGACGAGCTTCCGTCTCGGCGTCGGTCGCAACGGGGCCGAAGTGCAGAATCTGATCCGTCGTTTCCGCAGTGCCGACGCCAGTCGCCGGGCGCTCGAAGGCGTCTGGGACCATTGGAACCGGACCCTCGGGGCCGTGAACGTGGACACGCCCGATCCCGCCGTGAACGTGATGGCCAACGGCTGGCTGCTCTATCAGACCTTGAGTTGCCGCGTCTGGGGCCGCACCGGGTTCTATCAATCGGGCGGCGCCTACGGCTTCCGCGACCAGTTGCAGGACTCGATGGCCCTGGTGCATTGCGCCCCGGCGCTCACTCGCGAGCATCTCCTCCGCGCCGCCGCGCACCAGTTTCGCGAAGGCGATGTGCAGCACTGGTGGCATCCGCCGGCGGGGCGAGGCGTGCGCACTCATTTTTCCGACGACTACCTGTGGCTGCCCTACGTGACGTGCCGCTACGTCGCGACGGTCGCGGACACGGGCGTTCTCGACGAACCGGTTTCCTTCCTAGAAGCCCGTCCCGTCAAGCCGGAGGAGGAGGCCTATTACGATCTGCCGAGTCGTTCCGAGGAAACGGCCACGCTCTATCAGCACTGTGTGCGCGCCATCGAACGCGGCCTGAGATTCGGCGACCATGGGCTGCCGTTGATCGGCTGCGGAGATTGGAACGACGGCATGAACAGGATCGGCAACGAGGGCCGCGGCGAAAGTGTCTGGCTGGCCTTCTTCCTTTACGACGTGCTCACCCAGTTTGCCGGCCTCGCGCGCTCGCGCCATGACATCGCCTTTGCCGACCGCTGCGTCACCCAGGCCCGGCAGCTGCAGGCCAACATCGAGCAGCACGGGTGGGACGGCGAATGGTATCGCCGCGCCTACTTCGACAACGGCGAACCGCTCGGCTCCGCGACCAACGCCGAATGCCAGATCGATTCGCTGCCCCAAAGCTGGTCCGTCATCAGCGGCGCGGGCGATCCGCAACGGGCCCGTCAGGCGATGGGCGCCGTGGACCGGCGTCTGGTCCGCCGCAACGCGAAGCTGATCCAGCTGTTCGATCCGTCCTTCGACAAATCGGCGCTGAATCCCGGCTACATCAAGGGCTACATTCCTGGAGTGCGCGAGAACGGCGGCCAATACACGCACGGCGCGATCTGGACGGCGATGGCCTTCGCGCTCATGGGCGAGAACGACCGCGCCTGGGAACTCTTCTCAATGCTCAACCCCATCCATCACGGCGGCACCGCCGGACAGATCGCCACCTACAAGGTCGAACCCTACGTCGTCGCGGCGGACGTCTATGCCGTCGCGCCGCACACGGGCCGAGGCGGTTGGACCTGGTATACCGGTTCCGCCGGCTGGATGTATCGGCTGCTGATCGAAACGCTCCTCGGCGTGAACCTCGAAGGCGATCAACTGCGCCTGACCCCGCGTCTGCCGAAAAGCTGGAAGGGCTGTAAGGTCCACTACAGCTTCCGCCAGACCGTTTACCACATCACCATCTCCCGGGTGGCAGCCGATGCCGGTGAGAAGAACCGGCTCTTCCTCGACGGAACGGAACTGGCCTCGGACACGATTCCGCTGGTCGACGACCGCGGGCAACATGAAGTCGAAATGAAATCCTCAGGTCCCGTGCGCCCGGCCCCAACACCGTCCACCTGATGCGATGACGATCGCGACGGTGGGCCAAGAAACACGGCGTCCAGCGGCATATCGCCCCCTTCAACCGCTCCAGCGCCGACTGCACAGTTTACTGCACACCCTGCCGATCCTATTGATCCAAAAAGCTGGGGCACAGGACCCGGGGAAAACCAGATTCAAAGCGCTGCTTTCTAAATCAAGTTCAGCAATTGCGGGCCACCTTCAACGGCTTTTTGCCGTAGCTGCCTAGCAACGGACCCGACCGGGCTTTGTGTCCCGTCGCTGGGGCAGGGGACCCGACTCATTGACGTGGGTTCAAGTTTCGAGGCCTGGCGGAGGTTTGACCGAGGTATTTCCATCATCAGGAGTCCCTCACGCGCCACAATCAGGACTGCGTGGCGGAACTTGAACCTTGGGTGGAGATCAATCGGAAGTTCAGTGGCCATGGTCCAAACCCATCGCGTGCTGCCAGGAGTGAATAATATGGTCGATGATCTCTTCCACGCCCACATCGTTGCGGACCTGCGCAAAGACGAACGGCCCTTCGCCGCGCATGCGTTTCGTGTCGTTCTCCATCACGCCTAGATCCGCGCCGACGATCTGGGCCAGGTCGGTCTTATTGATCACAAGCAGGTCGGACTGAGTGATGCCGGGACCGCCCTTGCGCGGGATCTTGTCGCCACCTGCCACGTCGATCACCTGGATAGTGTAGTCGGCCAGTTCCCGGCTGTAACAGGCCGCGAGGTTATCTCCACCGGATTCGATGAGGAGGATCTGGGTGTTGAATTTCTTATGAAGATCCTCCAGCGCGAGCAGGTTGGCCGTGATGTCCTCACGGATGGCGGCGTGCGGGCAACCACCGGTCTCAACGGCGCGGATGCGTTCTGCCGGGAGCGCGTTGTGGCGCACAAGGAACTCCCCGTCCTCCTTGGTGAAGATGTCGTTGGTCACAGCAGCTATGTTCATCGTCCCTCCGAGCTTGCGGCATAGCTGGAGCATCAACGCCGTCTTGCCGCTGCCCACCGGTCCGCCGACGCCAACGGTGAAGGCGCGCTTGGAGAAGTCCCGGTGCAACGGCTGTTCCCGGTCGACGAAGTGGCCGGGATGGGACGCATGGTCGTGACCGTGGCCATGTCGAAGCGGGTGGCGGATGGGGAAGTTCATGTCGAGGAGGGAAGCTAGCTTTGGAAGAGGCGCGAATAAAGCCGGTCGTGCGCGCCCTGCCAGAGATCGAAGAGCGGCGTGGTCTGGGCGAGATCCTCTACCGACGCGGCATCGGCGCTCGCGGCAACTTCACGGCCCAAGAAACCGAGCCGGTGCTGGATGGACTGTGCTTCGAGTGGGCCAACGATTCCAAGGCGCACCGCGGATGCGACCCAGCCGCGCAGTTGCCAGAAGCTCGCGAGTCCGAGCGCTTCGGATCGGCCGATGGAAAGTTGGCGGAAGATGAATCCGGCCAGCGGAGCCAGATGACCATGGAAGCCGGCGGGCTTGCGGGCGTCGGAGAAGAGCGCTTCGCCAAAGATGCGTTCGGCGGCGGTTTGAAGCGCGGTGCCCTGGAGACGGCTGGCGCGGTTGGCGACGTGGTTGTTGAGAAAGGCGTCGGCCAACGAATCCCATTCGCTCAGGCGCTCCGGCTCGTCGAAACCGGCGACGACGAGGGGGAGGAAGTTCCAACGGAGCTGGCGGAGGTTGTTCGCGAGGAAGGTTTCCAGTTCACGGCGGTCACGCACTTCGCCGTGCTGACGCGCGGCTTCGAGTCCGCCGGAATGCGCGAAGCCACCGGCTGGAAACGCCGAGTCGACCAACTGCCAGACGAGCCACGGGCTGGGCGTGGCTGAAGGCAGCGGAGCGATGTCGCAGCGAGAGTTCAAAAGAGGAAGTAGCGCTGGGTCAGCGGTAGGCTGGTTGCGGGTTCGCAGGTAAGCGGGACGCCGTCGGCGGTGACGGTGTAGGTTTCGGGATCGACCTTGATCACCGGCATGGCGTCGTTCCACCTCATGTCCTTCTTGCCGATGGAGCGGCAGTTGCGGACAGGCTCGATGCGTTTGGTGAGGCCGTAGGAATCGGTGGCACCGGACGCCTTGGCCAAGCCGCTGACGAACGCGATGGATAGCGTCCCCGGCGCGCGTCCGAAGGACCCGAACATAGGGCGCATGAAGACGGGCTGCGGCGTCGGGATCGAGGCATTGGGATCGCCCATCTGCGCCCACGCGATGCCGCCGCCCTTGATGATCAGCTCGGGTTTGGCACCGAAGAAGGCGGGCTTCCATAGGACCAGATCAGCGAGCTTGCCGACCTCGACGGAGCCGATGACATGGCTCAGGCCGTGGGCGATGGCGGGGTTGATGGTGTATTTTGAGACGTAGCGTTTGATGCGGAGATTGTCGTTGTCGCCGGTCTCGCCGGGGAGTTTGCCGCGCTGGCGCTTCATCTTGTCGGCCGTCTGCCACGTGCGGGTGATGACCTCGCCGATGCGACCCATCGCCTGGGAGTCGCTGCTCATCATGCTGATGGCACCGAGGTCGTGGAGGATGTCTTCGGCGGCGATGGTTTCGCCCCGGATGCGGCTCTCGGCGAAAGCCACATCTTCCGGCAATCCGGCATCGAGGTGGTGGCAGACCATGAGCATGTCGAGATGCTCGTCGATCGTGTTCACCGTGTAGGGCCGGGTCGGATTGGTGGAGCTGGGCAGGACGTTCGGTTCACCGCAGATGCGGATGATGTCCGGCGCATGGCCGCCGCCCGCGCCTTCGGAATGGTAGGTGTGGATGGTGCGGCCCTTGAAGGCGCCGATGGAATCCTCGACGAAGCCGGATTCGTTCAACGTGTCGGTGTGGATCGTGACCTGCACGTCGTGCGCGTCGGCGATGCCGAGGCAGCAATCGATAGCGGCGGGCGTCGTGCCCCAGTCCTCGTGCAGCTTCAGCGCGCAGGCCCCGGCGGCCACCTGTTCGACCAGGCCGCCGGGCAGGCTGGCGTTGCCCTTGCCTGAGAAGCCGATGTTCATTGGGAAGGCCTCGGCGGCCTCGAGCATCCGCTGCAGGTGCCAGGGACCGGGCGTGGCGGTGGTGGCCGCCGTGCCGCCCTGGGCGATGCTCAGCGCCGTGGTCAGGCCGTTCAGGCTGGTGATGTCGCTGTTGGCCCCGGAGGCTGCCGCGCCAAGCCCGGTGAGCG
>JAYVSO010000149.1:0-16308 GCA_043775315.1 Verrucomicrobiota bacterium
TGCCAAGCGCGACGCCCGCGCCCTGCGCAACCCGCCCGGCTTCCTCGCCAGCTCCATCCGCCACGACTACGCGGCGCCGCAGGGGTTTGTGTCGAAGGCCAAGCGGGAAGAAAGATCAAAGGCTGCTGTCGCTTCAAAACAGCAAAAGGACGCTGACAGAAAAAGGATCGAGGAAAACGAGGATGCGGCTGCGCGGGCCGAGGCGGACGCATTCGACGAGGCCTGGAACCTACTGGCCGACGTCGAGCGGAGACAGCATGAGGCTGCCGCCTTCGCTACGGCCAACCGTCTGCAACGGGCGATACTGGAGAGGGGCGGGCCGTTGGCCGTCGTGACCCGACGATCCCTCCTGCGACGCGGTTTTCACAAACCGTGATAGTGCTCGAAGGAGGTCACGCGCGGCTGCTTCCTCGGTTCGGTGCTCGGGAAGGTTCCATCGGGCCGTTGCACCGGAGTGTGTTTGCAGCCGAAGTGCAGGACCATGTCCTCCCGGATCAGGTCGCGGGCCAGCGGGTGCATCGTCTGGGTCTTGGCGCCGCCGGGCACCACCCGCCAAGCCAGCCGGCTCAGCCGCGATTCGAGGCTCTCGCCCTTGCCGGCTTTTGGATCAGTGCCCATGCGATTGGCCCTTGTCCTTGGACTGCTGTTTCGTTTGGGCGGGCTTCTCCTGCGTGGATTGCTGCTTCGGCTTCGGCGCGACGTGCGTCTTTTCCAACTGCGCCGCCAACGCGCTGCGCAGGGCGGATTTCTGCGGTTTCGTCAGGGGATGGAGTTTCTCCGCTCCCTGCTTCAATCGCCGGCCGAGGTTTTCCAGCCGCTTTTCGATGGGTGTGTCGGACATGTCAGCGTTCTCCCTTCAACAGTTTCCGCGCGGTGGCAAGGCCTCGGTAAATGGTCATACGAACGGCATCCTTCGACTTGCCGAGTTCCACCGCGATCTCCTCCAGGCCGGCACCGTCCAAATAGAATCGCCAGAGGCAGTGCCGGGTGTATTCGTCCATCCCATATAGGATGGCCAAAGCCTCCCGAAGATCCTCGCGTTCGTCGCCCATCAGGGCCACGAAGTCGCCCGACGCCTCGACCAGATGCCAGAGCTGGTCCGCTTCCATCGGCTGGAGCCGGTTCCTCTTGTCCAGGCGGGTCGCCAGTTTGTTCCGGGCAATCCTGTAGACCCAACCCCAGAACGCCGCATGGGTGGCCGCCTCACAGCGATCAAGCCCAAGCACCACGGCGAGGAGCACGTCCTGCCGGAGATCGTCGACCTCGTCCATCGGACAGCGTCGGGCGAGGAAGGTCCACAGCTCCGGGGCCAGCTCCTCCGCGATCCGCTCCGCGATCAGCAGCTTGGTCTCGGCGTGCGCCGCCTCGCGGTAGCGCCTGAGTTGTTCGCCATAGTCCGGCATGGGCTTGAAAGGTGAAGGGCGGGCTTCCCAGGTGGCAACGGATATCGCTTCAGGCCGCATCGTCCTGGTTCTTGATCTGCCAATGGCGGTAGATTGCGTTGGTCGCCCTGGCCAGCCAGACCAGGTCCTTCGCGTGGTCCTGCACCGCCACCGTGGAGAAGAATTTCACCGCGTTCTTGCTCGGGTTGCCCAGGGGCTTGAGCAGCCCCGCCCGCACGAGGATCGGGATGTCGTGCGGCTGGAAGTTCAGGGCCCAGGCCGCCTGGTCGACGGTGAGGCGGGCGATGGGGTCGTTCCACTGCTGGAAGAAGGCGCGTTGGAGTTCGTTCATTTCGGTTTTGGACCCAGGGGTTGTGCCGGGTTCTGAGGAGGCAGTCCGGCGAGACAGCGAATCCGAACAGGAAATCGCAGAAATCTTTTGGGAGCCTCGGACGGGGGTGTTCCGGGGCGGAAGACAGCCCGCTCATTCGGTGGCGATTGACACCAGTTTTGACACCAAGCGGCACGTTTGGAGTAGTTCCAGTCTAGCCCATGGTAGTGCTTGAAGAACCAATGAAAACAGGCATTCTACGCATATCAGTTGTCGCCAAAAGCTCCAAAAAAGGACCCGGAGGAGCGGCAGAAGCCGGTGTGTCGCTCCGGAGCTTTTAACCGTCAGGAATCCCAACCCACAGCTCACGCTGTGGGCTACTTTCTATCGCACCTCCGGTGCTGAAAACCTATGAGACTACAAGCCTTGGAAACTGATCGGCTCGCCTACCACGGCGGCCGGCTCGCATCGGTTGCTCCAACCGCAGACAAAGCTTCGCCGGCCTTCTTCGCCGGGGCTTCGCTCGGGAGAAGGCGGTGCAGCGTCTTGCGGGGTTCGGGTTCCTTGTAGTGGCGCTTGAGGCCGCTCTCTTGCAGCGCGGCCGAGGGAACACGGGCGATGAATTCGGCGAAGGTCTTCTCCACGCGGTCGCGCTGGAGCTTCTGGCCGGTCTTGGTCTGCCAGAATTCCTCCTCGATCTTGGCGAGGGCGCGCATGGCTTCGTCGGGCCCGAAATCCTCGCGGCGCGCAAGCAACCAGATGAGTTCCGGATCTTCCGGCAGTGAGACGGGGAACGGCACGAAGGGCGTCTTTACTTCCTCTTCCTCGGCTTCGCCGGGCGGGACGACCTTGATGCGGTTGGTGATCTTCTTGTTGTCGGGAAGCGCGATCTCCACGGCGACGGCGTCGCCCTTTTCGTTCGGCGTGACGACGACATTCTCCGCTCCGAAGCGTTCCGCGAGATGGCTCTCGTATTGGGAAACGGTGGCGGGTTCGAGATCGGGCAACGAGCCGGTGGCGCAGAACTTCTCGAAGGATTGCACACTGTTGATGAGGCGGACTTCCTCGGCGACGCGTTCGTAGATGCTGGCGGCAAGGCGCTCGTCCTTGGTGGCCTTGGGCAGGACCTTCTGGAGGAGGTCGAGGAACTGCGCGTCGGACATGCCTTTGGTCTTCATGGTGTCGGTCGGGTCGTCGGAGAAACTTCGGGGCGGGGTTGTGCCTCCTCGCCGGGGAAAGCGCAACGGGATTGAGGATGTGGACGGGAATTGGCCGCGAAAAGGCGCAGGTAACACAAAGGCCGAAGGGCCGTTGTCGCGAAGCGACTCAGGAAATTAGCCAGCCACGGATTGGCTGGACCAGCAGCCCAATGTTCTCGCGAGTCCCGGAGTGACTTCGGAAGTCAGCGATTCCCTTCGTCCCTCCGGGACGACATCGGTTGTTTGGCCGGCTCCCAGCCACCTTGTGGCTGGCTACTTTCCAGAGTCGCTTCGCGACTGGGAAACGCCGGATCGGAGATCGGCGCTCCGTTGTTTGACTTCGAGCCTTGTCGTTTAGGGCAGGCAAGAGGCCCGCCCTACCAAGGAATCGTGTCGAGCTTGTCGAGCAAGACGGCGTCGGCTGCCGGGAACGGATAACTTCGCAGGCTGTCTCGGGCCACCCAGGCCAACGCGTGGCAACCGACTGCTTTCGGTTCGCCCGAGACGAGGCGGCAGCGGAAGAAGCGGAGACGGACTAGCTTGTCCGGATAGTCATGGGAGATCTCGTCGATCAACTCGCCGACCTCAACGGTTATGGCCAGTTCCTCCTGCAATTCACGGACTAGACAGGCCTCGAAGGTTTCGCCGGGTTCGCGTTTGCCTCCGGGGAATTCCCAGAGCCCGCCTAGGTGCGCGTCGGGCTTGCGCTGGGTAATGAGAAGCCGGCCGTCGTGGAACACGAGGCCGGCTGAAACTTCGATTCTTTTCATGGAGCCGGATGCCGGATTCCAGATCCCGGATTCCTGATTTGCCGGATCATCCGGCATCGGTCCTCACCTACCTACGCTCTTGTAGATGAAGCCGAGTGCTTCCATTTCCTTCGGGTCGAAAAGATTTCGTCCGTCGAAAACGATCGGGTGGCTGAGGGCCTTGCGCGTGCGATTGAGGTCGAGCTTCTTGAACTCGGGCCACTCGGTCGCGATGACGAGCGCGTCGCAGCCGTCGGCCACGGCGTCCATGTCGTCCACGTAGGTGACGGTGTCCTTGAGCAGGTCCTTGGCCTTCTCCATTCCCTTCGGGTCATAGACGCGGAGCTTGGCGCCTTCCTTGAGCATCTTCTGGCAAAGCTCGATGGCGGGCGAGGTGCGGCAGTCGTCGGTGTTCTGTTTGAATGCCAGACCAAGGACGCCGATCTTCTTGTCGCGAAGAACCCAGAGGGTATCGGTGATCTTCTTGAGGAAGCGGTTCATCTGGTCGGCATTGATCCGCTGCACTTCCTTCAAGAGCGCAAAGTCGTAGCCGAGCGTTTCGGAGATCTTGATGAAGGCGCTAAGATCCTTCGGGAAGCAGGAGCCGCCGAAGCCGATGCCGGCATTGAGGAAGCGGCGTCCGATGCGGATGTCCATGCCCATGCCAGTGGCGACTTCCTCGACGTTCGCGCCGGAAGCCTCGCAGATGTTCGCGACGGCGTTGATGTAGGAGATCTTGAGGGCGAGGAAGGAATTCGCGGCGTGCTTGATCAGCTCGGCGGAGTTGATGTCGGTGACGATGATGGGAGCGCCGAAGGGCGTGTAGACCTCCTTCATCGCCGCGACGGGCCGCTGGCTGGTCGTGCCGATGACGACGCGGTCGGGTTTCATCAGGTCCTCGACGGCGAAGCCTTCGCGGAGGAACTCGGGGTTGCTGACGACGTCGAACTCCACCTTCGACTTGCAGTAGCGCTTGATCGTCTCGGCCACCTTCTCGCCGGTCTTCACCGGGACGGTGCTCTTGTCGACGATGATCTTGTAGCTGGTCATCGCTCCTGCGATGTCGCGGGCCACCGTCTCGATGTAGCTGAGGTCCACGGAACCATCCGGCTGCGGCGGAGTCGGCACGGCGATGAAGACGACGTCTCCCTTCTCGACTCCTTCCTTGGTGCTTGCGGTGAAATTGAGCCGGCCTGCGGCCACGTTCTTCTTCACCATCTCCTCAAGGCCCGGTTCGTAGATGGGGATGCCGCCCGCCCGGAGCATCTTGACCTTCGCCTCGTTGTTATCGACGCAGTAGACCGTGTGGCCGACTTCGGCGAAGCAAGCTCCCGTTACCAGACCGACGTATCCCGTCCCTATGATTGTTAGTTTCATGATTTTTGCGCTAATCGGCCGACTGACGACTGATCGGCTTCCGCCCAATTGCTTTTCAGTGATTCATCCAGCCCATCCCGGATCGTGGCCCGAACCGAAATGAAGAAGTTCCCGGCTCCCCTGGGGGTGCCTTCCCGATTCTCTGGGCAGTTCCCCCAAAAAAGCAAACAGCAGACCAGACGAGCCGGTCTGCTGTCGAAAATCGGCCGCTTCTTACTTGCCGGGGGCTAGGGTCACCGGCACCGGGGTTGCCGCAGGAGGGGTCACCACCATCGGCAGGGCCTTGACCAACTCCGGGTGGCGGGCCAGCAGGTCCTGGCGGCGGGACTGGGCTTCCTGCGCCCAGATGTCGGAGGCTATGTTGCGCGCTAGGCTGTCGTAGATCGTCAGGGCCTGGTCATTCCGGCCTGCGGCTTCGTGGATGCGGCCCTGGGATATCTTCGCCAGCGAAGCCACGCCTTCGGAGGGATACCGGTTGGCGACGTCGCCGTATTGCGTCAGGGCTTCCGTGGGCTTTCCCATGGCGTCGAGAGAGGCCGCCGCGCCGTAGGCCGCCGTGGCCTTGATCGAAGCGAATTCAGTGATGTCGATCACCTTGGAGAACGCCGCCTGGGCCTCGGCGAACTTGCCCTGGTTGTAGAGCGTCTGGGCTCCGATCAACTGCGCGCGCACGGCCGATTCGGTTCCCGCATACTCGGCGGCTACCTTGAAGAAGCTATCGGCGTTGGCGTTGGTCGCCGCCATTCCTAGCGACGAACCGGGCAGCGCCAGAAGCGCGCCGTTGGCTTTCAGCTCCTTCTCGCCCTTCCACCAGGTGTAGACCGCGAAGGTCACCGAGAGACCCACCACGACGACGACCCCGAGCACGATATTCCGGCGGTTCGCGTCGATCCACGCCATCAGATCATAGACCGTCGTTGATTCGGTATACGTCTGGCTCTGGGCCGCCGCCTGAGCGGAATCGGCTGGTGACTGCGGCTTTTCTCCATCCATAGGGCTGTGAAATCAATCGGTCGACAGGTCAAAACGCAAGGGTGAAAACCTTTGTCCGCGCCCGGCGGTCTCCAACTGCACTCTTGCCTCGCAGTCCGCCTCGGCTAGTTTCACCGCTCCCTGGAGCAAAACGCCCGGGTCAACCAGTTTTCCGACAGTTATGGCATCAGCTAACGACCTCCGCAAAGGCATGGCCATCGTCCTCAACAACGATGTCGCCGTCGTCCTCGAGACCACGCACCGGACACCGGGCAACCTCCGCGCCTTCGTCCAGGCCACCCTTCGAAGCATCAAGACCGGCAAAACATTCGAGCTCCGCTTCAGTTCGTCGGAATCCATCCAGGTCATCCCGATGATGACGACCAAGATGGAGTTCAGCTACAAGGACGGCGACGACTACGTCTTCACCGATCCCGAGACCTACGAGACGGTCCAGCTCACCCCGGAGCTGGTGGGCGACGCCAAGAATTACCTCATGGAGAACGGGGTCGTGACCATGACGTTGATCGAAGACAAGCCGGTGTCCATCGAACTCCCAGCCAGCGTTATTCTCACCGTTACCGAATCTCCCGAGGGCATCCGCGGCGACTCCGCCAACAACGTGCAGAAGACGATCACCCTCGAGACCGGCATCCAGATCCAAGCCCCGCTTTTCATCAAGAAAGGCGAGAGGCTCAAGATCGATACCCGCACCGGCAAATACATGGAACGCGCCTGATCGGCCTTCCCAGTTTTCCAAGCAACGCCCGCCCATCCGGCGGGCGTTTTGCTTTTCCGCCCGCAATCAAAAGAGTGTCTTGGAATTCAAAGCTATCTCCCCAAGAGCCGCGGAGCGGCGGAAGAAAGGAGCCCATGGCGTAAGCCGTGGGTCGGAGTCTCATTCAGCAGAAGGTAGGGCGGGCTTCCAGCCTGCCCCGTGCTGACAAGGGTTCCGGGATCGTCCGGAACCCTGATCCGTCCGCACGGTTTGATTTCAAGCCGGCAGCGCCGTGGGCAGGCAAGATGCACTGCCCTACCTTGCAGTGGCCGCTTGAGTCCGGCTCTCGGGCTCGTTCTCGAAAATCGCCACCCACGTCTCTCGGCGGAGGCTACAGTCTATCGCGCCTCCGGCTCTGAAATCCTCGGTTCCGGAATTTTCAGACTGGCTCCAAGAAGCACCTATTGCCAAGTCCCCGGCAGCCCGGTCTTCGTCTCTTGAAGGATTTCGCGGATGGCCGTTCGTTCCGCTGCCGGTAGATGGTTGAACGGCTCGGCCGGCTTCTCAACCGTCAGGATCGTCCCCAGGCGGTTCAGTATCGTTTCCCGCAAGACTGGTGGAAGACTGTCGAACGCCTCGCTGTAGACCATGTGGCTGCACCGGTGGCTGAACAGGCGCGTCTTCAGATCCAGATCCCGCAGCGATCTCCCTTTCGCGTCGGCTTTCCTGGTCGCTTCGAAAGCCCTCTTGTAATTGGGGGCGCCCTGGATGCCTCCCTCTGGCAAGGGCGCTTCGCCGACGAAGAGAAGCTGCTTGAGGACTTTGTGCGCGTAGTGGTTCACAACGCTCAGGGTCGATCCGTAGAGAGGCTGCTTCGGATCTTCCTTCAACGCCTCGCACAGTCCCTTCCACCGGTGCAACGCCAGCCGCGTCTGGAGGTTCGCCTCGCAGAGCGCATTGTGGGCACCCACCTGATGCTCGAAGACCATCAGCGCAACGATGTCGCTCTGGACCAGCGGATAGGGCTTAGGATCGAAGAAGCCGTCCAAGATCGAGAGGTTGGCTCCCGTCTCTCGGTTCAGTTCGGCCCCGTCCTTCGACTCCTTGGCAAACGCGTTGCCCATGTGCCGGGCTGTTCCATGGCCGCCTGTGACATACCAGCCACCCCAACGCTCGGAGAACGGCGTCTCGTGAGTCACGAAGGTCGAGCCGGCCGAGAAGATCGGTTCGCCCCGGTCATCGGGAAAGACCGAGCGGGCCAGCAGGCCGGGGGCGTTTCCCGTGGACGACCGCGCATGGCAGCTCAGGCAATCATCCGACCGGGTGAACCTGGGCCGCACCAGTTCGTCGTGCGTCTCGACCAGATAGAACGTCGCGCCGAGAACGGGATCAAAGGTCGTCAGCTCCATGGCGCCGCCGGGCACCCAGCCCACGTAGCAATCGTCCGAGAAATAAATCACGCGCGGCCGCGTGGGGCTGATGATCGACCGCTGCTTGCTGGTCTTGGAGAAGACCATGATCTGCGACTCGACCGGCACCTTCAGCTCCTTGAGGAGCGCGAGCAGCAGCGTCTTGTCGTCACCGGGAGCGAAGCGGAGTTCGCCGGACTTCATCCGTTTCTCGATGCGCGTGACCGCGTCGTTCGGGGCCGTCTTGGAATAGCTGATGGGCGGCAGCTCGAAGTCTTCCTGCTCCGCCCGGGCCAGCCACGAGCCCAGCCCAAGCAGCAGGCAGGCGAGAAGGGTGCGTGGTTGAAAGAGGCGGGCGTTCATGGGCGTCAAGGTATGACGACAGCTTCTCGCGTTCGTTGATCTCCTACAAGGTTTCGGACGAGCCGTCCCTTGTTCTTTATTCAACCTCAATTCAAACCATCACCAATCCATGTCCCAAGAACATTGCCCTTGATCCAACCTACAACTTGCCCGCTCTGTTATTCAGGAAGTGGCATTTGTAGCCGACCTGTCCTCATGCACGACTTTCGGACTCAAATCGACAACTCTACGAATTGGAGCTGTGCCGAGCGTCTCCTGTTCTAGTGCGAATGAATGCGCGCTCTCCTTGGTTCTAAAGCTATAAACCAAAGTCGATGGCTTCTGTTGGTGCACGACGCAACTTATGAAATTTGGATTCTGGAGCTTCAAAGCTTCCGAAGCTCTTAGCGCGATCTGCTCAAGTGATGGGTTGCTCATAAACTTTTGTGCACGCGTCTGGTTCAAGCTTTTTTTTTTAAGCCACTCAGCTCTCCTACGCCTCTATTTCAGCTCAGCCGCATCGGCATGACGACGTAGAGGAAGGGTCCGTTGATCTTCAGGACGCCGGGGCTCAGTTCGTCGATCAGCTCGATGAAGACCTCGTCCACGCTGAGAGCGTTGAGCGGGGCGAGCAGGTAGGCCGGGTTGAAGGCGATGGCCATGTCCTTGCCCTTGTAGTCGATGGCGAGGCTTTCCTTGGCTTCACCGACTTCGGGCGCGTTGGCCGTGATCGTCAGGTTGTTCTTGGAGAAGGCCAGCTTCACCGAGTTCGATTTGTCGCTGGTCATGATCTCCGCGCGGCGGACGGCCTGCTGGAGTTCCTCGCGCTGGATGGGGATGCGTTCCTTGGCTTCGCCGGGGATGACCTGCCGGTAGTTCGGGTAGTTGCCTTCGACGAGCTTGGAGATGAGCAGGACGCTGAAGCCGGCGTCGTCCTTAAGGGTGAAAGCCACCTGGTTGTCGGTGAAGCGGATCTCCACGTCTCCCTTGTCGCCCAGCAGGCGGGACAGTTCGTTCACGGCTTTGGTGGGCACGATGAATTCGCCCTGGCTGCCTTCGCCGATGTCGGCCTCTTCCTCGACCAGGGCCAAGCGGCGGCCGTCGGTGGCCACCATGGTCAGCTTGTGGTCCTTGAGCGACAGGAAGACGCCGTTGAGGACGTAGCGGGACTCGTCCGTGGAAATGGCGAAGGAGGTCTTCTTCAACATGCTCCGGATCTTCTCCTGGGGCAGGACGACCTTCTTGTTCTCCTTGAACTGGGGAAACGGGGGGAACTCCTCGGCCGCCAGCCCGTTGATCTTGTAGAAAGACGCGCCGGAGGCGATCGACGTGGTGTTCTTCTCGTCCACCTCCAGCTCGATCTCGGGGCTGCTCAACTCGCGGGCGATGCCGAAGAGCTTCTTGACCGGGATCGTGGTGGAGCCGGGTTTGGTGACTTTGGCTTCGACACTGCACGAGATGGTGACGTCGAGATCGGTGGCGGTGAGCTCCAGGCGGTTGTCACCGGCCTTGAGGAGGACGTTCGACAGGATCGGGAGCGTGGTGCGTGAGCTGACCACGTTCTGGACTGCCTGCAGTCCGCGCAGCAATTGATCTTTGGAGATCGCAAGGTTCATTGGCTCGTTAGTTGACTGTCTCTCTTTGAAAAAATCTACCTATTAGTAAGGGCTGTGGATAAGTGGAACAAACCCGTCAAACCCATGGATTGGCGCAGGGTTGGTCCACCGACGTCACTGCGAACAAACCGGCCCTGGGATGGGCAGAGGAAACTGGAAAGTAGGCGATGGACCGAGTTGGCCGGTTTATTCACAGCTGGCAGACAGTTGTTCACGGGGTGGTGCACAGGGTTATCGACAACGGACCTGCCGGAGAACCGACGGTAACATTTCACAAACCAGGTCGACTTCAACCGCGGTCGTTTCCCGGCCGAGGGAGAAGCGAACCAGGGAATTGGCCCGGTCGTGAGGCTGGCCCACCGCGAGAACCACGTGCGACGGCTCCAAGGAACCGGCCGAACAAGCCGAGCCGCTGGAGGCGCAGACACCTTCAAGATCCAAACCAGCCATCAAAGCGATGCTGTCCGAGCCATCGACGGTGAAGGCGACGGTGTTGGGTAGATGAGAAGGCAGGTCGGGCATCTTGCCTGACCCGGAAGCGCCCGAGGGCAGGCTGGAAGCCCGCCCTACCTTAAGGGAACCCAGCAGAGTCACACCCTCGATGGCCGAAGCGGCTGAAGCCATCTTAGCGGTGAACTCGGCCAGCGTGTTCGCGGGAAACACAGGTTCGCGGATAAACTGCTCCACCGCGTCGGTCAGACCGATGATGGCGGGAAGGTTCTCCGTTCCGGCGCGGCGCTCGGTTTCGTGCCCGCCGCCGAAGAGGATGGGATGAGGTTGCAGAGGAGACCGGATGAAGAGGGCACCCGCGCCCTTGGGGCCATGGAACTTGTGGGCGCAGACGGAAACGAGGTCGGCGTTGAACTGGTCGATGTTGGCGAAAGGCAGCTTGCCGAACGCTTGGACGGCGTCGCAGTGGAAAAGAACGCCCTGATCCCGGCAGATGGCTCCAATCTCGGCCACAGGCTGGACGGTTCCGATCTCGTTGTTCGCCGCCATCACAGAGACGAGGACGGTATCCGGCCGGATGGCTTTGCGGACGGCTTCGGGATCGACCCGGCCCAAGGAATCGACCGGCAGGTAAGTGACCTCAAAACCCTCGTGCTTCTCCAGATACCCGAAGGCGTGGAGCACCGCGTGGTGTTCGATCTGCGTCGTGACGACGTGGCGGCCTTTAGCGCGGAGAAGCCGGACGGTGCCGAAGATGGCCAAGTTGTTCGACTCCGTGCCGCCGGAGGTGAAGACCACTTCGCTGGGCTTGCACCTGAATACCGTCGCCACCCGATCCCGCGCATCATCCAGCGCCGCCCGCGCCTCGCGCCCGACGCGGTGGACGGACGAAGGATTGCCGTAAACCCGCTCCAAGAACGGCGCCATGGCCCCGCGCACGCCGGCATCGAGCGGCGTGGTGGCGTTGTAGTCGAAGTAGATCGTCTGCACGGCGTGACAGCGGGAGGGACTTAAACAACCGGCGGACGCGGACGTCCTTTGGCGGGCTCAAACTGAACCCCGGCGTAGACCTCCGCGAGAGCCAGGGGGATTCCCAGGCCGGGCAGCTCCAGGGAAGACTCCATGCCGGAAGCGGATCGAACCAGCCATTCGCCGGAAGCCTGCCGGATGAAGAGATCGAGCGAAGGTTCGGCGTGGCTGACCACGAGGTATTCCTTCAGCGAGGGAATGCGGCTGTAGAGGCGGAACTTGGCCCCGCGGTCGTAGCCTTCCGTCGTGGGCGAAGTCACTTCGACCAACAGGGAAGGATTGGTGATCGTGTCCTCCTGTTCGTCGTCGAATTCCAGAGGCCCGCAGACCACGGAGACATCGGGATACGTGTAGAAGGAGAGGCCGGGAGGCTTGACCCTGAGATCGCTGTTGAAGGGAAGGCAAGGGCCTCCGCGAAGCTTGGTCCTAAGTTCACCAGCCACATTGGTGCCGATCAGGCTGTGCATCGGCGACCCGCCCGCCATGGCAAACACCTCGCCGTCGTAGAACTCGCTCTTGAATTCGGCGGCCCGTTCCAAGGCGAGATACTCCTTTGCGGTCAGGCGTTGGACTGGTTGTGCGAGGCCCATAACGGAATCAGTGAACCACAGCGGCCGGCTCAAGAGAAGCGGTCTTCGGTCCAAGGATCGGCGGTGTTGCTGTAGCCGCGCAGTTCCCAGAAGCCGAGGATGTCGCGGTCGAGGAAGACGATCTCACGGACCCACTTGGCGCCCTTCCACGCATACTTCTTCGGCACGATGACACGGGCCGGACCGCCGTGATCCTTGGGCAACGGCTGCCCGTTCCACGAATGGGCGATCAACACGTCGTCATCCATCATGACATCCAGCGGGTTGTTCGTGCTGTAGCCGTCGTAGCTTTTGAAGAAGACGTGCGAGGCGTGGGCCCTGGGCTTCACCAGATCGGCCAGCGTGAAGAAGGCGACGCCTTGGAACTCCATGTCGTATTGGCTCCATGTCGTCACGCAGTGGAAGTCGCTGACATCGGTGAACTGCGGCAGCGCGAGGAACTGCTCCCAGTTCAACGTCACGGGCTTCTCCACCATCCCGTGGATCTTGAGCTCCCATTGGTCGTGCGGAACCTCCGGTTTCACGCCGAGATCCAGCACCGGGAAGTTCATCACCTGCCGCTGGCCCGGAGGCAGGCGGGTCTCGGAACGCACGGCGGGCTTATCCTTTCCCGCCATCTTGCGCGCCCAACGTTCCTTGGCCGCGATGTAGGCTTCCTTCATGCGCCGGAAGATAGCGGGCGGTGGACCAAAGTCACGCAGGGCCGACGGAGGGGTGGTTGACGTGTCGGGGAAGAAAGCCGCTGAATCGGCCGGTGACGCCGACAGAAGGAAACCGCAACAGCTACGACGTGCGGCCCTATCCCCAGGGTGATCTCAAACGGCTGATCAAGGACGGGGGATCGCTCCCGCCTTTGCAGTGGATGCTGGCGATAGGAAGGCCCGGTGGAAAAGAACCGAAAAGGATTCTCGTTGCAGGCAGCGGAACGGGGGTGGAGGCGTTCGTCCTGCGGGGGCAGCTCCCGGAGGCGGAGATAGTGGCGGTCGACTTCAGCCCGCGTTCGATCGCGGAGGCCAGGCGGCTTCAGCAAAGATCTGGGAAAGCGCGGCCGATCCGGTTCAGCGTGGCTGATCTGACCGACCCGGAACTCCCCAGGATGACCGGCGGTGAGTTCGATCTCATCACGTGTCACGGCGTGCTCAGCTACATCACGGAGCCGGAAAGAGTCCTCAGGAATCTCGCCCGAAGCCTTCGTCCTGATGGAGTTCTCTACCTCGGCGTCAACGGAGCTGCCCACCCAGCGGCACGACTGCGTCCGTGGCTTGAAGGATTTGGGATGGACGTGAACGAGATGAGGAACGAGCCCAGGCTGCGAGACCTTCTCGGGCTTTGGGACAGCCTTCGCACCGACGAGACGGGGCCGCTGGCCGACAAGTCGGCGAGCTACCTGGCAGGAGACATCTGCGGGCCGCAATTCAACAACTGGCCGCTGGGCCGGTGGGCCCGGGAAGCAGCGAGAGAAGGATGGGAAACGGTTGGGGCATGGCTCCTGCCGCTGGCGCTTCGATTGACGATGGAAGGGGACCATCACCATCAGCTGTATCCGTCAGGCGTCTCCGAGGTGGCTGTCCAAATCGATGAAGCCAGACCAGCCGGTTTCCATCGGATGCTGCTACGAAGATCAAACGGGACAGCGGCCGGCGGCGGCCGGTTGCGGTGGACCGGGCTCTATGCAGTGAGAGTAAAGGAAGGAGAATCCAAGAGAACCAAACGAGTGCTTTTGACGAGCAAGACCCTTGGTCTAAGCGCGGAGTTCCAAATGAAGACGACGCAGATCGAACCGCTGCGGAAACTGGTGGGAACCCAGAAAGCGTCAGAGGAGTGGAGTCAACTTTTTGGGCGGAACGACGAAGCCCGAAGACTCCTGTGGCTTTGGGAAGGCCTCGGAATTGTCGTCCGCTGGCGATGTTGAATCGGCGCTTCCGCCAGCGGTTGTTTTGCCGCAAGTGTCCTCCCATGCCCTTCCGCTTTTCACTCCTGCTGTTGCTTGGCGCGTTGTCCGTTGTGGCAGCCGACAAACGGCCGAACATCCTGTTCGTCTTCGCCGATGACTGGGGCCGTTACGCCAGCGCCTACCGGGCGGTGGACGGTCCCGGGACGTTGAACGACGTGGTGCGCACGCCGAACTTCGATCGCGTCGCCAAGGAAGGAGTCCTGTTTCGCAACGCCCATGTCACAGCGCCTTCATGCACGCCTTGCCGGAGCTCGCTGTTGTCGGGCCAGTATTTCTGGCGGACGGGCATGGGAGCCATCCTCCAGGGAGCCAGCTGGGACGCGTCGATCCCGAGTTATCCTTTGATGCTCCGCCAATCGGGCTACCACATCGGCAAGAGCTACAAGGTGTGGAGCCCCGGCACACCGGCCGACGCGCCCTACGGCACGAACGCCTTCAACTACGGCAAGTCGGGAGCTCGCTTCAACCAGTTCTCCCAGAACGTGACGAAGATGGTGGCCGCCGGGAAACCGGTCGAATCCGCGAAGCAGGAGCTCTATGCCGAGGTCAAGGGCAACTTCGAGTCGTTCCTCGGAGATCGGAAGGGCGGCGAGCCGTTTTGCTTCTGGTTCGGTCCCACCCATACGCACCGCAAATGGGAGAAGGGTTCAGGCAAGGCTCTCTGGGGCATCGAGCCCGAAAGGTTGAAGGGCAAGGTTCCCAAGTTCCTGCCCGACGTGCCCGAAGTGAGGGAAGACCTGGCCGACTACTTCGGCGAAGCCCAGGCGCTCGATGCGGCGCTCGGCCTGTTCCTGAAAAAACTGGAGGCCATCGGTGAACTTGAGAAAACGGTCATCGTCGTGAGCGGCGATCACGGAGCGCCAGGTTTCACCCATGGTAAGTGCAATCTCTACGATTTCGGAACCGGAGTCGCGCTGGCGATCCGGGGCCCCGGCGTGAAGAGCGGCCGGGTGGTGGACGACTTCGTCAACCTCATGGATCTAGCTCCGACCTTCCTTGAGCTCGGCGGTGTGAAACCGACCGAAGCCATGACCGGCCGCAGCCTGGTTGGCGTCCTCGGTTCTACGAAGACGGGTTTGGTCGATCCCGCTCGGACCTGGGTAGTGACCGGCCGCGAACGGCACGTGGCGGCGGCGCGAGAAGGCCGGGTTCCCTATCCCCAGCGCTCCATCCGGACCAAGGACCATCTCTACATCCTCAACTTCGAACCGACCCGCTGGCCGATGGGCGATCCGATCAATCTCGATGGCCGGACACCCGGCGCCGCCGAGCTGACCGAGAACACCATGGTGACCTTCATGGACATGGACTCGAGCCCGACCAAGGCGTGGCTGGTGACCCATCGCAACGAGCCGGAGTGGAAACGTTACTTCGAGATGGCCTTCGCACCCCGGCCCCGGGAGGAGCTCTACGTGTTTGCCGAAGACCATGACCAGATCCGCAATGTGGCCGACGATCCGAAGTATGCCGCAATCAAGACCGAGCTGAACCTGCGTCTGATGGACGAACTCCGCCGAACCGGCGATCCCAGGGTCACCGGAGACGGCAAGACCTTTGAGCGACCGCCGTTCACCGACCCGAACCCGGCCGCCCGTGTGACCAAAGCCAAGAAGGCGAAGTAAGAACCGGAGTGCTTACGTCTTCTCGAGACCAAGGGCCTTGATCCGCGACGCCAAAGCAATCCCGATCTGGCCGCTGGGTGTGTCCTTGAACACGCGGGTAAAACGCGGGCGATGGCCTGCATGAGGCCGTGGCCCTGCATCGGCCTGTCCGCATACATCGTGTGCAGACAGGGCGCGTCGAAACCGGAGAGCCACATGTCGCGCACGATCAAGATGTGGAAAGGGGCTAGGGCGTCCTAGAATTGGCTCAGGCGGACTATTCGTAAAGATACCTCTGGAAACCGGCGAACACTTTCCCGATTTCCTCGGGTTTGCCGAGGTCGGCCACGGCGTCGGCGATGGAGTTGTGATATTTCAAGCGCAGCAGTGGGGTGAGTTTTTCCTGGTCGAGTTCTTCCACGCCGACGCTCACGTAATGCTGGAGCACGAAGTCGAGGAAGACCTGCTGCTTGGCGCTGAATTGGGTGTTGATGTGGACGCGGGCTTGCGCGGCCCGGACCTCCCGCGTCTCAGGCGGCATTGAGTAGGCCACGTTGGCCAGCACGTCGAAGAGGTCGCTCTTCTCGGC
>JAYVSO010000150.1:0-25690 GCA_043775315.1 Verrucomicrobiota bacterium
CAAAGCCCGCCAGCCCCGCCAGAAACTTGCGTCATAAACGTCGTAGCATAACGCTACGACATCTACGCCTTCAACCGGTGCTCCAAGTGACGCTTACGGACAAACCGCCGGTCTGACCTGAACTCGACCGTGTTCGTGGCCACTCCGGCATAGATCGTCATATAGGTGCTGCCATCAAGATCTCCGGCCCGTCCGTTATAGATGTCATAGCCTACGGCTACGCAATCGGTGCATTCAATCGGTGCTTCGCGTGATGCATACTGCAAACAGACAAAGCAATCCGGATTGTTTATGCTGCAGTCAGCTTATTCACACAGGCTTACATGTGCTAATTCTCTACCACCCCGAGCATCTCTGAATCCACTTTAGTATATCCAGTTACAACATCTTGATGCGATATCCATGCAACGTCCACAATAAGCCCTTTCTTTTCCCCCGATTGGATTTCACCGTAAATGCGCGTGTAATTTCCGGTCAGTGCATCACGGACAGCTAAAATACGCTTTATTTGAATGCGCATCCCCACACTACACACCCTTTCAGGATGAACTAATTCGTCTCTGCCAACGGGCTTAAGTTGTCCTTCCCATATTGACGCCTTCTTTTTAAGAACGTATGTTTGACCGGAGACAAAATCAGTCAACCGCGATGGATTGCGGCTAATGTCCTTTGTGCTGCTGCAAGATACTGCAGCGCTTAAAACGCATACTAACAACCATGTTCTCATAATTACTTTCGAGACAATGTGATGCACGGGCAGTTCGGAGGAAGCGACTCAGCCCAGTCAAAATATCTAGCATAGCCATGCCCGCCAGCATTTCTTGTTCTCGACTCAATGAAAAGCTGAGTAGGCCAGTTGACAGGATTAATGAACCCGGCATACGGCACGGGATCGTACAGGTTTCTATAGTTCTCTGCGCTGGCAAGGCCATCAGGCGCAACCCGCATCTGACCTCCGATTCCGGTGTAACAAATCATCTTTCTTGCTTCTGGTTTAATTAATGAAAATGCTTGACCGAAAACTGTTGCTCCTTGGCTGTGAGCGAAAATCTGGATACTGCCGCAACAGCATCCATTTCGCTTAAAAGAATCGTATATCTGATTGATTTGGAGAGCCAAGTCCAAGGAGGCAGATTGAATTGCTTTAAACTCATCTGCAATAACTTGTAGCGGATCGCCTACATACGTTGTCCTGTTGCCTGCTGAAATATATTCATCTAGACCGCGATATCTTGATGAATAATCTCTAAGCCTACCAGTGACGGCATCGGCCTTAGTTCTAGATGTGAAAACACCATTGACTGATATTAGAGCAGTGCAGCTATTCTTCGATATTGTTCGGATATCGTTAGAGAATATATCCCCTGAAACTATGGAAAATGGCAATCCGAGTAGTAACCGCAAACCTGTCAGTGGGTTGATTGGCGTATCGCCGAAAGCACTACGGTCGTGACGCCCTAATTGCTCTCCGCCCTTCATCAATCCATCCAAATCCCAGAAATCTAATCCGTCATTGTCAACGAAGCCGAAGAGGTTCCTTGTAACGGCTTCTCCGATCGGATCCCTGTTGATCCACCTTCCCGCGCGTGAATCGTAGTAACGGTATCCGTAGTAGAGGTGGCCGGATTCTTCGTCCTGGAACTTGGTGGAGAACCGGAACGGGTTGAGGGCGGCGAGGGAGCCGGAGGAGCGGATGAGCTCGCCGAACGGTCCGTATTCGTAGCGTGCGGCCACGGTGCCGGCCGAGGCGTCGACTAGGGCGGTGACATTGCCGTTGCCATCGTAGGCAGCGAAGGAGGCGGAGCCTCCAGCATTGACCAGCAATAGCCCTCCAACCCCGCCTGAGCCCTGCATGGAGCCGGAGAGGTCCGGTCCCCAGAGGAATATCTTGGAGGTGTTGTTGCGGCGGTATTCGCCGATGCAGTTCCAGCCGTCGTAGTAGAAGTAGACGTCGTCGCCCGTGACCAGGGACCAGTTGGAGCCGTCGGTTGTCGTGTAGGTCTTCTTGGCGATGCGGCGTCCGGTGCTGTCGTAGGCGAACACCAGTTTCCGCATGTCGGAGTAGGGACTGAGGGTCTTCCCGACCATCTGGACCAGCCGATTCTCAGCGTCCCAGACGTAAGTCCAGAGGCTGTCGGAGGTCAGGTTCCCGTCGTCGTCATAGCTGGGCGACTCGCTGGCGGCGGGCCAGAGAACCTTGCCGGTGGTCGTTCCGCCGGAGGATGCGGCCACGGTGACGGACTGCGCAACGGGCGCGCCGGTGACAGTGAGATCCTTCCAGAAGTATTCGCCCTTCCGGACGGTGGCATTGCCGTTGACGGTGACCGTGGCGGAAGGAGAGGCGGCACCGATGACATCCACGGAACCCGGGTTTCCGCGGGCCGAGTATTGGTTGAGCAGATTGGCCGTGTAGGAAGCAGTGCGGAGGGTCAGGCCGCCGGCGTCGCCGCCCGACTTGGAGCTGGTGCGGTTGCCGATGTCGTCGAAACCATACTCGAACTGCTGGCCGGTCACCGGAGCGCCATCACTCCAGTATTTCTTGCCGGAGACGACCTGGCCAAGGCTGTCATACTGGTAGACCCAGAACGAGCCGTCGGCCTCCGTCTTTTGAGTGCGCTGGTTGGCGTCGTTGTAGGTGTAGTCGGCGGAGACCTTGGCTTCGTTGGAAGGCAGCGATTCGATGCCGCTGAGGCGGTTGAGCTTGTCGTAGCGCTTGGTGGTGGTCAGGCGCACCGTTGTATTGCTCTTGAGCGTGATCGTTTCGACAAGCGGTGAGTTCGCCAAGTAGCCGTAGGTGGCCGAATAGTCACCGTAGCCGACCGACTGGAGCCGCGACGCGTTGTCGTAGCCGTAGGTGAAGGTCGAACCGAGGCTTGCGTTGTTCAAGGTCTGCGGCCGGCCGTAACCATCATAGCCTCGATAGATCGTGCTGCCGAACCCGCCGGTTCCACCGAGATTCGCCGAGCTGACGGAATAGGTGTCCGATGTGACCTGGCCCAGATCGTTGTAGACCAGAGTGCGGCTGCCAATGTCGGAAACGGTCTTCTGAAGACCTAGCCGGTCGTAGGTGTAGGTCACGTTGGGGGCGCCCTGCGGATCGTTGGCGTAGATGATTTCGGTCAGGTCGCCGTGGCTGTTGTTGGAGACGGCATCGTCGAAGCCATATTTGTAGGTGGTCGTGACACGGCCACCGGTGCCGGTGCGCGCCCATTGGCGGGTCTTGAGACGGCTGCCCACGGTGTAGGTGTAGTCCGGTCCCTTGTTGTCGTCGTAGCGTTTGCTCGTGAGCCAGCCTCGGGAGGCGTCGTAGTTCCAGGTGGTGGTGGCCGCGCCGGTGTTGGCGGTGAACCCCTGCCACGTCTTCATGGTCTTCATGCGGCCGGCATGGTCGTAGGTGTATTCCACCGGATAAGTGCGGCTGCCGTAGGTCTTCTTGAGCTGGCCAGTGACGTAGAACTCGTTAGTCACCGAAGTGCCGTCGGGCTGGGTCATGCGCCACGCGCGCAGGGAGGTGTCGTAGTCTGTCGAAGTGGTCTGAGCCGACTGGCCGTTGCCGGGAGCGGGCGTGGTGACGGAGACGGGTTGGTCGGCCGCGTTGTAGGCGTAGGTGGTCGTGCCGTTGCGGGCGTCGGACACCTTCCACGTGCGGCCCTTGGCGTCGTAGTCGTAGGTGGTGGAACCAATGGTGACGGAGTTGGTGTCCTTACGCACAGAGGACGTGAGACGGCCGTAGTCGTAGACTCCGACCGCGCTGGTGCCGACCGGCGAGATCTGGGTCACGGTCTTCTGCGAACCGCTGTAGGCGGTGATGGATTCGGAGGTTCCGGTCGGGGTTGTCACCCACTGGTGCAGGCCGTCAAAGGTCGAATCAACGGTGGAAAGAGTCGTGGCCGCGTTGCTGTTGTCGGTCTTGTAGACGCTCGTGACGACGCGGTTGACGGTGGTTCCGTGGGCCGAGACGACGGCCCGGACCGTCCTCGTGACCCGGTCGAGGCCGCCATCTTCCAGGATACCGTTCTGGTTGACGTCGACGCCGCTGTATTCGAGTTCACCGAGGTCGTTGTAGACGTAAAGGGTGACGACACCGTCGGGGTCGACGCTCTTCTCTACCTGCCCGGCGGAGTTGTAGAAGGTTTGCGAATAGGCTCCGTCGGCGAACTTGGTCCGGATCGGCTGGCCTTGGAAGTTGTAGTAGGTCGTCGTCCATTCAGGGGTGGATGGGGTTGTGCCGTCGGCTGCCAGCCTAGTCTGTTTGGTGAACTTCAAGTTGGTGCCCAGACCGGAGATGGTCTCAATGCCTTCTTCGTATTTCATTCCCTGCACCGCCGTGCCGTAGGTGCGGACGAGGGTTCCGCCCGTGTCATGTTCATCGATCTTGGTGCCGCCATCCGGGTAGGTGGTGGTGTAGGTCACGCCGCCCAGACTGTTCGCGGCCTGCGAAACCTGCGTGAGTCCGTTGAGGGCGTTGCGCTGCTGGGTCGTTTCGCCGGCGTCGTTGTAGACGGCGGAACTGAGTTTGGTCCAAGAAGCGTCGCTGCCCAGACGCCAGGTCGCCAGCACGTTGCCGGCGGAGTTGAGGACGTTGGATATCGTGATGCCGTGGCGGGTGTAGCCGATGCGGCGGCGGGCTCCGTCGTAGAGGAAGCTGGTGACGGTGCCATTCTCGTCGGTCTCGGTGCTCAGGCCGCAGAACCCATAGGTCCGCGTGACGGCAGGATAGCCCGTGCGGGTGATCGTCTGCGGACGGAAAAAATCGTCGAAGTTGGAGTAGACCACCTCGTCGACCAGGTAGGCGGTCGTGGTCGACGACACGGTCTGGATGCGATAGGTGCGCCGGGCGGTCATCTGGCCATACTGGCCGTAGTCCTCCTCGGTCTTGGTGCCGTCGCTGATGGTAGGCACGTCGCCGGACCAGCTGGAGGCGACTCCGCTGTAGACGGTCTTCCTTGTTTTCCAGCCACCGGTCGCGAACGTGTATTCGTGGTAGGTGGCGAGGCCGTCCGGGTGCCGGATGGACTTCGGATAGCCGATGGAGTTCCCGGAGCTGTAGAAGACCTTGGTCGTGCGTTTGTTGGAGGGGTCCCAGTAGGGGGCAGCCGATGACGAGGCGACGATGTCGATGCGGCGGTCGCTGTTGAACAGGGTGTAGCTGGTTCCGGTCTCCTGGCCGTTGAGCTTGTCCACAGTCTTGCGGGGGATGAACGGGAGAATGCCGCTGTCGGTCAACCCGCCGCCGGAAGACAAAGCGGTGTAGTCCATCTCGCTCAGCGGCGCATTCGCCAGGGTGATGTCAGGCGTTTGACTACCAGTGCCGCGCACGACCTTCGTTGGAACGGGAACACTTCCGCCACCGGGCAATGACACGGTGGTGTGGGCATACATCTCCCACGAACCGTCTTCGGAAACCTTCTTGCTCATCGGCACAAAGGAGCCGACGGCCGAGAAGGTTGAATTGTATTCGCGGGTCTCGGTTCGGATGTTTCCTCCGGTCCCCGCTTCGCGAAGGATGGGCAACCAGACGGCGCCAAAGGGCTGGAGTCGGAGCTTGGAAAGCCTTTCGGTCGAACCGGACACGCCGATGCGGTTTCTCAGTTCCATGGTGCCTGCCAGCGGCACCGCCGGCCTTACGTCGATCTCCCCGATGCCGCCCGGGCGGACCAGGAGCCATGTCTTGGTGCTCGTGTTGAAGGTGTAGTCCCAGACTTTTGTGACGCAATCCGAGGTCTGGGTGACGGTCAGACGGTTGGTATCGCCGCCTGGCCGAACGAGGCTAAGTTCGGTAAGGGGAGTTTGCCCGGAATTGACCGTATGAACCCCGGCCGAACCGGGGGAGGCGCTCATCTGACTCGGCCTGTATACCTTGACCCTTGTCTCGTTCTCGTTGGCAGATTCGATGTTGTAGAACGCTAGAGGGGCCTTGACCTGCCGCTTTACCAGCAAATCCTCGTCCGACGGGACAAGCTCGCCAACCACGGATGGATCGGCGACGACGCGGAAGATGTCCGGGCTGGTCGTGAGAAAGCCCGGATTGGCGACATTGAAGTTCAGCGTGCCCGCGCCGTCGCCGCCGTTGGCCGATCCAAGATTCATCGCCAGGCTGATGGCCCGTGGCATGGAATCGTCATCGCCGGAGCCGCACCCTTGGCAGCCTCCTCCGGCAATTCCCGATCCCGAACCATCCACGTCGGTGTCGCCCGGCTTGTCGTCAGAAGGATCGGGTTTGTCCTCATACTTGACGCTGACGATCTCGATGTTCGAGTGGGCCGTCTCCTCGGGAACCTCAAGCACGGATGCCTTGGAGTAGGCCGTGTAATGTTCGCCTATCCCTTTGATCACGCTCGAGCCGCTGGCCGCCGGATAGGGCACGCCGGGATAGCCAGATTCCCACACATAGATGTCCGGGGTAACAATCTGCCTCCACTTGATGGTCAGCTTGCCGTCTCGCGGGAGGTTTGCCCTGAATCGAAACTTGGAATCGCTGCCGATCGCGAAATAGCAGGGGAAGTCGTAGACCGCCGACGATGTGGGCCATCCGTCGGCGTAAGTCGTGCCTCGCGTGGCGTTGATGTATTTTCGCATGGCCTTGACGACATCGGAATGCGAATATTTCTTCGAAAGCTCCGTTTTGTTCTCCTCGGTGTAGGACAGAGAATCACCTGGAGTATGGGTGATACCCGAGTATATGTAATCCTTCTGGGTGTAGCTTGAGCTAGTCGTGGAGTATTCGGTTTCGCCTGAGTGCCCGTGGACGTTAGCCGCAGTTCCACTACTGCCCCAACTCTCGGCTATACGAACCAAACTCCCTGGTGCAACGCCTACCTGCCAACAAGGGGACGAATACTGACGGGGAGTTCCATAGGGAACCAAGTCAGTGACCGTATCTACGCCAGTTGCCCCGCTTCCCGCATAAGTGCGCGTCCATTTTTGCTGCCGATAGATGCCGGTCCCTCCTCCGAGTTCCTGAAAGCCACCCAAATGGGTGCTTCCGGATCCAGAAATGGTCTCTATGAAGTATGGGTAGCAACTCTGGCCGGATGAAGATTCCACAAATCCTGACATCAGGCCGAGGAGCAACGTAGCGAACACCGATTTGCTGAAGAACGTTTTCATGTTCAGGAATAAATTAATGTTCGTGGGATTAACGCAACGGGGTGAAGACCATGAGGGCGGAGCCGTTGCCGTTGCCGAGAGGGGAATTGAAGGTCTGCCAGTCGGACTCGCCGTAGCTCAGGCCGGAGTCGAAGGAGCCGTTGCCGTTCTTGTCCTCGACGTAGTCCGGGATGCCGTCGCCGTCGGTGTCGGGGAAGACGCGGTAGCTCGAATAGCTGAGCAGCCCCGCCCGATCCCAGATAACGTGGCCACCGGCACCGAACAACGTGAAGGCGAGGCCGTCGATGTATTGGTTGTCTACCTTGACGTCGCCGGCCGTGACTTCCAGGCGGGTCCATTTGCCAAGTTGGGGAAGCGGGTCGCCGGTCTTGTCGAGGATGTAGGTAGGATACCCTGAAGGCGGGTTGCCGAAGAGCGGGCGGTGATCCCAGCCGGTGGAGTCCGTCGCGTGGAACTGGAGCTGGATGGACTGGGGGCTCGCGGCAGGGTCGACCCAGGCGTAGGCGTAGAACACGTTGGTCGACTGGATGAGCTGGGGGGACGGCCATCCGTAGAAGTAGTGCTGGCTCCACGCCTCGGTCGACGGGGTCTGCGAGGTGTGGTGGAGGGAGCCGGATACAGGGTCTTTTGTCGATGAAGTCCAACTCCAGCTTTCATGGTCCGCCGCCAACGAGGCCCCGCTGGGCGTCGAATCGTCCACCCACGGGCTGTCGGCCACGAGGGCGGGGTAATGGAGGCCGATGTCGACGGTGGTCGTGCCTTCCTTCACCTGGTCGATGGACGTGGTGTAGTGGTAGAGCCCGGCTGCGGCGGCGGTCTGGCTGCCGGCGTTGCGCAGCACACTGGAGGGCGGCAGGTAGTAGCGGCCCATGAGGCCGGGCACGAAATCGATAGAGGACATCACTTTGTCGGTGGACTGCGCTGGATCGAACCGGTCCGTGGAGGTGGGCATGGCCACGTAGGCGTTGTTGCCATGCACGGCCCCGCCGCTATCCCAGATCATGGTCGCGTAAAAAACGTTGTCCTTGGCAAGAATGCTTCCCCCGCCCATGGCCCAAGGGTCGATCATCGACTTCAGAAACAGGTTGTTCCTCAGAGAAACCGGCTGGGTGGCCCACAATGAGACCATCGGACAGCGGATCAGCGAATTCGCCACGGTCAGTGATCCCGAGCCTCCGGCGTTCACCGCGATCTGGCCGCCATGGAAGACAGAATCCTTCACGTCGAAGTAGATAAAATCCCATCCGCCGCTCATGGTATAGAACTGGTAGTAGCTTCCGACGGGGCCTACCTCCGCGAAGCGGTAGGAGATCTTCGGCCCTGATCCCGAGTTGTGCCATACGTTGAAGGGCATCACGCCGCCGGCGTTGTTGACGGGTCCCCACCAGGCCGACTGTTCCTGGATTCCCGAATAGAGGAGGAGATGCGTTGGCCGGTTCGGAGATCCGGCGAGGGAAAGGTTGCCGTCGTTCAACCAGAACGCCGAGTTCAGGCCGTAAGCCGCCACTGTCACTCCCTCGCCAAGCACCAGGGTCGAACCATTTGTCACGACGACCATGTTCGCCGCATAGTCGACGGCCGCGTAATGGTAGCCGAGGTCCGGGGTGTCGTTGTCGCGGATGAGCCGTCGGCGGAGGGTGGTGTCGACGCTGATGGGGCCTTGGAGGATCTGGGGTGAGAATGTGGTGCGTTCGCCGAGGTCGTTGCGCAGCTTCCAGTCTATGCCGGCGACCCCGGCGTTGCGGTAGGAGCTTCCCGCTGGAAGATAGTGAGCCCCCGCTCCGACGGTCTCAAACACTCCGCTTGCGGAGGTCGCGGTCTGATTTCCGACGCCCGTGTAAGTTCCTGCATTTGCCACGGCGACAAGAAGACTGTTTGTCAGTCCGAGAGTATTTGCCGCTGCTTGCAGGTAGGATGTGCCATCAACCGTGATGTGCTCGCAGCCGATTGTCTGTCCGCTGGACGCAAAAACAAACGTTCCCCCTGAAACCAAAGCATTCTGCACGCGCAACGGGTAGCTGCTGGACGGCAGATAGACCGCCACATAGCAGTTCACAAACTGGCCATGCTTGAGGTAACTGGAGCCGGGCGTGATGTTGGAGCCGTTCAGCCTGACCCCAATAAATGCTTTTGAGATTCGGAAATTCGACAACGTCGCAGGCGTGCACCCGCTGGCGTAGTCCAACTCTATGGCGGGACCGTTGTATTGGCTCGGCGTCCCTGTCGAACCCGAGATCGTGTCTCCGATGGTGTTGTCGTTCGAGCTGGTGAAAATGACGGGCCGTTCCGCCGTTGTGCGGCATTCCAGTCCTCCGAGGATGCGGATGGAAGCGCCGCTCGCCCCCGTGTTTTTGATGACGGCGGCGGGCTCGATGACGGTCGTGCCGGAGGCGGTGAACAAGCCGGTAACCAAATAAGTGTTGCCGGCCTCGAAGGTGAAGTCCGTGGCCGATGAGGTGAGCTGCTGGTAGTCGACGACGTAGCCGGCGCTTCGCGGCGAAATCCCGGCATACTGCATGGCCCGGACCGAACCGCTCTCGGGCTTCGCAGCCGGAGCCCGCAGTCCGGCGTAGAGCGCCTTGTTGATCTTGGAGACCGACGCATGCCGGGACTTCTTCAGGACTTGCATCTCCGCAGCGGCCGCCTTCAAGGGAACCGATTCGATGAGAAACTGCCTTCCATCGAGCTGCTTGAACTCCTTTTGCACGCGCACCGAGGAACTGTTCTCGCCCTCGCTGAAGGCTTTTCCCGAGCCGATGAAGGTGTCCTTGAACTCGAGCACGTCGTCGGGGACGGCTTTGGCCGTCTCAACGGCTGCACGCTGGCCCGACGCCTTCGCGGTCGCATTGGTTGCGGTGTTGGTGGCGGTAAGAGAGGCAGAGGCCGGGAGACGCAGGGCCGACTTGGGCCGGGGCGATTCGACGAACTCGGTCATGACGATCAGCTCGGTCGTGTCGGGGTTGAGCCCGAGCTTCTCCGGGGCCGGAGGCTGTTCGCGCAGGATCACGTCCTGCTCGAAGAAGCCCTTCGCGTGGGTATAACGCACGTCGGCCTGGATGTCGTCGAAGGCGTCTTCATACACGACGGTGTTTTCGATGATCTTGCCGATGCTCGACTTGGTCTCGGCGAGAAGGACGCTCTGGCCGGAAGAGCGGTCGAAGTAGGCCAGCCCGGTGACATGGCTGCGGAACCTGTCCCCGGACGGCGTATCCAGAGCGATGCCGCCGCGGGAATTGATGTCGGCCGTGAACCTCACCTTCACGGTTCCGCCCTCGGCTATCGCGCCGTTCACATCCAAAGCGATCTTGAGGTCGGCTTCTTTCCAGCCGCCTTTGCCGTCCTTTACATGCAGGCCGCTGGCCAGCTCAACGTAGCGCGTGCGCACGCCGTTGGTCGACCAGTTCTCGAAGACGCGGTGGTTCGGCCCGCGTTCCACGACGCTCAGGCCCTCCTTGATCTTCCCAGCCTTCAGACCCGACGGGAGCCTGTTTGAAGGAATGGGAGCCTGCGCCCGCGCGACCAGCGCGGAGCAAAGGATCATGGCGCAACCCAATCCGGTCGCCGCCAGCCGCATCGCCCCGTCAGGGCATGGAAATCGCCTCATAGGTTGAACCTCGCTTATTGAACCGCTCGTTGGATTACGCCCGCCTCAAACGCCTCTTCCAGAAAACACCGCTGGCCGGTGGGATGTGGGTGGGAAGAATTTCTTGGCTGCACGCTAGAAACGAAATTCCTGCGTCGTCTTCAAGCTCTTTCTGTCTTCGGCCTAAGATTTCATCCAATCGCCACACAGGGCTGTTAACCGTCACGGAAACAGTCCGCGACGACACCTTGTAAGTCTTAAGGCGACAATGCCGGAGCCGTGGGGGACATTGGCTGTCCACATGACGGAAAAAACTGGATCTCTCGCCTTGGATTCGAGCGAACAATGAATTGGGATGGCTTGGTCCTTCAAAACTGATCCGGATTGCGCGAGAGATTCCGGGGTCATTGAAAAATCACCCCAACCAGACGGCTCCAGGAAATGGTGGCATCGCGACGCGGTTCAATAGCGACCGCCCGAACCACTTTACCCGACACAGAATGGTCTTGGGTGATTTCAGATTGTGGAATTCCCAATCCTGCTTGCTCCATCGCCATTGCCGGAAAGTTTCCGATCAGTGTCACTTGGCCTTCGGTTTCGCCATCTTCTTCTGTGCTTTCCGAATTACCGCAGCCAAGTCCACTTCCATGGCCGTCGCAATCCGAAGCACGGTCTCAAGCGCGGGAGAAGTCATGCCTCGTTCGATGTAGCCGATGGCTTGTTGGGAAAGCCCGGACTTCGCCGCGAGCGCATATTTGGATAATCCGCGACTTTCCCGTTCCTCTTTGAGGAGGCGGGCCACTTGGGCGGCAATGGCGCGGCAATCGCTTTCAACGGACACCCCCGGCTTGTAGAGCGGAAAGGAGTTGACGACATACTTCCGTATACTTACGTATTGGCCATGTTCTTGAAACGCCTCGGCCCCGATCCGCACCTGAGCGGGCAGCAGACCGCCGCGTTGGCGGGTTGTCCCGATCTTCTGGAACTGGAGGACGGCAACTTCGCCGTCATCGGCATCGACATCACGGAGAAGGCGAAGGGGAAGTTTCCGCCCACGGTCGGCTGTGGCCCGGATGAACGGGTTGTCTGGATTCCCCGGAAGACGCTAGTTCTGGCCAAGGCCGACATCCCCGACAGCGTGTGACGAAACGGCTGTCGCCGTGATACAATTGCGGGATGGAAATCCTGCTGCATTGGATCAAGGAACATGGCTTCGATCTTGTCGGGGTGGTTGGGATCATGGCCAGTCTCGGGTTCACGACGATCTCGTTCAGGAAGGACGAAAGCTCCCGACGCATCGGCAACCTGCTGGCGCTGACCTCCGCGCACCGCGACATCTGGTCTCAGCTCTTCACCCGTCCCGAACTGGCCCGCATCCTGGAAACGGACGTGGATCTGGTCCGAAAGCCGGTAACCAACGAGGAGTCCATTTTCGTCACATTCCTCGTGCTGCATTTGAACGTCACCTGGCAGGCGATGGAGGAAGGCGTGTTCCGCACCCGGCAGGCGGTCGTCCGCGACATCCGCTGGTTCTTCGCCCGGCCGATCCCAAAGTCCGTCTGGGAAAAGTCCAAGGCGTTTCAGGATCCGAAGTTCGTCCGGTTCGTCGAAGAAAGCCGCAAATAGATCA
Source organism: Verrucomicrobiota bacterium (assembly GCA_043775315.1). Lineage (GTDB taxonomy): Bacteria > Verrucomicrobiota > Verrucomicrobiia > Limisphaerales > CANJSG01 > CANJSG01. The sequence goes on from JAYVSO010000150.1 coordinate 12,324, forward strand.
GCCCCGCTTGTCGCGAGGTTTTTCTTTGATCGAATCCGCCAACATCTTGGGGGCGGCGGATTCCTTCATTTTCAACTCTTGAGCAGTCAGGAATCTCAGTTCCCTCCGAGAATTTGAGCGAGAGAGGAAGGACCTGATAATTCCCACTTCGGCTTTTCGATGTCCATCATCAATCCCCTTGCAAACATGGGCGTTTTCGTCATGTCCGAAACGCAAAACCAAACCAGCCATTCCCGTTTTTATTCCCGTTTCGTGTGTTGGTATGAAGCCGGAATCGTGGGAAGTCCTCAGCAGAAGCAGTTTGTGAAGAGTGGAGCGGGTGAAGGGAATCGAACCCTCGTAACTAGTTTGGAAGACTAGCGCTCTACCATTGAGCTACACCCGCATCCGAACGCGCAGTGGAATACGGTGCTGCGCTTGCGTTGTCAAACCTGCTCCTTGTAGCGTCCGTGTCGGATGCATTTGCCCGCTTCTTTGCTCATCATCGGTGGCCGCATTGTTGATCCCGCCAACCGTGTCGATCTGACCGGCGACGTCTGGATCCGCGACGGCAAGATCGCCGCCTCTGGACCTGGGGTATCGGCCCAGGTGCCGGCCGGTGTTCCGAGGTTCGACGCCCGTGGCAAGGTGGTTAGCCCGGGCTTGATTGATCTGCATGTCCACCTGCGGGAACCCGGCCAGTCGGCCAAGGAGACCATTGCCACAGGGACCCGGGCGGCAGCGCGGGGTGGATTCACTTCGGTGGTCTGCATGCCGAACACGTCGCCACCGATCGACAACACGAGTGCTGTCGCGTTGATCCAGGAGAAGGCTCAGCGCGAGGGCGTGGTGAACGTCTTTGTGGCCGGCGCTTTGACAAAGGGAATCGCCGGCGAGGAGCTTGCCCCGATCGGTTCGTTGAAGAACGCGGGCGTCGTGGCCGTGACCGACGACGGCCACTGCATCCAGAACAACGACCTGATGCGTCGGGCTCTGGAGTATGCACGCATGTTCGACCTGACGGTGATGGACCACTGCCAGGACTACTCGATTGTGACGGACGGCGTGATGCACGAGGGCTATTGGAGCGCTTCGCTGGGCTTGCGCGGGTGGCCTTCGGCCGGTGAGGAGATGATCGTCGCGCGGAACATCCTTCTGGCCGAATTGACCGGATGCCGGGTGCATTGCCAGCACATGAGCGCGGCCGGAAGCATCCGCCTCATCCGTGAGGCGAAGAAGCGCGGGGTGCCCATTTCCGGCGAGGCGTGCCCGCATCATTTCACGCTGACCGACATGGCGCTGGCCGGCAGCGAGGCTTTTTGGAACGGGGACGGAAAAGGGTTGGTGGAGTTGGGCGGACGTCCGGTTCCGCAATGGCCTTCCTACGACACGAACTTCAAGATGAACCCCCCGCTGCGATCGGCTGCGGACCGGGATGCGATCTTGGAGGGTCTGGCGGACGGCACCCTCGAAGTGTTGGCCAGCGATCATGCGCCGCACTGCGACTTCCAGAAAGAGGTCGAGTTCGACTACGCGCCCTTCGGCATCACCGGACTCGAGAACGAACTCGCTCTTGCTCTGATGCAGTTGGTGCACACCAAGCGGCTTTCGCTCTCGACAATGCTCGAGAAGTTCACGGTCAATCCGGCGAGGCTCTTGGGACTCCGGAGCAAGGGTCAGTTGACCGTCGGTAGCGACGGTGATGTCACGGTTTTCGATCCCGACGCGGAATGGACTTACGACCGGATGGCGTCCGTCAGCAAGTCCAAGAACAGCCCGTTTCACGGGTGGCCCATGAAGGGCAAAGTCGGCGCGACGATCGTGGCGGGAAATGTCGTGTTTCGGTCTTAATCGCCATCGGAAACCCGCTTGCGCGATACCCGGTCCCGGCTAGCGTTCGGCGGACAGGAACGCTTAAGAAACACATCACAACCACATTGGCAGCGCTTGTATTGGCCGCAGCAACCGTTTTTGCGGCGGGTGAAAACTGGGGAGCCGACGCGAAGGCGGTGCAGGCCTAGGCAAAGAAGGATGGGAAGTTTGTCCTGCTGGATTTCACCGGATCCGACTGGTGCCGCCCTGCGTCCAGCTCCACAAAAACTTTCTGGATACAGCGGACTTCAAGGAGTTCGCCAAGAAGAGCCTCGTCCTCGTGGAGTTGGACTTTCCGCTCAAGAAGGCCAACCAGACCTTGAGCGAGAAATACAAGATCGAGGGCTTCCCGACTTTGATCGTCCTCAATAGCGACGGCAAAGAGCTTTGGAGGCAGGTAGGCTACGGCGGGGACAGTGCGAAGGCCGTGGTCCGGCCAGATTGAGAAGGCGATCTCGAAGAAATAGCCTGCTGGGAATCTGGAAACGCAACGCCCGGCTAACCGTCGGGCGTCGTCGTTTTGGCCGCGAAGGGATTGTCGCTTGACCTCATGGGGGTCGCACCTAGCATACCGCCGCATTTTTACGATGAAGCAAGCGATTTTGGCCCTTGAAGATGGTTCAGTATTTCACGGGAGGGCCTTTGGCGCCGACGCCGCCACGGCCGGCGAGGTGTGTTTCAACACCTCGATGACGGGCTACCAGGAAATCCTCACCGACCCGTCTTACAAGGGACAGATCGTGACGATGACCTACCCGTTGATCGGCAACTACGGGATCAACGAACAGGATGTGGAATCGTGGGCTCCACACGTTGCGGGTTTTGTCATCCGGGAGCTTTCTCCGGTCGTGAGCAACTGGCGGGCGGATTGTTCCCTCGACGAGTATCTGAAGGAGCACGGAATTCCCGGGATCGAGGGAATCGACACCCGGTCTCTCACAAAAAAGCTGCGCGTGCGCGGTGCTTTGAGCGGTTGCATTTCCACGCGTCCGTTGTCCGATGCGGAAGCTGTGGCGCAGGCGAAGGCATGGGGCGGGATGGAAGGCAGGGACTACGTCAGCGAGGTGACCCATAAGCAGGCTTTCCAGTGGGATCCGGATGACAAGCAGTCCGCGGCGTTCAGCCTGGTGCAAGCCGGGGTAGTCGCGGATGCCCGGAATGTCCGGCAGCCGCTTCCGGAGGCCGATGTCCCGATCGTCGCCTACGACTTCGGGATGAAATACAACATCCTGCGCCGACTGCGTCAGCACGGCTTCAGGGTGCAGGTAGTTCCGGCCCATACGTCGGCGGCCGACGTGCTCAAGCACAAGCCGGCCGGGTTGTTCCTGTCCAACGGTCCCGGAGACCCCGCCGCGCTTGGAGGAATCGTCCGTGAGGTCAAAGCGCTCGTTGATTCGGGATTGCCGACTTTTGGCATTTGCCTCGGCCACCAGATTCTCGGCCAGGCTTTGGGTGGAAAGACCTTCAAACTCAAGTTCGGCCACCGTGGGGGCAATCAGCCGGTTAAAGATTTGGAAACCGGCAAGGTTGAGATCACCTCGCAGAATCATGGGTTTGCCGTCGACGCGGCGTCGATGCCATCCGACGTCCTGGTCAACCGGATCAACCTGAACGACCAGACCGTCGAAGGGCTGAGGCATCGGTCCAAGAAACTTTTCTGCGTGCAGTATCACCCCGAGGCGTCGCCGGGACCGCACGATTCGACGTCGCTCTTTGCCGACTTCCGACAGATGATTTTGACCGCGTAGGCCAAGCGTCTCTCGGCAGCTCGCAGGATAAACCGGTTGACTCAGCGATCTCGCATCCGATAAACCGACTGCACCAATCTCCTTATGCCCAAGCTTGTTGTCCTCAGCCAAGGCCTCGCCGGACTCAGTTATGAACTGAAGACGGACAAAATCACTGTCGGCCGTGTCGAGGACAATTCCTTCCAGGTGTCGGATCCGTCCGTCTCCAGCCATCACTGCGAGATTCTGTTGAAAGGGACCGAAGTGGTTGTTCGCGACCTGAATTCCACCAACGGGACTTTCATCAATGGCAAGGAAGTGAAGGGCGAAGCTTCTATTCCGGCAGGCCAGGTTCTTCGCCTTGGCCAGATCGAGATCCGGGTTGAAGGCATCGAAGGCTCCCCGGCCAAGAAGGCTGTGGATCGGACCCAGATCATTGGGAAAGGTGTCAAGATCGACGACTTGGGAACTACCCAGCCGACGTCGTTTGCCAAAGATTCTCCCTTCGCAAAGAAATCCAACAGCGGCACCAAGCTCTTCATTATCGGTGCGATCGTGCTGGGTGTCGTGATCATCGGCTTCATCATCATGGCGATCATGCAGTCGGGTTCGATTACTCAGAGCCCTTAGGCGAGGCCTTTTCGGGTAGGCAGGCTCCTGAAGCCTCGTATTGGGATTTTCATGATCGGGACGGACTTTTCTCGCACCCCAACTGCCTGCATCGTGCGTCTCAGATACCGGTTCAGCCTTCCTTGAGCCACTTCGCCGCGTCTTTCGCCGCGTAAGTGATTACCAGGTCCGCTCCTGCGCGTTTCATCGCCAGCAGTGATTCCAGTGTCACGGCCCGCTCGTCAATCCAACCGTTGGCGGCCGCCGCCTTGATCATGGAATACTCCGCGCTGACGTTGTAGGCGGCGGTAGGCAGGCCGAAGGTCGACTTGACCCGGTAGAGAATGTCCAGATAGGCGAGGGCTGGCTTCACCATGACGATGTCTGCGCCTTCGGCGATATCCAGTGCCGTTTCGCGAAGGGCTTCGTTCGCATTGGCCGCGTCCATCTGGTAACTCCGGCGATCGCCGAACTTGGGAGTGGATTCCGCTGCGTCGCGAAACGGGCCGTAAAACGCGGACGAAAACTTCGCAGAGTAGGCCATGATCGGAGTGTCGAGGAATCCAGCCGCATCCAACGCTCCACGAATCGCGGCCACGCGACCGTCCATCATGTCCGAAGGCGCGACGATGTCGGCGCCGGCGTCGGCGTGGCTGACAGCCGCCTTGGCGAGAAGGATAAGCGAAGGATCGTTCAGGATTCGGCCCGCTTTCTCGTCGACGATGCCACAATGGCCGTGGCTCATGTATTCGCAGAGGCAGACGTCCGTCACGACGACGAGATCAGGAAGCTCTTTCTTCAAGAGGCGCACCGTCTGTGGGACTATTCCAGTCTTTGCGTAGGCGCCGGATGCTTTCGCGTCCTTGGAGTCGGGGATTCCGAAGAGGATGACCGACCGAATTCCCATGTTGAAGGCTTCGGTCGCGTCGACGACCACCTGCTCGGGAGACAACTGGAAGACTCCGGGCATGGAGCGGATGGGAATCCGGACGCCTTTTCCCGGGCGGGCAAAAAATGGGAGGATGAACTGTCCCGGAGCCAGCGCGGTTTCCCGCACGAGGCTGCGGAGCGCTGCGGACTGCCTTAGCCGACGCGGCCGGTTGACGGGGAATCCGGGCAAGTGGTCAAAGTTCATGCCGAAGTTTAGGGCAGGGGACGTCGACAGGGCAACGCTCTCGCGTCGGTTGAATTGCTTGGCCGAAACCATTGGGTGGTTATGTTCGGTGCATGAACCGGGCAATGCTGATCTCGGCGGGAGTTGCGTTGGTGGTGATCTTCATCTTTGGCGCCATCCTTGGCCTCATCTTCGGACGGATGCTCCCGCAAGGGTCGCTTCCGCAGATCGGCAACACGACAACGGTCATCAAGCAGATCCAAAGCCTCAACGAACTCTCGACCGTCCGCTATACGCTCGAAAAGGTTGTGATCCTCGAGGACGTGAAATGGTATGGCGGCAATCGGGTTGTGCTCGTCGCCAGCGGAGTGGTCAAAGCAGGAGTCGATCTCGGGAAAATGAGCGAAAACGACGTCCAGATCTCCGACGGCATTCTGACAATCAAGCTGCCCCGAGCGGAAGTGCTCGACGCCTACCTGAAAGACCGGGAGACACAGGTGCTGGACCGTTCCACAGGATTGTTCCGGGAGTTCGACAAGGACCTTGAACAGGAAGCCCGTAAGCAGGCTGTCGGACAGATGCTAATCGCCGCGAAAAAGAATGGGATCATTGCCGACGCGGATGAAAAAGCTGCACTTCAGCTGCAGTTGTTCTTCGGGAAACTCGGATTCAAGGAGGTTCGACTCGAATCACGGCGCTGAATAGCGGAAGTGGAAGTAGCTAAAGATGAGTTGTATGGGTCGAACGGCAGGTCGCGTTCATCTTTGGCGGGAGACGCTAGGCGACGGTAGTTTGCGGCGTGGATTCGAGTTCCGGCCGCCTCCGTCTTCGGGCAAAAGCGGCGTCAAATTTCCAAAAGCAGAGTGAACGGACTGCTCGAAAACTGTGCCAAAAATGGTTGATTGTGCCTGTTTTCTCGCATCGCTGCCGGCTCGGCCAATCTGAAGAGTTGTGTTTCAAACCCTGTTCTGATATCACCCAAGGCTGTCTGATCTATGAAACTGAATAAACGGAGCCGCGCACCCCAACTTGAAAAAGGACAACTGTGGAAAATGGAGGACAAGCACCTCGAGATCATGGAAGTGGGCAAGACGTTGACCCATTACCGCCTTTTCTCGAACCAGAAGCGGGTTCCCATCAGCCTAGGTGGCATTGCCACCGTCCAGGACTACTTGCGCAATAACCGCGCCGAATTGATCCGCAAAGCCGCTGCCGCCGCAGCAGCAGCCGTGAAGGCGAAGTAAGCAGAACTGTATCCAGATATTTCAGGACGGGCCCCCGGATTGCCGGCGGCCCGTTTTCCTTTTTTTAGGGCGGATGTTGCCGGGCGGCTGATCCTCCTCACCGTCGTCCTCTTCATTCTCGCCATTGGAAAAACGGACGAAGAGGAAGACAAGGACGAAGAGGTCGAGTGTTTGGGAACGTCAGCCTACCAGTTCCTTCATCTGCTTGAGCAGGCGCGGAACCGCGACGAACGGGTCTTCGGCCGACTCGTATTCCAGCGCGATCCAGCCCTGGTAGTTCGCGTCCCGCAGGATCTTGAAGAAGCGCGGAAGATCGGCGGGTTCGCTCTTCGTCTGGCCGGCCCGGCGAATCTCGTCCTTCACCTGCACGTTGACCGCGTAGGGCGCGCAACGGGTAAAGTCGGCGTAGGGGTCCTCGGTGTGGAAGTTGGCGGTGTCGAGGTTGATGCCGAGCCACGGGCTCCTCACGTCACGCACGATGCCGAGGAGCTGCTCGGGTTTCGCCACGATGCCGCCGTGGTTCTCGATGCCCAGCATGATGCCGTGTTTGCCGGAGTAGTCGCAGCATTCTTCCAGGGTTGAGAGGCAGTTCTTCCGGGCATCGTCGTAGCTGACGCCCTTGGGAGCCTCGCCGGCGAAAACGCGGATGTGGGGCGCGCCCAAGATGGCCGCGTAGTCGACCCACAGCTTGAGCATGGCGACGTTCTTGTCGCGTTCCGGACCGGCGGGGTGGGTGAACGTGTTGCCGATGGCCGTGCCGCTGACGCTGAGACCGCGGACGAAGGCGTGGCGGCGCACCTTGGCGACGAAATCGGGCGTGCAGTCGGCCGGAAAAAAGTAGCTGGTCAGCTCAACGCCGTCGCAGCCGTGGTCGGCCGCGTAGTCGATGAACTGGAAAAGGTCGATCTGCTTGTCGGCGGGAGCGGATTTGGCGCGCTTGGTGGTCGAGTCCTTGAAGAACTCGCGGAAGGAATACGCCGCGATGCTCAGGCGCAGGCGTGGTTTGCCCGAACGTTCAAATGGTTCGATGCCGAAGGCGCTGAGACCGGCAAAGCCGAGTGAACCGACGGCAGCGCGGGTGAGGAAATCGCGACGGGATTGCATGAGGGAACGCTGGCCGAGATGCCAGCGGACGTCGAGTTCCGGTTGCAATCCATCAAGTTCCTGCGGCCCGTAGCAGAGGCTGAGGCCAACGCGGACATCCGGGCTGGCCACGGTGGAGTGCTTCGGGAAGCATCCAGCCATGCTCCCCTACGCGCTGACGATCTTCACCGGCGCCTTCCTGTTGTTCCAAGTCCAGCCGCTGATCGGGAAATACATCCTGCCGTGGTTCGGCGGCGGGCCGGGTGTGTGGACGACCTGCATGCTGTTCTTCCAGATCGTGCTTCTGGGCGGTTACGCCTACGCGCATCTCACCACCCGGCTCTTGCGGCCGCGTTGGCAGGTGATCGTGCATCTTGTGCTGCTGCTGGCTTCTCTGGCCGTGCAGCCGATCACACCTTCCGAAGCTTGGAAGCCGACGGGTGACGCTGAACCGGTCGGGCGAATCCTGCTGTTGTTAGCGGCCTCGCTCGGGCTTCCGTATTTCATGTTGTCCGCGACGGGGCCGCTGATGCAGCAGTGGTTCAGCCGGACCAGTCCCGGGACATCGCCTTACAGGTTGTATGCTTTGTCGAACGTGGGTTCGCTGTTTGCGCTTCTGAGTTATCCGTTCTTCTTCGAAACCCAGTTCACTCGCCAGCAGCAGGCGGTTTTGTGGGGCTGGGGTCTGGCGGCCTACGCGTTGTTCTGTGGCTGGTGCGCGTGGCTGCTCTGGAAACGGTCGGCACAAACGGCGGTGGAGTCGGCGACGAGGACCAATGCCGAACTGCCGGATGCGGGATCGTCTCTCGGGCAACGGGTGTTGTGGCTTTTGCTGCCGGCGTGCGCGTCCGTCCTGCTGCTGGCGACGACGAACAAGATGTGCCAGGACGTGGCGGTCATCCCGTTCCTCTGGGTGCTGCCGCTCGCGCTGTATCTGTTGACCTTCATCATCGCGTTCGACAGTCCGCGTTGGTATGCGCGGCCGCCCTATGCGCTGGCCCTGGTGGCGGGACTCGCGGGTGTGACGTGGGCTTTGTTCGAGGGGACGGACGCTCCGCTCAAGGCGCAGGTCGGCATCTACTGCGGTGCGCTCTTTGTATTCTGTATGGTCTGCCACGGGGAACTCTACCGGTTGCGCCCGCATTCGAGCGGGCTGACCGGTTTCTATCTGATGATCTCCGCAGGAGGGGCGCTGGGCGGCTTGTTTGTGGCCTTGGCTGCGCCGCTGCTCTTCGTCGATTTTCTGGAACTTCACTGGGGCCTGGTGCTCTGCGCGGTGCTGTTCGTAGCGGTCTGTTTTCGTGATCGTCTCGTGTCTCAGAGCAAGGCCGGGCGCTGGCTGGCGATGGTGACGACAGTAGCGGGATTCGTGGGCTTGGATTTCCTTCTTGGTTGGCTGCATCGCAGATACGGCATTCTGCCGGGCCGCGTATTGCTTGGCGCGCGCATCACGGTCGGATGCGTCGGGCTGGCTGGAATGCTTTGGTTCCTCTTGGGCGGGAGATGGAGGTTTTTTCATCAGTGGCGCTGGGTCACTTTGGTCTGGATGCTTTGCGGCACAGTCGGGCTCGCGTGGGCGTTGAAGTCGCAGGCGTCCGAGGACAACAAGACGATGGTGCATCGCTCACGCAACTTCTACGGGACGCTCGCGGTCACGGAGCACGGGGCCGAAGATGGGCAGAGCCATCATTACATCCTGCAACACGGACGGATCACTCACGGCCTGCAGTTCACCGATCCGGAGAAAGCCAAGGTGCCGACGAGCTATTACGGCCACGAGAGCGGCATCGGCATGGCGCTCGACGCGTTCACGAACCAGGTGCGGCATGTAGGGGTGATCGGTCTGGGGACGGGCTCGATTGCGAGTCACGGGAGGCCGGGCGATCGCTTCCGCCTGTATGAGATCAACCCGGCGGTCACGGCGCTGGCGATTTCACGGTTCACTTACTTGAAAGATTCCGCGGCGAAGACGGAAGTGGTGCTGGGCGATGCACGTCTTTCGATGGAGCGGGAGGCGCCGCAGCAGTTCGATGTGCTCGCGCTGGACGCGTTCAGTAGCGACGCCATCCCGGTGCATCTGCTGACCAAGGAAGCCTTTGCGCTCTACGGCCGGCACATGAAGACCAATGGGATCATCGCCGTGCACATCTCGAACCGCTATCTCGACCTGGAACCGGTGGTGCTGAACCTCGCGAGGCACTTCGGCTACAGCGTGGCTACGATCGAATTCGACGACGAGGAGCGGGACGATTCCTCCGAGGAGTCGGCCTGGTGGTTCTACTCCTCGACGTGGATGCTGCTATCACACGACGCAGAATTGTTGCAACGCCCGGAGATCCACAATGTCGCATCGAAGCACAAGGAACACGTCCGCCAGATCCCGCTCTGGACGGATGATTTCGCGAGTTTGTTCCAGGTCCTGGAGTGAGATCCTGGAAAAGGAAAAGGGCCGGATTGCTCCGGCCCTTTGTGGGTCCAAATAATTACCAACTTGCCGGGCGAGGACGCCCGGCCTACGGGCCTACGCGTTGTAGGTCGAGGAGCTGACGCGGCCGCCGGTGCCGGTCCAGTTCGTGTGGAAGAACTGGCCGCGTTCCTTGTCCACGCGCTCGTAGGTGTGGGCGCCGAAGTAGTCGCGCTGGGCCTGGAGCAGGTTGGCCGGGAGGCGGGGGTTGCGGTAGCTGTCGAAGAACGACAGCGCTGTGCCGAAGGCCGGAACGGGAATGCCCTTCTTGACCGCGAGGGCGACGACATTGCGCCAGCCCTTCTGGGCCTTCTTGATCTCGCCGCGGAAGTAGTCGTCGAGGAGCAGGTTGGCCAGCTTGGGATTCTTGTCGAAGGCTTCCTTGATCTTGCCGAGGAAGCGGCTGCGGATGATGCAACCACCGCGCCACATGAGGGCGATGTTGCCGTAGCCGAGGTTCCACTTGTATTCGGCGGCGGCGGCCTTGAGGAGCATGTATCCTTGGGCGTAGCTGACGATCTTGGAGGCGTAGAGGGCCTGCTTGATGTCCTCGATCAAAGCCTTCTTCTTGGCGGCATCCTTGGCCTGGGCCATGGCGGGGCGGGGGCCCTTGAGCTTGCGGGCGGCCTTAACGCGCTCGTCCTTCATGGAGCTGACGCAGCGGGCGAAGACCGCTTCTGCGATGAGGGTGACGGGCTGGGCGAGGTTGGCGGAATCGATGACGGTCCACTTGCCCGTGCCCTTCTGGCCGGCGGTGTCGAGGATCTTGTCCACCAGCGGGGTGCCGTCCTCGTCCTTCTTGGCCATGATGTTGGCGGTGATCTCGATGAGGAAGCTGTCCAGTTCGCCGGTGTTCCATTCCTTGAAGACGGCCGCGATTTCGTCGGCGGGCATGCCAAGGCCGTCGCGCATCAGGCTATAGGCTTCGCAGATGAGCTGCATGTCGCCGTATTCGATGCCGTTGTGGACCATCTTGACGTAGTGGCCGGAGCCGCCATTGCCGACCCAGTCGCAGCAGGGCGTGCCTCCATCAACCTTGGCGGAGATGCCTTGGAAGATGGGTTTGACCGCGTTCCAAGCCGCGACGGAACCACCGGGCATGATGCTGGGGCCGAAACGCGCGCCTTCTTCGCCGCCGGAAACGCCGGTGCCGATGTAGAGGAGACCTTTTGCTTCGAGTTCCTTCACACGGCGGTCGGAATCGCCATAGAGGGAGTTGCCGCCGTCGATGATGATGTCGCCGGGTTCGAGGAAGGGAACGATCTGGCCGATGAAATCGTCGACGGCGCTGCCGGCCTTGACCATGAGCATGACGCGGCGGGGGCGCTTCAGTTTGGCGACCATTTCCTGGATGGAATGGGCTCCGACGACCTTGGTGCCCTTGGCCTCGTTGGCCAGGAAGTCGTCCACCTTGGAGGTGGTGCGGTTGTAGGCCACGACGGTGAAGCCGTGGTCGTTCATGTTGAGGATCAGGTTCTGGCCCATGACGGCCAGTCCGATGACAGCGATGTCAGCAAGGGGTTCCATGAGTTTGGTATCGGTAACTTAAAACGGGCCTGAGGACCATAGGGCGGTCGTCCAACGGTGAAAGAAATATTCTTTCACCAGAGCTGGGTTCAACCGGCGATCTGGAGGCGGGTGTCGCCTTCGAGCATGCGACGGAGCGGTTCCCAGAAGATGCCGTTCATCGTGTAGAAGGCGTTCAAATAGACGGCCACGACCTCGCGGGGATACACGCCAAGGAGTTGGTCGATGGCGGTTGCCAGCTTCGCGGCGTCGATCGTCTCCGGAAGATCATCCACGGTGCCGTCTTTGTGCGGGATGCCCAAGGTGTCGAGGAAAGTGATGAGCATCGGCGTATGCTTCTTCACGAGCCAGTAGCGCAGGAGGTTTTGCGCGGCTCCGTCGAGACGGGGTTTGGCGAGGTAGGAAATGATGTCGGCGTCACGTTCAGCACGGGGTTTACGTTCGAGGAACTGGGGCCGGAGTTTGCGGGCCTCCGCGACGGATCCCAGGATTGCGCGATACATTTCGCGGTCCGTGTCGAAGGTAAACTGGAGGATCTCCGCCGAGAGGGCGGGGGGCATGAAGCCGATGAGTTCGTGCGCGGTCAGCATAGTGTTTTCAACCCGGCGGCCGGGCCGGAAGCGGCGGAGGGATTAACAAAGGCCGACGGGGTTGTCACCAGCTCACTTTGTGCCCGCTGGCGGCTGGGAGGGTTCCAAGGGCTCCGTCGTGACGATGGCAATGCGGTGTTTTCGGCAGAGTTCGCGGACGATTTCCACTTCCAGCACGAGGGTCTTCCCGGGCTCCAAGGCGAGCACGGTGACACCGTTTTCAGCGCAGGTTTGAATGGTCTTTGAGCCGATGCACGGTATGTCGAAGCGCATGTCGTGGCCCTCTTTCGCTACTTTAATGGCGACGGCCCCGCCGTTCTTACCGGCAAGTTTCCCGCCTCGGGCGAGACAGGCATCGGTGCCTTCAAATCCTTCTACGGCCAGCACGGTGCCTTCCTTGACGACAACGATTTGGCCGATCTCCAGTCGAGCGACCTCTTTGGCGACCCGTGCGCCGAAAGAAACGTCCGCGCGCTCGCCTTCTGCCAGTTCGCGGCCGATCTGGAATCCGCACTTTGGCATGAACGGGACGATCCATGGAGTGGCTTCGATCAGTTCCACTCCGTCTTTCTGCAACTCTTCACCAATTGCTGCGAAAATCGAGTGGGCGTTTTTTTCCTTTAGCCGCAGGAGCATTCCCATCGCACGGAGATCTGGCCTCAGATCGAATAGACTGTTGGGGGCGATCTGGCCTGCCATGACGCATCGGGCGATTCCTCGTTCGGTGAATGCGTTGATCAGCTTGGTCAATTGTCCTACGCGCAGCCAGACCACCTCATCGGCCACTTTGACGATTTCGGGATCGGTTTCGCCATCGAAGGCGACCGCGACAATTCTGGCGACTCCGGTCGCACGCGCTTGGCGGGCGAGCATGAGAGGCAATGCCTTGCTACCGGCAATGATTCCGAGCGGTGAATTGGTTTCTGCTTCGGCCATCTAAGATCAAAGCTAGTCCTCGGCAAATCGCTGCTGCAACGGCATTCCAGAAAATGGCTGCGGGAATTCCGGCCATCCAGCCAGAATCCCCGCAAGACCAACTCAGTCATCGAAACTTCAATTCATGCTTATCCGGTTTGCTGACAAAGCCACGGAGCCCCGAGCATCGCTCGGCAGGAATGAAGGCATTTAGGCCGAAAGCCGAGCGATGCTCGGCGCTCC
>JAYVSO010000151.1:0-9206 GCA_043775315.1 Verrucomicrobiota bacterium
CGAATAAGCCGCGGCGGTCGCCCGAACTGCCGCCAGGCCAGGACAAGGGGGACGGGGGAGGGCATTCTCGGGTAAGGCGGCAAAAGCAGCGCTGGAACATTGGGCGGGGCAGGACGTTGAAAGCCAGGGCGCTGCGGTGCAACACCTGTCCGGCGCTTGACGCGAAAACTTCGATGGCGGCGGATGCGGCTGGATTGGCCTCACCGGCTTGCCAGGCACCAAGACTGGGCTGGTCACAAAATCCACGCGCTTACCCGGCCCGGCGCCCCGGGCCGCCCCACATTCCGGATGGCACACGTTTTCCTTGCTAGCCGCCCGACCAAAGATTTCCCTTGGACTCATTTTGTGTCCATGAAAGTCCTCGTCGCCGACAAGATCTCACCCAAGGGAGTAGCCTACCTGCGCCAGCAGCCGGGCTTTGAGGTGGTAGAGGCGTACGGTTCCTCCCCGGAGAAGGTCCTCGAACTCGTCAAGGACGTGCACGCGATCGCCGTGCGGTCCGAGACCAAGATCACCGCCGCGGTCTTCAAGGCGGCGCCGCTCCTCAAGGTCGTCGGCCGGGCCGGGGTCGGCGTGGACAACGTCGATGTCGAGGCCGCGACGGCCCGGGGTGTGGTCGTCATGAACACTCCCGCCGGCAACACCATCACCACGGCCGAGCTAACCTTCTTCATGCTGGGAGCCATCGCCCGGAAAATTCCTGCGGCGCACGCCACGATGGCGGCGGCCAAATGGGACCGGAAGGCGTTCCAGGGCACCGAAGTCTCCGGTAAGACGCTCGGCATCCTCGGCGCCGGCCGCATCGGCACGGAGGTCGGCAAACGCGCCCTCGCCTTCGGCATGCGCGTGGTGGCCTACGATCCCTTCCTCACGGAGACCCGCGCCAAGCAGCTCGGGTTCGAGTTGGCGACGGATGTCGACGACGTTTACCGCCAGGCCGACTTCATCACCGTCCACATGCCCGTGACCGAGCAGACACGGGGAATGTTGAACTCCGACGCCTTCGCCAAGATGAAGCCCGGCGTCCGCATCGTAAACTGCGCGCGCGGCGAGATCATCGCCGAGGCGGACCTGTTGGCGGCGCTCGAATCCGGCAAAGTAGCGGGTGCCGCGCTGGATGTCTTCTGCGTGGAACCGCTTCCGGCCGACTCGAAGTTCCGCGTGCTTCCGAACGTTGTCCTCACTCCGCATCTCGGCGCGAGCACGGAGGAAGCGCAGGAGAAGTGCGGCATCGAGGTCGCCGAGGTAATCTCCGGATTCCTCCTCAGCGGCGAAGTGCGGAATGCGGTGAACCTCCCCGGTGTCGACGCCAAGACCTACGAGTTGGTGAAGCCCTACATCACCCTCGGCGAGAAGCTCGGCAGCCTTCTGGGCCAGCTTGCGCCGGCAAATGTCGACCGCATCCACATCACCTACGGCGGCAAGGCGCAGGAGCTTCCGAACACCGACCCGATCACGCGCGCCATTCTTCTAGGATACCTGGCGCATGGCTCATCGGTGCAGGGCGTCAACAACGTCAACGTCCGCAGCGCGGCCAACGCGACCGGCATCAGCGTCGAGGAGAAGCGTTCCGATGAACCCGTCACCTTCAACGAATGGCTGCACGTCCAGTTGTTCAGCGGCGAGGAGAAGATCCTCAGCGCCGGCGGCACATTCTTCGGTTCGCCGAACAACCCGCGCATCGTCCGTCTCTACAGCCAGCCCGTGGAGATCCCGATCAGCGGCACTCTTCTGCTGCTCACCAACAAGGACCGGCCTGGTATCGTCGGCTACTTGGGCACCCTGCTGGCCAAGCACAGCGTCAACATCGCCAACATGAGCCTCGGGCGCGACGCGGCCGGAGGCCAGGCCCTCACCGTCTTCGTCCTCGACAGCAAACCGTCCGGGGCGTGCATCGCCGAAATGCAGAAGGACAAGGACATTACCAACGTCCGCGTCGTCACTCTTTGAACCGAATCCGCCCCATGAAGCGCTACGTGATCCTCGCCCTCGCCGTCTCGGCGACCATCATCTCCGCCACGTCCGCGGCCTTCGCCGCCGATGCCACGAAGGCCGCGTCCAAACTGGACGGGCTGTTCGAGGACAAGACGGTCGCGAAGGCGAAGACATTTGAGATCAAGGAAAGCCAGCTGGATTCGGCCTTCGCCGAGTTCATCGCGGCGGCCGCCGTCCAGGGCCAGCAGATCCCCGAGAACCTGCGCAACGGGATGCGTTACCGCGTCCTCGAAAAGTTGATCGCATCCAAGACCGCCAGCGCACGGGCCAATGACGACGACAAGAAGACCGCCACTGCCAAGACCGAAAAGGTGATGGAGCAGACCACCCAGATGCTCGGAAGCACGGAAGCCTTGGAGCAACGCCTCAAGGCGACGGGCCAGACGATCGGCAGCTTCCGGACGAATACCTACAACCAGAACCTCATCCAGGCGATTTTGGACCGGATTCTCCGGCCGACGGCCGCGGTGGTGACCGACGCGCAGGTGAAGGAGTTCTACGAAAAGAACCCGGCCCGCTTCGAGCGGCCCGAGATGGTCAAGGCCAAGCACATCCTGATCTCGGCGATGGACCGCCAGGCGAACACCCCGCTGCCTGAACCCAAGCGTAAGGAGAAGCTCGAGATGGCCCGCCGCATTCAGGAACGGGCGTTCAAGGGAGAGGATTTCGACGCGCTCGTGAAGGAGTTTTCGAACGACGACGGCTCAAAGGCCCGCAACGGAGAATACGCGTTCGCCCGTGGCCAACTCGGTGCGGCATCCAAGGCTTTTGAGTCCGCCGCCTTTACCATGAAGGCCGGACAGATCAGCGATGTCGTGGAAACCGCATATGGCTTCCACATCGTGAAGCTCCTCGAAAAGACGCCGTCGGAGAAGATCGCCTTCGACAAGGTGTCCAAGGACATCCGTGAAGCCCTCTCCGGTGTGGAGCTCCAGAAGCAGATACCGGGGTTCCTCGCCCGCATCCAGAAGGAGGACGGTGTGGAGATCCTCATCCCGATGCCGCCCGAGCTGAAGGCCGAGATGGAAGCGGCGGCCACGGCCGTGAAGTAACGCTGCCAGGGCAGGTCGCCGCAGCGGTCGCCTTCAATACTTCTTCGAGAAGCGTTTTCCAGGCGGCTCGTCTTCGGGCGGCGTCGCCGCCGGTGCGGATTGCCGGGCGGCTGGTTCTTCGGCCACTTGGGAATTGATCGCCTCGACGAAGGCCAGTTGAAGCGTGGACAGCGTCTGGGTCAGGAGGTGCTTCTCTTCCGCTGAAAGGTTGCCCCTGGTCTTTTCCTGCAGCATCTCCACCTGGTCGATCAGCATCTTCGCGCCTTCGATCTCGAGCATCGTCCCGCCGGTTTCAGGATTAGGGATGCGCCCGAGGAAGATGAGTGCGGTGTTGCCGAGATGGATCACCATGTCGGCGAAGATCGCCGACATGATCTCGTCGCGGGTCGCGTTGGCGAGGGCGTCTTCGTTCAGTTTTGTCTCGGGGGTCATGCAGGGAAGTCTTTGGACAGGGCTACCGGGACCGTCGGCGCTTGATGTCGGTGATGTCGGACATCAGGAACTGTATCAGGCGGCGCAGGCGGGGTTCCACCTCCACGGTCTCCAGCATTTCCTGCCGCTGTCCGGCTTCCGGGAGGAGAGCGCAGGAGACAAGGTCGGCCACCTGGTCGGCGTCATTGAGCGTTTCGAGGTATTCGATGACCTCCTTCGCGGTGAGGAACGCCTTTTCTTTTCCTTTCTTTCCAGCCGCCTTCTCCGGTGTGGCGAACGGTCGCGCGGAACCCATCTTGACCCCTTCGCCCACTAGGTCACGGACGCGGGCGAGCAGGGCATCGATGTGGATGCTGTCCTCCTGCTGGGCCTGCAGGGCGCGGATCTCCACCCGGCGATAGGGCTTGTAGCTGATCGTCCTGACAATCTCCACGCGGGTGATTCCCTGAAGGATCAGGTGGGACGTTTCATCGTCGTTCTGCACCGACACGCGGATCAGGCCGAGGCCGGCGACGGACAGGGGGCTCTCGCGCTTGGCGCCGGGCTTTTGCATGGCCACGGCGAACATCCGGTTGGAATCCAGCGACTTCTCCAGCATGCGCCGGTAGCGCGGCTCGAAGATGTAGAGCGGGAGCATCGCCTGCGGGAACAGCGTCGCGTTCGGCAGGATCATCACGCCGACATCGCGTGGAATTTTCATGAACGGAATCTATGTGGCGGCGTCAGATTGGCAAGGCAGGCCCGGGCTTGCGTGTCCGTGGTCTTGCCCCACAGTCCATTCAGCTTATGAAAGCAAAGGTCGCAATTCTCCTGCTCCTGCTCGTCGCCATCGGATTGGGCGTCGCGCTCGTGAAACTCAACCAGACGATCGAACAGGAGCGCGCCACCTCGGCCACGTTCAAGGCCAACTGGGGCAATTCCTCCAACGAGGCCGTGTCCCTGCGCGGCGAGTTGAACGAGTCCAAGACCGTCAACCTGACGCTTGAGACAAACCTCAACCAGCGTTTCTCCGAACTGACCACGATTTCGAACGACCTTTCGGCCACCATCGCCACTCTGGAAAAGGCCCGCGTCGATGCCGCCGCCGCCGCTGCCAAGGCAGCGGGCCTCTCCGCCGCCGAGATCGCGAAACGCGACGAGCAGATCGGCAAGTTGACGACCGACCGCGACGACCTCAGCAAGGAAGTGAACGATCTGAAGGGCGCGATCACGAAGCTCGACACCCAGATCCAGGAGACCCAGCGCAAGCTGGCCAGCTCCGAAGGTGAACGCACCTTCCTCGTGAAGGAGCTCGCGCGTCTGCAAAAGGAGAAGGCCGAACTGGAACGGCAGTTCAACGACCTCGTCGTCCTCCGCGAGCAGGTCAAGAAGCTCAAGGACCAGCTCTCCGTCGCCAAGCGACTCGAATGGCTCCGCATGGGAATTTACGAACGGCGCGACATGAAGGGCGGCCAGTTGCTCACCCAGGGGGTCCGCCCCAAGGATCCGGGCACCAACGATTCCTCGCTCAAGGTCGACCTGAAACAGAGCGGCGAGGTCAAGATCCAGGGCGGCACCACCAACGCGCCGGCCCCGAAGTGAAGCCCGTCGGCGCCGCTTCCTCCGGTCTGCTGGTCGACTCGCACGGCCGCGTGTTGCGCGACCTGCGTGTCAGCATCACGGACCGGTGCAACTTCCGGTGCCTCTACTGCCTGCCAGAGACGGAGGAGGCGGCCGACTTCTACCGGAACCGGTTCGTCCCGGCCGGAATCGTTTCGCCCGTTGGAACGCCCATTCAGCGCCAGTGGAAACCCGAGTCGAAGATCCTGACCTACGAAGAGATCGCCCGCGTCGTCCGCATCTTCGCCGAACTCGGCATCCGCAAGCTCCGGCTGACGGGCGGCGAACCGTTGCTGCGACGGGAAGTCGAGAAGCTCGTCGGCCTGGTGTCGGCAGTTCCCGGGATCGAAGACCTCGCGCTGACGACGAACGGTTTCCTGTTTGCCAAGAAAGCGCAGGCGCTCAAGGCGGCCGGCTTGAAGCGCATCAGCTTCAGCATGGATTCGCTGGATCCCGGGAACTTCAAGCGCATGACCGGCCGTGACGGTCTCGATGAAGTGCTGGCAGGCATTCGGTTGGCCCAGGAAATCGGGCTGAACCCGGTCAAGGTGAACGCCGTCGTGATCCGCGGGCTCAACGACCACGAGATCGAAGCGCTGGCCGAGTTCGCCCGCGAACACGACCTGAGCTTCCGTTTCATCGAGTTCATGCCGCTCGACTCGAAACGCTCTTGGCAGCGGGATCTCGTCGTCCCTTCGCGCGAGATCCTCCAGAGGCTCCAAGCACGTTTCCAGTTTGTGCCGGTCGTCTCCGAAAACAAATCGGAGACCGCCCGACGCTGGCGATTCGAGGACGGCCGTGGCGAGATCGGCCTGATCGCGCCGGTGAGCGAGCCGTTCTGCGGCCACTGCAACCGCATCCGCCTCACGGCCGATGGCCAGATCCGCACCTGCCTCTTCAGCCTGCACGAGCACGACCTTCGTATCCGACTGCGATCCGGCGAGAGCGACGAGGACCTGAAGGCCTTCATCCGCGAGGTCGTGGGCCATAAGGAAGACCGCCACCACATCGGCGAACCCGAGTTCGTCCAACCCGAGCGGACCATGAGCTGCATCGGGGGATGACGTCCGCTCCAGCGAATCCTTCTCGACCTCGTCCTCTCTCTCATTCTCGAACAAGGCATCTGGAGAACCAGAGCGAGACCGAGAAGGAGATCTAGAAAGAGGATGATTGGCCAACTCCTTGCGCCCCCGCCCGTGAATCCGCATTCTACCAGCCGTTGAATCTTTGATCCGATATGCCGACCTACGAATACGTCTGCACCAAGTGCGGCCACCAGTTTGAGAAGTTCCAGTCCATGAAGGACGATGCCCTGAAGACCTGCCCGGCCGACCTGTGCGGCCGGAAGAAGTGGGGCAAGGGCAAGGTCGAGCGGCAGATGGGCGGCGGAGCCGGGCTCATCTTCAAGGGTAGCGGATTCTACATCACCGATTATCGCAGCAAGGGCTATACGGAAGCCGCCAAGAAGGATTCCTCGAGCTCCAGTTCCACTCCTGCCACCCCCGCCGCAGCGGCTCCCGCGAGTCCCGCTCCCGCTGCTTCGAAGCCGGCCGCCGCGCCGAGCCCGGGAAGCTCTTCCAAGTCCGGCAGCACCAAGAAATAGGCTGACGGTTTCGCCATGTGTGGCAGATTTCAAGGCGTGTCCGCGAAGACTTCCAAGCCGGCCGTGCTGCTCCGGACGGCGATGGTCTTGGCGATGTTGTGGTGGTCTGCCGGTGCCGTATCGGCGCAGCCAGGCGCGTTCCAGATCGAAAGCGCTTCCAAGCAGTTCGTCGTCATCGGTCCGCCGGGCGCGAGCACGCCGATGCTGTCGCCGCTCGGCGCGCCGTCGAAGGACCTGATCCGGCTGGACCCGTCGCTTGTCGCCATTTCATCCGAACGTGTGAAGGCCGCGTTGCTCAAGGCGCTCGGCCAGCGGGACCGCTGGGGAGGCTTTGCCGGCTCGGGAATTTCCGTGGTGGCTCCCGGTCGCATCTACCTCCGCGTGTCGGCGCAGCAGGGTGACCAGATTGCCGTCGTCCGGAACCGCGTGCCTCAGGGCTGGAACTACTCCATCCAGTTGCCCCTTCAAATGGACCGCAACCGGTTCATCACTCTCATTACCCAGGTGCTGCTGGTGGATCTCTGCAACCCCGGCCGCAACGACACCGCGCTGGACCTGCCGTCGTGGCTCACCGAAGGCCTCATCGCCCACATCAAGAGCAGCGCGTCGGAGGAGCTCGCCCTGGAAGCCAGCACGTCCGTCAACCTGCCCCGGGTGGGATCGGACTCGATCCGTCCGTTGCGCGAGCTTTTCCAGAATCGTTCGCCGCTGTCGTTTGACGAGCTGAGCTGGCCGTCCGGCGTATCGGCCGAACGTGGCGGGCTCTTCGTTCCGTCGTCCGAGCTGTTCGTCTACGAACTGCTCCGGATGGAAGGTGGCCGCGAGGCTCTGCGCCATATGATCGGCGATCTCGGACGCTTTCGGAACTGGCAGTTCGCCTTCTTTGAATCGTTCCAGCGCCGGTTCAAGCAACCGGTCGACGTCGAGAAATGGTGGGCCGTCCAGATCGCGGCCGTGATGGGACGAAACCCTGTTCAGATCCTGACTCCGGCCCAGTCGCTGTCCCGGCTGGAGGAGATCATCAGCGTGCCGGTGGCCATCCAGCGGACGTCGAATTCCGTGGCGCAGGCCTCCCATGTGTCGCTCCGGCAGGTCGTGACCGATTGGGATTTCAACCGCGAGAATCCCGCGCTCCGCCGCATGCAAGACGACTTGGCCGGCCTGCGCTATCGGTCCGCACCGGAGCTGATCCGGCTGATCGAGAACTACCGGGCGGGGATCGAACAGTATCTCCAGGAACGCGAGCCGCGCATGCGCTACGACGCCCGGCAAAAGGCCCCGCTCTCCACAGCCGCATTGAAGAAGGCCATGCTCCGGCGGCTCGACGAGCTCGATGTCGACCGGGCCGAAGCCCGGCGGGTGCTCTACTCGTCCTTCGCCAACTCCGAAGCCGAACGCCGCAGCGCCATGACCAATGCGCTGAACACTGTCAGGGCTGGGGCAGATCGAAGATAGGCGTGGGAAAGGGGCGGGGTCAGGCGGGGCTCTGCGGGCTTGCCGGGAGCGGCGGAGGAGGGTTGAGTCGCGGCGTGATGCGGAGTTCGAGGATGTATTCTTTCGTCGACACCACCGGGCCCTGTCCGGCCGGGTTCCTCAATCCTTCATGGCATCTAACGTCTCCGGGCCGTCGCGGTTGCAACCGGCGCGCCTCGTGGCTGCCGTCGCTGAACTTGGGTCTTTCGAGCCCATAGAGTGACCTACTGCGCCGAATACTGCATCGACATGCCGGACGACTTCCCGATAGAGGAACTGTCGCGATTCATTGCGGCCGCGCGGAGAGTTCTCTTGCAACCCGACAAGTCACCGGCCTGGCAGGAATTCGGAGGGGCATCGAATCTCATAGGCTGGCGGTTTCGTGCCGCGTCAGAGCACTGGATCGCATACAAGGATTCCGCCACTAGACTCGGGGACGGAGCTGGACACGAAGAACTCTATCGTCGTGAACTCGATCTCTTTGGCATGTTCTCGTCGGGCGTCTCATGTATCGAAAGCACTGCCTATGCGCTTGCCGCAATGGCGAGCCATCCTAAATTACTCGGCCTGACTTTTGGCATCGATGAGCAGCGGGCTTGCTGTCCAAGGAAGCTGTTGAAGTGGGTAACACCACACCCAGAAGCGGAGGCTTTGGCAGGAACGCTTACCAACCTACTTTCCTCAAAGGAGTGGCCGCTGTGGGTTGACCTTCGCAATCGAATGACACATCGCTCGAACTTGCCGAGAAGGCTCTTTGGGTCAGTAGGTGGGCCGCCACCCTTCACGAAGCCTCTCAATTTCGCTGCCACTTCAAGCACACCACAGGTTGAAGCTGAGTTCGCCGACTTCGATAGGTTGCACAAGTGGCTCGCCATAACTCTTGGCTCACTCCTATCATCCGGCCATAAACTGGCCAATGGGCACTCTCAAATAACAGGCCAAGGGGCTGTTTGAGGTTTCTCGCTACTTTCTGTGGCGGGCTAAGGACGGTATAGTGAGCTTTCCGGCGACGAAGTAGA
This sequence comes from Verrucomicrobiota bacterium, assembly GCA_043775315.1. Taxonomy (GTDB): domain Bacteria; phylum Verrucomicrobiota; class Verrucomicrobiia; order Limisphaerales; family CANJSG01; genus CANJSG01. The sequence continues at coordinate 9,174 of JAYVSO010000151.1, forward strand.
GCATGGCGATCATGTAATCCCGGCTGCGATAGC
>JAYVSO010000152.1:0-19928 GCA_043775315.1 Verrucomicrobiota bacterium
GCTATCGCAGCCGGGATTACATGATCGCCATGCTCTACTTCGTCGCCGGAAAGCTCACTATACCGTCCTTAGCCCGCCACAGAAAGTAGCGAGAAACCACAATTTCACCGGCCAGAAAGTGTATGCCGACGCCCGCTGTTTTCTCCGCAAGGGATCGGCCGAGAAGCTCAAGCGCGTGCAGAAGGAACTGGCGACGCAAGGCCTTGGCCTGAAGATTTTCGACGGATTCCGCCCCCTAGATGTGCAGCGGAGGTTTTGGGAAATCATGCCGGACGACCGCTACGTGGCGAACCCATCCAAAGGGTCCCGTCACAACCGGGGAGCGGCTGTCGACTTGACACTGATCCGGCTATCCGACGGATAAGAGCTTTTGATGCTCACTCCATTCGACGATTTCTCGGAGCGCGCCGGCCGCGACTACGCGAATCTGCCGGCTGAAGTGATCCGAAATCGGGAACTCCTGCGGCGGGTGATGGAGAGGAACGGATTCGTCGGACTCATGACGGAGTGGTGGCACTCCGACGATGTCGACTGGAAGAACTACCCGATCGCGGATCTTCCTTAGCAGGACGCCGAAAAGGATCGGCCAGCGAATTACTCCTCGCCGAACTTACTGGAGAGAAGTTTCTCGATCTCCTCGATCGCCTTCAGGCAATCGGCACCATCGACACGGACGCGGATTTTGGTGCCCGGCCCGGCGGCCAGCATCAGGAGGCCCATGATGCTCTTGCCGTTCACCGTCTCGCCGTCCTTCTCCACGAATATCTCGGCCTCAAACTTGTTCGCCACCTTCACAAACATGGCGGCAGGACGCGCGTGGATGCCCTTCCGATTGCTGATGACCAGCTCTCGTTGGATCCCGTTTCCTTTGGAAGTTTGTGAAGCACCTTGCATCTCGTGCCGCATGATTAGCGGCGGGTCGGGCGTTTTCCAAATGTTTTTGCCCGAAAGCGGGACAAATCACTTTTTGGCGCCCGGGGGAATCATCATTTGCTGGAGCCGATCGTCGAGATCCTGGGCGGGATTGAACCCCGATTGCCTCAATTTGGAATGAAGCGCGGCCACCTCGATCAGGCGGGCCAGATCCCGGCCCGGGCGGACGGGAATGGTGATGTGGGGAATTTCAACGCCCAGGATTTTCACGGTCTCCACCTCTAGTCCAAGCCGGTCGATGTCCGTCACGTCGTTCCATGCCTTCAGCGTCACCACGAGATCGATGCGTTTGTCGTGGCGGACAGCCTTCACTCCGAAGAGCTGGGCGGCGTTGATGATACCGATGCCGCGGACCTCCATCAGGTTGCGGGTCAGCTCCGGGCTTGTTCCCACCACGTCGCGGCCGTCGAGCAGCGCGACCTTGGTGATGTCGTCGCTGACGATGCTGTAGCCGCGCTCCAGGAGGGCCAGGACGCTTTCGCTCTTACCGATGCCGCTTTCGCCCCGGATGATCACGCCGACACCAAGGATATCGACCATGCTGCCAATCTCGGTTCCTCGCGGAGCGAAGAAGGATTCCAAGGCGAGCGTGGCCTTGTTGATGAACTTCATCGTGACCTGCGGCGTCTGGAAGACGGGAAGCTTCGCCTTGTCGGCTTCTTCCAGGACCCATTTTTCCGGGGCGAGGTCCCGCGAATAGACGACGCACGGAATGCGCCGACGGAACAGACCCCGGAAGATCTCGACCCGCCCAGCCTTCGGAAGCTGCCGAAGGAAAGAGAACTCGGCGTTGCCGACCACTTGGACTCGTTTCCACGCGAAGTAGCGGGTGAATCCCGCCATGGCCAGCCCCGGGCGGTTGACCGTCGGCTCGCGGATCACGCGGCCAAATCCGTCCTTGCCGGCGAGAAGCGTCATCTCCAACGGAGCGGACTGTTCCGTGAAGAACTGCTCGACGGTGATCGATTGGGGGCTGCTCATCTCGGGCCAGCCTGAAGCGGGAACAGGAATATCTCCAGCATCGAGATGCCCTCCGCGACCATCTGCGGCGATGCCATTCATCGTTGGTCATTCGGCATGCCGTCCGATAGGTTCCCGGTCGCGATCATGGCCGACCAACCATCACAGCAGAGGACCGACATCAAGCCGTCCCGCAGACCCGTCGAGCCGGAACCGGCAGGCCTCATCGACGACGAAGACAAGCTGCCGTTCCTTGAACGGGCCAAACGCTTCTGGACGATGGTCATCCAGAACTTCATCCAGAACCGGTGCCCCGTCCGCGCCACCGCGCTGGCCTACACCACGCTTTTGTCGCTGGTGCCATTGCTTGCGGTGGTCGTCAGCATCTCGACTTCCCTGCTGAAAACCGAGGAAGGCGACAAGCGGATCGATGCCGCGATCGATCTGGCGATTGAGAATCTGGCACCGCAGCTGGGTCTGGTCCCGCAGACGACCAATCCGCCGTCGAGGAAGGAAGTGGAGGAGGAGAGCCTTCTTGATTCCCTGTTCGGCCCTGACGAGGAAAGGTCTCCCGTTCGCACGGAGGCGCAGGCGGATGCCCGCTCCAAGGTTTCCGGCTTCATCAAGGAATCGATCAAAAAGGTCAACAGCGGCGCCCTTGGGGCCACGGCGATCATCGGAGTCATCTTTGTCGGCATCTCTCTTCTGGCGAACATCGAGGCTACCCTGAACGATATCTGGGGTGTGACCCGCGGCAGGAGCTGGTTCTCACGAATCGTCCAATACTGGGCGGTTCTTTCCCTGGGACCTTTGTTGCTGCTGGTGGCCGCAAGCGTTGCGGTCGGCGCCCAGACCGAGTGGGTGCAGATTTTCTTCAAGCAACCGGTCGTGAAATTCCTCTTCAAGCTGCTCCCCCTGGTCATCGTGGCGGGGGGGCTTGCCTTGTTCTACAAGCTGATGCCCAACACGAAGGTGGAATGGCGGGCGGCCTTTGTCGGTGGCGCCGTCGCGGCCCTGCTCTGGGGCCTGAACAACCAGCTCAACGTCCTCTATTTCGAACAGGTGGTCCGCAACTCGAAGATCTACGGCTCGCTCGGCATACTGCCCATCTTCCTCATCGGGCTCTACCTGTCGTGGCTCATGCTCCTCTTCGGGGCGCAGGTGGCCTACGCCTTCCAGAACCGGAAGGCCTACCTGCATGAACGGCTGGCCGATTCGGTCAACCACATCACCCGCGAGTTCATCGCCCTGCGACTGATGACGTCCGTGGCGCACCAGTTCCATAAAGGCAATCCCCCGCCGACGCTGATCGAACTTTCCGACCAGTTGGCAGTTCCCAGTCGGCTCCTGCTCCGCATCATCCAACCACTGACGAAATCGGGGTTGATCGTCGAGGTCCGGAACGCCACGAGCGCGTTCGCACCCGGCCGCCCGCTGGAATCGATCTCCTACAGCGACATCCTCCACTCCATCCGCAGCGCCATGGGTCAGAACCTCTCCACCCGCGAGGGCCCGGAACGTGAAAAGGTCCAACATCAGCTGGACCGTATCCGTGAGGCGGAGGACCAGGCCGCCGCCGGGGTCACGCTGGCGTCGGTAGTTCGTTCTTAAACAACCGGCCTTTTCCTCTCGAAAGCGGAAACAGCCGACGAATTGTTTCGTCGGCTGCTTGTGAAACGAACCGGATATTCCGTCGGGCGATCTAGTTCTTCGCGACAGGAGTCGTATCCTTGTATTCCAGCAAATACGCGCGGCGTTGATCGGCGAAGGTTTTTAGGGCGATGGGCGAACCGCCGGGGCCGAAGGACGGCTGGGCGGCGGGTTTGGAAGAATCTTCCTTGAGCGTGTTCAGGAAGTCCTCGGTGGAATCCAGTTTGCGCGTGTCGATCTTCACCGAGTCGCTGATGAGGGCGAAGTTCTTCTCCACCATCGGACCGAGCTTGGACCAGTCGAGCCACTTGTCGGCGACGTCGCGGACGTAGCCGAGGTAACGCTGTTTCAGCGCGGGGACGGCGAGCATCTTCGAGAGCAGGGCCTTGTTCGCGTCGTTCGCATCGATCAGAGGATCAAGCTTCACCCCGTCGACGCGGTTGCCGCCACCCATCATGCCGCCGCGCTGACCCTGACCCTGGCCGAAACCAGGACCACCCGGATTGCCGGGCCCGCCGGGTTGTCCTCCGGGTTGTCCCTGAGGCTGCGCCTGGCCGGGCTGTCCCTGACCGGGGCCTTGGCCCGGACCGCCGTTCGGACCACCGCCCTGCCCTTGGCCGCGGCGTCCGCCGCCGGGTCCACCACCGCCGAAGCCGGGTCCGCCGGGTCGACTGAAGGTCTCGTTCATGTCGCTGGGGACGATGTGGAACTTGCCCTTCTCATCGAGGTAGATGCTGTAGTCGCTGGCGCGGATCCAATAGCCGTCGTTGTTGATCAGGGCGTTTTCCAGCGCGAGAAACTTGAGCGCGCCGTCGACGTCAAGCATCGGCGCGAGCGCGGCCTCGAGCTGGTTGGGCGGTGTCTGGTTGAGCGTCTTTGTCAGTTTGATCAACGCCTGCCATGCCTTCGGATCATCCTTGGTCTTGAGGTCGTAGATCTTCTTGTAGGCCGCGACGTCCTCGCCTAGGTGGACGAGTCCTCCGCGTCCGTTCGGGCTGCCGGTCACCTTCCAGCGCGATCCCTTGGTCGAACCAAAGTTCTCCTTGGTGAAATCCTTGTTGAATTGTTCCTGGCTGACGTAGACGCCCCAGTATTCGCCGTTGATGACGACGCGCACGAAGTTCGCCTTGGGCGCTGGAATATAGATTCGGGCGATGGCGGAGAACAGGACACCGCGCTGGAACGTCGGGTCCTCGTGCGCGTTCATCAGGTTGAGCGTGCGGTAGCCGCCGAGATTCTGGTCCTTGTGCACGAGATCGAGCGAGACGTTGAGCGATCGCTTCTGGCCGTCACCGATCATGAAGTAGGACGACATCCCGCGGAAGTGGACGCCGACTTCCTTGTAGACCTTGCCGTCGACGGTGAGCTTGGCCGGGACTTCGACGTCGGTCTTGTGGAAGTCGACGAGCTCCTTCTCCCAGTCGACGTTTTCAAACTCGAAGAACAGCGTCCGCAGCGTGCTGACATCGTAGAACGGCGCATCGCCCGCGCTCTTCACGTCGGAGGGCGACATCTTCGGACCCGGTATCGCGGCCTTCTGCTCGCCACCGCGGCCTTGGCCGCCACGACCGAATCCCCGCTGGGGCTGGGAGGCACGTTGCTTGACGACGCTTTCGCGGGCGGCTTTGCGCTCCTCGGCGTTGAGCCACTTGTCGCCATTCTTATCGAACTGGCCGAGGAGCTTGATCTCCTGCTGACCGGGAGGGCCTCCCATTCCACCAGGCCCACCAGGCCCACCAGGCCCGCCGAAGCCTCCCGGACCTCCCTGGGGAAACCCTCCTGCCGCAGGGGGACGACCGTCTAACGGGGGATTGCCCGGTGCTTGGGCTTGGAGGGAAACCGCGGCGGCGATGCTCAACGAAAGAGCGGCGGCGCGGATGACGGAGTGGGTTGGGTTCATATCGTGAATGGTTTTGGAGTTCGAGTTAGCCGGACTGGCAACAGAGTCTTGGTCGGTTCCAGTTCGGCGGTTTGGTTATTCATGAAGACCGGGCCGGCGGACCGCGGTTACGATTGAGTTACGTGTCCCGAGAGGCTTCTTTGGCGCTCAGCGAACGCCAAGCAAGCACAACAGCCCAAGCAGGAGAACTCCGGCAAGCCCGATCCAAAGACCCGACGAGCGCCGCCGCTTCACGTAGAGCAACAGCCAGATTCCCGAGACCGCCACCAGCGAGAGCACAACCGCCGAAACGTCGATCACGACGGACCAGACCGAGCCGGTATGCCTTCCCTTGTGCAGATCGTTCATCAGCGCCACCAAACCTTCCGTGGCTGTCGTGAGCTGGTAAGTGCCCGTCCGCCGGTCGATGACGACATCTGCCGATGACCCCGGACCCTTGAACACGACCGAGCATTCGCCGTCGTCGACGCGGAAGTCGTCCACCAATCCGCGCAGACCTTGAGTGCGTCGCAACTCCTCGACGATGGCCAGCTTGTCCACGGCCTTCTCGTCGGCGCCCGATGCAAGCCAGTTGGTGTTGAGCTGCCCCTTCGCCAGCTGCGTTTTCCTGACGCCGCCAAACAGCCAGTCCGGATGGTTCAGCGTCAGACCCGTAACGCTGAAGAAAAGGAGCGCACCAAGGCCCATCATCGAAATGTAGATGTGCAACCACCGCATCACCATCGGCAGTCGGCGCCGGTCCGGCGCTGCAACCACGACCTTACTTGCGGCCCGTTTTACTGCGGTATTCAAGCGATACGCCTTTGATCTCCTCGTTGTCCTTGAGGGTCGTGGTGAAGGTTTTTCCGCCCACCCCGAACTCGTGCTTCATGAGCTGGTAGGTTCCGTGCTCGCGGGCGGACTCCAGGTAGAAGGTGTATTGACCCGCCGCTACCGGCTTGCCGTGATCATCCTTGCCGTCCCACACGACGCTGTATTTCCCGGGATTTCGGGTGGCGCTGGAAACGGTGGCCGGAAGCTCCTTGCCCTCGGCCAGGTGCCGCATCTCATCCGCGCGATACCAACGGCGCAGCTCGGGCATCCACCTTTGGCCCTTCTGGGCCTGCAGATGCCACAGCAGGATGGTGCGCACCGGAAACCCGTCCTTGTCTTCGATCCACGCCGCCACGTAGGGCCGGAGATAACGTCCGCCTTCGACCCGGTTGATTTCGAAGGCCACCGCAAGTTCAAGAGCGTCGGCCCCTGTCGCGGCGCCATCGGCCATGGTCGAGGAGGAAGAGGCGTCGTCCGCGGGCCATCTGGAGCTACGCACCATTCGGCCGTCCGCCAGCACGAGCAGGCACGCCACACCCTTGGTCGCCTCCGCCAGGCGAAGGCTCTCTTCTGGTGAAAGGACGCTGAACGTGGTCGAGAGCGCATCCGCCATCGCGGTGTCGGGCGCGATCACGCTGACGCCCGCGATCTGGTTCGCCGCTTCTCCCGTGCGGGGATCGATGATGTGTGAGAAATGGCGGCCCTGCACGTCAACGCCCCGGCGGTAGCTGCCGCTGGTGGCCATGGCGACATCGTGGAGCCGGACGGTCGTCAACGGCCGAGCGTTCTCGGCGTCGTTCTTCGGATCGGCGATGGCCACGGTTTCGTTGAACTGCCCGCGCACGCGCAGATCCCCGCCCACTTCCAGCATGAGGCCTTCGATGCCGCCAACCTTCCAGGCGGCCGCGCTGGCCTGCTCGATGATGTAGCCCTTGGCGATGGCGTTCAGCGTGAGCGGCGTGTCCGAGAGATGGGCCGCCGTTCGATCCTTGGAGTTGAGTTTCCACGCCGGCTGGGCGACTTGGAGCGCAGTCGCCTTAAGCTGGGCGGCGGTCGGAACCGAGTCGGACTTTGCCGATGCCTTCCAAAGCTGGCTGAACGCTTCCGCTCCGGGATTGAATGCGCCGTGGGACTGTTCGCGCCACGATTCGCTGGCGGAGAGCACATCGAAGAGTTCCGGCGAAACCGGCGTCGGCTTGCCGTGCGTCTTCTGCCAGCGGCTGAATTCGCTGTCGGGCGAATAGCCGCTGAAGATCGCGGAGAGCCGGTCGATCTCGGCCAGCGCCGCCGCTTCGGCCTTGGCCGCGGTGGCCGCATCGGCGGCTCGGACACGCAGCTCGAACGAAGTGCCGAGCACGTTCTCGTGATGAACGATGAAGCGTTTTGATTCCGTGGCCGGCGCCGAAACGGACGCCGACAGAACGGTCACCAAGATGCAGCCCAGCAGAAGTGTCCCGTGGATCATAAAAGGAAAGAGGGTGGTTCGTCCGGGCGGGCCGGCGGCTATTGGCGCTTACCGCCTTCAGGGCGCCTTTCGCCTTCGCCACCGGGACCACGGCCGCTGTTCTGTGCCGTCATCAGCTTCGTGAGCTCCGCCTTGCTGATGAACCCATCCTTGTCGGTGTCACCGCGCGCGATCATCCCGCGCATCCGGTCGGGCAGCTCCTTCGCCGAAAGTTTTCCATCGCCGTTCTTGTCGTAGGCCATCATGCGGGTGATCGCCTCAGAGTTATTGTCCGCGCGGGGACCACCGCGTTCCCCTTCCATTCCCGCGGGCCGCAGTTCATCCGCGGACAGTTTGCCGTCGCCGTTCTTGTCGAGCGCCTTCAGGGCGGCAGAAGCATTTGCGATCTCGGCGGCCGAGAGTTCCCCGTTCTTGTCGGTATCGAGCGCCTGCATCAGGGGATTCATCCGCATCATCGGACCACCGCGTCCACCGCCATCGCCGCCCTCACGACGTTGGGCGCCTTCCGGGCGTCCGGCCGGCCGTTGCCCTTCCTGGGCGTGGGCGTGGATCACCGCAAAACCGACAACAGCGAGGGCGATAGAACGAACGATTCTTTTCATGATCTGGACTGGGTTGTTGGACTGACCTTGGCAGCCGGTCCTGCGGGAGACGCCGTGCCGATGGTTCGCCCAAAGAGACGCAGCAGACACGAAGCGGTTACGGAGGAGAAACCGGCTCAACTTCCAACGCCGCCGGTGTCGCCGCAGGAACGGAAGATTCGCGGCGCATTCGCCAGACGACTCCCAGCGAGAAGACGACATAGTAGCCGGCGGTCAGACCGAAGAGCGCAAGGGTCAGCGGACTGGCCACCAGGTTTTGCGGGGACCAATGCGGGCGATCGCCGACCTGGTTCAAGACGACGAAGCGGTAGAGAAGGCGGCCGACGAAGAGGACGGAGATGCCGCCGCCGAGCAGGGTGTTCGGCGTGTAGAAAGAACCGGTGTCCGTCCGTTCGAAGCGGGAGAGCCGGAGTCCGAGGAACCCAAACGCCGCGCCGATGGCCACACCCGCCGCCAAGCTCAGCAGCGACATCGGCTGGTTGAACGACACCGCGCCGATGAGCGCGACGGTGGCGAGGAACATCGTTCCATAGGCCACCAGCCGCACCGGCCGATACGGCTGCCTTCCGACGTTCTTGCGGAAGCGCCGGTAGACCCGCCACGCAATCAACGGCGTCAGCAGGACGGGGATGAGCTGGGAGCTGGTCATGTTGAAATCAGAAATTCAAAGGCCAAAGGCCGAAGCAATAGGACGAAGCCCCAACCTGGACACGGGGACAGGTGCGGAGCACCGCAAGAAAGTAGCCCACAGCGTGATCCGTGGGTTGGCTGCGGAACAAGGGCAAGCCCCGGAGGGGCGAAAGAACGAAGTCGACGAGATGGGTCCCATCGACTCTGCCGCCCCATCCGGGGCTTTGCCGACGAAGCCTGGAAACCCACGGCTCACGCCGTGGGCTATTGTCTGCCGCCGCTCCGCAGCTTTGGTTTAGACCGGTTCTCATTTGGCGTTTCTAGAATGTTCCTTCTCGTAGATCTCGTCTCTGATCCAAGCGACGACGGAAGCGAAACCAAAGGCAAGGTTCAGGAACGGCAGAATGACCAGCCAGTAATAGCCGTGCTCCAGAATGCGCATTGGGATCCACATGTCGGCGAAGACGAAGAGGTAGCTCACGAGCTGGATGAACCAGATGATCAGCAACACTTTTCCGCGCACTTTGCGGCGGTGATGGAGAACACGACGGAGCGGCCAAAGGAGGAGTGATCCGCCGTAGACAAGGCTACCCAAAACAATCTCCAGAGTCGTTGCGGCATGGCTCACTTGTCCCCTCCTTTCCTCATTTGGCCTTCGTCATTCCCGCCGCCGTTGGCGGGACCGCGGTTCTCCCACGGCTTGCGCTGCCGCTCGGGCAGGTTGCTGTCCACGCTGACGTGCCAGCTTTCCTCGCCGAAGAGGTCGCGGAAGGCGTCGCGCAGGGCGCTGGACGGCGTGACCCAGAAGCGGTCGTTGGCCTGGATGTGAACCCATTCACCGGCGAGCGGCTTGAGATTCAAGAAGAGCGGGACCGATCCGCGATGCGCCTGGGCCACGGCCAGCGCCTGCTCGAACTGCCCGTCGCGGAACTGGTCGAGGCGGATGCGGACGTGGACCTGCTTGGTGAACTTCTTCACCGCGTCTTCCAACGGGAAGATTTCGGTCGGGAAGATCTTGGCCTTGTCCTCAGAGTTGTTGACCTCGCCGAGGACCATGAGGGCGTTGCCGACGACGACGAGGTCGCGGAAGCGCTCGTAGTTCTCGTTCATCAGCAGCATCTGCATGTTGCCGTGCAGATCCTCCATCGTGACCATGGCGTAGGGTTTGCCAGACTTCTTGGAGAATCCCTGCTGCACGCCGGAGACCATCGCGCCCACGCGGACCATGCTGCGGCTTTCCATGGTGGCGGCGGTGAGGGAGGTGTGGGTGGCGTATCGTTCGAGGAGTTCGCGGAGCGGATCGAGCGGATGGCCGGTGACGTAGAAGCCCAGCAGCTCCTTCTCGCCCGCGAGCTTCTCGGCCAAGGGCCACTCGGGTAGCTGCACGACGACTTCCTTGGTCTTCTTCTCCGGCTCCGCCTCGGCCAGCATGTCGAAGAGCGAGCTTTGTCCCCGTGAACGATCCTGCGACGAACTGGCGGCGCGGGCGATGGCCTTGTCGATCTGCGACCAGAGCGTGGCGCGGGTCAGGCCGAAGCAGTCGCAGGCGCCGCTCTTGACGAGGGCTTCGAGCATCTTGCGGTTGACCGTGCGGCTGTCGACGCGTTCGCAGAGGTCGAGCAACGAGGTGAACGGCCCACCCTTCTCGCGGGTCTCGATCATCTGGCGAACGGCGGCTTCACCCACGCCTTTGATGGCGGCGAGGCCGAAGCGGATGGGAGGATACTCGCTAGTGGCACAGGCGCCCTCGCCTGTGTCCGTGCTCCGGTCGCTGTTGGCCGAAGAGGGATGGAGGGCGGGGGCGCCCGCAGAAGAAACACAGGCGGGGGCGCCTGTGCCACTAGCCGCTGCGGAACCCTCCGCCTCATCGCCTCGTCGGCTACGCTTTGCAGGGCCGAAGAAGACGTCGGACTCGTTGACGTCGGGCGGGAGGACCTTGATGCCGAACTGCCGGGCTTCGTCGATCAGGATGGCGACCTTGGCCGTGTCGCCCAGGTCGTTCGTCAACATGGCGGCGAGGAACTCGACCGGGTAGTTGGCCTTCAGATACGCCGTCTGATAGGCGACGACGGCATACGCGGCGGCGTGGGACTTGTTGAAGCCGTAGCCGGCGAACTTTTCCAGCACGTCGAACACGCGGTTGGCCGTCCCGGCGTCGATGCTGTTCGTCTTGGCCGCGCCCTTCACGAAGATGTCGCGCATCTTCGTCATCTCCTCGAGTTTCTTCTTGCCCATCGCGCGGCGCAGCAGGTCGGCGCCGCCGAGGGTGAAGCCGGCCAGGATCTGCGCGGACTGCATGACCTGCTCCTGGTAGATGAGGACGCCGTAGGTCTCCTTGGAAATGGCTTCGAGCAACGGATGGACATACTCGACCTCGGCGCGGCCGTGGCGGCGTTCGATGAAGTCGGGGATCAGGTCCATCGGACCCGGGCGATATAGCGAAACGAGCGCAGTGATGTGTTCGACGGAGGCGATCTCGAACTTCCGGCAAAGATCCCTCATGCCGCCGGATTCCAGCTGGAACACGCCGACCGTCATGCCCTTGTTCAACAGGCCGTAGCTCTTCGCGTCGTCGAGCGGGATGCGGTCGATGTCGATGTCGCTCCCTTGCGTGCGCTTCACCATCTCGCAGGTGTTGCGGATGACGGTGAGCGTCTTGAGCCCGAGGAAGTCCATCTTCAGCAGGCCGAGATCTCCCACCGGGTTCATCGCATACTGCGTCACGATGGTGCCGTCCTCGTCCATCTTCAGCGGCAGGAGATTTTCCAACGGCTCCGGCCCGATGACGACGCCGGCGGCGTGCACGGAGGAATTGCGCGTGAGGTCTTCGAGCACGAGGGCGACGTCGATGACCTCCTTCGTCGCCTCCTCGGTTTCGTAGGCGGTCTTGAACTCCGCGCTGACCTTGAGCGCCTTCTCCAACGTCATCTTCAGCTCGTTGGGGATCATCTTGGCCAGGCGGTCGCCGTCGCCGTAGCTGCGGCCCATGGCGCGGGCCACGTCGCGGACGACGGACTTCGCGCCAAGCGTGCCGAAGGTGATGATCTGGGCCACGCAGTCGCGGCCGTATTTCTGGCGGACGTATTCGATGACGTCGGCGCGGCGGTCGTCGGCGAAGTCGATGTCGATGTCGGGCGGGTTGACGCGCTCGGGATTGAGGAAGCGCTCGAAGAGCAGGCCGTAGCGGATCGGGTCGACGTTCGCGATGTCCAGCAGGTAGGTGACGATGGAGCCTGCGGCCGAACCACGCGCCACGCAGGCGACGCCCATCTCGCGGCCCGCGCGGATGAAGTCGGCCACGATGAGGAAGTAGGAGATGAACCCGGTCTTCTCGATGACGCCGAGTTCAAGCTGGAGACGATCCATGACGGTCTGGATGGCGGCGGCGACGTTGGGATCGTCCAAGGTAGGGCGGGCATCTTGCCTGCCCAGGGACGCTTCCGTTCCATCCGCAGACCCTTGGGACAGGCTGGAAGCCTGTCCTACCTTGTAGGTTGGCAACCGTGTCGGGTCCTCGATGCCTTCGATGACGAACTCCTGGCCGACCGCCTTCGCCTTGAGCGTGTAGCGGCGGTTGAGCCCTTCGGCCAGCATGTGGCGGAGGTAGCCTTCGCGGGTGAAGAGTTCCGGCGGATTGAAGACGGGGTAGTGCAGCTCGCCGAACTTGATCTTTAGATCGACCTTCTCCGCCACCTCCAGCGTGTTGCGGACGGCATCCGGCACTTCGCTGAAGAGCGCGGACATCTCCTCGGCCGAGCGCAGGTAGAACTGCTCGCGTTGATACTGCATGCGCTTCGGGTCGTTGATCGTCGTCTGCGTGCCGAGACAGACGAGGCAGTCGTGCGCGAACGAATGGCCTTTCTCGACGTAGTGGACGTCGTTCGTGGCGATCGTTTTCAGGCCGAACTCCTTGGCGAACTCCAGCAGGTGGCGGTTCACCTTGGCCTGCTCGGGAATGCCGTGGTTCTGGAGTTCGAGATAGTAGCGGTCGGCTCCGAAGACCTGCTTGAACCAGTCCACCGCTTCGCGCGCCTTCTGCACCTGGTCCTGCATCAGGAGCGCCGGGACTTCGCTGGCGAGACAGCCCGACATGGCGATGAGTCCGCCCGCGTGCTGGGCCAGCAGTTCCTTGTCGATCCTGGGCTTGTAGTAGTAGCCGTCGAGGTGCGCGCGGGTGACGAGTTTGATGAGGTTCTTGTAGCCCTGTTCATCCGCCGCCAGCAGGCCGAGGTGCTGGTAAAGCTCGCGGCCCGACGCGTTCTGGACGGCCTTGCGGTCCTTGCGGCTGGCCGGCGCGACGTAGCATTCACAGCCGATGATGGGCTTGATCCCCTTCTCGTGGGCCGCCTTGTAGAACTCGATCGCGCCGAACATCGCGCCGTGGTCGGTGATGGCCATCGCGGGCATCTTGAGCTCGGCCGCACGGTCCATGAGCCGGTCAAGACGGCAGGCCCCATCGAGCAGGGAAAACTCGGTGTGCAGGTGCAGATGGACGAACTCGGGCGACGACATGGCCCGACCAGTAAACGGCCCGTGCCCAGGGGCCGCAAGCCGTTGGACAATCAAGTTGGCCGGAGACGGCCGGACGCCCGGCGTGTGCCCAAGTCCGTCAGCCCTTCAGGAGCCTCTTCACCACGCGGATCAGGGCCGCCATCTCGTTTTCGTTGCCGATGGTGATGCGCAGGTAGTCCCGCACCTCGGGCGCGCTGAACCAGCGGACGATGATCTTCTGGTCCCGCAGCTTCTGGAGCCATTCCTGCGCCGGGAACTTGGGCGGACGGGCGAGAATGAAGTTGGTCTGGCTCGGCAACACGGTGAAGCCAAGAGCCGTCAGCTCGCTTGTCACCTTGGTCCTGGAGGCGATCACGCGCCGGAAATTTTCCCGGTAGTAAGGCAGGTCATCCAGCGTCGCGGCCGCGGCGATCTGGCCGAGGCCATTCACGTTGTAGCTGTCGCGCATCTTGTCGAGCGCCGCGACGAGATCGGCATGGGCGATGAAGTAGCCGACGCGTTGGAAGCACAGGCTGTAGGCCTTGGAGAAGGTCCGCGAAACGATGACGTGTGGATGCTTGAGCGCGAGCGCGGCGGCGCTCTCGTCGGCGAAATCCACGTAGGCTTCGTCGAGGATCACCACGCCCTTCATCGCGGCGCAGAGCGTATCCAGCTCGCCCGTGGGATAGCCTCTGCCGCTTGGGGCATTAGGCGTCGTGACGAAGGTGAGCGCGGCGTTGAAGTCCCATTGTTTGCCGCGCTTCAACTCGGCGACGGAAGGCAGACTGAAGTCGGGATTCAACGGCACGACGTTCTTGGCCCCGCCGTGGATGTCCGCCAACACCGGGTAAAGAGAATAGCTCGGCCAGAAGTATTGGATGGTCGACTTCGAGCTGCGCTTGGCCGTCGCCTGCTCGACAAACGTCCTCGTCGCCAGCGCCAGCACTTCATCCGAACCGTTGCCGATGATGATGTTCTCGGGCGCACAGCCATGGAGCTTGGCCAGTTTTTCGCGGAGCGCCTGCGCCGTCGGATTGGGATACAACCGCAGCCGACTATCGACGGCGGCTTTGGTCGCCCTGAGCACCTTGGGCGACGGCGGATAGGGATTCTCGTTGGTGTTGAGCTTGATCAACCCCTTCACCTTCGGCTGCTCGCCCGGAACGTAGGCGTGGAGCGAGTGGACGAGCGGACGGATGAGTTTGGACGTTTTGGGCATGGGCTGGAAAGAAATCAGAGGGGCCAATCTGAACCGTTTCGGACCCCGGACCAATCGAGTTTCCAGGGCAGGTTTTCGTCGATGAGAATTCTCAAGCGACGATGGGCTGAAGTTCTCGGCCGAGCTGCGCCAGCACACCCTTGACCGACCCAAGGCTCAGGCTGGGATAAGCGTCGACGATCTCTTCCAACGACATTCCGGCCGCAAGAGATTCGAGGATCAAGGCCACCGGGATTCGCGTGCCGGAAACTCGGGGCGCCCCGGCAAGGTGGTCGCGATCGGCGACGATCCAAGTTTGTCCGTAGACCGTGGGATCTTCGGAAAGAGCATCGGTCGGAAGCTCTGCCAAAAAAGACGCCAGTTCCCGTCGTTGCTCAGGGAGCAAGCCTGCGGATGCGCGTTTAAGGGCGGCAAGATTCATAGTTAAAGAATACTGTTCGAAATCGGGCCGGCAATAGTGGCTATTGGGCATGCGTTTGCCCGCTCGCCGGTCTATTTTCGCACCTCGGCCGACCGGCCGTGGGCGTCGAGGCCTTCGAGTTCGGCGAACTTCTTCACCGCCTTCAACGCCTTCCTGAGCGCGGGTTTGGTGTATTCGACGACGCTGGTGCGGCGCTGGAATTGGTCGACGGTCAGGCCGGCGAAACTGCGTCCGGCACCGCCGGTCGGGAGCGTGTGGCTGGGCCCCGCCACGTAGTCGCCTAGGACGGTTGGCGAATCGTTCCCGAGGAAGATCGCGCCGGCCGTGAGGATGCGTTCGGAAACCTTCCGCGCCTGCTTCGTCATCACTTCGCAATGCTCCGGCGCAAGGCGGTTGGCGAGGTCGATGGCGGAATCCAACGATTCCGTCTGGATGAGCCAGCCGTTGTCCTTGAGCGCCCGCTCGATGAATTCGCGCCGCGAAAGCTTCGGGAGCTGTTTCGCGATTTCCTTCTCCACGGCCTTGATGAGTTTGGCCGACGGCGTGAGGAACCAGACGCGTTCGTGGCCGGAGCCGTGTTCAGCCTGCGCGAGAAGGTCGGCGGCGATGTTGGCGGGCTTGGCGGAATCGTCGGCGAGCACCAGGACTTCGCTGGGCCCGGGCAGCAGATCGACTGCGACATGGCCGAAGAGGAGGCGCTTGGCCGCGACGACGTAGGCGTTGCCCGGACCGAAGACTTTTTGCACCGGTTTGATCGTCGCGGTGCCGAGCGCCATGGCGGCGATGGCTTGGGAACCGCCCACGCGATAAATCTCGGTGGCGCCGGCCTGCTTGATCGCGAACAGGAGCGCGGGATTGATGCCGCCGTCCTTGCCGCACGGAGTGCAGACTACGATCTCGGGACAGCCCGCGACCCTGGCCAGCGTGATGGTCATGAGCGCGGTGGAGACGAGCGGAGCCGTGCCGCCGGGGATGTAGATGCCTACGCGTTGAAACGGATCGAACTTCTCCCCGACCGAAGCGCCGTGGCTGTTCTTCGTGGACCACGCCTTGCGAATGCTCCTTCGGGCGAAGACCGCGATGTTTTTCGACGCCTCGGCCACCGCGTCCCGCAAGGGCCCGTCGGCCTTCAGCGAAGCAGTCAGCAGTTCCGCAGACGAAACGGAAAGCCGGGAAGCGTCGGCCAACTCGGCGCCGTCAAACTTGGCGGTGAACTCCAAGAGCGCGGCGTCGCCGCGTTCCTTGACGGCTTGGACGATGGCTTTCGTGCGCTTCTCGATGACGGGATCAAACAGGCTGGAAGCCACGGCCAGTGCGGCGAGGCGATCGGCAAAATCACGGTCTTTGAACCGGAGAACATTCATGCGCCGCGAGGCTAGAGGCGGTCGCGGATGAAGTCAAAGTGGCGGGATCGCCGGGCCCAGAGGCCAGCCCGGCAGGCACTCGACATCAAGGTCGGTCTCGATGCGCCCGGCCATGAGCATGCGTTCGGCGAGGATCCCGATCATGGCCGCGTTGTCGGTGCAGAGGCTGCGCTCGGCGAGACGAAGCGTGAGTCCGTTCTTCCGGCAAGTGACAGCCAGCAAATCTCGGAGGCCGGTGTTGCAGGTGACACCACCCGAGGCGGTGACACAGCGGACTCCTTCCCGCAGCGCGGCGCGGATGGTCTTCGCGACCAGGGTCTCGACGATCGCCGCCTGCACGCTGGCGCAAAGATCGCGGAGCTGCTTCGGGTCGTCGGCCAATCCGGGCCGCTTCTCCAGGAAGTAGCGGACGCTCGTCTTCAGGCCGGAGAAACTGAAGTCGTCGGTTCCGTCACGGATCATCGGACGGGGAAAATCGTAGGCTCGCGGATTGCCTTCCTTGGCGAGCTTGTCGACAAGGGGCCCGCCTGGATAAGGCAGGCCGATGAGCTTGGCGATCTTGTCGAAGCATTCCCCCGCTGCATCGTCGATCGTCGAACCAAGCACACGATGGCGGAGCTCTGCTTCGACAAGGACCATGATGGTGTGCCCGCCGCTGACGATGAGCGAAACTGAAGGCTCGAAGGCCCCGAAGTCGGCACGCGGCGGTTCACCGGAGATCCACGGCGAATACAGATGCGCTTCGTGGTGGTTGACGGTGACGAGTGGTTTGCGAAACGCATAGGCCAATGCCTCGGCGGCTTTTAGCCCCGCCATCAACGCCGCCGGCAACCCAGGACCACGCGTAACGGCCACGGCATCGAGGTCTTTGAATCCGGTCCCAGAAGTGGAGAGCGCCTCGTGGATGACGGGCGTCAGGTTTCGAAGGTGTTCGCGGGTGGCCAACTCGGGAACAACTCCGCCATATTCCGCATGAAGCGTGGTCTGAGTGGCGACGATGTTGGCCAGAACAACCCCGTCACGGACGACGGCGGAGCTGGTTTCGTCGCAGGACGACTCGATGGCGAGCAACGTCACCGGGGCTTCGGATCGGCCAATGCCTTGGCGGCATCGGCCACTTTCTTGGTTCCGACAGGTTCCAGCCGTTGGGTGAAAACGCTCAATCCTTTGAGCAGGTCGACGGCCCGGTCGAGCTGGACGTCACGCACCGCCCGCACCCGGTCGCGCTCGGCGTCGTCGAGCGATTCGGTTCCACCGAGCGAACGCTGGAGAGCGAGTGCGCGTTCGTCGTCGTCGCTCATCGGAACGATGATGTCGGGCGTGATGCCCTTCTCATGAATCACCTTGTGGCTCGGGGTGTAATACTTGGCGGTCGTGAGCCGAAGCGCGGAACCGTCGGGAAGCGGCAGGATGCTCTGGACCGAGCCTTTGCCGAAGGTCTGTTCGCCGATGACGACCGCGCGGGTGATGGACTGAAGATCCTGCAGGCACCCGGCAACGATCTCGGCGGCGCTGGCACTGCCGCCATTGACCAGCACGACCATGGGAAGTTTGCGCTGGTTGCGGTTGCGCGAACGATATTCCGATTTCTGGGTGGCGCCACGGCCCTCGGTCGAAACGACAAGTTGGCCGCGCGGAAGAAATTTCTCCGCCACCTGCCCGGCCTGTTCGAGCAACCCACCCGGGTTGCCGCGGAGATCGAGGACAAGCGACTGCATCCCGTTCTTCTCCAGTTTCTGCAGCGCGATTTCGAGATCGGACGCGGTCTGTTCGCCGAACTGGCTGATGCGGACGTAGCCGGTCTTGTCGGAGATCAACGGAAATTCCGAGCGGCTGTTGATGTCCTTGATCGTGCTGACGCGGATGGTCTCGCGGGTCAGCTTGTATTCCTTGGTCTCGCCATTCGACGCGCGGAAAAGGGTCAACGTCACATCGGTGCCGGTCTTGCCGCGGAGACGCTTTACGGCCTCGTCCAGCGGGAGCTTCTCCGCGTTCTTCCCGTCGATCTTGACGATCCGGTCGCCGGGAAGAATGCCGGCCTTGTAGCCTGGGCTGTCGTCCATCGGAGCCACGACCGTCAAATACTTCTCGCGGTTGACCGAAACGACGATCCCGACGCCGCTGAACTCGCCCTGCGTATCATCCTTCAGATCCTTGTAGGCCACCGGAGGCATGAACTCGCTGTGGGGATCCAGAGTTCCCAGCATGCCTTTGAGCGCACCGTGGATCAGTTCCTTGTAGGTCAGGTTCGTGCCGTCCACGTAGTCCTGCCGGACCTTTTCCAGCACTTCGGTGAAGACACGGTATTGCTCGTAGGGATTCTCCTTCTCACCCGACTGCGCCGAGTAGAGGTGGATCTGCGCTCCGAAGAAGAGGTTCAACGCGAGCAGGAATGCCGCGGAGCCGAACAGGATTTTTTTGCTCATAGGCCGCACGATCAGTTGGAGAAGCTACGGGCGTGCCGCGTTCAAAGCAAGGGCCGCCCAAGTTTCAACCACGCAGCAGCAGCTCCACGTAGGGCAGATCCGCCGGAACGGTCACCTTGGGATTCGGATCGACGCTGGCGACCAGATGGACGGACTGACCGATCAATTCGCAGGCGGCCGTGTCGTCCGTCACCAGGAGGCCCTGGCTTCGAACCTTTCCGAGCGCCTCGCGGATGACCGTCAGGCGGAAAGTCTGCGGCGTCTGCACGGCCCAGAGCCGGCTCCGGTCGAGATGCGCTGCCACAGTTTTGCCATCGACTGATTCCTTGATCGTGTCCGTCACCCGCTGCGCCGCGACGGCGGCCCCATGTTCGCGGGCGGCGCTGATCGTGTCGCGAATCTGCTGATGGCTCGTGCAAGGCCGGGCGCCGTCTTGGATGGCCACGATCTCGACCTCGGGCGACAATGCCTGGAGGCCGTTCCAGACCGAGTCCTGGCGTTCCTTGCCGCCGGCGACGAGCCGGTAGCGCTTCGTGAGGCCATGCTCCGCCGCGAGTTTGTGGAACTCGGCCTCCATCCCGCTGCGCACGACCAGGACGATCTCGCCGATCTCGTCCAACGCATCGAACCGCGCCCATGTGTGGGCCACGACCGGCTTCCCCGCGACTTCGAGGAAAAGCTTATCGACCTTCGGACCCATGCGGGTCCCCTGCCCTGCGGCAACGATGATGGCGGCGATCACGAGAGCGGTTCTAACCGGCGAAGGTTCCGCCTGCCAACTGCGGTGTGGCGTCAAACTCCGCTC
Organism: Verrucomicrobiota bacterium; assembly: GCA_043775315.1. GTDB lineage: Bacteria > Verrucomicrobiota > Verrucomicrobiia > Limisphaerales > CANJSG01 > CANJSG01. The sequence continues at coordinate 19,680 of JAYVSO010000152.1, forward strand.
CGCGTCGAGTCACTGCTGCGCGGCAGCGCAGCCCCACCATCCCATGGTAGGGCTGCGCTGCTGCTCTGCCCCTTTCTCCCGCCGGGCCGGAGGCCGGCGTTCCGCTTCCTGGGACGTTCGATGTTGGATGTTGGATGTTGGATGTTGGATGCATGCTTATCCGGTTTGCTGACAAAGCCACGGAGCCCCGAGCATCGCTCGGCAGGAATGAAGGCATTTAGGCCGAAAGCCGAGCGATGCTCGGCGCTC
>JAYVSO010000153.1:0-18225 GCA_043775315.1 Verrucomicrobiota bacterium
AAATCCGCCGCCGAAATGCGCGCACGGACCAGATACTTGTTCTTCAATGTCTCTCAGCCAGTTGGGCAGACCCAAGCCCTCTCAGCTAGGAAAGACCCTCGCGCTTTACGGGAATCCGTTGCTGGATCCGACGCTCGACCCGTATCCGGACGGGTTTCTCGCCCGTCTCGCGGCTTCTGGCATGAACACCGTGTGGCGTTCTCGGAGTTTCCGTTTCACATGGGAACGGTTTATCGGGCTTCCTTGCAGGTCGGCCCGGCGAATTCCCTTTGAGCCAAACCAACGGGCTATCGCGCGGGCATGGTTGGATTCCCCCACGACGACCTTGACCAATGGCGGTCGGTCTATCCGCCCGAAGTCTTCGTCGGCCAGTTGGAAAAAGCGTCGACTGGAATTGCAGCGGCGATAGGGGGATTGAAGCGCACCGTGCGCCTGCACGCGCCTGCTTTGGCGGAGGAGGCGTCCCTTTGCTGAAGTCGCCTCCACCCACTTCGCGAGCGGGGCGAACCAGTCGCGCTACGTTTTGTTCCAAAGGGCAGGGGACGCTTCCGAGATGGTCCGGATGATCGCCGCCGAAGAGATTCGTGCGCGGCGCCTGCACTCGCTCCAAATCCGTGACTCGCGCATCGGATTTGAAGCATCCAACCAGTATTTTTACGTCCCGTTGGATCTGGTTGAAAAGGCCATCAACTGCCGGTGGCTCAAGTCGCAGGTGAACGGGAACTGAAAAATGGATTCCGTTCCGGGCCTGCGGCGATGGGAATCCCCTACGCGGCAAACACGTTGGGACGTTGACGGCCCCGGGTAGGTTGAAGGCCGAAAAATCGCCGCTCGCGTCCAGGGAGTTCAGCTGACAGGCTTCAGGCAACAGAATGCAAAAGCCCAACTATCAGTTCGAGAAGCGCCGCAAGGAATTGGACAAAAAAGCCAAGAAGGAAGAGAAGCGTCGGCAAAAGCTCGAAGCTGCCAAGAACCCGCCCGCTCCTGAGGCTGCAGCGCCTGAGGCGCCGGCTGATCCGGCCTGACGGCCGATCCCTTCCGCGAGGATTTCGTCGGTTGAAAAGCGGCTGCGGTGACGCGGCGCCCCACGACATCAATGGCCTCGACCCTCCTCCGTCTGTTGGTGCTGTTGGCCGTTTTCGGCCAGCCTTTGCAGCTATGGGCGGCGGAGCTGGTTTTCGGGCCGTTCGTCGAGGCGATCACCGCAACAAACGCATTGATTCGTTGGACTACCGACGTGGCCACGGGCAGTCGGGTCTACTTCGGGCCGAATCCGGCGCAGATGTCCCAGAAGCGGGATGGTGAACTGGGGATTCAACATCGCGTTGCCTTGTCGGGCCTCCAACCGGGCACGCGGTATCATTTTACCGCTGGAACCGCCCGATTTCCTCTGACGACGAACTCGTTCGTCACCGTCGGGCTGGAGCCCGGCACATCGACGAACGCGGCTGAAAAGAAGGCTCCCGGGAAAATCCGGAGCGAACCCGCTGCGCCGGCTCCGTCCGCCCGGGAGACATGGGGGCAGATCGCGTCGCTCCAGGATCACTTCGACCGACATGGCGGCAATTTCAAAGCGAAGAGCCCCGAAGACTACGCCCGGCTCGCTTGGGAGTTTCTGCAACGCGCCAAGTCCGGGGCCCTGCTCATGAAAGTCGACGACGACGGAGTCCTTCGTGTCTTCGACCCCAGGTCGCGGTCGTTCGCAGCCTACAACCGAAACGGCACGACGAAGACCTTCTTCAAGCCGGGAAGCGCCGACTACTACGAACGTCAGCCCGGTCGGAACGTGAAGCCGGACGATCTCAAGTTCCGATGAACCACATCTGTCCAGCCTGCGGTTTCCCGAATCTCACCGAGGCCCCGTTGTCCCGCAGCGGTGGCGGATCCTACGAGATTTGTCCCTCGTGCGGTTTCCAGTTTGGCGTGTCCGATGCCGACAAAGGGCATTCTTTTACCGCGTGGCGGACTGCCTGGAAAAAGAACGGGATGAAGTGGACGAGCAAAGGAATCGCCACGCCGGTGAACTGGGATCCGGCCAAACAACTTCGACTCATCGAGCGCCGTGACCCGCCGGCCGGGGGCGAAAACGGGTATTGATGATGGGTTCTTCCAGCCAAGGTATTGCCCGCAGTGGCCGGGCTTCAGCCCGGGGGCTTCGTCATTCGTTGTAGGCGTTTTCGCCGTGTTGGCTGAGGTCCAGCCCGGTGTGTTCCGCTTCCGCGTCGATCCGCAGGCCGATCGTGGCGTTGATCACCTTGAGGAGAATGAACGTCACCACGCTGCTGAATACGAACGTGACGACGACTCCGATCAATTGGTTCACGAACTGACCGGTCCCTCCGACGAGCGAGATGGGAGCGCCATTTTTCTGGAATGTGGAGGCGATGAGTGGATTCACCTCGGCGCTGGCGAGAAACCCGAGAAGAAGCATCCCTACGATGCTGCCGACGCAATGCACGCCGAAGACGTCGAGCGAGTCGTCGTATTGGCACGCAGCCTTCAGTTTGGTGACCGCCATGTAGCACGCAATTCCGCCGCACAGGCCGATTATGACGGCCGACGGCACGCTGACGAAACCCGAAGCCGGTGTGATCGTCGCCAAGCCGGCGACCATTCCCGAGGCGGCGCCAAGCACGCTGGGTTTTCCCTTCTCAAGCCATTCCGTGACGGCCCACGCGAGACCGCCGGCGGCGCCGGCAAAGTGGGTGGCGGCAAATGCGCTCGTCGCAAGGCTGCCGCTGGAGAGGGCGCTGCCGGCGTTGAATCCAAACCAGCCGACCCACAGGAGGCCGGTGCCGATGAGGCTCAGCACGACGTTATGCGGAAGCATCGGTTCCTTGGGAAAACCGCGGCGCGGACCGAGGACGATCGCGCATACGAGTGCCGCGGCGCCCGAGCTGATGTGCACGACGGTTCCTCCGGCGAAATCCAGCACGGGAACGCTTCCGCCGAGGGCCCAGTTGAAGAATCCGCCCTTGCCCCAGACCATGTGGGCCAACGGAAAATAGACGATCGTCACCCAACCGATCATCAGCGCGACATAGGCGCTGAACTTGATCCGCTCGGCAAACGCTCCGGTGATGAGCCCCGGCGTGATGATGGCGAACATCATCTGGTAGATCATGAAGGTTTGGTGCGGAATCGTGGGCGCGTAGTCCGGCTGCGGGGCGGCTCCGACGCCTTTCAGGAACAGGAACTGCAATGGATTGCCGAAGAAAGCCCCGCCTTCGCCGAACGCCATGCTGTAGCCAAAGATGAACCAGAGGATGCTCACCACGGAGATGAGGAAAAAACTGTGCATCATCGTCCCGAGGACGTTTTTCCGACGGACGAGCCCGCCGTAGAACAGGGCGAGTCCGGGCCCGGTCATCATCAAGACCAACGCCGAGCTCGCCAGCATCCATGCGTTGTCCCCGGAATCGATTTTTGGAGCCGGAGCCGCTTGGGTCTGTGCGCTGGCAGTCGTTGCCAAGGCAAGGGCAAGGCCGATCAAAAGGCCCGGTCGCGATACTCGACCTAGCGCTGGCGTGGCTGTTTTTGTCATGGATGGCTAAAAAGGAGCCGCGTCGTAGTGGCAATGGGCGGCGCAGGGTGGTAACCAGCCGTGACCTGCATGGGAAGCGAATTCTATCCAAACGACAGTGCCCAACTCCCTCGTGTTCTGACGCCTGAGCCGGAATCGGTGGACTCAAGATGAGGGCTGGAGATGGACAGATCAGGCTTCTTGGACGATGACAGCGAGCGGATCTCCTTCATGCCCCATCCGCCCACTCGAACCCTTCCTCGGCTGGGCCGGGCCTGGCACGCCGAATACTTTATGATCTCCAAAACACACATCCATCCCGGCGTCCGCATCGGCCACGTGCATCTCAAGGTCGCGGACCTTGATCGAGCCTTGGGCTTTTACCGGGACGTGTTGGGATTTTCCGTGACGCAACGCTTCGGAAACCAAGCCGCCTTTCTGTCGGCTGGCGGATACCACCACCACATAGGACTGAACACGTGGGAAAGTGCCGGAGCGCCGCCTCCGCCGCCCGGACGGACCGGGCTCTACCATCTCGCGATCGCTTACCCGACGCGGGCCGAGGTGGCCGATGCCCTGCGCCGATTGATGGCGTCCGGAGTCGAACTCGACGGCGCCGCGGACCACGGCGTGAGCGAGGCTTTGTATCTGCGTGATCCCGACCAAAACGGCGTGGAGATCTACTGGGATCGTCCGCCGGAACAGTGGCCGCGCACCGCGTCCGGTGAACTCGCAATGTTCACGCGGACGTTGGATTTGGATTCGCTGCTCGGGGAGTCCAAGTCGGAAGGACTTTGACGGCGGACGCCCGGGTGATTCCGCCGATCAAAGTTTCTTGAGCAGGTCTTTCCAACGTTTCCATCCGTCCTCGCGGGCCTTCTTGTTGTCGGCGGTGCCGGCGGGATCTTCACCGGCGCGCATGAAGCCGTGGCCGGCACCGTCGTAGATGACGGGTTCGTAGGTCTTGCCGGCGGCCTTCATCAGTTCGGTCGACTTGGGAATGGTGGCGTTCACCCGGGCGTCGTTGCCGCCGTAGAAGCCGTAGACGGGCACTTGGATGCGGGCGACTTCCTCGGGCTTGTCGGTGCCGGAACCGTAGAAGGCGAAGCCAGCCTTCACGTCCTTGTTGTTGGTGACGAAGCGGAAGGTCTGGCTGCCGCCCCAGCAAAATCCGCCCACGGCGACCTTGCCGTTGCATGCGGGAAGTTTTTTGACGTAGTCCACGGCGGCGTTGAGGTCGGCCGTGATCTGGTCGGGCGGAAGGGAACCGATCTTGCCTCGCGCGCCGTCGGCACCTCCGAGCGATTCGGTGCCGCCGCCGTTGGGGCCGGTGCCCCAAAGGAGGTCGGGCGCGATGACGATGTAGCCCGCTTCGGCCAATTGGTCGGCCATCCCGCGCATCCAATCGGACAACCCGAATATCTCATGGATGAGCACGACGGCCGTGGTCTTGTCCTTGGATTCGGGATAGGCGACCCAGCATTTCACCTCGCGGTTGCCGTGCTTGATGGTGACCCATTCGAGGTGGCGCGGTGACTTCTCCAGCCGGGCCTTGGCCCAGTCCTGGGCGTGGACGGTGGAGGCGACGAACGTCAGAGCGACGAGGAATCCGAGAAGCTTCTTCATGGCAGTAGGAGGTTGGTGGTAGCGGCGAACAAAGGGACTAGGCCGTCGGAGTCATTCCGAGGACAAGGTCAAACTTGGCGGCCAACTCGCCGGCCTTGGCACCCTTGAGCGGGGCGAAGTCGACGGTGACGTTGGCCTGCGCCTTGGGATCCTTGATGCCCTTCCAGATGCCGTCCTTCTCGTTGCCGGGATGGCCCTTGATGAAAAGCTGGGTGACCAGCAGTTCCTTCCCGCCTTGCTTGACCTTGTAGTGGATGTGCGGCGAGCGACCGGGATAGGGGACGGGTTTGATCGTGCGGAACAGGTATTCGCCGGTCGACCCGGTGACGAAGCGACCAAAGCCCTGGAATTTCTTGTCCGCCTTGTCCTTGTTGCCCGTGCCGGTGTGGAGGTAGGCGCCGTTGTTGTCGCACTGCCAGATTTCAACGACGGCGTTGCGGATCGGGTCGCCGTTCGCATCGAGGATGCGGCCGCTGACGTAGGTGATCTCCCCGACCGCGGGCGTCGTGGCGTCGTTGATGACGATGAGATCGTTGTCTGTGTCGAGCGGGAGCTTGTCCGGATAGAAGGGCCCCTCGGTCATCTTCGGTGTGCGGGTCAACGCTTCGGCGAACGCTCCCGGAACCGAGGCGAAGGCGGCAGCGGCCGCCATGCGGCCGAGGAAGCGGCGACGGTCTTGTCCGTTCAGGAGGATGGAGTCGGAGAAGTTCATGGTTGGAATGGGGTTGGAGGCTCGAGGAGTTGCTGAAGATGACACCGGCCGATGGAGCCGGTTACGCGGGTCATGTCGAAATGATACGTAAGCTGGCCGCTAACGCCATGAGAGTTTCGCCGGAGGAGGCAGTAGGAGCGAACGTCCTCAGGAGATCGGATTCTTTCGACGCAGCAGACGTTCGTTCAGCCAGAGGGAACCGAAGGCGAGAATCACCGACACTCCCAACAGCGCATACGCCCGGCTATCGTCTCCGGTCTGCACCGCCTGGTAGATCGAGAGTGAGAGCGTGGAGGTCACGCCGGGAATATTCCCCGCCAGCATGATGGTTGCGCCAAACTCGCCCAAGGCCCGCGCGAAAGCCAGCATCAGTCCGCCAGCGACACCCCGCGCCGCAAGTGGAAGCGTCACCGTCAGAAACACCCGCCAGGCCGACGCTCCCAGCATCGAGGCGATCTCCTCCTGGTGCGGATCGACTTCCTCAAAAGCCACGCGGGCCGAACGGACGAGCAAGGGGAAGGACATGACCGCCAACGCGAGCACGACCCCGATCCAAGTAAACGCGACGTCTATGCCGAACGAGCCTTGGAGAAATCCCCCGATCGGACCGCGCCGGCCAAAGAGTTTTAGGAGGATCAGACCCGTCGCGACCGGCGGAAGCACGAGGGGCAGGGAGACGAAAGTTTCGACTAGAGATTTTCCGCGCCATTGCTTCCGCGCCAGAAGCCATGCCAGCGCCAAGCCGGGCGGCAGGATCAGGATCACGCTCAGCGCGGAAACCCACGCGGTGAACCAGATCAATTGCCAGTCGTCGGCACTCATGCGCCCTCAAGGCAACACCAGGAACCCGTGCTTGCGAAATACTTTCGCGGCCGCGTCGGACTGGAGATGTCGAAGGAAGCGGATGGCGGCTTTGGATTCCTTGGAGCCCTTCACCACGGCAACCGGATACCGAATCGACGGGCCCGAACTTGCCGGGATCTGCAGGGCGACCCGCACCTTCCTTGAGAGGGCGGCGTCGGTTTTGTAGACGATGCCGACCTCGATGTTGCCCGACTCCACAGCTGCCAGCGCGGCACGGGCATCGTCCGTCGGAACCACCTTAGGTTCGACGGCGGACCACAGGCCAAGCGTGGTCAGGTGGTTCCGGGCGTAAACCCCGGCTGGGACCGCTTTCGGATCGGCGACGGCGATTCGTTTCACGGTGTTCGACGAAAGTTCCTCGATGGTTGGGATTCGCAAATGGCTGTCGCGCGCCGTGATCACGACGAGGGAATTGCCGAGAAGGTTGGTGCGGGTCTCGGATGCGATGCGGCCGGCTTTTTCAAGTTGATCCATCCGGATCTCATCCGCGGACAAGAATACGTCGGCCGGGGCGCCCTCCTCGATCTGGCGGGCAAGGACGTTGGAGCCTGCAAAGTTGAACGCGAGTTTGTCGCCAGACTCATTCTGGTAAGCGGTGGTAATCTCCTTGAGTGCGTCCGCCACGCTCGATGCCGCGAAGACCCTGATGGTGGCCGAGTGGCTGGTGATGGCGGTCATCACCAGCCAAAGGGCCAGGACGAGGGGCCTTGTTGGAGTCATGGCCAGTGGTGGGTCAGCAGCTTCGGCCGGATGCGGCTTCGGGGTGGTCGTAGGAATGGGATTCGTCTTCGTCGCGGGTGCCTGGGTCCAGACAACGGAAATCTTTCTCAATCGTCAGGCGCAATCCCCACGGGGTCGTCGCGTAGATTCCGACGTCGTCCGACTCGGTCCAACGCCGGCCGGCGGCTTCTGGAATCCGGACTACGATCACGCCACCATCGAACGACACCTGCGGTTCTTGCGCGTCCGCTGAAAGCACGACCCTGTAAACCAACTGTTGATCCGAGGAAACGGCAGTGCGGCATTCAGTCGATCTCGCCAGGGCCAACGCGGCCACTTCCTTCCGATCAAGCCGCAGCCGAAGTGAATTGTCGCGGAGCCGAAGTTTCATTCGACTTAGATAACTCTCTTCAGCCGGGTGAAGTCAAAAGCCTGCGACAAAGCGGCCATGAAACATTTGCGTTTTGTCCAGCGGTTGGATGTGTGAGGAACGAACAGGAACGAAGTGGTGCACGGGGCGGGGGTCGAACCCACAACCTTCGGCTTCGGAGACCGACGCTCTATCCAATTGAGCTACCCGTGCACAGGAAGGACGGCGGGACGCTAGGAGTTGGCCGATGCCGCTGCAATTCAGAAAACCAACTGATGCGGTTCCTCCACCGCCGATGGTCAGATTCTCACGCTGAATAGGCGGTGATATTCCTGCACGGCGTAACGGTCCGTGAAGCCGGCCAAGTAATCACAGACGGAACGGTGGAGTCCGTCCTTTCTCACGCGTTTCTTGGCCTGTTCGCCGATTTCTGCCGGATGGACGAGGAAGTATTTGAAGAGCTCCTCCAGCATCCGGACGGCCCGTAGGTTCGGTTCGTGGACAACCGGGTTGTAGTAGAGGTTCGTGTAGAGGAATTCCCGCAGCTCGAGGTTCTGCCGATGCCGTTTCTCGCTGTAGTGGACGAGGGCCTTGGGCTGTCTGCGCACATCGTCGGCGGTGGCCACCTTGGCGTCGGCGACGCGCCGTTCGGTCGTCTCGACCACGTCCTTCACCTGGCCGTCGATGAGGCAACGGATCGTGAAGTAGATCCGGCATTCGTCGGCCAGTTCGCCGTGGAGCCGTTTCACTTCCCGCGAGGCCTGGTTCCAGATGCCGACGTTTTTGAGGAGCTGCTTTTCAGAAAGCAGGCCGGATTCCAGGCCGTCGTCGAGGTCGTGGCTGTAGTAGGTGACTTCATCGGCGAGGTTGGCGACCTGGGCTTCGAGTCCCGAGTTTTTGGCTGTGAAGCCGAGTTTCTTGCCGGGTTTGTCGTAGGCGGTCTCATGTTTGGCCAAGCCCTCACGGACCTCCCAGGAGACGTTGAGCCCGGCGAATCCGGGATACTTCTGTTCGAGCAGTTCTACGACCCGAAGGGACTGGCGGTTGTGCTCGAACCCCCCGTGGCCCCGCATCATCCGGTGAAGCACTTCTTCGCCCTTGTGGCCGAACGGTGAGTGGCCGAGATCGTGGGCGAGGGCGATGGTCTCGACGAGATCCTCGTTGAGGCGCAGGGCGCGGGCGATGTTCCGGGAGATCGCAGCCACCTCCATCGTGTGGGTCAGGCGGGTGCGGAGATGGTCGCCGGAACCGTTTAGGAAAACCTGCGTCTTGTATTCCAGCCGCCGGAAAGCGCGGGAATGGATGACGCGGTCGCGGTCGCGCTGATATTGGGTGCGCCACTCGGGCGGCTCCTCCTTGTGCTGGCGGCCGCGGGTCTCGGCGCTGAACTGCGCGAAGGATGCGAGGTTGCTGCGCTCACGCTGTTCGAGTTCGGCTCGGGAGCAAGGCATGGTTGCTTAGTTGCTTCCGAGGAGGGATTCCACCGCGACGCCCTTGAGCTGGAAAAGGCGGCGTATCGTGTCCTCGATCAGGTTGTTCGGGCAGGATGCGCCGGCGGTGATGCCGATGGTGAGCGGGTTCGACGCGGGAAACCAGTTGGGAGTTTCGACTTCCTGGTTCGTGTGCTGGTTCCAGTGCCGGATCAGCGTCGCGGACTCCATCATTGCGGCGTTCTTGATGAAGTAGGTGGGCAAAACCTTTTCGCCCATCTCGGCCAGATGCGACGTGTTGGACGAGTTGTAGCCGCCGATGACGAGAAGGAGGTTCATCGGTTGGCAGAGCATCTTTTCCAGTGCGTCCTGACGTTCCTGCGTGGCGCCGCAGATCGTGTCGAAGAAACGGAAATGGTCCGCGAGCCTGGCGTCGCCGTGCTTCTTGGCCATCGCGGCCTTGAAGCGACGCTGCACTTCCTCGGTCTCGCCTCGGAGCATCGTGGTCTGGTTCGCGACGCCCACGGCGTTGAGATGAAGATCGGGATCGAAGCCGGCGGAGTAGGCTCCCTTGAACCGGGCAAGGAAGTCCTCCTTGTTGCCGCCATTGAGGATGTAGTCGCAGACGTAGTCGGTCTCCTCGAGCGTGAAGACGACAAGGTAATGGCCCGCGCCGTAGGCCGTTGCCTGGCTGGTGGTGGCCTTGGTCTCCTCGTGCTTGGCCTTGCCGTGGATGATGCTGGTGACGCTCTCCTTCGAATACTGCCGCACACGTTTCCATACGCTCATCACGTCGCCACAGGTGGTGTCGACGAGTTGGCAACCCTTCTCCTCCAGCGCGCGGCGGGTGGTCACCTCGGTGCCGAAGGCCGGAATGATCACGACGTCTTCGGCGGTAATGTGGGCTATCTCCTCGGGCGAAGGCTTGGGCTTCACGCTGACGATGCCCATGCCCCGGATCTGATCGTTGACCTCGGGGTTATGGATGATCTCGCCGAGCAGGAAAACGCGTTTGGGTTCCGGGAAAACCTTGCGGGCGGCATAGGCGAGGTCGATGGCCCGTTCGACGCCGTAGCAGAAGCCGAATTCCTTCGCGAGTTTGATGGTCAATCCGTCGGCGCTCAGGACGCCGCCGCTGGCGCGGATCCGTTCGACGAGTTCGCTGCGGTAGTGCAGGACGACCTGGGCCTGGACGGCCTCCATCACATCGGGCGTGCGGAGGTTGATTTTTTTCTTCGGACCATCGTCCGGAGGTTTCGACATGGGGCGAACCTAGCAACAGGCGGTTTCCGGTAAAGAGACGAATCGGGCGGAAGAAAGCATTGCTACGAGCCGGATGGACACCAATACTGCCGCCCCGTGGAAAACGGAGCGTAGCTCAGCCTGGTAGAGCACTTGCTTTGGGAGCAAGACGTCGCAGGTTCAAATCCTGTCGCTCCGACCACGGTTTCTTTTTTGCGGGTCAGCCGCCGCTCTTCAACCCGAGCTTTTTCCGCATCTCCCTCTCCACGGCCTTCTCGCGCTGGCGCTCCTCCTCGCGGGTTTCGAGTTCCGCGCGCTTGATGCCGGGCATCTTGTCGCGTTGATCCGCGGCTTCAAGCGCTGCGGCTTCAGGAGTCGGAAGCACCGTCGGACGGATTAGGACCATGAGCTCTACCTGCTGGCCGTCGTTGCCCGTGCTCCGGAACAAGGCTCCGAGACCGGGGATGTCCTTGAGGAACGGCACGCCGGATTTCGTCTTGGTCGACTGTTTGGACATGAAGCCGCCGAGAATGATCGTCTCGCGGTCGCGGACGGCGACCTTGGCGCTGGCCGCCCGCTGCGTAGTCGTGGGGACGTTGTTGCCGTCGATCTGGGTCGGGGTGCCGAGCTGCTGGATGTCCTGGACGATGTCCATGACGACGAGCCCGTCCGGGTTGATCAACGGCGTGACCTGCAGGTCGATGCCGACGAAGGTCTGCTGATACTGCGACGACGATTGCCCTCCGATGTTTCCTCCACCGAAAAAGGTGCCCGTCACGTAGGGAACGGTATTGCCGATCTTCAGGGTGGCTGGGACGGCATGCGAGGTTTGGACGCGGGGACGGGAGAGGACATTGACGGTTCCGTTCTTCGCGATGGCAGTGACGGCGACATCGAGGTCGTTGCCCCATTGGCCGAAATAGCTGAATCCAGGTTGGAGCGGATTGATGGCTGAGAGCGCATTGGTCGCCAGGTTCGGGAAGGTCTGGCCGTTGTTCATTCCGCCGAAGCTGCTCAGCTTGCCGTTCTGCGTCCTGGGTTGTCCGGCACTCACGCCGTAGTTGAGGCTGTCGTTGGTCGACACCTCCAGGATGATCGATTCGATCAGCACCTGCGCGAGGACGACGTCCAGCTTCTCGATGATCGACTTGATCATGACCATGTCCTGGTCGGTCGCGAAGACGAGGAGCGAGTTGGTCCGTTCGTCGGCGATGATCTTGACGGAGCCGAGGATCTGAAACTCACCCTGACCGGAAGCGCGGGCGATGATGTTGTTGATGCGGCTGTTGAAGGATGTGCCGGCGGCTCCCGAAGCGCCTGCGGCCGCGAATGGGCTGGCGCCGCCCCCGGAGGTGGCCCCTAGACGGCTGGCTCCAAGCCCTCCTTGTGCCCCGAACCCTCCCGCGCCGCCAATGCCCCCTGTTGAACCTGCGGGACGCCCCAGGGTGCTGCTGCGGCTTTGCCCGACGGTCGCACCGGATCCGCTGGGCGTGAGGGAACCGAGGACGTTCTGGATGTCTCCCGCGAGGGCATACTTGATCGGGATCACCTCGGGTTTGACCTCGATCGGGACGACCTGGTCGACCTTCTCGATCACTTCCAGCATGCGCTTCACGTTCTCCGCATAGTCTCGGAGAATGAGCGTCTGGGTGCTCGGAATCTGGACGACGCTGGCCGGGGTCTTGGCGAACGGGGTGATGGCCGAGACGACGTCCGTGATCAGCGCATATTTCAACTGCACGACGTGCTGGACGATGTTGCCGGAAGTCGGGAGTTGGTCCGCCGTCAGTTTGGAGAACTCCGGAGCGGACGTGGCGACCGAGGCCTCGGGAACGATCTTCACGAACTTCTCGCCGATGGGAACCAAGGCGATGCCGTTCATCCCCAAGATGGTCTCGAGGTAGATGATGGCTTCGGATCGGGTCAGCTTGACCCCGGGAGGCGTGGCGAAAGGCACCTTCAATTCACCGTCAACCTTGGTCGGTGCGCCGGGACCCGAGCGGAGGGGAATCTTCCGGACGAGCTGGATGTATTCGGCGATCAGGATTTCGAGTGTTCCGCCAGCCAGCTTGTATTCGTAGATCGCCTCTTCCCTGGCCGGGCTTTCCTGGCGGCTGGCGGCGCCGGCGGATCCGTCGGTTGTTGGAGTCGAGGCGAGGGCTCCGGCCGTGGTTGGTGGAACCAGCGTCGACGGAGGATTGTTGGTCGCGGCCCGGGCGCGGGCGCGTTCCGCCGCCGCCGCGACGATCTGCTGCGCCGACATCCTGTTGGTTCCTCCAGCCGGCAGAGCGTTGGTCAACGCGGTCGCCAGATTGGTGTTCGATCCGAGACGGCTCGGAAAGGCGGGCGGTGCAGGGAATGCCGGTGGTGTGGCGGTGGTCTGCGGCAACGTGACTGTCGGGCTGCCTGGCGCGATAGGGGCGGCGGTGCTGCGCGCCGGAGGCGGTATCAGTGCCGGCGCCTTGTTGGTCGCGGCGGTGGCTGGCGCAGGAATCGCGCCCGGCGCTGGCGGCGTGTTCTGTCCGTGGGCCTGGCCTGCCAGGAGGATACCGGTGACAAATACGGCGGTGGATTTCACGGTCTTCATGGATCAGGGCTTCTTTGCGGGCGTGGCGGGCGCACCGGGTTTCTTGGCCACGGGCTTCTTCTGGTAACTGGCGGTCAACGTGAGCGAGCCTTGCAGCTTCTGGTTCACGGCGTCGGGACGGAGATTCATGTCACGCACCCGGATCAACGAGGTGCCGGTGCTGAGGTTGTAGAGGAAGTCGACGAGCTTCTCCTCCTGCGTGTCGACGAGTCCCATCGTGACGGACTGCTCCTCGAAAAAATCCTGTGGGTTGGGCGTGGCCCCGGCGCGGTTGATCGGGGTGATGCCGTTCGGGATCACGCCGGACGCGTTGGCCAGCGATTGCACCGTGCGGATCAGGTTCAGCGCCTGGTCCTCGGCCAGCACGGAGCCTCCGCCTTCCTCGAGTTTCTTCAGCGAGGCCTGATAGGTCGGGGCGTTGGCGATCTCTTTCTTGAAGCGGACAAGGTCTCGCTGGAGTTGGGCGATCTGGAGCTGGGACTTCGCCACTTCGCCGAACTGCGGCCAGACGAACATGACGTTTAAGACGACGAAGAGGACGAAGCCGACGCCCACGACGAGACGTATCTCGCCCGGCTTGAGGTTCAGTTTTTCGAGGAAGCCGATCATTCGTCCTTCCCTCCGAAGATGGCGTCAAAGCTCCAGCTGATCGTCGGGATGCCGGACGCGCTTGGGCGCGGGGCCTGTTGGATCGGAGGCGTCACCGCCACGGTCTTGCCGTTCACCACGGCCTTCGAAAGCGCCTCGTTGAAGTCCGAGATCTTCGACGAATCGGTCTGCGGAACGGTGCCGAAGAGGGCCATCTTCTTTCCGCGTGAGAGGGTCATCGAAACGATCTGCATTTCGGGGGGAAGGAGCTCGGCCGTGGTTTTCCAGGAATCCAGCGCGGCGAACTTCAAGGTCGACTGGTCCTCCAGGATCAGCACCCGCTGGCGCATCTGAATGGTGTTCGTGTAGCCGGGACGAACGGAGGCGACCTCCGTTTCGATCCGGCCCTGCTGGAACTTCATGATGCCCAGCCAGCCCATGTAGAGCGCCGCGCCGATGCAGTAGACGCTGACGGCGGCGCCGAGTGCACCGATCCAGAGACGGTTGGTCAGCTGCTGCTTGTAGGCGAGCGTCTTGTCGGCCGGAACGAGGCCTTCGACCGTGGCCGATTTCAACGCGCGATCCGCGTTGCGTCGGGCGAGTTCAGCCGGAGCGAGGGGCGGTTGGACGTCGACGGGTCCGCCGACGACGGCCTGAAGCACGGGCTCCCATTCAGCGATCGTCTCGGGCGTGCCGACCAGGTGCCACTTGGGTTCCGTGGTCAGCCAGCCTTCGAGTTCACCGGCCCATTGGACCTGCCCAAGCTGCGCCGTAAGTTGCGCGGCGCGGTCTTCGGCCGAGAGGGAGGTCAACAGCGCGAGCTGCTGCCAAGTGCCGCCGGTCCACCACGCGACGAGGAAGGTGTTGTTCTCGGCCGGGATCAACCACGCGCTGTCCTCGCGTGGTTCCAGGCCCATCAACTGGTCGATCAATGGGACTTCGATGCGGTCGGAGATGTAGCCGCGCTTTTCGAGTTGGCCGAGGAACTCGTCGACCGTGCTCCGCGGCACGATCGTGACCGCGATCGTCGTCAGGTTGTTGGCTGCGCCGGGAAGGATCTGGTAGCTCCAGACGACTTGGGAAACGGGGATCGGCGATAGCTTTTCCAACTGCAGCTCGATCATCGACTGGAGCTCGGTCGTGTCGTTCGAGGGAAGATGGAGGAGCCGGAGGTAGACGCGCCCAAGCGGCAGCCACGCGACGTTCAACCGCGGTTGGATCGCGGCGCGCCAGTCCTTGCCGACGGTGCTGTTCGAGAGCTGGCCCTGTTCCGCGACGGGGGTTTCCGACTGGAAGACCGGCTTCTGCTTTTCGATCCCGAAATGCCAGAGGCGGCGGCTGTTCGGCCGCAGATCAAGGAGGTTGGCGGACTGCCAACGCTGCGGGGTTGTTTTCTTCGGTTGCGCCATGCGTTACGTCCTTCGCTCAGTCGACCAAAGCCTTCATGTGTTCCTCGGACTGCGTGACGCGGAGCACCTCCTCGACGGTTGTGGCGGCGTTCATGACCTTGATCCATCCGTCGTCGCGCAACGTTTCCATGCCGCCTTCGACCGCCTTCATCGCGATCGCCGTGGAAGGGGCGCGCTGCATGACGAGCGGCCGGATTGCTTCGGTGACGACGAGGAGTTCGTGGATGCCGTTGCGTCCCTGGTAACCGAGTTGCCGGCACTCTTCGCAGCCGGTGCCTTTGTAGAACGCGGTCGAGTGGATGTGCTCCTTCGGGAAACCGATGGTCTGAAGGTATTCCAGCGAAAGCTTCTGCGGAGCCTTGCAGTGGGGGCAGATCGTGCGGACCAGGCGCTGGGCCATGACGGCTTCGACCGACGAGGCCACGAGGAACGGCTCGATGCCCATGTCGATCAAGCGGGTGAATGCGCTCGGTGCATCGTTCGTGTGCAACGTCGAAAAGACCAAGTGACCGGTGAGCGAGGCGCGGATGGCGATCTCGGCGGTCTCCGAGTCACGGATTTCGCCGACCATCACCACGTTCGGATCCTGGCGCAGGATGTGGCGCAGGCCCATGGCGAAGTTCAGTCCGATGTCCGAGCGGACGGCGATCTGGTTGATGCCCTTCAGCTCGTATTCGACCGGCTCCTCGATCGTGATGATGCGTTTGGTGACGGAGTTGATCGTGCTGAGGAAGGCGTAGAGCGACGTCGATTTGCCGGAGCCCGTTGGCCCGGTGACGAGGAAGATGCCGTGGGGTTTGACGATCAGTTCCCGGATCAACTTCTCCTCCTTCGGACGGAAGCCGAGCTTCTCCAGGCTGAACATGATCTTGCCGCGCATGAGGAGGCGCAGCGAAACCGATTCGCCATAGACCGTCGGCACGGTGGAGACGCGGATGTCGATCTCCTCGCCCTTGATGCGGACGTTGATGCGGCCGTCCTGCGGGAGGCGCTTCTCGGCGATGTTCATCCCGGACATCACCTTGATGCGCGAGATGAGCGCCGCCTGATAGCGCTTCAGCTGCGGAGGCATCGGGGCCTGGAGCAGGATGCCGTCGATGCGGTAGCGGATGCGGAGCTCGTCTTCCTGCGGCTCAAAGTGGATGTCCGTCGCGCGGGTCTTGTGGGCTTCCCAGATGATCTGGTTGACGAACTTGATGATCGACGCTTCCTGGTCGTCCTCGGTGATCTCCTTGTTGTCGCCGATGAGCAGCTCCAGCGGTTCGTCCTTGGAGATCTCGTCCAACGTCTCGGCGCCGACGCCGTAGAATTTCTTCAGCGCCTTGTCGATGTCGATGGATGTGGCGAGGGCGAACTTGACCGGGCCGCGTGCGTCGAACTGCACCGCGTTCAGCATGCTGGAATCGAAAGGATTGCTGACGGCAACGGTAAGGACTCCGTTTTCCCAGGCGGCGGGCAGGGCGTTGTATTGGAAGGCAACCTTCGTGGAGATCTTGTTCCGGGCCTCGACCGGGATGTCCATCTTCGACACTTCGAGGAACGGCCAGCCGAAGCTGGCAGCCAGCTTCTGGAGCAGGGACTCCTCGGAAATGCCGCGCTCCCTGGCGATGAACGCCAGCAGGGTTTCCGTCGCACCGGTGTCGGCGGCGGATTTCCAGGCGCGGGACCACTCGCTGAATTGGCCGGGCGACGCGATCCCTTCGCGTTCAAAGATCTGTTTGATTGAGGCCAGTGCCATTCAGTTGAGCTCGTTGCAGGAATGAAAACGCCGGGAATCTGGGAAAGTTTCGCCTGACAGCCAAGGTTTTTGGTTCCTCGGCCTTTCCATGAAGGGAGTTAACGGATTGCCGGAAGGCATCCGGAGGGGGCCGATAGGGCGAAGGACAGGCATCTGGGCTGGCCATCTACTCCCCGGATTGCGTGAGCATGGAGGGCCGGGCCTTCGCTGGGCGGCATCCGGCAGCGTCCGATCGGGTTGCAACCGGCTCGGCACTTGCGCGGAGGGAATATTCTGCGAGCTTCCGGCCAACGGTTTCAATCAACTCTCCCCGAAGTATGCCTGATCAATCCCAGAGGACCCGGCCGGTGGTTCCCGGACCCGGCAGTGGCGGCGGTGACGGCCCTGCGGCGCCCAAGGTCGACAAGCCGAATACTGAGGAACTCCTCAAACGCATGCGCAAGGTCGATCCCGACCAGGCCAAACGCTACCGCCAGCGCACCGGTCAATAGAACCCCGGGAACCCATGGCCCACCCGATTGCCGGAGACTTCCTCTCGCTTCTGAACGACCACCGCGTCGAGCCCCTGCGCGGGGCTTCGGTGAACGCCGCGACATTTACCCAGACCCAGGCGACGACCGTGTTCGCCTTCCACTGCGCCGAGGGCGTCCTGATGGCCGGAGACCGTCGCGCCACGGCGGGAAACCAGATCGTCACCGACCAGGTGGAGAAGGTCATCGAGATCGATTCGACGTCGCTTCTCGCCATCGCGGGCGTGCCGGCCACGGCCTTCGAGATGGCGCGGGTCATGCAGACCTCATTCGAGTATTACCGACGCAGCCAGCTCCAGCCCCTCAGCCTCTCGGCCAAGGTCCGCGCGCTGGCCAGGCTGCTGCGCGACAATCTCCCCATGACGCTTCAAGGCGTCGGGGTGGTCGTGCCGTTGTTCGCAGGGCTGGACACTTCGGTCACACCGGCCAAGCCGCAGATTTTTTTCTACGACCCGCTCGGCGCGCAGTTCCAGGCCGTCGGCTACTCCGCGTCGGGATCCGGTTCGCAGACGGTGCGGAGCATCCTGAGCTTCCAGCACAACCACGGGTCTCCGAGGCCTTCGGAGATGAACCGTGCCGAGGCCGTGCGTTTCGCCCTTCGGCTCCTGATCACGGCGTCCGAATTCGACAGCGCGACCGGCGGGGTGAATCCGGCCACCAGCCAATTTGCCACCATCCGCCTGCTGAAAGCCGATGGCGTCCATGCCGTGAATGATGAGGAACAGAGGGAGTTGCTGAGATGAAGGGGAAGAAGGCGGAACACCGAACAACCAACATTGAACACCGAACCATGCTTATCCGGTTTGCTGACAAAGCCACGGAGCCCCGAGCATTGCTCGGCAGGAATGAAGGCATTTAGGCCGAAAGCCGAGCGATGCTCGGCGCT
>JAYVSO010000154.1:0-15836 GCA_043775315.1 Verrucomicrobiota bacterium
GGGCATCGGCACGAAGTCGCGCCGGCTCGAAGTGGACGGTCTGGTGCCGGGCTCCACCTACCAGCTGCAGGTGCGGGCCATCGGCGGGAGCACGGGCACGGGCGCCTGGTGCGATCCCGTCTCGCACATGGCGACGTGAGCCGGCGGATGACGCATTTCGAGCCCGGCAGGCAACGCCGACGGGCAGCTCCACAGAATCAGAAAGCAAAGGGCGGCCAATCCGGCCGCCCTTTCCGTTTGGTTGAAACTATTTCACGCCACGTCACAGATGCCCACGCCCTGCTTCAGCGAGGTGAGCGGGTCGCGCTTGGGGATGAATTCCTGGGCCACGTGGCCTTTGAAGCCGGTGGCGACGATGGCCTTCATGATGGCCGGGTAATACAGCTCCTGCGTCTCGTCGATCTCGTTGCGGCCGGGAACGCCGCCGGTGTGGTAGTGGGCGAAGTATTGGTGGCTGCGTTTGATGGTGGCGATGACGTCGCCCTCCATGATCTGCATGTGGTAGATGTCGTAGAGGAGCTTGAAGCGTTCGGAGCCGATGCGCTTGCAGAGCTCGATGCCCCAGGCGCTCTTGTCGCACTGGTAGTCCTTGTGGTCCACGCGGCTGTTGAGCAGCTCCATGACGAGCGTGATCTTCTTCTCCTCGCAGAACTTCATCAGGCGCTTCAGCCCGACGGCGCAGTTCTCCAAACCCTTCTCGTCGTCCAACCCGGCGCGGTTGCCGGAGAAGCAGATGACATTCTCCAGTCCGGCAGCCGACGCCTTGCTGATCAGGTCCTCGTAGACGGTGACGAGCTTGTCGTGATGTTCGATGCGGTTGAACGCCTTGTTGATGCCGCCCAATCCGTCGACGGTCGGATTGCTCACCATCGCGCAGGTCAGGCCGTGGGCCTTGAGCACGGGCCACTCGGCGGGTCCGAGGAGCTCGACCGACTTCAGGCCCATTTCCTTCGAGGCCTTGGCGAATTCCTCAAGCGGGACCTTGCCGTAACACCACTTGCAGACGGAGTGGTTGATCTTGCCCTTGAGACCGGCGGCATCGGCGGCGTCGACCGTCTGGCGAAGGGCGGAGAAAAGTCCAGCGGTGCCGGCGGCAAGGCCGAGTTGTTTGATGGCGGAACGGCGGTTGAGCGGGGTTTTCATAGGGAGGTGTTGCCGGATTCATCCCAGCCCGGAGACGGCACGTCAATGCGGCCGACGGGAGGACGGACTGAGCCTAGTGGCGAATCCACCGGGCGTTTGACGGTTTCCGCCAAGTCGGCACTCTGAAGCCATGTCGCGAGTCGTCCTCCTGCTCGTCCTGGGTCTGGCGCTGGCCCACGGCGCGACCGCCCAGCCATTGATCGGCATCACGGACAGTTGGGCCTACTCCGCCGGCGTGGCGGAACCGTCCCCATCCGATCCGCCGGCATGGCAGCGGGTCGGCTTCGATGATTCAAGCTGGCCGCGGGGGCCGATGGGCTTCTCCTCCGGCGTGCATAACGAGGCGACGCCGCTCTTCGGCATGGCGGGATCCTACAATTCCGTGTTCCTCCGCCGGCAGTTCGTCGTCACCAACCGGGCGGACATAGCATGGCTCTACCTGCGGCTCGATGTCGAAGACGGTGCGGTCGTCTACCTCAATGGATCCGAAGTCCATCGCGTCGGTCTTGCGGGCAACGCCGGGACAGGAGTGCCGTTCAACGCCGCCGCAGCCAACCGGGATCGAACTGGACCCGATGACATCGATGTTTCCGCGTCTTTGCCCCAGCTGGTCAACGGCACCAACGTGCTGGCCATCCAGGTCCATTCGAGCGGGCTCTTCGACGGCAACCTCGCGTGCATCGCCGAGCTTCTAGCGAACTTCACCCGCAGTCCGATCGTGCAGAGCGTCGCTAAAGACACGGCCAAGGTGCTGTGGAAAACGGGATCCAATCTGACGGGCCGGGTCGAATTCGGGCTCTCCGCACCAACCGGGCAATCGGCGTCGCTCCCGGCAAACGCGACGCTCCAGATCGCCACGGTCGACGGGCTCCAGCCCGGCACGAACTACGTCTACCGCGTGGTGGTTTCCGACGGCGTGCGCACGGGCCGCTCGATGATCTCGACCCTGTCGACCGCTCCGACCAACGGGATCACTCGATTCAGTGCGTTGGGAGATTCCGGCAACGGCGGGCTGACCCAATACGCCGTCGCCGCGTCGCTGCGAACGTGGAATCCCGATCTTGTCCTGCACATGGGCGACGTGATCTATCCGGCTTTTTCGAACAGTCTGGCCGACATCCGTTGCCTGTCGGTCTACCAGCGGCAGATGGCCTCGACGCCCTACTACTTCACGTTTGGCAACCACGACCTCTATTCCAATGACGACGGGCCATACCTGAATTCGTTCGCCCTTCCGACCAACTCGGCCAGCGGCACGTCGCACTACTATTCGTTCGACCACGGGGACGTCCATTTCGTGTCCGTCTTCCTGCCGACGCTCACTCCCTTCAGCCAGCAGGCGACCTACGGTCTTGCCGTCGGCTCGGCCCAATACAACTGGCTGACCAACGACCTCGCGACGACTTCCAGACGCTGGAAAGTCCTCTTCTTCCACGCGCCGATGAACACGTCGTCCGCACACCGCTACGACGATCTGAACGGCAACGGGACCTATGACCGGTTCGAGATCTCGGCGATTCTGGATCCGGTCTGCGAGCGCCATGGCGTGCAGCTCGTCCTCAACGGACACGACCACAACTACGAGAGGTTCCGGCCCAAGGGCGGCCTCACGAGGATCGTCTCGGGGGGCGGTGGTTATGCGCTCTACGGGATGGTCGAGCGCGATCCGGAAAGCGTCTGGTTCCAGAGCATCCACCATCATCTCCGCGTCACGGTCGAAGGCGATTGGATGAAGACCGAGGCCGTTGCGACGGACGGAACAGTGATCGATTCAACCACGATTCCGCGAGTGCCCCCGGTTCCCGGAGCCGACACCGATGGCGACGGATTGACGGATGAACAGGAACTCGCGGCCGGCACGGATCCACACGACGCCGCATCCACGGTGAAACTCCAACTGACCAACCAACCCACCGGTCCCCTGCTCTGGTGGAAATCGATCCCGGGCCGGCGCTACGACCTGCAAGTCGCCACCAATTCACCGGCCACTTTCACGAGCGCGAGCCCGGCCTTCCCCCGGACTTCCCAAACGACGAACGAGGCGTTCATCGACCTCGAAGCCACCAACTCCGCGCGCTTCTACAGGCTTAACGTGGGTCCATGATCCCCGTATCGGCGACGGGAAATTGCGCGATGGCACCTGAGAACCATTGCCCTCTTTCTCTCGTCATCTACGGTCGCCGCATGCTTCATCGGGTCGTTTCGCGAACAGTTCTCCCGGTTCTCATCGTCGCCCTTCTCGTTGTGGCGGACGCAGATTCTTGGGCGGCCGCGCTGGGCACCGGTCATTCGACCAACTCAACCGCGGTGACCACCGAAGCCGCCGAGAGCGCGATCAAGAAATTTACCGTCGCGCCGGGCTTCAAGGTCCGCCTGTTTGCGGCGGAGCCGCAGCTGGAGAATCCCGTCGCCATCAGCGTCGATGAGCGCGGCCGCGTCTTCGTCGCGGAGACGCATCGCTACCGCAACGCCATCTTCGACGTGACGGTGAAGACGAACTGGCTCCTGCCTGATCTTTCGTTTCGCACCGTCGGCGACCGCGACGCGTTTCTCAGGGAAACGTTTGCCACCAATCTCTCCATCCTCACGCAGGACTCCGAGCAGATCCGACTGGTCGAAGACCGTGACGGAGATGGCCGGGCGGACCATTCGTCGGTCTTCGTGAAGGGCTTCAGCGAAAGGGTTTCAGGCGTCGCCGCCGGAGTGCTCGCCCGCGAAGGCCGGGTCTGGTTCACCTGCATCCCGGATTTCTGGCAATTTCAGGAATCGTCGGGGCCATCGGACAAGCCTTCCGAAGTCATCCGCAGGAAACTCGCCTCCGGGTTCGGCGTGCACACGGGCGTCAGCGGACATGACCTGCACGGACTCACGCAGGGCCCGGATGGCCGGATCTATTTCAGCAGCGGCGACCGTGGATTCGTCGTGACCAACCTTGAGGGCAAGGTTCTCAGCCTGCCGGACGAAGGCGGCGTGCTCCGCTGCGAACCCGACGGCACGAAGCTCGAAATTTTCGCACGCGGCCTGCGCAATCCGCAGGAACTCGCCTTCAACCAACTCGGCGACCTCTTCACGGACGACAACGACACCGCGGGGCCGGACGATTCTCGCGTCATCAACGTCGTCGAACGCGCCGACTACGGCTGGCGGGCTTCGTATCAGTTCGCGCAGGGATTCGGCCCATGGATCACGGAGAACGCCTGGCGCGGAGGGATCGACGGCACCCTGCCCTACGCGGGGCTCGCCGCCCAGGGACCGAGCGGACTGGCGTTCAATCCGGGCGCCGGACTGGGCGAAAAATGGCGAGACCATTTCTTCGTGTGCGATTTTCCAGGCGGAGTCTGGGCGTTCTCGTTTGAGCGAAGCAGCGCGAGCTACAAGGTCGCCAAGCGGGAAAAGTTCCTCTGGAACCTATGGCCGACGGATGTCGATTTCATGCCGGATGGTTCATTGCTGGTCGCCGACTGGGTGGGCGGCTGGGGCCAACCACAGAAGGGTCGCCTCTACACGATGCGACCGAGCGAGCGGGCCAGCACCAACGACACGGCGGTGCTGCTGCCGTCGCTTGGCCAAAAGTCGATGCGAGAGCTGATCGAGTTGCTCGGACACGACGACTACCGTGTTCGGCTGGCAGCGCAGCTGAAGGCCGAACGGGGATCAAAGCGGGACGGCGTCGCGATCTTCGAAAACGTCACCGCGGATCAGATGCTTCTCGAAGTTGCCGCTTCGGCCACGAATCGCCTCGCGCGCATCCATTCCATCTGGGCGTTGGGCAACATCGCCCGGCGAGGTTTCTACCAGCAGGCGACCGGGCTGATCGCGCTGGGACTACGTCACGATTCGGATCCCGAAATCCGCGCGCAATATGCCCGAACCCTCGGAGACTCCTGCGCGCTTGAGCCCGCATGGCGCGAGTCCGCCGAGCTCGCCATGGACCCGGAGCCGCGCGTGAAGATGCTGGCCTTGCTCAGCCTTGCCCGCCTCGGCCGCGCGCTTGGAAAGCCGCCGATCGATCCAACGGATCTCCTGGTTTCGCTGGCCCGGGAGAACAACGACGGGGATGCCTTTGTCACCCACGCCATCGTCGATGCAGTCGTGCCGCATGCAGCCACCCCGGGCCTGCTCGCCAAACTTGAAGGCGATTCCCAACCGGCCGTC
The DNA here is from genome assembly GCA_043775315.1 of Verrucomicrobiota bacterium. Classification (GTDB taxonomy): domain Bacteria; phylum Verrucomicrobiota; class Verrucomicrobiia; order Limisphaerales; family CANJSG01; genus CANJSG01. The sequence continues at coordinate 5,299 of JAYVSO010000154.1, forward strand.
CGCCGCATCGCCCTGCTCGCCCGACGCCGCATGGGCCAGCCCGAGATCGCCCGATTCCTCGGCGACGCAGATCCACTGCTCGCGACGGAAGCCGCGCGCGCAATCAACGACGTTCCCATCGCCGGGGCGATGAACGCCCTCGCCCAACTGCTCGCCTCGGACCACTGCCCGACGAACGCCGTCACCCGCGCCATCAATGCAAACTTCCGTCTAGGCGGACCTGAGAGCGCACGAACCGTCGCAACCTACGCGGCTCGAAACGACGCCCCATCGGCCCTTCGAGTGGAGGCGCTGAATGCCCTAAGCGATTGGAACAAACCGAGTCCGCTGGATCGCGTGATGGGTCTTTGGCGTCCGATTGCCCCCTGATTCCAGCGTATTCCCGCTGTTCCTAACGCGCGGTAAAACTTCCGCAACGCATCCAGACCTCGGTCGTCCCCAACGTGGACATCGAAAACTCGTTACCGTTAATCCGAGAACACCAGCCGCCCAATGGGTTCCGCGGAGGGTCATCACCCCGTTCCTCAGCCCTTCACTGTGATTCCAGATTGCAGACAGGCGATTAGCCGCAACGCCAAAGCGCCCGGCCAATGAACGCCGGGCTAATACCTGAACGAACGTCTAGGCAAGCAGGCTGCACCTGTTAGGTTTAACCCTCATTTGTTCGCTGACCGCGCTCCCATGCCGCAAGGTGGAGGACGGGTCAGCCCTCGGTCAGGCAACGATTGAGCCGATAGAGGAAGGAACGAATCGAGAGATATGAGCAACGACAGTGCAGAGAGTGTGGGCAGCGCCAACGTGGGGTTCGTCGAAGAACTTTACGAGCGATGGTTGGGCAACCCCGCCTCGGTGGCCGCGGAGTGGCAGGAAAAGTTTGCCAACGGGTTCATGCGCGACGGCGATGAGCCAACCCCGAGATTCGGACCCTCCTTCGAGGCCAAGAGCCTTTTCGCCTGCGGACCCGCTCCCGCGACCGCGCCCGAGATGCGCGCCACGGCCGCCTTGCAGGACAGGGTCGACCAGCTGGTGCGCGCCTTCCGTTTCCGCGGCCACATGGCGGCGCAGCTGGATCCCCTCGACCAGCCGCGCACGGCCGTTCCAGAACTGGACCCGGCGTTCTATGGATTGACCGAGGCGGATCTGGAAAAGGAGTTCTCCGTCCAAGGCGTCGGGCCCAAGGACCGGCCGGTGATGAAGCTCCGCGAGATAGTCGAAAATCTCCGCAACACCTACTGCCGCTCCATCGGCGTCGAATACATGCACATCGACGACGTGACCATGCGCCGTTGGCTGCAGGTCAGGATGGAGCCGTGCGAGAACCACATCGATCTCCGGCGCGACCAGCAGGTCCGCATCCTCACCCGGCTGACGGCTGCGGTGATGTTCGAGGAGTTCATCCGGAAGAAGTTCATCGGGGCGAAGAGCTTTTCCCTGGAAGGTTCCGAGAGCCTCATCCCCCTGCTCGACCTCGCCGTGGAAAAGGCGGCCGAACAGGGCGTGACGGAGATCGACATGGGCATGGCCCACCGGGGCCGCCTCAACGTGCTCGCCAACATCATGGGCAAGCATCCGAAGATCATCTTCCGCGAGTTCGCCGATCTGGAGCCGGAGAAGTATCGCGGCGGCGGCGACGTGAAATACCACCTCGGCTACAGCCGCAAGGTGAAGACGGCCTCCGGCAAGCAGGTCCACATCTCGCTTTGCTTCAACCCGAGCCATCTCGAATACGTCAACCCCGTCGTGCTCGGCCGCGCCCGCGCCAACAGTGATCGGGTCGGCGACACGGAACGCCGCAAGACGCTCGCACTGCTCATCCATGGCGACGCCGCCTTCGCCGGGCAGGGCGTCTCGCAGGAGATCCTCAACCTAAGCCAGCTCCCGAACTACCGCACCGGCGGAACGCTCCACATCGTCGTCAACAACCAGGTCGGCTTCACCACCTCGCCCGAGGAGGGCCGCTCCACGATCTACTGCACCGACGTGGCGAAGATGCTCCAGGTCCCGATCTTCCATGTGAACGGCGAAGACCCCGAGGCCGTCGCCCAGGTCGTCAGCCTTGCGATGGATTTCCGCGCCACATTCCAGCGCGACGTGATCATAGACATCTACGGCTACCGACGCCTCGGCCACAACGAGGCCGACGAGCCGGCCTTCACCCAGCCGCTGCTCTACAAGCTCATCGAGAAGCGCAAACCGGTCCGCGAGGGCTACCTCGACCACCTCCTCCAGCTCGGCGGCATCACCCGCGACGAGGCGGACAAGATCGCGGAAGAAAGCCGGCTGGCCCTGGAGGAATCGCTCGCCGAGTCCAAGCGCACCAAGCTGCCCAGCGAAGCCGCCACCGGCATCTGGGCCAACTACTCCGGCGGCCTCGACACCAGCGTGGCGGAAGCAGGCACCGCGCTGCCACCTGAGCGCCTTTCCGCCTTGCTCGCCAAGGCCAGCGAAGTTCCCGGCGGGTTCACCCCGCATCCCAAGATCGCCAAACTCCTCGAAGGCCGCCGTGAAATGGCCGCCGGCAAGGCGCCGCTCGACTGGGCCTGCGGCGAAGCGCTGGCCTTCGCCTCCCTCGCGACCGACGGCTTCCGCGTCCGCCTGACCGGCCAGGACTCCGGCCGCGGCACCTTCAGCCATCGCCACGCCGCGTTGCACGATTTCCACACCGGCAAGATCCACGTCCCTCTCCAGCACCTGGCGCCGAACCAGGCTTCCGTCGAGGTGCTCAACAGTCCCTTGAGCGAGATCGCCGTGCTCGGCTTCGAGTATGGCTACAGCCTGGAATGGCCGGACGGGCTCGTCATGTGGGAGGCGCAGTTCGGCGACTTCGTGAACGTCGCGCAGGTGATCTACGACCAGTTCATCAGCAGCGCGGAGAAGAAGTGGAAACGCCTCAGCGGCGTCGTGATGATGCTGCCGCACGGCTACGAAGGCCAGGGACCGGAACACTCCAGCGCCCGCCTGGAACGCTTCCTCGCCACCTGCGCCGAGGACAACGTCCAGGTCGTCCAACCGACGACGCCCGCGCAGCTGTTCCATCTCCTGCGCCGCCAGGTTCTCCGCAAGATCCGCAAGCCTCTCGTCGTCATGACGCCGAAGAGCCTGCTGCGTCATCCGAAGGTCGTCTCGTCCTTCGACGAGTTCTCCAAAGGCGGCTGGCAGCACATCATCCCCGATGCCGCCGTCGATCCGAAATCCGTCCGCCACGTCCTGCTCTGCTCCGGCAAGGTGTTCTACGAACTCGACGCCCAGCGTGAGAAGCTGGGACGACGCGACATCGCCCTCCTCCGCGTGGAACAGCTCTACCCGCTCGCCGAGCAGGCCTTGTTGAATTCCCTCGCGCCCTTCGCCCCCGACGTGCCCGTCACCTGGGTGCAGGACGAGCCCGAGAACATGGGCGCTTGGTATTCCATCCGCCTCCGTTTCGGAGACCTTCTTTCACGCACGCGCGTCTTCGGATGCGTCTCACGTCCGGCCTCGGCCAGTCCGGCCACCGGCTCGAACAACAGCCACAAACAGGAACAGGAACAGTTGATCGCCGCAGCGTTTGCCACCCCGCTCCCGCTCGGCGACGAAGTCTCCAACCAGGAAAACGGAATCCATGGCCATAGAACTGAAAGTGCCCGCGCTGGGCGAATCCATCAGCGAGGTTGAAATCGGCAACTGGCTCAAGACCGAGGGCCAGGCGGTGAAGGAAGGCGAAACGATCGTCGTCATCGAGACCGAGAAGGCGACCGTCGACCTCCCCTCGCCCGCCACCGGCGTGCTCGGAAAGATCCTCAAAGCCACCGGCCAGGTCGCGACCGTCGGCGAAGTCATCGCCAGCATCGAAGCCGGCGCCGCTGCCCCAGTGACCCAGCCGCCATCGGCTGGGTCGGTCCAACAGGCGCCCTCGCCTGTTGAATCCAAGGTCATGCCCGCCGCCGAACGCGTCTTGGCCGAAGCCAAGATCGCTTCCTCCGAAGTGACCGGCACCGGTCCCGGAGGACGCGTGCTCAAGGAGGACGCCTTGAAAGCCGTCGAGGCCAAATCGGCTCCCGCCGCCGCAGTAGTGGCCCAGCCGCCCCCGGCTGGGACCGTGCAACAGGCGCCCTCGCCTGTTGCGGGAAAGGCAACGAAAGCCGCCGCCAAAGTTTCGGGCGAAGCCAACCGTCAGGAAGAGGCCGTGCGCATGAGCAAGCTACGTCGCACCGTCGCTTCGCGCCTTGTTTCCGCCCAGCAGCAGATGGCCATGCTGACGACCTTCAACGAGGTCGACATGTCCGCCATCATGGCCTTCCGCAAGGAACACGGCGAAGCCTTCCAGCAGCGCCACGGAGCCAAGCTCGGTTTCATGTCCTTCTTCGTGAAGGCGGTCATCGACGGCCTGAAGCTCGTTCCCCAGCTCAACGGCGAGATCCGCGGCGACGACGTGGTCTACAAGAACTACCACGACATCGGCGTGGCCATCGGCGGCGGCAAGGGATTGCTCGTCCCCGTCATCCGCAACGCCGAGCGCATGAGCTTCGCCGAGATCGAGAAGGCCATCCTCGCCTTCGCCGTCCGCGCCAAGGACGGGAAGATCATGCCCGACGAACTGGAAGGCGGCACGTTCACCATCAGCAACGGCGGCGTCTACGGCTCCATGCTCTCGACCCCGATCATCAATCCGCCCCAGTCCGGGGTGCTCGGCCTGCACAACATCGTCGAGCGGCCCGTGGCGTTGAACGGCCAGGTCGTCATCCGCCCGATCATGTATCTCGCGCTGACCTACGACCACCGCATCGTGGACGGCAAGGAAGCGGTCACGTTCCTGAAGCGCGTGAAGGAATGCGTGGAGAATCCGGCGAGGATGCTGCTGGAGGTGTAGGCAATCCTCAGCTCTTCCAACGCTCTTAATCCTAATCCTACTCTTTCTCCTGCTCACTTTTTCGGTCCAACCGGGATTAGGAGTAGGAGGATGAGTAAGATTGAGATGCCCTCCGCACCCTCTCTTCACATGAACCAGTTCGATCTCATCATCATCGGCGCCGGCCCCGGCGGCTACGTCGCCGCCATCCGCGGCGCGCAGCTCGGCCTGAAGGTCGCCTGCATTGAAAAGGAATCCGCCTTGGGCGGCACATGCCTGCGCATTGGCTGCATTCCCAGCAAGGCCCTGCTCGAATCCAGCGAGCTCTATTCCGAGGCCAGACACGGCTTCGACAAACACGGCTTCAAGGTCGGCGAGGTCACGCTCGACCTGCCCACGATGCTCAAGCGCAAGACCGAGGTCGTCTCCCAGATGACCAGGGGTGTGGATTTCCTGCTGAAGAAGAACAAGGTCACCCGCCTCCTCGGCCACGGCCGATTGCTCGGCAACGGCCAGGTCGAAGTGTCGTCCGCCGACGGCAAAACCGAAACTGTTTCGGCGAAGCACATCATCCTCGCCACGGGAAGCAAACCGGCCGTCCTCCCCGGCATCGAGCTAGACGGCCGGATCGTCGGCACAAGCACCGAGGCGCTCGCCTACGACAAGGTGCCGGAACACCTCGTCGTCATCGGCGCCGGCTACATCGGCCTCGAACTCGGCTCCGTCTGGCAGCGCCTCGGCGCCAAGGTCACCGTGGTCGAATACATGGACCGCATCGCGCCCGGCATGGACCGCGAATTGGCCGACGAAGCGCAGAAGATCTTCGCCAAGCAGGGTCTGGAATTCCGCCTCAACCACAAGGTGCTTTCCGCCAAGGCCGAGAACGGCAAGGGCGTCGTCGTCTGCGAAGGCCAGGAGCCGATCATCGCCGACAAGGTGCTCGTCGCCGTCGGCCGCGTGCCCAACACGGACAAGCTCGGCCTCGACACCGTCGGCGTCGCCACCGACAAACGCGGCCGCGTGGAGGTGAACGACCGTTTCGCCACCAACGTCCCCGGCATCTACGCCATCGGTGATGTGATCAAGGGCCCCATGCTCGCGCACAAGGCCGAGGAGGAAGGCATGGCCTGCGCAGAGTTCATCGCCGGCAAACACGGCCATGTGGACTACAACTCCATTCCCGGCGTCTGCTACACCCACCCCGAGATCGGCAGCGTGGGCCAGACCGAGGAACAGTTGATCGAAGCCAAGATCGAGTATCGGAAAGGCGTCTTCCCCTTCAAAGCCAACGGCCGCGCCCATGCGCTCGCGCAGATCGACGGCAAGGTGAAGATCCTCGCCGACAAGAAGACCGACCGCATCCTCGGCGTCCACATCCTCGGCCCCCGCGCCGGCGACCTCATCGCCGAAGCCGCCGTGGCCATGGCCTTCAAAGCCTCCGCCGAAGACCTCGCGCTCGCCTCCCACGCCCATCCGACCTTGGCCGAAGTGCTCAAGGAAGCCGCCCTCGCCGTCGATGGCCGGGCCATTCACATCTGACTCCCAATCAGCGGGGTGGTCCCGTCTGCGTTCTCGCGATTCGCCTTCCGATGAAGATCATGGCTAAACAGACCAAGATTCCTTCGATAGACAGAAATGCAGGCCCCATGGCGTAGACAACGACAAGCTGTCCGATCAAAAAGAGCATCCCGAACATCTGGATGAACCAGGTCGGCAGCAGAGTGACGCCGTTGGCCGAGGCACGACGGCACGCCAATCGCCACCCGCAGAAGCCGGACGCCAGCCCAAGAACCGAGAGGACAACACCGCCGATCCAAAGCGGCTTTCCCTCGTAGCTGAACACCTGCTTCTGGATCATTTCTGTCCACAGCACCAAAGAAAGTAGCAGGCAAACGACGGAGGCGAGCACGCACGCTAGGATGGCGGCCAGCTTCCATGTCCTGGTGACAGGTTTTAGGTAATCCGGCACAGGTAAGCGGAAATTGGTTGATCGCCTCAGAACCTCAGAGCCTCGACGCTGGTGAAGTCGTCGAGGCTTTCCTGGCTGAGGACTCGGGACTCGCCGACGGGGCCGAGCCAGCGGCGGACGCGTTGGGGACCGCGGAGGAAGAACTGGCGGAGAACATCGCAGTCGGCCCCTTCCAAGGTGCCCCAGAAGGCGTCGCTGGCGCGGGGTTGGCGTTCGCCGAGGAGGTCGACGAGTTCGTCCGATTCACCCCGGAGGAACGCCATGACGGCGGTTTCCAGCATCGAGTCGGCGTGCTCCAACATGAAGACCTTCGACGATTGAAGGGCGATCATCCCGGACGGAATCTTGTCCCAGCCCGCATCTGGATTTCGCGCCACCCAATGCAGCCGGTTCAACGCTGCCAAGGCGAACCGCGCGGAGTTGCGGAAGGCGCCGAAGACGAGGGTGGGATCACCAGAGGACGGGTCCGAAACCCAGCTCAGGACAACTGCGCGTTGCTGGCGTTGAACGCGGATGAACCCGTTCGACTTTGGCCACGTGTTCGCCCGGTTGTAGCGGGGGCGTTTCTCACGGATGAACTGGTTCTCGCGGAGAACTGCGGCTTCGGGCGAGTCGCAGGTCTCGTAGTCCAATTGCGCGGCCTCGTTGATCAGCCGGATGATCTTCCGCGCCACCCTCCCCGGTTGGGCGTGGCGATACGACTGGAGGCGTTGGCGGAGATTGCGGGACTGGCCGACGTAGATCACGCGCCCGGAAACGTCGGTGAACCAGTAGACGCCGGGCTTCTTCGGAATGCCGCGGAAGAAGGCGATGCCGAGCCTTTCGACCAATGGCTGGTTCGCGGGAAAGAGGCGCAACTGGCTGGCCCGGAGCAGCTCGGCGGTCGCGGAAGTTGATTCGCTCATAGGCCTATCGGTCGGACGTGATGGACGAGGGTATAGTAACCGAGCTTCAGGTATTCGTTCCAGATGTAGTTGGCCGGCGCACGGTATCCACGCATGCCGGAAGTCACGGGCTGGGAAACGAATTCGAGATCGGGAGCCGCGTCGCGGAAGCACGCCTGGACGCGGCGGGAATGATACCACGAGGTGACAAGGATGACCTTCCTGGCCCCGGCCTTGCGAAGTTCCACGACGCTGAACCGGGCGTTCTCCAAGGTGCTCTTCGATTCGCACTCGCGCAGGATCGCGGACCGGGGAACTCCGGCACTGACCAGCTGCCGGACGTTCTCCGCGCAATCCCCGTAGCCGCTGACGAGGATCTGCGGAGCCAAGCCTTCACGGAAAAGTTCCGCGGCGCGTTGCACGCGGATGCGGGGTTCGCCGCCTAGGACAACGAGAAAATCGGCTTTCGTTTTGGGGCCTTCGATCTGCAGGAACCACTCGGGAAACGCGACAGCGACGATGGCGACGACAACGGCCAGACCGAAACCCCAGCCCGCGATCTTGAGCAGCCTGCGGGCCCAGTGCTTCATGTCAGAGGATGCCGGAGCGGGGATCCTCGGCCGCCTGGACTAGTTGCGACATGTCGACTTCGACGGGCGTCTGGCGCCCGAGGAATTCGAGGAGCACGGCGACCCGTTGCCGCGACGGCATGATTTTTGTCACGACGGCGGTGAGGCCGTCGAAGGCGCCGCCGGATACCTTGACCTCGTCGCCTGGAACGAACTCGCCGGACATTTCATAGAGCTCGGCATCGCCGGCCAGGGATCGCAGTCCGACCATGTCCGAGTCGGGCACGACGGGCCATTGGCTTCCGAAGTGGATGATGGTGCTCACGCCACGGCTGTGCATCACGTCCGAGAGGCTCTTCATCCAGTCGAAGCGCGCGAAGAGGTAGTTCGGGAACAGCGCCTCGGTGAACCAGACCGGCCCACGACGGGTCGCCCGCTTGAACCGGATCCGCGGGAGGAAGACCTCGACGCCAATGCCCCTAAGATGGGCGGCGGCGATGTGTTCGTGCTTGGGTTGGGAACGGACGCAGAACCAATGCACGCCTTCGTGAGGGCGTGACGGAAGGTTTTCAGACGGCTCAGGCATTTGACGGGGCCAACAAACGGGACCACCCATCCATCCGTCAAACTCTTTGTCGCCCCGGGGCAGAACTGTCCCGAAACATTTTCACCCGAGGCCTGTCCAAAGGTGGATTCTCAGCCGGACGATCGGGAACGGAACTTGCCACCGTCCTCTAAACTGCTACCTGAGTCTTATGACCCTCCGAAGGAATCTATTTACTGGCTGGTGCTGCCTTGCCGCCGTCTTCCTTGCCGCACCGGAGAATCTCCTGACATCGAAAACCGCCGCCGCGGGCGAACCGCCTGCGGTGTCGATCACGGCGAGCAACACGCAGCGCGTCCTGAAGTGGACGCCCTATCCGTCCGCGCAGAGCTACAAACTCTGGCGATCCCCAGCTCTCGGGCAGGCCTGGACCGAGGAGACCAACGGAACCCGCTCGGGCTTCCAGCTGATCACCCCGGGAACCAACTCCTCGGGCTTCTACCGCGTGGAGGTCCAACCGCTGGGTTCCAATGCGCTGCTTTCCGCGTCCATCCTAAATCGTCTTGCCTACGGACCCACGCCCGATGAACTGGAACGCGTCGCGAGCATCGGTCCCCAGGCCTACATCGCCGAACAACTCGCGCCGGAGTCGATCGTCGAGACCTTCGATTCGGGCCTTTCTTCGACCAACGGCGGATCGGTCTGGCTCTATGGTTCTGCCGTCGGCACCTACTCCGCCAACAGCCTCTACATCTATCTCTCCGCCGCCGGAACATCGTATCTCGACGACATCCGCCTGGTCGCGGGAAGCGACCCGACAACCGGGGTGAACCTGGTCTCCAATGGCGATTTCGAGGCCGGATTCCCCACCGCGAACTGGATCGTCGGCACCAACGCGACCGCTTCGGCGGCGACCACGGAGACCGCGAAATCCGGAACCTCCAGCTTGAAGATGGTCTTCAGCAGCGGCGGATCGACCTTCTACAATGCCATCCAGTTCACGAACATCACCGGCCTAACCAACGGACAGGCCTGCTCCGTGGGCTTCTGGTATATCCCGGCGACAAACTCGTCCCTGACCGTCCGTCTATCAGGTTCCGGTGTGCAGGCAACGCCCGACACCGGCATCCCCGGAATAACTTTCAAGCTGAACAACCGCGCTGCCGCCATCGGAGACCTCCGCGCGTGGCACATCCAGCGGGCCGTCCGTGCCAAGCGCCAACTGCTCGAGACCCAGCTGCAATTCTGGGAGAACCACTTCGTCACTCAATACTCCAAGAGCCGCGACTATTTCGACCGCTTCTACGACGACGGCAATGTCATGGGCTGGCTCGCCACCGACTTGGAGCTCCGTGAAAACCAGCTCTGGCGGAACGCCCTGCTCAATCCCAACGCCACGTTCACCGACCTGCTCAAGATCAGCGCCGAAAGCCCGGCCATGATCATCTTCCTCGACACCGTGGACAGCCGCGGCGACGGCTCGAATGTCCCGAACGAAAACTACGCCCGCGAAATCCTTGAGCTCTTCACCTTCGGCGTGGACAGCGGCTACGACCAGAACGACATCGTCCAGATGTCCCGCATCTGGTCCGGTTGGACGGTTCGGATCAAGGACGCCGACAAGCTGAACGATCCTTTCGCCGTCCAGACCATGCTTATCCGGTTTGCTGACAAAGCCACGGAGCCCCGAGCATTGCTCGGCAGGAATGAAGGCATTTAGGCCGAAAGCCGAGCGATGCTCGGCGCT
>JAYVSO010000155.1:0-31685 GCA_043775315.1 Verrucomicrobiota bacterium
ACGGCGCGGCGCCCGGGCGCCGCGCCGTCCGGCGATGGAAAAGGGTGTTGCCGCCGATCTCCGCATCGGTCTCGTTGTCAAACCTGCCCGAGGCCTGAAAGCTCGCGAGGTCATGCTCGGTTTCGCCAAGGTCGACCAGAAGCAACGGCGCTCGCTCGGTCAGGTTGCCAGCGGCTTCGGCGATGCGCGCGAGGTCATCCAGAAACGGCGGACCAGGCAGGGCACGGCATTGCTCATTCAAGTCGCGGACCGCATCTGTTGCGCCGCTGGCGTAATCGACAAACGCGGAGCGAAGGGCTTCGACCGTTGCTGGATGGTCTCTCAGGTTTTCCGGTTCAAGGATGGCGTCGAGTTTCTCAAGCAGCCTCCGGGCGTCCGTGGTGAGGGCGGCGAATGCGGCCTGGAGGTGCGTGTGGCCCAAGTCGCCAGCCTCTTCGCGGAGGATCTCGGAGAAGCCGATGATTTCCCCGAGCGGATTGCGGAGATCGTGCCGCGCCCTTGCCACGCGGGTTGAAACGGAGATCGGATGGGAACGGCCTTCAGGCATGGTCAGCCGGTTGCTAAATTCCAGTGGCTGCGGATCCCGCACCCGGCCGTTGGGCGAGAAGCGCGTCAACTTTGGTGAAAAGCGCCGCGAAATCGATGGGCTTGCTCTCGTATTCGTCGCAGCCGGCCGCCAAAGCCTTGTCACGATCACCGCTCATGGCATGGGCAGTCAGTGCGATGATTGCGATGCCCGCCGTCGCGACGTCGGACTTCAAGGTGCGGGTCGCCTGCCACCCGTCCATGCCGGGGAGGCCCACGTCCATCAGGATGAGATGGGGCTGGTGCTCGCGGGCCAAAGCGATGCCCTGTTCGGCGTCTTCGGCGAGGAGGATTTCGTGGCCACGCGGCTTGAGGCGACGCGAGAGGAGGACGCGGTTGTTTTCCGTGTCGTCTATGATGAGGAGCTTGGCCATGCGGAGAGGGGGTTAGTGGTTGGCCTTGAGCAGGTGTTTGACGGCGTGCACCAGTTCGGAGCGGGCGGTCTCGGACTTCTGCAGGAAAAGCTGCGCGTGGGAGGACAGGAAGTCGCGCTCGGAGTCGCAGAGGGATTTCGCGCTGAGGACCACGACGGGAATATCCTCCCACTCGGGCCGGCGACGGAACTCGGCGAGGAATTTGAATCCATCCATTTCCGGCATCATCAGGTCGCAGACGATGAGGCTGGGCCGGGTGCGTTCCAACAGGGCCAACGCACCCTTGCCGTCGGTCGCCTCGAGAATGCCGAGGTGATGGGCCTCCAACTGGCGACGGAGCAATTCGCGGACATTGGGGTCGTCGTCCACGATAAGCACGAAGCCGTTGGCGATCCCGTCGAGGTAGCGTTTTAGGATCCGGGTGAGCTGCGCGCCCTCGACCGGCTTGGTCATGAACTCCGCGGCGCCAAAGGTGAAGCCCAGCTGCTCGTCGCCGCTGCTGTTGGTGAGGATGATCACCGGCGTGGAGGCTAGGTCGGGGTCGGATTTGATCTGGGCGATGGTGGCCCAGCCGTCCTGCAAGGGCATGTTCACGTCCAGCGTGATGAGCGTGGGCCTCAGTTCACGGGCCAGGCGGTAGGCCTCGACTCCGTTGGTCGCGAAGCGGAACCGGCAGCCCAGCGGCTCCAACGTTCGCTCGACGAGTCGATGCACGTTCACATCGTCATCCACCACGAGCACGAGCGGTGCGGCAGAGCCCGCGCCGGTCTCCTTCGGCTTCATGAGGACGGTGGTTTCGGATGGTTTTTGCCTTTGCGGCACTACCGCGGCCGGCAAAGCGGGCGCGCCGGCCTGAGCGTCGCCGTTGGCTGGCTTGTCCGGTTTCTTCACCTCGGCAGGAACTTCCATCGTGAACGTGGAACCCTCACCAAGCTTGCTCGTGACACCCACGCTTCCGCCCATCAGCTCGCTGAATTTCCGCGTGATGACCAACCCGAGTCCGGTCCCGCCGAATTTCCGAGAAGTCGAGGTGTCAGCCTGTTGGAAGGCCTGGAACAGGCGTCCCAACTGGTCCGGCGACATGCCGATGCCGGTGTCCGAAACGGCGAAGGTCAGGAAGTCCTGCCCGCGTTTGTTTGTCCTTCGGACACGCAGCGTGACGCGGCCCCCCTCGGTGAATTTGTTGGCGTTGCTGAGAAGGTTGAGCAGGCCCTGGCGCAGCTTGACGAGGTCGGACAGCGTCGACCCCAGGTCGTCTTCGACGTCCATCACAAGCTGGTTGCCCTTCTTGGCCGCCATGGGCGACAGGGTGCTCGTGACATCCTCGATGACCTGCGCTACGGGGAAGCGCTCCAGATGAAGCTCCATCTTCTGGGCCTCGATCTTGGAGAGGTCGAGGATCTCGTTGATGAGGTTCAGCAGGTGACGCGCGGAGCCCATGATGCGCGTGAGATCCTCGATGGCTTCCTGCCGGCCCTCGCCCTCGGCGTCGGCCAGGAGCAATTCGCTGAAGCCGATGATGGACGTGAGCGGGGTGCGCAGCTCATGGCTCATGCTGGCGAGGAACGAACTCTTGGCGCTGTTCGCGGACTCGGCCTGCTTACGGGCCTCCTCCGCGGCGAGCGACATGTTTGCGAGTTCCTGGGTGCGCTCTTCGACCTTCCGAGCGAGGTCGCGGTTGTATTCCTCAAGCCGGGCGTAGGTCTTCTGCAGGTCTCCGGCCATTGCGACGAAGGTGTTGGCCAGCACGTCCACTTCGTCGCGGACGCTTTTGTGCTTCCGCGGAACGGCGTCGAAATTGCCTTTGGCCAGTTCACGGGCGACGGCGGTGAGTTCCGTGATGGGCCGCGTGAGACGGGCGGAAAGCCAAAGAACCACCAGCCAGCCGAGGAGGATGAAGCCCAAGGCCGTGAGGACGGAACGCAGGACGGAGCCGCGTTGGAAGGCGATCATCTCGGCGCGCGTGCGGAGGATTTCCTGGTTCAGCGCCGCCAAGGAGAACCCGAGCCGCAACGTGCCCCAGAGCTGCACGCCCGCGCGCACGGGCAGGGTGAACTCCAGCACCTCGTCGGCTCCGGCACCAAGCTCGGCCATCACCACGTTGGTCTGGGTCGCTGCGCGCGTGTCGAGCGGCCCGTTCAGCTGTTCCTGTTGCAGGGCGGGCTGCCGCGTGTGGACGAACGCCGTGCGGTTGGTGTCCATCAGGATGGCGTAGGTGAGCCGTCCGTCGGTCCCCCTGCCATCGCGCACGCGCTGGTTGAGCGCTTCGGCGAGGTTGGAAAAATTGAACGCGGCGATGTCGTTCTCGGCCTGCCGTGTGACGGTGTCGGCGAGAGCGCGGCCGCGTTCCACCAGGACCGCCTTCTGCAAGGCGACCCGCCGCTCCAGCTCGCGCGCGAGGATCTCCGTCTCGCTCACGATGTGGCTGGCCGAGAGCACGACGACCAGCACGATGACCAGGCCCACCATCGTGGTCAGCAGCTTCCATCGTATGCCGCGGGTGACGGGGGAATTCTCCATGGCTCAGCGGAGGACGCGGTTCACGGAGTCCATGGCTTCCTCGTTGAGGTCCAGCCCATAGTCTTTGACGGCGCGGAGATTGAGCGTCACCTCGGAGCCGGCGGGGCTCTGCACTTCCTTCTTCGCGCCCGGCACCAGGCCTTGGAGAATGCCCGCCGCCTGCCGGCCGATCGTCGGCACGTCGGGCGCGACGATCAGGGTCGGGCTGAACTCGGCGAAGGCCGACGCGTAGGTGAACGTGGGTTTACGGGCTGCGGCGCTGTCCGCGAATATGGCGCGCACCGCCGCCTCGTCCGCCAGCACCACCGGATCGGACGCGACCCAGAGCGCGTCGACCTTGGGAAGCAGCCGGGGCAGTTCGGTGCGCGCTGCGCCGGTGGTCCGCACCGCGATGCCGATGACCTCGATGCCCACGTCGCGCCCGGCGGCGATCGCCTCGGCCATCCATTGCCGGTTGAACTCGGTGCTGTAGAGAACGCCGACCCGTTTCACCTTCGGAAAGAAGTAGCGGAACATCGTGAGTTGCGTCGCGCTCGGCAGTTCGTTCGCGATGACATGGGTTCCGGCGGCGGTCGCCGCGGGGAGCCTCTGCCAGTTGATGACGGAGGACATCACGATGGGGCGGCCCGACGTTGCCTTGCTGGCGGCGATGGATGCCTTGGCCCCGATGCTGTAGATCGCCGTCGGCGCCTCGGCGCGAATCGCCCGCTCGGCGGCGCGGTCGGTGAGGCCGGCGAGGTTGATCTCCGTCACCGGGCCGGCGAAGGATGACCGGAACGACTGCTGGGCGGTGTTGTATTTCTCGACCGCGCCGTCGGAATTGACGACGAGCACCTTGGTCGCCGGCGTTTGCGCGGGCACGGCGACGATCGGCGCCGCCAACACCGCCAGCGCCAGCAGCAGCGGGAGGCGGCCGGCGGGCGAGGGAGATGGGTTCCTGGTCGGGCGCAGCATCATCGGGTGAGCCTTTCGTTCTGTTCCGCGTTGAGTTCGCGCATGGCCTCAAGTCCCAGGAGTTGCAGACGGCCCCTGCCCTCCGGCGTCGCATCCATTCCGGCAAAGATCTTCGCGAGGGCTTGCGCGTCGCCGCCTGCGCCGCGCGGCGCGGCAAGGACGGGCAGCAGCGACTCGCGCCCGTTGCCGAGCTGCTTCAGGCTGTCGCGCTGCTTCGGGTTTAGCTTGGCGAGCTTCTCCGCTCCGCCCTCGGTGGCGATCGCCGCCCGCGCCGCGCCGAAGCCGACGGCCATCAGCGCGTCGATGTCCTTCGGAACGACGAGGAGGTTCAACGTCGCGATCATCTCCTGCTGTCCCGGCAGCATCTCGTTGAGCAGCGTGAGCGCGAAGTCCCGCGTGCCCGCGGTGGCGATCTTTTGCGATCGCAGGTCGGCGATGTTCGGGGTTTGGCTGAACAGCTGGTGTTTCTGCAACGCCTTGCCCCTCGCGTTCCCCACGAGCAAAGGGTCCAGCGCGACCCTTCCGGCAAGTTGCCGGTAGTGCCAGCTCGAGAGGAGGAACAACCCGCGCGCCCGGGTGGCGAGCTGTTTCTCGAACGTGTCGCGATCGCTGAAGGGTTGGAACTTGTGCCCTCCGAAGGGCGCCAGAAACGTGTCGAACTCGCCCTTGAGCGCGCTGAAGTTGTTCACGTTCGTCTCGGGGCTGTAGAAGAAAACCGTGAGCGCGGATGCCGACTGGGCGCGCACGGAGAACCACGCGCCGGCCCCGGCCGTTGCGAGGAGCATCCGGCCCAATGCGTCTCGACGGGAGACGACCGGGATGGATTTTTTCGCGTGTGGATTCACCGGTGAAAGAGGACGGACCAATATCCGAACCCGCACCCCATGACAACGCTTGTTCGTGAATCCGCGCCGCGGTGCTCGCCGCCGGATCCGCCAAGTCACCGGGGCGTTTCGATCGGCGATGCTTCCTTGATGGAGGGGCGTTCCGCGAGCACGCGGGGCAGCATAACGTGGAGCGAAAGCAAAGAGAGTCCGAAGAAGGCCACCGAGACCAGTCCCACGATCCAGGCCTGTTGGAACTGGATCAGCAAAAGCCAGATTGTCGCGCAGCCGCCGATGGTGCCGATCATCAGCGGCACGACTGAGGCCAGCACCCATTTGAAAACCCTCTGCCGCCACTTCACGAGCGTCTCCAGGAACTCCGGGCCGGCACCAAACTGGGGAATCCACGAGGTCTGGCTGACCGGCAGGAAGAACGGCTCGCGCCGATAGGCGCCCCGGCAGCTCTCGATCAGCTCCTCGGCAACGCGGTGGATCGGATCGGAGAACATTCCGGTCAGGCCCGGGACGGCTTTGAGGCAGTGACGGATCCAGTTGAACACTCGCAGCACGGTGCGAAGGCCCCACCAAAGCAGGCGGCGCAACGGGCGCTTGGCGGCGCGCAGCACGGGCTCCGCCAAAATCTTGTCCCCTTCCGGGCCCACGAGATCGCGGATGGCCGGGGCGGGCAGTTTTTCGTTCAATCCAAAGAACGTCGGTAGGTAGTCCTCGATGAATTCGATGAGGGTGTTCGTGAGCTCCACGCCGTCCTTGGACGGCTCGGACTGATGCCGCTGAATCCTCTCGTAGATGCGCCTGGCCTCATCCCAGTCGTCCGTCATGAGTTCGTCCTCGACGCCGAGGACGTGGCCTGTGAGCCGCCAGAGGTGCAGGAAAGCGTGTTTCTCCTCGGGAGTGTATTTCCAACCCCACCTCTCCATTCCGGCGGGGATCAAGTAGCCAAAGGTGAGCAGCGTGTAGGCCAGGTCCTCCTGGTTGACCGGCAGGCCAAGGTTGTCGCTGTCCCACGCATCGGTGCGCTGGGCGTGGACTTCCGCCAGGTTCATCGAAGGACCGCTTGGCGGGCCGACAGGCCTGAACAGGCCCGGGTTCTGCAACATGTAGCGCATCGATGCGTGGAGGAGGCGCACCTTCTTGATGGTAATGTAGCCCGGGCCGCTGAGGAAATGTTTGGGCTCGTCCCCCTCTTCCCCATCGGTCATCTGGCGGGCCAGCAGTTCCGGCGGGATGGCCACCGGAGGCGTCGTGCCGCTGCGTCGAACCGAGCGGCCCTCCTTCACCCAATTGCCCGTGGGATCCAGGCGGTTCAACGCCGCACTCAGGTCATCGATGGCCGGAAGGTCGACGTCCTTGAGGACGCGAAGTCCACCCAGATCCATCACCGTGTCGAGCATCAGGCCTGTTTCGTAGATCCGTTGGGAGATGTAGCGCCGGTTCGCAAGTTTTTCGGTCTGGTAGAGCGCCGGGATGCCGCGCGCCATGAGGTAGCAGGCCGGCAGGCTGCCAAGGAAGAGCACCACCAGCATGCCGAGCGAATCGTCCTCCCACATGCGGCTCGCGATCGCGAGCTTCGCGGGGTCCACCCACTTTGGCAGCTCCATCGGTGCGAAGTAGTCCCTGAAAACCTCCGGCATCGCTTGCCATTGCTTCTGGAACTCCGAGCCGTCCGCGAGAATCAGTTCGGGCCCTTCCTCCAACTTGTCCGTCAAATGGAGGAAGTGGTTGTAACCGAGCCTGCCGAAACCGCTGCCGCCCCCGGCGGGGAGGCTGTAGATCTGCGCAGTCAACCTGTCTCCCACAGGGTCGGCCCGCTGCCTCAATGCGTTCAACTGTGCGTCGCTCCAATCGGCAATGGACATGGTGGCCGGATGATGGGTGGGCGTGCTTCCCCTGTAAAGCCGCGCCGGCCACACGGACCGAAACACTTGCTGTTTCCAAGTTGTTTCCGCCACATTGCTTGCGTGATGAAGTCGGGGGAGTCCACGCGGAGCGGAGCGGCGAGGTTTTCCGCGACTTTCGCGGAACTTTTTCGGGATACACAAGAGATGTCCCGGGTCCCCAAAAGCCCCAACCATTATGGATGCATTTCCTCAGGCGCCTCCGCGAATACGTGACGGCATGCGCTCCATGGCGCTGGGTGCACTGTTCCTCACGTCTTGGATGGGTGTTTCAGCTGGCCGCGCGCTTGCGGCGTCGGCACAGGACGCCATCACGGCCCAGGCGGAATCACAGGACGCCGGAAAGACCAACTCATCCGCCCACGAACTGGCTCAGGAGCTCCGCTGGCTGAATGCGGAACGGGTGTTGATCACGTCCGTATCAAAGCGGAAGGAAGATCCGTTCACCGCAGCGGCCGCCGTGTCGGTCATCACCGGAGATGAGATTCGCCGCTCCGGCGCGCGCAGCATTCCGGAAGCGCTGCGTATGGCCCCCGGGATCAGCGTGGCGCAGATGGACGCCAACAAATGGGCCGTGACCGCGCGCGGCTTCAACTCGCGGTTCGCCGACAAGCTGCTCGTGCTCATCGACGGCCGCAGCGTGTATACGCCGTCCTTCTCGGGCGTCTCGTGGGACACGCAGGATTACCTTTTCGAGGACATTGACCGCATTGAGGTAATCCGGGGACCCGGGGGCACAATCTGGGGTGCCAACGCGGTCAACGGGGTGATCAACATCATCACCAAGAATTCGAAGGACACGGAGGGCGGTTTCGTCTCGGGCGGCTACGGCACGAAGGAGCGAGGCTTCGGAGAGTTTCGCTACGGTGCCAAGGCGGGCGAGAAGGGGTTCATCCGCGGCTACTTCAAGTATCACAATACGGACGATCTCGACCACGGCTTCGACGCGTGGGACTTCATGCAGGGCGGTGGGCGCGGCGACTGGACGTTTGGCGCGACCAAGCTTTCGCTCAACGCCGACGCGTATTACGGCAACGAGCACCAGCAGCAGGTGACCGCGCGGCTTCCTGCGGTGCTGTTCACCGGCCCCGTCATCGGCACGAACCGGGAGTCGTTCCGCGTCAACGGCCAGAGCTTTGTGGCCCGGGTCGAGCACGAGATCAGCGACGAGAACGACGTGCAGCTGCAGGCCTACTTCGATCGCGTTGAACGGACCGAAGTGCTGATGGGCGGCTACCGGAACACGTTCGACGTGGATTTCCAGCATCGCTTCCCGTTGCCCTTGCGGCAGAGTTTCACCTACGGCTTCGGCTACCGCTACCTGCCCGATCACTTCAACAATACCGATCCGAAGTGGATCAACTGGAGTCCGACGGAGAGGCATTGGCAGGTGGTGAGCGGCTTTGTTCAGGACGACATTGCGCTGGTCGAGGACAGGCTGAGGCTGACCATCGGCTCTAAAGTCGAGCACAACGACTTCACCGGCTTGGAGTATCAACCGAGCGCACGGGTCGCGTTGACCCCCAGTTCTCGGCACACTTTCTGGGGCGCCGTCAGTCGTGCGGTGCAGGTCCCAGGGCGTAATCTTGACGCAATCCAACCCATCGTCATCCCCACGCAGGCCGCCCTGCCGTTCTCCGTTCTTGGATATGGAAACACCGAGGTCCATTCAACGGAGCTCATGGCCTATGAGTTCGGCCATCGGTGGCAGCCGAAGGAGGGGTTCTCCTTGGATACAGCGCTGTTCTACCACCATTATAACCAGATCATTGACGGACAGGTCACGGTGAACCTGGCCAACGCCACGGTGAACAACACCGCCAATAATCGTGGCACCGCCGACAGCTACGGGTTCGAAACTGCCGCCCAATGGCAGGTGGCCGACTGGTGGCGCGTCACGGGCGCCTATTCGTTTCTCAGGGTGGATTTCCACGACACCAGTGTCTCGATCTTTTCCGAGGGCACCGACCCGCGCAACCAGGTCTCGATACGCTCCTCGTTCGACCTGCCGAGCGGCATTGAACTAGATCTGTGGGGTCGCTATGTCGACCAACTCCCCAGCTTGAATGTCGCAGCCTATTTCGACTTGGACGTGCGCGTCGGCTGGCACGCCACCAAAAACGTGGAGGTTTCCATCGTGGGCCAGAACCTCATCTCGCCGCGTCGCACCGAGTTCGCCCAGGACCAGTCCGCGCCCACGCTGATCAACCCCGTCCAGCGCTCGGTCTATGTCCAAGTTTCAGTGCGATTCTAGCCCCGCCTACCAGAAACGTTTCCACGGGTTTACCCCCCGCTCCCGGCACTTTTGCCAGAGCATCGCCACGTAGACGACGTTGAAGAAGCCCGTCCCGACCAGGAACGCCAGGTTCACCGAGTGATCGAGCCGCGGAGGCGTGTCCGGGAAATATTCGCACCAGAGATAGGCCGCGATATTGCCCAGCAGCATCGCCAACCCCGTGTAGATGGTCTGGCCTTTCAGGCTGTTCCGGCGGACCAGCATCGCGATGAACAGGATTGCCATCATGAACGCTTGGGCCCAACCCAGCAGGTAGCCGTGTTCGTCGTGGTAGACGCGCGTGAACGGGATCTCGATCCACAAAGTCATCAGGACACCGACCACCATTATTGTCCGCAGCCACCGTTTGATTAACGGCTCCGCGAAATCCGCCGGCCCGTATTTCCATGCCGCGATGAAAATCAGCACGTCGAGCCCAACCCACGCCGTGTTCCCCAATTGGATCAACCAGAAGCTGGGAACGAAGTAGTGTGAGAACAACCCCTCCCACGCGATGTTCCCGATGAGCGCGGCAATCGGCATCCCGAACGTCTTCTCTTTGAAACTCCACCGGATGATCAGGGCATACGCGAGCAGCCAAAACACAAAACACAGGATCACCACGGTCCAGACATACCAGGGCTGATCCGGAGGGAAGGCGGGTTTGTTGAACATGATCTTCGATCTGGGCTGCGGGGTGGGTCGTGGGTTACCCCACCATCCCGACACCGACGTCCCAATGGGTCAAGCGCGCCTAGGTGCACAGGCCGCTCGCCGCTTGTCTTTGGGTGTTCTTTGTGCGTAATCAGGAGCATGACCCGCCGAGACTTCATCAAGACTTCCTCGTCCGCCGCCGCCACGCTTGCCGCCGCCAGCTACGTCCCCACCACCTTCGCCGCTGAAAAGTTCAGACGCGTCGGCCTCATCGGCACCGGCTGGTATGGCAAAGCCGACCTGTGGCGCCTCACCCAGGTCGCTCCTGTGGACATCGTCTCGCTTTGCGACGTCGACTCGAAACTGCTGAACGCCTGCGCCGATACCGCCATGCAGAAGGGCAAATCGGGCAAACGGCCCCGGCTCTATTCGGACTACAGGAAAATGCTGGCCGAGAAGGATCTCGATGTCGTCCTCATCGCCACGCCGGACCACTGGCACGCCCTGCCGATGATCGAAGCGTGCAAGTCCGGCGTGGACATCTACTGCCAGAAGCCCACCGGCGTGGACATCACGGAGAGCAGGGCGATGCTAGCGGCCGCCAGGAAATACAACCGCGTCGTCCAGATCGGCACCCAGCGCCGCAGCACCCCGCATCTCATCGAGGCCAAGGAGCGGTTCATCGACTCCGGCGCGCTCGGCAAGATCCAGAGCGTCGACATCTGCTGCTACTGGCACATGCGGAACCGGGACACCATCGCCACCGCTCCCGACACCGCGCCGCCCGAACATCTCGACTACGAGAACTGGGTCGGGCCCGCGCCGATGATGCCCTACAACAAGATCGTCCATCCCCGTGGCTGGCGGGCCTACATGGAATACGGCAACGGCATCGTGGGCGACATGTGCGTGCACATGCTCGACATGGTTCGGTGGATGATGGATCTTGGCTGGCCCACGCAGGTGACCTCCTGGGGCGGCATCCTCAACGACAAGGCGGCCCGCGCGAACATCTCCGACACCCAGACGGCCCAGTTCGACTTCAACGGCCTGCCCGTTGTCTGGAATCACCGTGCGTGGGGTCCGAACCCCGAGCCTGATTTTCCCTGGGCGGCGATCTTCCACGGCGAGAAGGGCGTCCTGAAAGCGAGCGTCTTCAAATACGCGTTCATCCCGCACGACGGGAAGCCGGTCATCAAGGACCAGGTGATGGAGTTGGAGAAGTATCCCGAGGATAAGACGGAGAAGGACCTGGAGACGCACGTGGCACCCGCCATCCGCGGACACATGAAAAACCTGCTGGAGAACATCGCCAGCCGGGGCAAGCCCGTGGCCGACATCGAGCAGGGCCACATTTCCAGCGCCTCATGCATCCTCGCCAACATCTCCGCCAAGCTCGGGCGCTCGATGAAGTGGGACCCGAAGACGCACCAGGTCCTAGGCGACGACGAGGCGAACAAGCTGCTGGCCCGGCCGTATCGCGCTCCTTGGACCCATCCCGATCCTGCAAACGTGTGATCCGAGACCTTGGTCAAGTGACCTGGACGTTCGCGGCGCGGCGCGTGTTTTAGACCAAGCCTTCGAGCAATGAAGGTAGCCGGTCGACGCAGCGCATGACGTTGGCCTGCGCGATGGCAAGTTCCGCGGGGTGCTGCGAGGGATAGAGGATGCCCCAGCCGGACGCCTGGGAGCAGGCATCGGCGGTGATGGCCCGCTTGTTCAAGCTGTCGCCGATCTTCGCATGGCGGACGAGCAGGTCCGCGATCTGCACGGCGGCGATGATCTGCGAGTGGTGGCTCGCCGCCTCTGGGCGGTGGTGGTGACGGGCGGTTTCGACGAGGACCTTGGGGAGAAGATGATTCTCAAGATAGCGTGCGCCCAGTTCGCTGTGGTTGATGCCGAGGATGCTCTCCTCCAGTTCCAGGAGCGAGCCGGAGTAGCTCGGCAACTGCCGGTGGATTTCCGCGAAGTGATCCGGAAACGCGGAGGCCATGACGATTTTGCCGACGTCGTGGGTCAATCCGGCGACGTAGTCGACCTCGTCGGGCGGTGTCTGCACCGCGCTGAGGACTTCGCGCGTAACGATGGCGACGCCGATGCAGTGCTGCCAGAAATCGCGCCAGGCGAAGGGCGCGTTCCCGGCCAGCTTCTGGAAATCCTCGATCACCGGGGTGACCATCGCGAGTTGCCGGATCTGCCGGACCCCGAGGTAGAAGACCGCCTCCTCGATGCTGTTGATGGGGTTCTGGAGACCGTAGTAGACGGAATTGACGAGGCGGAGCAGGCGGGCCGTGAGGCTGGGATCGCGCCGGATGACCTCGGCGATCTGCGCGGTGTAGCGCTGGTCGGCCACGAGGAGTTCACGGAGCGCGGAGTTGATGCTGTTGAGCGAGGGAAGCCGCGGGCATTGACGGAGACGGGTGTTGATCTTGTCCGGGTCCATCGGCTGGAGAACCTTTTCCAAATTCGCGGTAAGCATCGAATGGGATGATCGGCATATTGCGCGGCGAGTTGAGATCTTCTCAGCGGGGATCACCGAGTAATACCGCTCAAGTCGGTGCCGCCGCCGCCGATGACCAGTCTTGATGAAATTCGACCTCGAAGAACTGGTCGCCGGCGTCTTTCTGGACGTCTATGCGACTGTTTTCGGGATGGAGATGAAAGTCGACCGGTCCGGATCGGCCCCTCCGGGCGGTGAACCGAACATCGCCGGGGCTGTCGAATTCTTCGGCGACATGACCGGCGTGGCCTACATCTATTCCCCCGTTTCCTTCGCGAGGCGCCTCACCGCCCGGATGGCCGGGCTAGATGAAACGGAATTCGTGACGGATGAAATGGTCAACGACTCCGTTGGCGAGAACACCAACAGGGTCATGGGCGCCGTCCGCGCCAAACTGTCCGAGCGCGGAGTCGGCTGCGTCCTGACCGCACCTTCGATCGTCAGGGGAAGCAATTTCGTCCTGGATCCGGAGACCGATGCCGAAAGGGTCGTCTGTTCGTTCATCAACGAGGCCCGCCAACCGGTTGTCATGGAGCTCCTGATCAAACCTTCCGAACCCAACGTGTAAGTCATGGGACCCAAAATACTCGCGGTAGACGACAGCAGGACCATCCGTCTGGTCATAGCGAAGGCCTTCAAGTCCTTTGATTGCGAAGTGCTGGAAGCCTGCAACGGGGTCGAGGGACTGGCCGTCGCCGCGAAGGAGAAGCCGGACCTGATCATCCTCGACGTCTCCATGCCCGTGATGGACGGCTACGAGACGTTGACGAAGCTCAAATCCGACCCCGAACTGCGGGGGATTCCCGTCATCATGCTCACCGCAGAAACCAGCCGCGACAGCGTGGTCAAGATCGCCAAGGCAGGCGTGCGTGATTGCCTGATCAAGCCTTTCAAGGAGGAAACGATCATCGACCGCGCGGGCCGGGTGATCGATCTGAAGCCGAAGGGCGGCCCCGGAACAAAATCCAAGCGCTTCGACGATCCGCTCAAGATCCTCGTGGTCGATGACAAGCCCGCCATCTGCGAACTCATTTCCGAAGGCCTCAAAGACACAACTTGGGCCATCGTTGGGAAACCGGCCCAGGCCGAGGCCTTGGACCATGCCTTCGCCCATCCGCCCGACGCCATCTTTGTCAGCCTTTCCCTGCCGGAGGGCGGGGGGTTCGCGCTGTTCCAGGCCTTCCGCGGCAATCTGAAGACAAAGGCGGTTCCGGTCTTCGCCCTATGCGTCAAAACCGCGGTCGAAGACCAGGCCAGGGCGCAGCAGGCTGGGTTCACGGGCATCATCACGAAGCCGATCGACATGGAGGAGCTGAAGAACAAGGTGGCCCGCGCTCTCTCGCTCGACACGTCCTACAAATACTTCCAGCACACGAACGGCGTCCTGAAGATCCTCCTGCCCGCGAACTTCGGCGGCAACGTTGGCAATGAGGTGTCGACCCACCTCAGGGCGAAAGTGTCCGAGGCGGTGGACTCCGGCATCGAAAAGGTGATTTTCGATCTCAGCCAGCTCCGGGCCGCGGACATCGCGCTGATCAAACTTGGCCTCGAGGTGATCCAGATTTGCGCCGAGCTCTCCCTCAAACTCCGCATGCTTGGCTCGGAGATCGTCAGCCAGGAGTGCAAGAAATATGAGGAGACCGCCGGCTGGCGGTTCGCCTCGTCCGTCGACGAGGCGGTGGCTCAGTTGAGCGCCAAGGAACTCGCGCCTGCCTGAAACCCGGCACGACCACAATGATCTCAAGGCTACAGATCCTCTTGCTGGCGATCCTCGCCGGAGTCTTTCCCGCCCACGGGAACGGCGGTTCAGGGTATCTGGCCATGATCGGTCCGTCGCCCTTGCGGTTTGCAAAGAGGGTAGAGGCTTCGGCGGTCGAGCCGCTGCCGGTGCCCGAAAAGGTGGTGGCGCCGAGCGAAGCGATGTTGCCGGTCGCTGTCGAGCCACCGGGTGCGCCTGCGGTTGAAACGGTAGCTCGGACAAGTCCCAAACTGGACGAGCTCCAATCGGGTGCATTGGTGCCGGCGGCGGCCCCTGCCCAGGACTCGGCGGCCGTGTCGCCCTATCAACTGCTGCAGTATCTGCTCAAGCCCGGATCGACGAATGCCGTCCAACCGGTTGTGGTTCTGCCCCCAGTCAACTTCGCGCCGCCCGCTCCGTCGGCGCCGCGTGCATCCAGCTCGGCCACATTCCAGAAAGGGCCCTAAAGTGAGTGCGTCCATTTTGATCCGTCGTCTCGCGTCCTCGTCGCTCGCGGGACTTTTCGTGCTTTGGATCGGCATCGCGCCCGGCATCGCGATGGCGGCGGCGTCGCCTGATCCGGATGATTCCATCGCCCAGGCCATCGAGAAGGCCCGGAACCTTGCCCGGTCCAGCCCGGCCCTCGTCGACCCCGGCGCTCCGGCGGCCCCCCAAAAACGGGTCCTCGCGGTCGATCAGCCCGTCACGGCCCCTGCGCCGAAGCTCAACATGATCGACAGCGGCCGCCGCCTCGAGAACACGAACCTCTACCAGATCCAGCAACCAGAGGTGGTGCATACTGCGAAGGATTTCCAGGGAGACGTCGACTACGCCCGCGAGCAGCGGAGGAACAAGGAATTCGTCTTTGCCGAACAGACGCTCCTGAAGCTGATGGCGGCGGACGCTCCCGCGGACATCCACCAGAAGGCGCTGATGGAGCTGGCGCTTCTGGCACAGGACCAGACCAACGTCACGCGCGCCCTCCAGATCTTCAGCCAATACACGAAACGATTCCCGGACGACGAGAGGCTTCCCGAAGTCTACCTGATGCAGGGACTCTTGTATCGGGAAACGGGGGCGCTGAACCAGGCCCTGAATCGCTTCTACCTCGTGCTGAGCAGCGCTGTTCAACTCAAGCTCGAGGAGATCTCCTACTACCAGCGGCTGGTGCTGCAGGCGAAGGCGGAGATCGCCGACACTCTGGTCATCCAGGGGAAGGTCGATGAAGCGGCCGAGACCTACTCGCGCCTGCTCGCCCTCGGCTCGGACCAGCTCAACCGACCGCTCATCCACTCGAAACTCGTCCGGTGTTATTTCCAGCTGGGAAAGAAGACCGAGGCGGTGACCGAAGGCGAACAGTTCCTCCTGAAGTATCCGGATGCGGTGGAGATGCCCGAAGTGCGGTTCATGGTTGCGGAGGTCTACAAGCTGACGAATCGCAACGGGGAGGCGACCAAACACACGCTCAAGCTCCTCCAGTCGCAGCAGGCTGTCGGGGCCAACCAGGGTCTGTGGGCCTACTGGCAGCAGCGCACCGGGAACGACATCGCCAACCAGCTCTACAAGGACGGCGATTACATGAACGCGCTTTCGGTCTACGGATCCATTTCGCAGCTCGGCACCAATGTCGCCTGGCAGCTCCCGGCGATGTATCAGATGGGACTCATCTACGAACGGCTTTCGCAGACCCAGAAGGCATCGGAGATTTACGCAAAGATCATCGGCCAACAAAAGGGAACCGTTCCCGGCGACAACGCGGTCGCGTCGGTCGTCGAAATGGCGCGCTGGAGGAGCGATTACCTGAAGTGGATCGAGAAATCCGCGATCGACCGCGAACTGTTCCGTGTCGGAGCCACGACCAATTCGGCCGCATCCCTATGATTAACCTCGCCGAAATGAAAGCCGGCCTGCAGGCGCACCTAGGCCTGGCCCGCGAAGTCCTTGCCCTCGTCGAACGGGAAGGCCAGGCGCTCCGCTCGCAGGACGGTTCCGCCGCTTTCGAAAGCCATCCGGCGAAGAAGGCGCTTTTGGCCCGCCTCCAGGAATCCGTGGTCAAGCTGAAGGAATACCGGTCCGAATGGACCCGGCTCGATCCGGCCACGCGGTCCGCCAACGCCGACATCAACCAGCTCATCCGCCAGAACCAGGATCTCACCATGAAGATCATCGTCCTGGACCGCGAAAACGAGCAGGCTCTCCTCCGTCGCGGGCTGGTCCCGGCGCGTGAGATCCCTTCGGCCAACCGCCAGCGCCCGCATTTCGTTGCTGACCTTTACCGCAGACAGGCCCGAGTCTAAGCCTTGAAATGTCGATCGAGAAAATCATCGTGCTCGAGGATGACCTGATCATCCGCAAGCACCTCGAACAGCAGTTGCGCAACCGGCGCTACGACGTGGCCGCCGCGTCCACCATCGCCGCGGCCCAGGAACTCCTGTCCAAGGACACCTTCGACCTCATCTTCGTCGACGTCTCGCTCCCGGACGGACTTGGAACGGACCTGCTCAAAGAGCTCCAGACCCGCCCGGTGCGGCCCCTCGCCGTCGTCGTCACAGGAAACTCCTCCGTGCAGATGGCCGTGGACTGCATGAAGGCGGGAGCCTTCGACTACCTGATCAAGCCTTTCTCCTCCGACCAGATCGACGTCATCCTGAAGAAGGCCGAGGACTTCAACCAGATCCTCAAGGTCAACCAGTTCCTCAGCCATGACGACGACGCCGACAGCGGCTACGAGCTGATCGGTCAGAGCAAGTCGATGGAGAGGCTCCGTGGACTGATCCAACGGGTCGCCCCCACCCAGGCGACGGTATTGATCCAGGGCGAAAGCGGCACGGGCAAGGAGCTCGTGGCCCGGGCGCTCTTCCGCCAGAGTCCGCGGGCCGGCGCTCCTTTCATCAAGATGAACTGCGCCGCGGTGCCCGAGAACCTCATCGAGAGCGAATTCTTCGGCCATGAGAGAGGGGCCTTCACCGGGGCGATGAACAAGCGCGAAGGCCGGTTCGAGCTCGCCCATGGCGGCACCATTCTTCTCGACGAGATCAGCGAGGTTTCTTTGCAGGTCCAGGCCAAACTCCTTCGCGTCCTTCAGGAGCGCGAGTTCGAGCGCGTTGGCGGCAGCCGCACGATCAAGGTCGATGTCCGCGTGCTCGCGACGACCAACCGTCGCCTGGAGGAGAGCGTCGAGAAGAAGGAGTTCCGTCAGGACCTTTTCTTCCGCCTGAATGTCGTGCCCATTCCCGTCCCGGCATTGCGCGATCGTTTGGAGGATGTGCCTGTTTTGGCGCAACAGTTCATGCTCCGGTTCTCCCGCAAGCACGGCGTGCGCGTGAAGGGGATTTCCGAGGAAGGCATCAAGGCGCTCGTCACCCACTCGTGGCCCGGCAACGTCCGCGAACTCCAGAACAAGGTCGAATGCGCCGTCATTCTTTCCGACGAGGGCGCCATGATCGGACGTGAGCACCTCGGCCTTGGCCCCGGGCCCACGCCTGTCGAGTTGAGCTCGTTTGATCCTGCATCGACGATCGTGGCTCTTCCCAACGGCGACGCGGCGGGTGCGCCGGTCCTGGGCAATGCCGACCAACCGGTCCTGCCTCTGGCCGAGCTGGAGAAGCAGGCCATTTTCCATTCTCTCGACTACACGAAGGGGAACCGGACCCAGGCGGCGAAACTCCTCGGCATCAGCATCCGCACCCTGCGGAACAAGCTGAACGAATACGGCGTGGTCTCGCGTGACGACACCGAATCCGCGATAGCGGAGGAGCCGATGCCGGCTTTGGCCATGCCCGCCTCGGGAGCATAGAGGTCGATCTGCGGGGGCTTTCCTTTGGTCCCACCTCGTTGCGCCGGCCCCTTTCGGGTCAACCCTTCACGGTCTCTGACCGGAAGATCTCCACGTCCACTCCGGGGCTGCAGATCATGTGGTCGGGCGGTTTGGCGAATTGCTTGATACCGTTCCAGACCAGCGGTGCCTGATACCAGTGGCCGACGTCCGCCGCCGCCAGCGGGTAGGGTTTGTGGTGGACCTGTCCGATCTGGAGCCGTCCGCCCTTCAGCGCGAAGTAATGGTAGCGTTCGAGGAGGAAGAATTCCAGCGAACCGGGCTTGGCTTCTGGAAGTTCCTCGCGGATTCGGTAGCCCATTTTCTCGCGGTATTCTTCGCCACGGCGGGCGGCATGCCAGAGAACCTTCGTGCCGGTGCGCTCGAATTGGATTTCCGCCGAAAAATAGTTCAGGCCGAACAGGCCCCGGCCGAGCCAAGCGGCCAACCGGCTGTCGGTGTCGAGCGACAGGAACCAGACGCCGGGACGCCCTTTCGCGTCGTGGACGTAGGTCCTGACGTTGATCTCGTTGAAATTGGAGATCCCGGGCAGGGCCGGCAGGCCGCGGAAGCGCACGCCCCGCATCCGGAACGGGACGATGGCGACCCAGGCCTTGCCGTCGTGGAGGTCGAGGGTCAGGCCTTGCGGGATCAGATGCGCGATCCAACTGGGCTCGCAGGACCAATGCAGGAATAGGAGCTCCTCCCAGCGTTGATACATTCTGGGTTTTTGCTCCGGCCGCGTCCGAGCGGCGAGTCGCTGTTCAAGACTCGGAACCATGAGCCGCGGAGAATCGGGAGAGCCGGTTGAAAGGGGAAGCATCAATGTGGTCTTTCGTGAACGACAGCCCGTCCGGGACGACCGTGGGTCCGCGCCCTTGGACAAGGTTGCCTACCGCCGGATCCCTGCTGGCAAGATTTGCCACCCCTGGAGACCCAAAATCAGCGGCAATCCGTCGTTTCCCGCAGGAAATGCCCGGTGGCACCGGCGCTGCTAAGCGGTTCGGTGGACTCTCTATGGTTGAAGGCCTATTCAGCGGAACAAACTACCTCGCGGCCAAGCGGCTGCTGGACGCGACTGCCCTGAGGCAGGAGGCGATCGCCGGTAACCTCGCCAATGTCGAGACACCTGGCTACCGCCGGATGGATGTCTCGCCTTCCTTCGAAGCCGAGCTCAAGCAGGCCATCGGCTCGGGCGACGTTTCGGCCATGAAAACCGCGCAGCCGAAGCTCGCAGTCGATGCGACGGCGCGGTCGAGCCGGCAGGACGGCAACACCGTCATCCTGGAAAGCGAACTCCTCAAACTGAACCAGAACTCCGTGGAACACGCCATGGAGACGCAGATGATCACCGGCAATCTGATGCGCATGCGCCTCGCGATCACCGGCAGGGGCTGATTCCCATGTTGAACCTCATTCCAGGAATAGAGAGCACCTCCTCCGCGCTCAACGCGGAACGGATCCGAATGGACGTGGTGTCGCAGAACATTTCCAACGCGCAGGTCACCAAGGGTCCGGACGGTCAGCCCTACCAGCGGCAACAGGTTGTCTTCCAGACCGTGCTCGACTCCCAGTTGCAGGGCGGCGCAACGGTGCAGATACCCACGATCTCCACGGACCACCGGCCTCCCATCCTCGTCTACCGGCCGGGACATCCCGACGCCGATCCACGCGGCATGGTGGCGATGCCGAACATCAACATCCACGAGGAGATGGTCGACCTGATCGCGTCGTCGCGTTCGTTCGAGGCGAACCTCGCCGTCGTGAAGTCCGCCCGGTCCCTCGCCATGCAGACCCTTTCCATCGGCAAGCGTTGAAGAACTGAACCGCGATGGACCCGATCTCGATCATCCGTCAGACGCCGCCCGGCATGCAGGCCCTTGCCGCCGGCAACCCCGCGCTCCAGCGGGCGATGGATGCCGCGGGCCAGGGGACCTTGGAACGCATCCCGGAGTCGGTGATGCAGCAGCTTTCCCGTCCCGCAGCGGGCCACATCCAGGGCGCGGGCGGACCGGGCACGACGTCGTTCGAGAACATGCTCGGCGGGCTCGTGAAGGACGTGGCGGCCGAACAGGCCCAGTCCAGCGCGACGGTCAACGCCCTCCTTGCCGGAAAGGACGTGCCGCTCCACCAGGCGATGATCGCCTCGGAGGAAGCCAGCGTCTCCTTCCAGCTCATGGTGGAGGTCAGAAACAAGCTCTTGGAGTCGTATCAGGAACTCATGCGGATGCAGGTGTAAGCGATGAACAATCTTTCGCAATTCGGCCGCCAGCTGGCGGTCATCTGGAAACAGATCGGGATCAACCAGCGCATCAGCATCGTGCTGGCGGGGGTCGCCGTGATCGCCGGGCTTTCCACGCTCGCGTGGTTCTCCGGCCGCCAGGATTTCTCGCTGCTTTATGGCCGGCTCGACGAAGCCGAGGCCGGGAAGATCGTGGCCTCGCTCGAAGAGTCCAAGACCCCCTACCAGATCAAAGCCGGCGGCAGCATCTACATCCCCGCGGACAGGGTGCACCAGATGCGGATGCAGCTCGCGGCCAAGGGGCTTCCCCAGGCCCAGGGCGGCAGCGGATACGAGCTATTTGACAAGGCGAACTTCGGGATCTCCGACTTCGCCCAGCGGTTGAACTTCAAGCGGGCGGTGGAAGGCGAGCTCGCCCGGACCATCGGCCAGTTGGAGCAGATCGAGTCGTCGCGGGTGCAGATCGTCCTCCTCGAAAACCGGCTCCTCATCGACCAGCAACGCAAGCCCACCGCGTCCGTCTTCATCAAGGTCCGTGGCAATGCGGACCTCCCGTCGTCCGCCGTGAACTCCATCCGGTTCCTCGTCGCGAACGCCGTCGAGGGGCTCTCGGCCAACTCCGTCTCGGTCGTCGACCAGCGGGGCAACGTCCTCTCCGAAAACCAGGACGACAATTCCGTCGCCGGCCTTTCCAACAGCCAGTTCGCCGCCCGCCGCACCGTCGAGCAATACCTCACCAAGAAGGCCGAGGGCATGCTGGCCGCCGTCCTCGGCGCCGGACAGGCCGTCGTGCGGGTCACGGCCGAGCACAACTGGGATTCCATCAACCGGGTCGAGGAGAAGTTCGATCCCGAGGGCCAGGTGATCCGCGAGGACAATTCCACCGACGAGAACACGGTCACTTCCACCTCGCAGCCGACCGTCGTCGCGGCCGGTGCCGCGGCCAATTCAAACACGGGCGACACAAACAGCGCCGGCGGGGCGAACCTCAACACTTCGAACACCAAGAAGAAGGTGGCCACCAAGAAGTATGAGATCAACAAGTCCACCAGCACCATTCTCCAGGCCGCCGGCGCCGTAAAAAAAATCACCGCCGCGGTCTTCATCGCCCAGCGTTTCACTGGAGCGGGCAAGGACAAGAAGGCCGAGCCGCGCCAGCCGGACGACCTGAAAAAGCTCCGGCAGATCGTCTCCAACGCCATCGGGACCACCGACGACAACGTCGTGTTGGAGGAAACCCCATTCAACGACGCGCCCGCCATCGAGATCGCCCAGAAACTCGAGAAGGAGGAACGCACCCAGTTCATGATGGAGACGGCCCAGAAGCTCATCTACCCCGGCATCGCGCTCGTGCTCGGGCTCGTTTTCTTCCGCACGCTCAAGAAGACCAAGGCGGACGACCTTCCGATCGGAGTCGCAATCGGGGACCTCATTCCCGACGGCGTCGGATCCGATGGCTTTGGTGGAAGGCAGAAGAAGAAGGACGAGGTCGTGACCGTTGACGTCCTCAACCGCCTCATCAAGGAGAACCCGGCCAACATGACCCAGGCGGTCCGCGCCTGGCTGGGCCGCGGCAACAACGATCCAGCCCCGGAGCAGAAGTAAAATGGCAGCGCCAGCCGAACCCGAACAGATCGTCCCCGACGTCTCCAAGATGTCGAAGGTGCAGAAGCTTGCCGCCCTCCTCATCATCCTCGGCCCCGAGGCCGCCGCCGGGATCATGAAGCAGCTCGAGGACGGCGAACTCGAGTCGGTGAGCGCCGAGATGTCGAAGATCAAGATGCTCACCGAGCAGAACCAGAAGGAGATCCTCAAGGAGTTCACGAGCGTCGCCGTCGAGGCGAGCACTTCGGTGCTGGGAGGCGTGGACTACACCCGCGGCGCCCTTGAAAAATCCGTCGGGCTCTATAAGGCGTCCGACGTCATCGGCCGCGTTGCGCCGACGCGGACGCCGGTCGGCGCCATGCAGGGCATCGCCGACATGGATCCCAAGCAGCTGGTCAATCTGCTCAAGAACGAGCAGCCCCAGACCATCGCCCTCCTGATCAGCTACCTGAAACCCGAGAAGATGGGCGCCGTCATCTCGCAGCTGCGCGGTGACCAGCGCGACGCCGTTCTCGAGCGGCTGGCGACCATCGCACCGACGCCCGTGGAGGTCGTCGAGAGGATCGTCGATGTCATCAACCTGCGCCTCGGCGGCAGGCCGGTGAAACCCATGAGCCAGACCGGCGGAGTCAAGACGACCGCCGAAGTCCTCAACGCCATGGACAAGAATCTCAGCAAGGCGCTGCTGGTCGCCCTGGAGGAACGCAATCCCGAGCTCGGGGCATCAATCCGCCAGAAGATGTTCACCTTCGAGGACCTCGTCCTCCTCGATCCGCCGTCGCTCCAGAAAATCCTCCGCGAAGTCGAGATGCGCGACCTCGCGGTCGCTCTCAAGACTTCGAGCGACAAGCTCAAGACGGCCCTGCTCTCGTGCCTGTCGAAGCGCGCCGCCGAAACGGTCAACGAGGAGATCGGCTTCCTCGGACCGCTCAAGCTGCGCGACATCGAGGGCGCCCAAAACCGGATCATCGACGTCGTCCGCCGTCTGGAGGCCGACGGCGAAATCGATCTGGGTGGAGGCGGCGATGCCCCTGCGTGAAGTCATCCGGCTTTCCAAGCCTTTCCGCGCGATCCGTCCGATCTCATCCGGTGTCCTCGTCCAGGAGATCGACGGGCCTTCCCTGAAGGCACCTTCGCTCGCCGGGAATCCCGTCGTCCCGTCGGCCGAGATCGAGCAGCGGATCCGTCATGCCCGCGAAGAGGGAAGGCGGGAAGGCGAACGGCAGCTCGGCGAACAGCTCATCCAGCAGCGGGCCGAGATGCAGCAGTTGCTTGACGGCGTGGTCACGCCCCTCCGCCAGGCCGTCGGGCAGGTCATGCGTGACGCCGAGCAGGCCGTCACTTCACTCGCCCTTGATATCGCCCAGAGACTCGTGGCCGATCTTCCGATCACTCCGGAAATGGTCGCCGGAGTGGTGAAGGACGCCCTCATGCAGGTGGAGGAGTCGGCCGAGTTCCATGTGCGCCTCAGCGCGGCCGATCTCGAGCTCCTCCAACGGTCCGGCTCGCAGCTCGCCAGCGGCCATTTCAACGGCAGCGCCGTCCACTTCCATGCCGCTCCGGACGTCAGCCGCGGTGGCTGCATCGTCCAGACACGCTTCGGGATCATCGACGCGCGGCGCGAGACCAAGCTCGAACTCCTCCGGCACAGCCTTCTTCCCGACGCATGATCGACCGCTCCAGCCCCGTCTCCCTGTCCCGGCTCGAATCCCTTCGCCGCCGCGTGCAGGAAACCCGCGTCGTCCGGCAGCACGGCCGCGTCGTCCAGCTCATCGGCCTGGTCATCGAATCGGAGGGACCGCTCTGTTCCGTCGGCGAGATCTGCCGGATCGAATCCGGCCGCCACGATTCCACCACGCTCGCGGAAGTCGTCGGCTTCCGGAACAACCACGTCCTCCTCATGCCTCTCGGCGAGCTCCACGGGATCCATCCCGGCAGCGAGGTCGTCGCGCTGGGAAGCGCTCTGCGCGTTCCCGTCGGTGAATCGCTCAAGGGCCGCGTGATCGACGGTCTTGGAAATCCCCTCGACGACCTGGGCCCGCTTGGCTGCGACCGCACCGCGCCGTTGGCGACCCAGCCGCCGCATCCGCTGAAGCGCCAGCGCATCGAAAAGTTTTTCCGCACGGGCATCAAGGCGATGGACACGTTCACCCCCTGTGGACGCGGGCAGCGTCTCGGCATTTTCGCTGGTTCCGGGGTCGGCAAATCCACCCTGCTCGGCATGATCGCCAGCAAGGCCGAAGCCGACGTGAACGTCATCGCGCTGATCGGCGAACGTGGTCGTGAGGTCCGCGAGTTTCTCGAGAAAGATCTCGACGACGCCGGCCGCCGCAAATCCGTCGTTGTCGTCGCCACCTCCAATCAACCGGCCATCGCGCGGCTGAAGGGAGCCTTCCTTGCCACCGCCATCGCCGAGTATTTCCGTGATGCCGGACAGAACGTCCTGCTGATGATGGATTCGGTCACGCGCTTCGCGATGGCCCAGCGTGAGATCGGCCTGGCGGTCGGGGAACCCCCGGCGACCCGCGGATACACGCCTTCGGTGTTCTCGCTTCTGCCGCAGCTTCTCGAACGCGCCGGTAACGGCGAAACCGGCTCCATCACGGCGCTCTACACCGTGCTCGTGGAAGGCGACGACATGAACGACCCCATCGCCGACTCGGTCCGATCGATCCTTGATGGGCACATCGTCCTGTCGCGGGAGTTGGCGCATCAGAACCACTATCCGGCCATCGACGTCTTGTCGTCGGTCAGCCGTCTTGTCCGCGATTTGACGACTTTCGATCAGCAGGAGATCGCGGGCCGGGCGCGTGATCTTTTGGCCACGTTCAAGAAGAACGAGGATCTCATCAACATCGGCGCCTACCAGGGCGGCAGCAGCGCCACCATCGACACGGCCATCCGCCTGATCGAGCCGCTCCGCCAGTTCCTCCGCCAAAAAGTCGGTGAAGGATTTCCGGAGAAGCAGAGTTGGGAGTCGTTGACCTCCGTGATCAACCAGCCTGCGCCGGCTTCGAATCCGCCGAAGAGCCAGGTCCGATAGGCGAACTGCCGGGATATCGGAATTGTTTCCGAAGATACGGTCCCTCGGTGGTGATCGCTGCCTATCGTCTGCCTATTCGGAAAAATCCGGATGGAGCGTCCGAAGTCGCCACGGGGAATGTCACCGACGCGGACGTGGCCGTGTTGGTGGCCATTGGATTCCAACTCGCCAAGTCGATCGAACGCTCGAGCACGTAGGTGGCGCCCGGTTCCGATTCCACGGCCATTGTCATCGACGCCGGACCTGATCGAGTCCACTCGGCGATCCGGAACAACGGGTAGCGTGTCACCAACCGGATTGTCGTCGAGGAGCCGATCCAGGTTTGGACTGCCGCGATTGCGGAATTGTTGGTCGTCATGGCCCAGAGCTCCATTTCCAGATCGTATTGCTGCCCCGGTTGGAGCAGTTGGGCGGGCAAAGTCACCATGTTTGACAAACCGTTGAGCGCTGTCGGGTCACCCCTCGGCGGAGTGGAGAAGAGATTCGAACCGGAGAGATGATCGGTTACACGGATCGTCGCGTAGTTTGACAGGCTTCCGTTCCACGCCGCCTGCAAAACAAATGGCTTCTTCGGATCAATCCCCGCCGTTTGGCTGTAGTTCAAGATGCGTGGCGCCGCTGGAAACGGGATGTCCGGGAAGTCCATGTCGACGTTGTCGTCCGAATAGCCGGTGTGGATCTTGCAAGCATATGGTCCTGGTGGAAAAGCCGTCCTCAGCAGGGCTTCAGAATTGAAAAACACTTTCGCCACGTAGTTGGTCGCGTCGTCGAATGTTGAGAAAAGAGATGTGCGTCGATCGAGTGGATCAGCCAGTTGGACCGCCACAGTTTGATTCGAAGGGGCCGCGCCCATTCGCGCGTCCATGGCAAATCCGTTGGTTTGCAAAGGCACCGGCACCCCTCCCGCTCCGAGGAGGTGATGGGCCGCCTTCCGCAGGGTCACAAGCGGTGGAGTCCTGATGATCCCGTTGGTGGAGACGACAAACGAACCGCCGTAGTCCTTGTCGAGCGGGGCACCGTGTCCCTGTTCGGCAAAACCCTTTTCATCGATCGCCCACAGGACGGTGCTGCCCGGTGGGAAGCTTGTCGGACTCTGGACACCCAGCGTTCGCCCGTCGGCGCTCCAACGGTAGGAGAGGCTGCTTTCTGTGTAGGGCTGTCCGGAGGCGACCTGCACTATGACCACCTGGGTCGACTGCATCGGCGAACTGAACTGGAAGTCAATCGACGGGGTCGAAGGGACGCCAGTAGCCAGGTCGGGTGGTGAGACCGAGACCAGGCTGGGCTGGGCCAGTGCTGAAACCGGGTGCCAGAGGATTGCCATAAAGAGGATACACGCGAGGAGGACGCAGCGCAGATTTCTCCGACCGGCCTGAGCGGAGACAGACGACCATCGGAAACGCGCTTTCGGGATTGGTAATGCCATGGCCTATCACTCCCGTATAAGCACGCGGTAGAACATGGACGAGTTGGTGGCCACCGCGTCTTGAAGCGTGGCCGAGGTGGC
This sequence comes from Verrucomicrobiota bacterium, assembly GCA_043775315.1. Lineage (GTDB taxonomy): Bacteria > Verrucomicrobiota > Verrucomicrobiia > Limisphaerales > CANJSG01 > CANJSG01. Next base: position 26,552 of record JAYVSO010000155.1, read on the forward strand.
CGGCGAGTTCGTGGATACCTGGGACCAGGTCGTCAGGTCGGGGGATCTTTCCAATACATACGACCCAGCGTTCTTGGACGTGGCGACTAGCGAGAATTGCCCGCTTGTAAATTCCGGAACAGTCAACTGCGGGTTGTTGCAGCCGGCTGTTGTCATAAGTGCGATGGTTTCCGATCCCGTCATCGAGACCAGCGAATGGATCCCTGTGGTGTTCCGTGTCATGGTCCATCTCGCAAGGGACACGTCGTATTCTGCGCAGGCGTCCAGCGTCCCCGGCGCCAGGACCACCGCGTTCGACGAACCGTTGAGCGCACCCGTAGCGTCGAGGTAGGGCGAGCCGTAGACAAATGCGCCCGACCCATGTCTGGAAATCAATATCTGGACGAAATCATCAACGGATACTCCCCCGTCGAACCGTATGGCCAAAGCGGAATAGACGTTCACCGACTTCATCTGCGGCATGTCTGTAAACCTTGGAGGAGACGGGAACGACGCGGAATCCAAGCTGGCAGAGAGCAGGAAATTGGTTCCATCGATCAGCGTGTCGATCCGGTAGACGCCCTGGCCTGCAAATGCCTGGAACTCCTCGTTGGATACTCCAGGCGACCGGTAGGAAAAATCATCTCCGCCGTATCCGACCGTCGAAAGGTCGCGGCCGCCTGCACCCGGCGGGGTGAGCGAAGGGAAGATGGATACACTGCCCTTTGGAGCTCTGACGCGGGCACCCAGGAAATGTGAACCGACCGCCGATATCGTGGGTCCCAAATCCGCCGTTTGGGAGAAGCGGCGATGGCGGGTGATCGACGCACGAAGACCCCTGAGGGTGCCGTCCGGTTCCATCGGGCCGGTGCGGAAACTGCCCCGATAACCCTCGGCAAGCGGGGCGTCGAAATACAGAGTGCCGAAGTCGTCCAGATCCAGAAACCAGGTGACCAGGGAATTGGGCGGAAACGAGTAGACGGCTGCGGCCGTCAAAGTCAGTTGGTCCGCGCTCCATCGGTAGTCCCAATTGGTGAGATTGATCGCGCTAGGATACGCGAACCAAACGATTCCCTGCTTCCGTAGCATCGGTTCGCTGAATCGGAAATCGACCGGGGAGAACGGTGACACAAGTGAGCCTTGATCCGGCGAGCCTCCAACCAGCAAGGCTGCGGCGCCCACATCCAGCGCTAAGAGTAGGAAGGCGCCGAAGACCACTGGGAGCACGCCGCCGAGGCGGCGAAAAGCCGTGGCGGGATCAAGGGTTCTTGGCGGTTGGCGCATCGGAGGCTGAAATTAAAACACGCGCGGGTTTACTGTGTTAAGACCATGCCGTTTGTTCTCTTGTTCAATGTCGACCGGAGGCCTAAGAACGATCGCGGTGAGTCATCTGAATTTTTTGTCAACCTCCACTTGGCGGGCTTTTCAATGGCAACGTTTCGACATGGGCCCGAGAACGAAGCCATCACTCGTTTTCCTTCGTGGATAAATCCGTCTCAACGTTGCGATGATACCGGATGGCGGGGGATACTGCGACGTTCGCGAATTCGTTTTCCTCGTGCTTCCGGCTCGGGCATCGGGAGGCTCTTTTCAATCCATGCTTTGCTGATCGCATTGGCGTTCCCAGCGGGTGTTCAGACGCAAACGTTTCCGACGCTTCGTTCGTCAAACCCGTCGCCCGGAGCTGTTGGGTTTCCCGTCCATGGCGTGGTCGAGTATGTTTTCAGCGAGGACATGCAGCCTCAGCAGCATCTGACGTGGTTGCTGACGACGGTTTCACCAAACACTCGACTCAGCGAGGTTTCGGTCGAGTGGTCCTATGATCGGCGAACCCTGCGGGCTTGGCGCAAGCAGGGATTTCCTGCCGGTGAACGAATTGCCTGGGGACTTGATGAACGAGGGTTCGCGGCGGTCGGCAGCGGCCTGCCGTTGGACCTGGATCAGGACGGGGACTTCGTCGTCGGCTCAGCGGGCGTAGCTTCGGAAAACCCAAGGCTGTCTGTCATGTTCAGCCGAAGTTGGACCCAATCGGGGACCAACGAACTGTTCTCCTCGGTTCCGGCAGGATTTGCGTTTCGAGCCGAGGCTGACTTTGGCCATGGGACTGACTACACTGGTTCGGTTCTCGTGCGACCGACCTCGGAGCACACGCGCCTCGTTCAATCCGCCGGCTCTGGACCGGCCTATTCGTTGCGGTGGACCGGAGTGGATTCGCAGGAGTTCGAGAATCAGTTTCCCAACGGTGATTACAGATTTGAGGTCTACTCCCCCACTTCCACCCAGTTCGTCTTTGCGTCAGTCACCAACCGCCCGTTTCCCGATCCCCTCCACGTCTCGGATCTTCCGGGCGCCGGTTTCAGCGGATCCAATGCGACGTTTAGGATCGTTTGGGACAAGCCCGGGGAGTCGGCTGACGCTGCGGTGATCCGCATCTGCGATGCCCTGTCCGGAACCGAGGTTTACGCGTCGCCTCCACCGGGTGACGCGGGGGGCATCGCCGCCAGCGCCGGGTCCGCCGATTTGCCGATGTCCGTCCTGGCAGCCGGCCATGGCTACAAGTTGTTTCTCGAGCGTTGGCGGATGGACGTGAAACCTCTCTCCGGGTTTACCACGGCGGTCGGATTCGGGGCCGTCAGCGAGATGGCATTTGCGGCCAGTTTTCTGTCTCCCGGGCGGATCAGTTGGATTGAGAGATCAGATCAAGCGATCGTTTTGGAAGTTTCCGGATCGCGGGGGAATCCTCCGATTCTGGAGAAGACCCTCGATTGGAAGGGGTGGAGTTCGCTTGGCGTTGGAAGTTGGTCGAATGGAGTTCTTCGCTTTGAGGATACAGTCCCGACCAATCCCGCGGCGTTCTATCGATTGCGAGCCCCGTGAGCGGGCATCTCCGGCAAACTTGACGTCGCGAAACATACCGGCAGGTTCCCCGTGCATGCGAACGTCCACGGGTCTTCTCGAACGGTTGCCCGTATCTCGGGTCGCATCTTTCACTATGAAATTCCTTTCCGCTCTCGTCCTCTGCCTTGCGACTGCCCTCGTGTCGTCCGCGGCCGAATCCAAACCCATGAAAGATTCCAAACCCGTCTCCGCCGCCACCGAAAAGATCGTCCTTGGAGGCGGCTGTTTCTGGTGTGTCGAAGCCGTCTATCAACGGCTCGAAGGCGTCAAATCGGTGGAGTCCGGCTATGCTGGCGGCCATGTCGCCAATCCGACCTACGATCAGATCAGCAACGGGGACACCGGTCATGCGGAGGTGATCCAAGTGGAGTTTGATCCCAAGATCATCACCCTCGACGCCGTGTTGAAGGTCTTCTGGGCCGCGCACGATCCGACGACCAAGAACCGCCAGGGCGGCGACTCCGGGCCGCAGTATCGTTCGACTATCATGTTCGCGAACGACACCCAGAAGGCCGTCGCCGAGAAGTCTATCAAGGAAGCCCAGAAGGATTTCAAGGCCCCCATCGTCACCGAAGTCGTCTCGCTGAAGGCGTTCTACAAGGCCGAGGACTACCACCAGAACTACTTCAATCTGAACGCGAGCAAGAACCAGTATTGCTCGATCGTGATCGGTCCCAAGCTGAACAAGCTGATCAAGGCGGGGCTGATCAAGGAAAAGCCGGTGTTGTGAGCCTCAACGGGTAGAAACGAAGAAGGCCGCCGGAATCTCCGGCGGCCTTTTTGTTTCAGTGGGATTCGGGATTTAGGCGGGCTCAAAGACCGAGCTTCGGGGCGATGGTCTTCTCCAGCTTGATCGTGTCCGCGCCGAACTGGCGGATGCCCTCGGAAAGCTTCTCTGTGGCCATGGCATCCTCGTTGTGCATCCAGCGGAAGGTTTTCTCGTCGAGGTGCAGCTTGGCGTCCGTGTTCAGAGACGATGCTTTGGAGGCGTCGAGTTTTCGGACGAGAGTGCCGCTGTTCTTCTGGAGGTCTTCCAAGAGGTTCGGGCTGATCGTCAGCAGGTCGCAGCCGGCGAGTTCCGTGATTTCGCCGAGGTTGCGGAACGAGGCGCCCATGACCTCGGTCTGGTAGCCATAGGTCTTGTAGTAGTTGTAGATCCGGCTCACGGAAACGACACCGGGGTCCTCGGCGGGCGCATACTCCGCTTTGCCGGTGCTCTTCTTGTGCCAGTCGAGGATGCGGCCGACGAACGGCGAAATGAGCTGCACGCCGGCTTCGGCGCACGCGACGGCCTGCGCGAAGGAGAAGAGCAGGGTGAGGTTGCACTTGATGCCGTCTTTCTTGAGGGCGGCGGCGGCTTGGATGCCTTCCCATGTCGAGGCGATCTTGATGAGGATGCGCTCGCGGGAGATGCCCGCGGCCTCGTATTGCGCGATGAGCGTGTGGGCCTTGGCGATGGTCGCGGCGTAGTCGAAGCTCAAGCGGGCATCGACCTCGGTGGAGACGCGGTGCGGGACGATCTTGAGAATCTCGAGGCCGAACGCGACCGAGAGCGCGTCGAGCGCGGCGTCCAGACGCTGGGTCGAGGGCAGGTTCCGGGAAACAACGCCGGACAGGGTGGAGTCGATCAACGCGGCATATTCGGGCATCGTGGCCGCCTTGAGCAGGAGGCTGGGATTCGTGGTGGCGTCGCGGGGCGTGTATTTTTTCATCGCGGCGAAGTCCCCGGTGTCCGCGACGATCAGGCTGAAGTTCTTTATTTGGCTAAGGAGGTCACTCATTTCGCCGGGACGGTAGGGGACGTGGCGGGGAAATCAATCCGGGCGATGCCTGCGGCGGCCCGTTGAAAAAGACCGCTCAAGGATTCCGGAGGGTGTCCGATACAAGCTGTGTCATGAGACAAAGGTCGCCGGCAGCCTGAAGATGCCGGACAGGAAACGGTGGGCCTGCAATTAATCCACCCGTGGCATGGATGCCACGTAGAACACCCTCTTACCGGGGTGACTCAAGGAAAGAGTCGTTATGGTTATCAATACAAACGTCCCCGCCCAGAGCTCCGCTCGTCTGTTGTCCGAATCGTCCTCGATGCTCGCGAAGTCCCTTTCGCGGCTGTCCTCAGGCTCCAAGATCGTCTCCCCTGAAGACGATGCCGCCGGATTGGCGGTCTCGCAGCGTTTCGACGCGCAGATCAACCGGACCTCGGCGGCCAAGAACAACATCAGCAACGCGGTGTCGTTCAACCAGACGCAGGACGGAT
>JAYVSO010000156.1:0-9585 GCA_043775315.1 Verrucomicrobiota bacterium
CGGGCAACGGTAAATCTTCGGATTCTTCGCGTAGGTCCCGAGTGAGCCGTAGTCGCGCCGGTCGCCGGTGTAGGCGCCATACAGGGTGCCCTCGACCCGCCCCTCGCAATAGAACAGCGCCGTGTTCGTGGCTTCGGGTTTGGCCCAAGATGGAACGACAGCATCGTTCTCAGTGCTCATGAATCCCGCCACCCAACAGGACTCAGCACTTGATCCCGCCCCGACAGAAGCCGTGTTCACCATGATCCGGTCCCCGTTGTCGTCCACATAGGCGTGAAATGCTATTGTGAGCTGCCTGAGGTTGTTCTGGCAGACTGTTGTTTGAGTGCGGGCTTTGGCCCGGGAAAGAACGGGCAGGAGGATCGCGGCCAAGATCCCGATGATCGTAATTACCACCAGCAGCTCGATCAGCGTAAAGGCTGCTCTCATGCAGCGGGGATTCGAGTTCTTCATTGTGGAAGAGCTGCGGCGGCTCGCGCCGCCGCAGCGTGGTTCAAGCTACCGCCGATTCAAGGAACGGCAACGAAGCCGGTGGGGAGGCCGGCATTGTAGCGCCAGCCGAAGATCTTCCCGTCATCGGTCAGGCCGTAGATGGTTCCGCCGCTGGTGGAGACCAGCGACGTGATGTTTTGGTAGCCGGTGCGGCTGGGCGTGTGCAGCACGTAGGCCTGGCCGAGATACTGCATTCCGGCATTGGGATCGTAGACATCGGCCCGGAGCAGGGCTTGGCCCCGGGCATTGAGGCCGAGCAATTGCCGAGGCCGGTAGGTCCGGGGATTGCTCGGCGGCGCATAGGACGACGTCCACTCCGGGAAGATACGGTAGGAGGCCGCCGCCGTGGTGGCGGGCCGGTGGACGTAGGGCGTCAGCAGGGAGTCGGTCGTGTAGGTCTGCCAATTCCCGCCGATGAAGCCATTGGGCGTCAGCGTGACCGCGTATTGGCTGCCGAACTGGCTCTCCGTGGGATACACCGTGTAGCCCAACGCGGCGAAATCGGGCGTGAACAGCTTGTCCGTGAATTTGACCTCGGCATGGATCACCGGATCATACCGGAAGCGGAAGGGGCGGATGAGGCTGCTGCCGCTGCCGTAGACCGAGTTGCCCGCGAGATCGTTCAGATCCGAAATGCCGACGGCTTCGCACGAATAGGTTTCGTCAAACCCCTTGAGCGTCCCCAAATCCATGTTTGTGTTCGCTCCATAGGGCCAGAATGCGGCGCGGGTCACGCCGAACTGGTTCTTTCCTTTGCCGACGACCCATTTGAAGCGGTTGATGGCCGAAGCTTCGCTGGACTGCCAGAATGGTCTGAGCGCGAGGTAACCACCGTAGCCATAATGGGCGTAGGCCGAGTCCCAGAACACGGCCGAAGGGGTGGGACTGGAGGAACCCACGCCGGAGCGGCCCACGGCATCGCCAAAGATGTTCATGCCCGTGACCTCGGAGCTGCTGGCGCCGAACATCTGGACGGGGCTGCCGCCGAACCATTCCGACGCGATGGTGCTGCTGTAGCTGTTGGCTGTCTGGTATCCGCCCACGTGGCCGAAGTCGGTCGCGGCCTGGACCACGGAGTAGTTCTGGACGAGTTCGGTGCCGCCAATGGAGGGGTTCCAGACGTAGTAGGAAGAGCCAGGATAGTAGTTGATCGCGAATGATAGATTGCCCCGGTCGATGGCGTTTTCGCCGATGTTGCCGGAGTGGGTCGATCCGCGTTGGAAGCCGGGCCAGATGCCCGCGTCGGGGCCGTGCTCGTTCTGGAAGGTGTAGAGCTTGCCGTTCTCCCGCATGATGAGGACTTCGCCCGTGGGCGTCATGACCGGCGAGGTGATGCTGAAGGTTTCCCCCGATCCCAGCGTGGCGATGGTCACGACTTTGGGAGACCAGCGTTCCACGCCGGACGGCGCGATGCTCACCACGCGCCCGAAGTGGTCGACGATGATGACGTTCCCTCCGGCATCGACCACGGGCGACTGGCAGACGAGCAGCTTGAAGTTGGGAAATGGCAGATCCCAATAGGCTGCCGGAATCGTCCATGTGTTCGCCCCGTCCTGCGTGAAGCAATAAATGTTGCCGTCAAAGTCCGCGATGACGATCTCGCCGAATGAGGTGACCACCGGGTTGGCTTTGCTGGATGTGGCCATCGTGGCGTCCCAGAGCCATGTCCCGCTCGCGGCGTAGCAGCGGAGCTTGTTGCCGTTCTTCTGAGGAATGATGATCCGTCCGTCCGTTCCCAAGGCAGGAGTCGATTCAAACACGCCCTGCCCGGAGGCTGTCTGCCAAGCCAGCGAGCCATTGGGGCTGAAGGCACGGAGCCGGCCGCCATCTGAATTCGGGTCGGCTGGATTCTTGAAGCAGGTGGCGACGACGATCTTCCCGTCGGGCAGCACCACGGGCGACGGGGCAAGATGGGCAAACAGATAGGTCTCGGCGAGAATCCCATCCGTCCAGCCCGTCTGCGCCGAACTGTCGGAGGTCTTCAGACCGTAAACCCGGCCCTCCGAGGAGGGAACATTGTTCAAGGGCTCCGCATAGTCCTTTCCCGAGACGATGTAGAGGGTCGATTCATCGGCGCTCAACGCAGGAGTCGCCCGCACTTCATGACTACCAAGGTTGGGCAAAGTCGTCGTCCAAAGCTTTACGAGCATGCCTGCAGAACTGATCGAAAACGCCGAGACCCGGCCATACTGCAGGACCACATAGGCCCGGTCGCCGGCCCGGTTCAGCACCGGACTGGCCATGATCGGCTGAGTGAAATCGCCGCTTTCACGGACCGGCACGCGATGAGCGAGGGACTTGTCAGCCCTCAAAACGGCCAGATCGGCGTCGCCAGTGGCGATGACAATGAACCCCGAGCGGGTCAGGGCCGGTGTGGCCTGGTTTTTCCCTGTGGCCGGCGATACCGAGGCGGGATTAGCGATACTGGGGGGGTATCTGCTGGGCTAATCCGGCCGTGGCCGCGATCAGCGCCAGTGCTGTTAGGATGATGGACAGTCGTTTCATCAGTCTTGTTGTGTTGAGTTTTAGTTTCCCTAAATGCCCAGAATCCGCGAAGTGCGGAACGTCTCCTTGGGTCAGCACGTTTGTCGTGGAACCACTCCCAAGAGTCAACCCATGACTCTCCTGTGCCGTGCAAAGCATGGTGACGATTGAGCAACGGCGCTGACTGCGGGAATCAATCCAAAAAAGTAAAATCCCCGGCACAGTAATCTGCGCCGGGGATTCTGAGTTGAACTCCAGACCGCTCAGTATTCGCGGTCGCGCTTGATGCCGGGCTCCGGAATCGGATAGCGGCCGTTCGCGTCCGCAAGGAGCGGCGACGCGCTGTCCATGGTGAGCTTGTCCACGCCCGGCGCGTATTCGATTTGGTGGTTGTAGTAGTCGTCCCAGGTCACTTCCTGGCCGGTATGCGCGGCGTAGCGGCCCATCGATGTGGCGATGCTGGCTTCAACGCCACGCTTCACCTCGTTGTGGGGAGTGTTCTTCCGGATGGCTTCGGTGAGGGCGTTCCACTCGTTGAGATACGGGTCGCGCTCTTCGGGCTTCACGACGGATTCCCACAGCTGACTGTCGCGGGTCGGCATCTGCGTCGAGTAGATGCTCGAGGGCAGGCCGCAGTCGTTGCTCTTGGACGCGACGGCCATTCCCTTGGTGCCATGCACGTGGCTGAAATACATGTCGTTGCAGCCGGTCACGCACCGGCCGTCCATGTAGAGTTTGGCACCGTCGGCGAAGGTGTATTCCACAGCGTAGGAGTCGAAGTTCTGGTCGATGTAGTCCACACCCGACGGGCTCTTGCGGTAGTGGCGTCCGCCCAGCGCCTGCGCCTTCACGGGCCAGGCGTTCTTCATCCAGCAGAGGTGGTCGATGTGGTGGATGTAGAAGTCGCTGAAGCAGCCGCCGCTGAGCCAGATGAAGCTGTGGAAACGGCTGATCTGATACATCAGATCGCTCTGCGGTCCGGGATTGGGCAACGTGAACGCCGATCCGAGGGGGCCGGCCATGCGGTAGCCGCGCATCAGCATGATGTCGCCGAGCTGGCCGTCGCCGATGCGTTTGTGCAGCTCCTGCAACGCGCGGCTATGGCGCGACATGAGGCCGACGCCGACCTTGAGGTTCTTGGCCGTCGCTTCCTCGGCCAGCTTAATCATCCGGCGCGAGTTCGGGCCGTCGGCCGTCAGCGGCTTTTCCATGAAGACGTTGAGCTTCTTCTCGATCGCGTAGGCGAAATGGACCGCACGAAACGCCATCGGGGTCGTGAAGATCGCGACGTCCCCGGGCCGCAGGCAGTCCATGGCCTTCTTGTAGCCGTCGAAGCCGATGAACTTCCGGTCGTCCGGCACGTCGACCTGGTCGCCGTGCTTGTTCTTGAGGCCGCGGAAGGCGCCGTTGAGCTTGGCTTCGAAGACGTCGGCCATCGCGACGAGCTTCGTGGGACCGGTCTTGACGGACATGGCATTCGAAGCCGCGCCGCCGCCACGACCGCCGCAGCCGACCAGGGCGATCCTGATCTCATTGCTGCTCTGCGCATGCACGTGCGGAATCGCCACACCCGCCAGGGCGGATACGGCGGCGATCTTCGAGGTGGTCTTGAGGAAGTCCCGACGGGAGGACGTGATGATGTTGGGGGATGAGTCGCTCGGGGTCATGGACGATAGGTTCACGACGCCACCCCAACCCGTCAATCCCCGAGAGGCCGAATGCCAAGATTCGGTGTGATTACCGCAGCCTCTTCACTGACCCGGCGGCGGGCCGCCGAAGTTCGGCCGGGGAAGCTTCGCGCCAAGTCCGGCCGTCAACTGCTCCGTGGTCAATTTGCCGGCACCTGCCTTGTCGAACTCGCCGAACCACGAGGTTGCCGCAGTCCGGAGTTCATCCAGGGTGAGTTTCTGGTCCGCGTTCTTGTCGGCGGCCTTGATGAGTTCCGTCGCGAGGCCATTTCCCAATCCGATCGCCGGCCGGCCGCCGCGCATCCCCATGGGTTCGATTGTCTGGCCCTTCGAAGTTCCCGCCAACTGCTGGGCGACGCTTTCGTGACGGACCTTCGCGAATCCCTTGATGGGTTTGACCGGAGAACCAAATCCGCCGAATCCACGGCCGCCGCCAAAACCTCCGGCGGGCACGGGTTCACCGGCAACGACCTTTTCGAAGCGCTCCAGCTTGCCCGAATCCTCGTCGCGCACGGCGTCGCGGATCGTCGAGGCCACCCGGTCCACCTGGGCGGACAACCGTTCGGGGGTGAAAATGGTTTTCTGGAATTCGGCCAAACGGGCGCGGTAAGCCGAGTTGACGGCTGCAACCTTCATCGACCGCTCGAGGAAACGGTTTTGTCCCGCCCAAGGCTTGTCGATGCTGAGTTGCTCGCGTTGCTCCTGCGTGCCCTGCATGGGGAAATTGCCGAAGGCGTGGTCGAGATCCCAGGGAACCACCATGAACTTGTCGGTCACGGGATGCAGGTAGACGATGAAGTTCTGCCCCATCGTCAGGATCGAATCCATCGTGCTGATCCACACCGTGACCGCCATGAACCGGGAAAACTCGTCGACATCCAGGAACTCCGGAAGCCGCTTGGCGAACTCCGCGTCGTCGGCCTTGGACACCAGCTTGGCAAACTCGATGATGCGCTTCTTCTGCTTCTCCGTGATCTCCGTCTTCGGATCGTAGGCCTGCTTGTAGACCGACCAGTCATCGCCCAGGTATTCGAAGAGCGCCCGAGTCACGGGTTTCATGATCAGGCCGGCCTTCGTCTTGAAGTTGTGATGGGCCCAGCTGGCATCCGGATTCTCCACGATGGAATACAGCCCGAAGAAGCGATTGGTGAAGTTGCCTCCCGCAGTGACGTTCAGCCGCAGGTAGGAGCTGCGCGGAGCAGGAACCCCGGCGTCGCGGTAGAGCGCGTGCGCCAGCGGTTCGTTCATCCACGACGCGTCGGTGACGTTGTTGTGGAAGTTCAGCTTCGAGACCGAACCGATCTTCTGCCCCTTCACAAAATCGTTCAGGTCGATCTTGAAGGACTTCTTGTCCGACTGCTGCGCGTTCATGTAGGTGCCGTTGCCCTTGTAACGGACGGCGACATTCGTCATGCGCCGGCCTTCGAACTGCAGGTCCGCATGCACGGTCTGGAACTCCAGACCCATCATGCTGGCCAGTCCGTTCCTCGCGCCATCACGCGCCGTCAGGTTCATGCCGCCGCCGCCGGGCCGCCCACCGGGCCGCCCGCCACCGCCGAAAGGATTGAGCGACGCGTTGAGCCCATCGGTCAGCTGCTCGGACGTCAGGCTGCCGGTCTTGTTGGTATCCCAGCTCTTGAACCAGCCGGCGAAGCCGTCGACGAACTCCGCCTTGGACAATGATCCGTCCTTGTCCGTGTCCAACTCCCGGACCAATCCTCCGGCGACAATGCCCGCCGGATTAAATCCTCCCGGGCCTCCCGGCCCGCCTTGACCGCGTCCTCCACCACCGGGACCGCCGCCCTGGGGCCGTCCGCCACCAAACCCGCCGAAGCCTCCGAACCCGCCGCCGGTGCGCTTCGGCTCGATCGCCTTCCATTGGTCTTCGGTGAAGACCAGCTGCGCGGACCAGACCTTGTTGAGATTGAAGAGCTCCTTGTCAGAGGTCGGCGCGGCCGCCTTGGATGGCGGGCAGAGCACCGAAGAAAGCGCGAGAGCGGCGAGGATGGACTTGGTCATATCGGGGGTATGACCCGATTGTTACGATCGGGTTACGACGTTGTCATGCCTCCTTTTCGGTCGAACCATCCGTCCTCCTACCACCGCCGAAAGGATACTTGAACTGCTCCACGTAGCCCTTCGGCACCGGATGCCCCTCGATTCCATACCCGGCCGGCCACTTCTCCTCCGGCAGGAAGTAGGTGCCGAAGAGTTTGTCGTAGAGCGGAAAATGAATGGCGAAGTTCACGTCCACGGCCTCCTTCTCGAGGCCGTGGTGCCAATGATGGAAGCGCGGCGTGACCAGCAGCTTCTCGATCACCGGAAACCGCCAGTTGAGGTTCGCGTGGACGAACGTCGAACAGAGGTAGACCACGAAGATGTAGGCGTTGACCGCGTTCGGGTTGAACCCCAGGACGAACATCGGGATCACCGTCGTGCTCCGCAGCGCGAGGATCTCCAGGAAATGCATCCGCGCCCCGGCCATCCAGTCCATCGCCTGCGCCGAATGATGCACCGCGTGGAATTTCCACAGCCACGGAATCCGGTGGAACGTCCGGTGAACCCAGTATTGCACGAAGTCGGTCAGGAACATGATCGCCACAAACTGCACGACCAGCGGCAACCCGCCCACCCACGCCCGCAGCCCCGTCATCGGCGCGATCAACAGGATCGAGCTCGCCGGGCCGAAGGTGAGGAACGTCAGCACCTGCACCATCAAACTGCTCACCAGGAAATAGAACAGGTCCTCCCGCCATTCCGTGCGGAAGATGTGCTGCTCCCCGCGCTGCGCAAAGAGCCGTTCCAGAGGGATGAACAGGAACCCGGTGAAGAGGATCCGCAGCACGAAGAAATCCAGGCCGAAGGTGAGCGCCGTGGGATCGGGCACCGCCTCCGTCGATTCCGAACCACCGAGCAGCACCGCCAACAGCGCCAGCGCCACGCCGCATCCGCCGAGGATCTTCCCCTTCCGCAGCACCATGCTGATTGCCGAGCAGCCGAAGCCCGCCAACAGGGCAAAGTGCAGGCCGAAGCGGAACCACGGTCCATCCTGCAGCCCGCGCATCTCCGGCGTCGTGAACGTGCCCGGCGCCCGCAACGTCAGCACCAGCAGGAACCCCGCGAGCCCGAGGATCAGGCCCAACACCCCGCTGGTCCAGCCACTGCCGAAACGGCGCAACGCCGGCGGCGCTTCCAATTCAGCGCGAAGTTTCAGACGGGCATCATGCAGCGGGCTCATGCCCCATCTTCTAGCAACCGGCCCACCCCTTGTTAAGTCTGTCTTTAGTCGGAGGGGCTGCTCGTCCTCCTCGTCCTCCTCCTCGTCCGATTTCCCATTTCAAATTTCCGAAACCCCATCTCCGCCTTCCTCCCCATTTTTCAATTTTGAATTTCCAACTTTGAATTTTCTTCCGCGTTCCCCAGCTTTCGTCCTCATCAATGCGGGGAAGACGCCGCCAACCCGGGAACTTTGGAGTCGAAAGCCACGTGACGCTGCCAGCCACATCCGTCGCCCGATGAAGAACGCCATCATCATCGCTGGTCCGAACGGTGCAGGAAAGACGACGTTTGCGCGGGAGTTTCTGCCGCAGGAAGCCAACTGCCCGATCTTCATCAACGCGGACCTGATCGCCCAGGGCCTTTCTCCCTTCCACCCGGAGGCGGCGGCGCTCCGAGCCGGGCGCATCATGCTGGAGCTGATCGCGGACTGCCTGCGGCGCGGGGAAAGCTTTGCCGTCGAGACGACCTTGAGCGGTCGCGGATACGCGCAGATGATCGCCAAGTGGAAACTGGCGGGCTATCGGGTGACGATCTTCTTCCTTGAACTGCCAAGTGCCGAATTGGCGGTGCAGCGCGTGGCGATGCGTGTGGCCCAGGGCGGTCATCACATTCCCGAGCCGGTCATCCGCCGGCGTTTCCACGCGGGAAAGGAAAACTTTCTTCGGCGTTACAAGATTCTCGCGGACGAATGGAGGCATTACGACAATGCGAGCGAGGAACCCGTGCTTCTCGCCAGCAGCGACGGACCATGAAAACGACAAAAAACTGGATTCAACAGGCCGACGACGCACTGAAGCGCGCCGCGAAGCGTGCCCATGAAGTGGCGAGAATCACGAACACGGCAGTGCTCGTGCAAAAGGACGGCAGGATCGTGAAACTCATCCCAGGCGCCGGGGAAGCAGTTCTACGCGAAGAGCCGCCGGCCTACGGCACCGACAAGCCCTGACCCGAAAACGCCGTCGCCCTTTCCCTTCCCTATTCCTCGCCCCCCTCTCCGCCTTCCTCCCCTCTTTCAATTTTGAATTTCCAACTTTGAATTTCCTCCCCTCTTTCCCGTCTTCCCCACGCTTTTCCCTTGGCCAACGCCACGTCCCTTCGCCCACTCTGTCGACTGTTCCAAGAGCCAACGAGATAGATCCATGAGCGACATCCGGCAAAAACTCATCGAAGCCGACCTCGTGGACTGCATGGTCGCCCTCCCCGGCCATCTCTTCTACAGCACGCAGATTCCGGTGTGCCTCTGGTTCCTCGCGAAGAGCAAAACCGCTGATGCCAAACGCGGCTTCCGAGACCGCCGCAAAAAAAGTTTCTTCCTCCATCCACAAGAACGGCAGTGCAAACCGACGTGCGCCATCCAATTTCTGAACCACTGACCCGCCATGCCGTCACTCGACTTCAAAGGAAAGAGCTTCATCTACACGCACCACCTTGGCGTGCCGTATCGCGAGATGATCGTGGACGCTAAGAAAAGCTCGCCCGCGCCTGGCCGCACGCCCGGCCTCGACGACAACCTCATCCTCCACGGGGACAATCTCGAAGCCCTCAAGGCCCTGCTCCCGCGCTACGCCGGGCGGGTGGACTGCATCTACATCGACCCGCCCTACAACACCGGCACCGAGGGCTGGTGCTACAACGACAAGGT
>JAYVSO010000157.1:0-75064 GCA_043775315.1 Verrucomicrobiota bacterium
CGCTCGGCAGGAATGAAGGCATTTAGGCCGAAAGCCGAGCGATGCTCGGCGCTCCAACCGATCCAGAAGTAAAATTGTCAGCAAACCGGATAAGCATGCAGCGGAGATCCACGCGATCGCCGCTGTTTGCTTTTACGAGGGTCAAAGACAAATCACTTGCCCCGAGGGAGAGCGTTCGCCTATTTAACCAGTCGGTTGTTCGTAGTCGTTCAACCTCCCGCGTGCGCACGTGGCGGAATTGGCAGACGCGCTAGATTCAGGTTCTAGTGCCGCAAGGCTTACAGGTTCGATTCCTGTCGTGCGCACCATCTCCTCTCTCAAACGGAGCGGTTCCAAAGCAGCGGCAATCGAGTGCCGGCATTTGTGCCGGCCGCTTGGTTTCTTCGCTTGAACTGGCCCTTCCCTTGGGGCGATATCCAGAGTTCTTATTGCTATGACCTTGGCGGATGTGCTGAAGCCGGAGAACATCATATCGGAGATGCGGTCGACAGATCGCTGGCAGGCCATTGATGAACTCATCGATCGCCTGGTCTCGACGGGCACTGTCAGTGCGGAGCATCGCGAAGCGATCGCGGCCGTCGTCAAGAAGCGCGAAACCTCCATGTCCACAGGCATCGGTTTCGGGGTCGGGATCCCCCACGCTTCGACCGATCTGATTCCAGAGGTCATCGGAGCGCTTGGCCGATCCAAAGCCGGGATCAATTTCGAGGCCCTCGACAACCAGCCGGTGCATCTCGTGATGCTGTTCCTCGTTCCCCAGGGGCAGTTCCAAAAGCATCTCCATACTTTGGCGAACATCGCCAAGCTGCTTCACAACCGAGAGTTTCGGCAGTCCCTCGAAGAAGCGCCCGATGCGGAGACCATCCATCGCATCATCAAGGGGCAGCCTGGCAAATAGCCGACCGTCCCCGCGCCCCGCGCCCAAGGGCGCGTTCCATCACAACCGCTCACGACCGTGCTGCACCTAGATCTCCAAGACCGCCTGCAGGAGGCGGTCAAAGCCGTTCTCCCCGACGCCGACCTCTTCAGCGTGCAAGTGCGCGCCTGCCCGGATCCGAAGTTCGGCGACTATCAGACTTCGGCTCTCATGGCTTTGGCCAAGGAGCGAAAGATGAACCCGCGGCAACTCGCGTCCGACGTTCTGGCGAAGCTGAACGCGGATGATCTGTGCGAGAAAATCGATATCGCTGGAGCAGGGTTTCTCAATTTTCGCCTCAAACCCGAAGTCGTTGGGCGTGCGGTGGCGGCGGCTTTCCGGGGTGAACACCTCTTCTTCCGCAAGGCCGCCCAACCCCGCAGCATCGTCATTGATTTCAGCTCCCCCAATGTCGCGAAGCCGATGCACGTCGGCCATATCCGGTCGACCATTCTTGGCGAAAGCCTCTCCCGCGTCTTCCGCTTGCTCGGTCACCGCGTCGTCACGGACAACCACATCGGCGACTGGGGAACGGCGTTCGGCAAACTGCTGGTCGGCTGGAAGGAATCGCTGGATCGGGATGCATTGCAGCGGGACCCGATCGGCGAGATGGAACGGCTCTACAAGAAGATCAATGCCGAGTGCGACGCCGATGAGGCAAGGTTGGAGTTGGCCCGGAGCGAACTGGTGAAGCTCCAGCAGGGTGACGCCGAGAATCTCGCTATCTGGCAGGAGATGATCCGGCTATCGCAGGTGCAGTTCGATCAAGTCTACGGCCGCCTCAAGGTCAGTTTCGATCACACGCTGGGGGAGAGTTTCTACAACCCGCAGCTTCAGGCGACGGTCGATGAACTAATCGCCAACGGCGTCGCCCGCGAAAGCCAAGGAGCGAAGGCCATCTTCAGCGATGGTTCAGTTCCGCAGAAAGAAGACCCATTCGTCGTCCAACGCGATGGCGAGTGGCTGGATAATCCGGCCCTGATCCAGAAAAACGACGGCGGATTCAACTACGCGACCACCGACCTAGCGACACTCGCCTATCGGATGGCAACGTGGCAGCCGCATGAAATCGTCTACGTCACGGATGGTCGGCAGCAGCTCCATTTCCGGCAGATATTCGCAGCCTTTCGCCGTTGGCGGCCCGAGGTCGAGAAATCGGTGAAGCTGGCCCACGTTTGGTTCGGCACCATCCTCGGTGAAGACGGCAGACCCTTCAAAACCCGCAGTGGCGACACCGTGAGGCTAACGGAGCTTCTTGATGAGGCTGAGGAACGAGCCTTTGTTGCTGTTTCAGAAAAGAACCCTGCGCTGGAAGAGTCGCAGCGCAGGGAGATCGCCCGTGTGGTCGGTCTCGGCTCTGTTAAATACGCCGACCTGAGCCAGAACCGGCAGAGCGACTACGTTTTCAGCTGGAACAAGATGCTGGCTCTCCAGGGGAATACCGCTCCCTATCTTCTCTACGCCTACACCCGTTTGGCCGGGATCCTTCGCAAGGCCGGAGATGATCTTCCGGATCAAATGCGAATCCCCGCTTCCGGATTGAGCCTGACCGTTGCTGACGAGCTCTCACTCGCTAAACATCTGCTGAATCTTGGGCAGGTTCTGGAACTGGTCACAGAGGAGTATCGCCCGAATTTCCTATGCGCTTATCTCTACGAATTGGCGGGGCACTTGGCGCGGTTCTATGAAAGCTGTCCGGTCCTCCAAGCCTCAGGAAACGAGAAGATTACAAGGTTGGTTCTTTGCTCTGTTTCAGCTCGTGTTTTGCAACAGGGCTTGAGTCTTCTTGGAATTGAGAAAACTGAAACAATGTAACGAAATGCGACTCTTCAAGACATATTGTCTCGAAAATTGACATTTCTTCTTGCCTCATGGGTTAGTCGAGGTAAGGTAATTCGAGTAATCACCTTATCACCATGAAATGGCCGGAAATCCAAGCTCCTGATTCCCATCATGTAAATGCAGCCACTGGTTGGTTGGAGCTTGGGGCTCCCCAGGATGCCCAGGCCGAAATTGAGAGGCTGAGTTTTCTTCTCAGGTATCATCCTGACGTTCTAGTAATCCGCTGGAAGATCTGTGCGCGGATGCTTCGCTGGGATCACGCCTTGGACTTGGCGCGCTCAATGGTCAAGATCGCTCCGGATCGTCCGGCAGGCCACATCTGCCTAGCGCATAGCCTTTACAACAACCAGCGGCCCCAAGAGGCGCTGACCGAGCTACGTAGCGCGGCCCACAAATTCCCTAAAACCAGTGCGATTTTTTACTTCCTCGCCCGGCTTGCCTGTCGTGTTGGGCGGGAGGCGGAAGCTAAGTTGTGGTTGGGCCGGTGGAAGGATATGGTGGACGAAAATGCCATCAAGAACACGATCAATGACGACCCGAGCCTAGCCCCTATTTGGAAGGATCTCGGGGTTTCCTTCGAGAAACCCGCGATGCGCTCAAGCTTAGTCGAGGTCCCTTCGAAACCTGACTCGGGCACAAAGAATCGTTCGTGAGGATCCTGGATTGTCTTTGCGGCCGGCAGCGTTCAACGAACCCCGATCGCCTTCCGGTGCCCTTCGGCCACTTGGACGAACCCACTCGCCATCTTTTCCACTGAGAAGGTTGATTGCGCCGCAACGGCAGCAGATCGGCCCAGATTTCGCGCATGAGCCGAATCCATCAAGAGCGATTCGATTGCGTCGGCCGTGGCAGTGATATTGCCCGGCTCAACGAGGATCCCGCCGCCGCTGGGCTCAACGAGTTCCGGGAATCCAGCATGACGCGGCTGGACGACGGGCAGGCCGGACGCCATGGCTTCAATGACGTAGAGGCCGAAGGCTTCGCCGTAGAGCGCTGGAGTGCAGAACACGTCGCAACCCGCGAAGAAGGCGAGCTTGCCTTCACGATCCACGTTCGGGAACCACGCGACATCGCCCAGAACACCGGCCTGTTGCAGACGTCCCTTTTGCTCGGCGACGAACGCCATGTCGCCCGGCCCGCACCCGCCGCCGACGTGCAGCTTCAGCGTGCGTGTGCCGAGGCGCTTCTTCAGTTCGATGAACGTGCTGACTGCGCCGTCCAAGCCCTTCTGCTGGCACATGCGGGCGAAGTATCCGAGGACGGGCGGCGTTTTCAGGGATTCGCCGCGGCCTTTGGCGATGTCGCCATAGCCGTCCAGCTTGATGCCGTTGGCGACGACATGGACGCGGTCGGCGCGGAGGCCGAGCCGTCTGGCCATGAGATCGCCGAAATAGCGTGTGGGTGCGATGAAGTAGTCGCAGTCCCGTGCGCGGTCCCGCATGGCGTTCCACGCACGTGTGCGCAGCGGCTCGGGCATGGAATCGAGAAACGTATCCTCGCCTTGGAGGACGCAGGCAATCGGGCACTTCAGTTCCTGCCGGAGCCGGCGGGCGAACCCCGCCAAGAGCGCGTTCGACAGGCAGACGACATCCGGCTTCGGCTGGGTCTTGAGCCAGGCAACGAGGTCTTCCAGTTCGCGCGCCTGGTTGCCCTCCTCGCCGAGGATCATCGAGATGGCGATTTCACCGACATCCTCCGCCCGGGTCTTGCCGGCATGTTTGCCGGCGATCTTCAACAGCGCGGGCAATGTGAAGATATTGTGCAGCCACTTGGGTGCGCGGCGATACCACGCGGACTTCTGGTCGAAGTAGACGTTGATGCCGCTGAAGAACGTGGGCGTCCCGGCTGTCTGGTCCGCCTCGTCGAGCGTGAGCGGCAGATAGAGCGGGACCATCAGGGTTTGGTGGCCCTGGCGGCGGAGTTCCGTGACGAGCGCGTTGTCCCGGAAGCAGCCTCCGCAGAACATGCCGCCGGCGCCGGGTGTGATCTGGACGATGTTCATGTGTTCTGAAACACAACGATGCGGTTGGTGTTGGTGCCTTTGCTTCCGTTGCTCACGCCCCAACAGTTCGAGGTCTTGGTGAACCGCTGGGAATTGATCATCACTTGGACCGGTCGCAACCCGGCTTTCTCGCCGGCTAGGAGAACATTCTCCTCCAGGCGCACCTTGCCACCCCGGACCTCGCCCACTTCAAAGGCCAAGTGGCCGCCGCGTTGAAGGACTCTCCTGCATTCCGTCATCGCGGTCGTCATCGTCTCGGTCCACTCGTCCAGGCAACGAAAAACGGACAGTTGGCTCTCATCCAAGTGAACTCCCGCGAACCACGACCGGAGCCAGTTGTCGGCGGCGTAGTCCACGGTGTCCAGAAACGGCGGAGACGTGACAATCAGTCGGATGGAACCCGTTTTGATGAGTGATAGATCCGTCGCTGATCCAGTGAGCAACTGGGCCTTTTTTCTGACCTCTTCCAACCGCGTCCGGTCTTCAAGGGACAGGTCCGACAACAGGGCCTTGGTCTTCTTGAGGATCAGGTCCGGCACAAAGCGGCGCGGCGGAGTTTGGCGCAATCGGGCGTTTATTTTTTCCTGAGACGCGACAGAAACCGCCTGATTGGGCGGCAGCGTATAAACGGAGAAAAAGCCAGGTGAATGGCCGGTCAAACGGTTCAAAGCGACCATCCGAATCCAATCGTCCAGTGCGTCGAGTTGCCCCGAAGCTTCGCGCTTGATCAGATAACTCCTGAGGGCACCAATCTCTCCGAGCGTCTCCGGATGATAGAAAACAAGCAGATCCACAGGACTCTTTGACGTTGCGTCGAAATCGATTTCCGACAGCCGCTTCGCAACTTCGGAAACTTCCGGTGGAGCCAACCGAGGTCGGGCTAAACAGGCGCAGAGAGGATTGGCATCCAGACCCAGCGGAATCCGCCCCATCAAGGCGGCCTCAATCAAAGTTGTGCCGCGCCCCATGAACGGGTCGAGGACCCAGTCGCCCGGCTCTGAAAATCGTTCGATGAAGTGCTTGGGAAGCTGAGGCTTGAAGCATGCCCGATAGGAAACTTCGTGCAGGCTGTGCGCTGCCCTTTGTTTGGACGTCCAGAACTCGTCTGTGACGGTCGGAACACCCGGGCGGCAGACCGCGATCGGAAAATCATATTGAACCTGCGATATCACGACCGCTCCTCCGACAACATGGCCAAAGCTTTGGCCCTGGAAATCTTGGAATTAACTCCCAACCGCCTTTGGTCCCACCATTGCCGAACAAGAGCGCTTGGAATGATCCAGAAAGGCACGTTGGGAAACGCCTCGATGTCCGACAGGATGAATCCTTGGAGAGCATCCAGTTTCCGGACAAACCCAACGGGTTCAAACTTCCGACCCGAACCAACCATATAGCTCGGGCAAAAGTAGACGCCTTGAGCCGAGATGCTTCGGACTTCCCACTTTCCACCATCGCGATCCAAGAGGTCGAATCCCGCCCCTTCGCTAAGAGCCAACGTCCCCTTCAACACTTCCGTGGCGATTCTTCGCTCAAGGATGAAGGAAACACGTCGACCGTCCGTGAAATATTCCAAGACGTCGTCTTCTCCGATTCTCAGAGCTTTAGAGAGCGCGGCCAAATCCCAGTTCAAGTATCCGTCGGGGTTCGTCATTTTCCGCGTTGGAGACTAGAAATAATCTGAGCTCAGGAAAGCTGTTTCTCGGAAACCATCGGCCGCCCATATGGCAGCGGCTGGGGAACCTCGGTCACTTCGGCGAAGCGGCTGAAGAGCTCGGTGAAGTCCTTGTTCACGTCGCCGGAAAGCGCGTCGGTGATGTGGTCCTTCATCTCCGGATATTTGTCCGTCACGTTGCGGAAGGTGATCGCCGGATCGTAGAAGGCGTAGATCAGCTTCCGCATGTTCTCGATTCCCTGGCGCATCGCGTCGCTGTAGCCGGTAAATCGCCGGGCCGATGTATCGCCGGCGACGAGGGCGTCATGCACCGCATCCGCGCTGAGCACGCCGCTCTTGAGCGCAAGCAGAACCCCGGAGGAGAAGACCGGATCAAGAAAGCCGAAGGCGTCCCCCAAAAGCAGGAGCCCGTCGCGGCCGCAGAACTCGGAGCGGAAGGTGTATTCGCTGGTGATCCAGAACTCGTCGGTGCACGTCCCTTTTGAGAGGTATTCCTTGATCCAGGCGTTGTTCTCGACTTCGCGGTGGAACATCTCCTTCGGATTTTTCACGCCGTCGCGGGCGAGGTATTTCCCCTCGGCCACGACGCCCACGCTGACCATGTCGTTGTGCTGCGGGATATACCAGAACCAGCCCTTGTTCGGCAGGAAGGCCACGGTCGTGCCGCCTTCGTCGATGCCGGGATCGCGTTTGGCGCCTTTGTAGTAGGTCCAAACGGCGACCTTGTTCAGCTTCGGATCCTTGCGGCGCCAGTTGAACTTCACGGCGGCGAAGGACTCCTTGCCCGAACAGTCGAGCGTCATCTTCGCGTGGATTTCGTTCTCCACTCCGCGGCTGTCCTTGCCCTTCACCCCGACGACGGCTTCCCCTTCCATCAGCAGGTCGGTCACAGTGAATTCCTCCCGGACTTCCGCGCCCTTCTCCTTGGCGGTTTCCATGAGCATCAGGTCGAACTCCGAGCGCAACACCTGCCACGTCTGGGCGATCTCCTCGTTGTAGCGGGTGTTGAAATAGAACGGCTGGGAAGCCCGGCCGTTCTGCGCGACGAACTGCACCGAATACTTCTTCGTGAAATGGGATTGGCGCAGGCGCTTGTCCAAGCCGAGGCGCTGGAGGGGGAAGAAGTTGAAGGGCAGAAGCGACTCCCCGATGTGGTAGCGCGGGAACTTCTCCCGTTCGAGGAGGAGGACCTTGTGGCCCTTCTCCGCCAGGAGCGCCGCCGCGGAACTGCCGGACGGTCCGGCCCCGATCACCACCACGTCATAGGTCGACTTCATGCATGTCTCCGGTTGGGGCGCCTCGAACCGCTTTAAGAGTTCTGGGGCCAGATTTTCCATGATAGTATGTATGCGTATCAGTTTTGCAAGGGAGGTTCTTCCGGCCGGCGCGACAAAGCCGGGCCGGCCAGACGAAGCTTTTGGACTGAGGTGGCTCGATACCGCTGTGGTGCGGACCCGAAGTCCTCGCGCCAGCACTGGATTCCCCTCCGGTCGTCTGCCATGCTGGCCGGACGATGCGTGAGCGGAAGCCGGCCCTGATCTTCATCTTCTTCACCCTGTTCCTCGATATCCTCGGGATCGGGCTGATCATCCCGATCCTTCCGAAGCTGGTGGAGAAGTTCCAGGGCGGCGACGTCGCGGCCGCAGCCCATACCGTCGGCATCCTCTCCGCGCTCTACGCCGCCATGCAGTTCGTCTTCGCGCCGATCCTCGGGAGCCTGTCGGACCGTTACGGCCGCCGCCCGGTCATCCTCGGTTCGCTCTTCGGCTCCGGGCTCGACTACATCCTGCTGGCCTTCGCGCCCACGCTCTCGCTCTTCTACGTCGGCCGCATCGTCGCCGGAATCACGGGCGCGAACATCACCGCCGCCAGCGCCTACATCGCCGACGTGAGCCCGCCGGAGAAACGCGCGGCCAACTTCGGCATCATCGGCGCCGCGTTCGGGCTCGGGTTCATCGCCGGGCCGGCGCTGGGCGGCTTTCTTGGGAGCAAGGATCTGCGGCTGCCGTTTCTGGTCGCGGCCGGACTCACCATGGCCAATTGGCTCTACGGCTACTTCGTCCTGCCGGAATCCTTGGCGAAGAAGAACCGGCGGAACTTCTCCTGGGGCCGGGCTAATCCCATCGGGTCGCTCGCGGCCTTGCAGCGTTATCCCGTCGTCGCCGGACTCGCGGCCACGTCCTTCCTGCTGAACCTCTCGCAGTTCTCGCTGCACGCGACGTGGGTGCTCTACACCGGCTATCGCTACGACTGGAATCCCGGACAAGTCGGCTGGTCCCTTGCGACCGTCGGCATCATGGCCGCCGTGGTCCAGGGCGGGCTCACGCGGCGGATCATCCCGGCGATCGGCGAGAAGAAGGCGCTGACCATCGGCCTGATCCTCGGGGCCTTCAGCATGTTCGGCTACGGCCTCGCGACGGAGGGCTGGATGATCTACGCGATCCTCGTCGTGGGCAGCACCGGCGGCATCGCCGGGCCCGCGGCGCAGGGGCTCATCTCGCGCAACGTCGCGGACAACGAACAGGGCGCGGTGCAAGGCGCGCTCACCAGCCTGTCGAGCATCGCGGGCATCTTCGGTCCGCTCATCGGCACATCCCTCTTCGGATACTTTATCAGCACCGGCGCGCCGTTCCAGCTGCCCGGAGCGCCCTTCCTTGTCGGCGGCGTGCTCACGCTGGTCGCGCTCTTCCTGGCCCTGCGGACATTGGCAAAACATCCAAGTGCGGCGAAGCCGGCGAACATTACGTGACCTCCATAGATATTTCTCCGCCACAGTTTCGGGTTTGATCCAATTCAGGCTGAGCGGTAAGTCACGGTTTGGAAGGTTCTCGACGGGAGTCCGTCGCAGGCGGACGCGAGCACGATGAAAGACTGGGAAGACAAGATCATGATGGGGTTCTACGGGCTGTTCGGGGCGGGCCTCGGCTTCCTCATTTTCGCCATGGCGCTGGGTGGAGCCGGCTACCTCTTCACCAAGGAACCGGCCGAGCCTTGGAACGGACTGGGTGCGTTGATCGTTTGCCTTGTGGCCGGCTTTGGCGCCGGAGTGTTCGCCTACAAACGTCGGGACCGGGAGTTCGGCTCGGGCTCGTCGAGCCTCTTTCAGGATGAAGCCACGGCGATCTTGTTCACCAAACGCCTCATGGTCATAGCAGGATGTCTCGCGGCGCTCTACTTCCTCTGGCAGACGGCCGGGCGGCTTTGATGTTCATGGCCCCGAACACGACATCGACTTCCTCGCCGAGCGCCTCAAATTTCTCCCCGTCTATGCTGATCCACAACGCCCATTTCTGGCTGAAGAAGGACCTCTCACCCGCCGACCGCGCCACGTTCGAGGCCGAGGTGACGCTGCTCTCGAAGATCTCCTATCTGGAACGCGGCTTCGCCGGGCGCCCGGCCCCGACGGAAGAGCGTCCCGTGACGGACCATTCGTTCGACTACGCCACCTCGCTCCACTTCAAGACCATGGCTGACCACGAATTCTATCAGAAGGAGTGCAAGGACCACGCGCGCTTCGTGGCCAAGTGCAAAGCCTACTTCGAGCGCGTCATCGTCTATGATGTCGCGCCCATGGAATGAACGAGTGCCGTCCACCTTTCGATCCATCTGATCCATGAACCCCGCAGACGTCGTCAAGAAACAGCTCGATGCCTACAATGCCAAGGATCTCGAAGTCTTCATGAGCGTGTGGGCGGAAGACGCCCAATGCTTCGCGCATCCCGCGACCCTCATGGCGAACGGAGCCGCCGCGATCCGAGAACGTCACGCGGTCCGTTTCCAGGAACCCAACCTGCACGGCGAACTGATCAGCCGTGTCGTCCTCGGCAACACCGTCGTGGACCACGAGCGAGTCACCCGGACATTTCCCGAAGGACCGGCGACGGTGGAAGTGGTCGCGGTCTATGAGGTGGTCGACGGAAAGATCGCTCAAGCCTGGTTCATTGTCGGACCTCGGAAATGAATTCGGCCAGGCTGTGCATTCCGACCTCGGGACGACGGCGATTACGGCTGGGTTTTGCGTAGGCGGAAGAACCGGTTGGTAGGACCAACCGCAGGCTGGAACCTCCATTCGCCGTTGGTCAGGAAGGAAGGCTCCGGCGCATTGGTCCACACGCCGCCGAGGCTTTCTGTCGCCTGCACGGTCACGCCGGCACCATGGGCCGGCCATGTCACCCGCAGTGAGTTGTTGGTCAGGACGGCCTTCAACGAGATCGGCGGATTGGTCAGTGTTACGACCAGTGTTTGGTTGGTTATCAGCTGGGCGGAGATGCGTCGCGTGATTCCTGCGACGGTGGCCTCCACGTCGTAGTCGCCCTTGAAGCCCCGCACCGCCACGCGTCCGTCCGCGGCGGAGACTCCGTTGCTGCTGGTCCACCATTGGCCGAAGGTCTGGTTGGTCCAGGCCACGCCATTGGGTTTGATGCTCCAGTCGCGGCGAAAGAGCGCGGCATCGGGCAACCAGTGGCGGCCTTCCCAGAAACCCCACATCAACACGCCGTTCACCGACGGATGGCTGAAGGCGAGGGTGAGAAAATCCCTCGTGTAGTCGGCTTGGGCTGAGGTGCCGGTCGTGTTGACGTCGAACTCCGTCACCATCAGCGGCCGGCCGAACGAGCCGTAGCGGTCCAGCAGCGCCAGGATCTGTTCCGGCGGGCTGAGGAACGAACCGAAATGTCCCTGAAGCCCGATGCCTTCGACGGGCGCGCCGTTCGTGGTGAGGTAGCTGAGGATGTTGTAGAAGCCGATCTGGTGAGCGGTGTTCGTGCCGACCTCTTCAAGGTTGCCGTAGTCGTTCACGTAGAGCTTCGCGAGGGGATCGTTGGTCTTCGCGATCTTGAACCACTCGATCATCTCCGCATTGCCGAGGACATCCATCACGTCGTGTTCGGAGTAGGGTTCGTTGATCACGTCCCAATCGGCGAGTTGTCCGGTGAACGCGGCCGAAGCCGACGCCACGCGGTTGCTGACCGAGGCCCGGAGCGCCGGAGGATTGTTGCTCAACGCCACGAAGCTTCCCGGCATCCAACGCCATGCCGGCCAGATGAGGTTGTGCCCACGCACCTCGATGTCGCGGTCTCGGAGCCACTTCACCGAATTGGAGGCGCGCTGTGGATTTGCGGCGTAGTTCGGCCACTTGAGATCGTTCTCCAGGACGACCTTGTTGAACCACTGCGTGATCACGCCACGGTAGAGATCGTTCGTCAGGCCGGTGCCCAGCAGCGTGGAACCATCGACCGCCGATCCAAATGAAAACGCATGGCGCTTCATTCGCACGGACACGTCGACGCCCGGCAGGGCCACGCCGCGTTCGTCCTGCACGAGCACGGTGAGGTCGGCTTTGCGCAGCTGGTCGATGCGGGCGGCGGCGGCGGTCCGCCACGCGGCATTGGAGGCGCGGCCCGAGTAGGTCACATCGCTCGCGAGGTTCGTCACCGCGATGGTGTTGAAGTAGTTCGTCAACGCCACGCCGCCGATCTCGATGACCTGCGGATCGAAGCCCAGCGGGAAGTTGATCTGCGCCTGGCCGGCGGAATAGTTCGTCGTGGCGGCGAAGGCGTAACGAAATCGCTGCCAGTCGCCGGAGCCCTCGTTGAACGTGCGGGCCGCCGACTTCTCATAGGGCGGCCCGGCGCGCTCGCAGATGAACGTGGTGAAGGCGTCTCCGTTCGTCGGTGAAATGCGCCGGAGGTAGAAGGTCGCCTGGAGAGCGTCGTTGCTCGAGACCGCGACGGAAGTCGGGACGTTGAGCTGGATGTTGTAGGTGTTCGCCGGTCGTTGGAGCGTGCCGACACGGATCGCGGAGGAGAACGGCTGGCCGGTCACGCTGACGATCTGGCTCGTCGCGTAGGTCGCGTCCGGCCGCTGCAGGCTCCAGGAGGTTGGCAGGGTTCCTGGCAACACGGACGTCTGAGCCAGGGCTGAAACAACCGACACGACCAGGCCCGACCACAGGCAGAGAAGTGTGCGCGGCGACGACATGGCATGACCATGGCCCACGTTCCCGTTGTGCTCAATCCGCCTTGTCCTCTTCATCGTCCTTCGTGCCCTTCAAAGATCCCCCTCCGCCTTTTGGTTCGCCATCCCGGCCAGTTTGGGCCAAACAGCCCCCATGAGATCGAGCCCCTTCCGCCTCCGTCTGTTCACCACCGTTTCCGCCTTGGTCCTCGCCGTCGTTGGCATGGCCTCTGTCCACGCCGCCGATGCCGCCAAGCCGGCCGCGAAGAAACCCGTCGTCCTCTACAGCCGCGCCTTCAACGCCGTCGGCGAGAAGCGCTACGAAGCCGACGGCACCTTCAAGGACGTGCTCGGCCAGCTCGCGCAGGACTTCGAAGTGCGGGTCAGCGCCGCTCCGCTTGATCGCAAGACGCTCGAAGGCGTTTCCGTCGTGGTCATCGCCAATCCAAGCGACAAGGCCGCCGGCACCAATCCGCCGCCGCGCCACATGCTCGCCGTCGACATCCTCAACCTCCGGCAATACGTGGAGAAAGGCGGTGGCCTCATCGTCATGGGCAACCAGGAGAACCACAATCTGGAGATCGCCCACTTCAATTCCCTGCTCGCCTCGTTCGGCCTCCAGTTCACCAACGTCTATACCGACGCCAAGAAGCTCGTGATCCCGAAGACCACGCCCGTCATCGGCGGGCTGCGCTGGGCCTACTACACCGGCAACCGGGTCCTCGTGAAACCGGACCATCGGGCCAAGGCACGCTCGCTCGTCGACAACGATCTGACGCAGAAACCGCCCAAGGGACCGCGTGACGCCGCCGGTTCCCTCCTCGCCATCGGCGAGCCCGGCCTGGGCCGCGTGGCCGTCATCACCGACGCCGGCTGGCTGACCAACGACGCGCTCAGCGGCAAAGGCATCGGCGAAGTGGCCATCAAGGACCACGACAACCTGGAAATCATGCGGCGTCTCCTGAATTGGACGGCCCGTGCGGATGGCGCGGCGAAATAGCGGGCTGATATAGGCGAGTTAGACCGCATCTCAGTGCAGCTTAGGAACAATGTTAGGCGACTTTACGCGCATGGCCAATAAACCCTTCATCGGAGTTTGTATCGCCGCACCAGTAGCTTTCGCATTGGTTCGCCCGACATTTCCTCACAGCGTCCCAGTTGCTGCTGTGTTCGCCATTACCGGATTCGTGTTTGCTGTAGTTCTGCTCGGCTGGTCGATTTGGAAGCTCTTTTCTGACCGTCGCCACGTTGGTTTCGGTTTTCTGTCAGTCTTCGTCTGCTTCTGCTTCTTGGTCGTAGTCGCGGATTATTTTGCTGCTCACGAGGTGCGACAGCGACAGAGTGCAGGCACGAACGATTCGCAGTTCAGTAGATGAGAACGACGCTAACCATTCGCTGCAGCGCCGATGAGGGTAGTCAAGAGGGTGCTGGGATTTCCGACAGGTTTCTTTCAGCGGGGTTTGATCGCGCGGAGCGCAGTGGAAGGTAGGTATTGGCACACGGCCCCGTCGCGCGCGGCAGCGGTTTCCTAGGCCGTCACTTCGCAAACGTCTCACGCACCTCACCGGCGATGGTCGCGAGGATCTTGCGTTCGCTGGTTCGAGCGCAGGCGTCAGCCCGGAGGGCTGAAACGTGAATAGCCGTGGGTGCCAACCCACGGAACACCGCCCACCGAGAAGCGACCCCGCAAGGGGTCGAACACTTGGGGCGGTTTAATCCCTCGCGGGATTGACGGCCTGTTGGCCGCATTCCATGGGTTGGTACCCATGGCTATCCATGGTGAAGCCCTCCGGGCTTCTCAACGGACTGGTTCGCGCCGGAGGCACGATTGACGGCTGTGCTCCAAGGACTGCCGTGGTCGGATCGCCGTCACTTCGCAAACGCTTCCCTCACCTTACCGGCAATCGTCGCGAGGATCTTGCGTTCGTTGGCGTGGTTCTCGGTGTAGGCCACGAGGACGCATTTGCGGCCGTTGGGCAGTTCCACGTAGGCTGCGTCATGACGGGTCTGGCTGGTCCAGCCGGCCTTGCTCAGAGCGTTCCTTGACCGGAAAGGGCCAGAAACCTAGCCTACCACCATGAATTACAGGGAGCGCATCGTGGTCGACCCGCTGATCCGCAGCGGCAAGCCCACCATCCGCGGCACGCGCATTACCGTGGCCGACGTGTTCGATTATCTCGGCGGCGGAATGACCGTTCCCGAGGTGCTGGACGATTTCCCGGACCTTACCGCCGACGACATCCAGGCGTGCTTCGCGTTCGCCGCCGACCGCGACCGCAGGTTGAACGTCGTTCCTCATGAAGCTGCTCTTGGATGAAAATCTGTCGCCCAAGCTTCCGCGCTTGCTGGCGACTATCTTTCCGAACAGCGCACATGTCCGCGAGTGCGGGCTGCTCGGAAAGACCGACGGAGACTTGTGGGACTATGCGCGGGTCAACGGATTCACCATCGTCTCGAAGGATTCCGACTTTCAACAGCGCAGCCTGCTCCATGGCCATCCGCCGAAGCTCGTCTGGCTGCGCGTTGGCAACTGCACCAGACAACGGCTGGTTCAACTCATCACGTCCCATGAGGCCGACATTCGTGCGCTCGGCTTGGATCCGTTCGAGTCCGTCCTAGTCCTCTCTTAGGAACAACCGCCGTCCCTCACTTCGCAAACGCCTCGCGCACGTCTCCGGCGATCGCCGCGAGGATCTTCCGTTCGTTGGCGTGGTTCTCGGTGTAGGCCACGAGGACGAACTTCCGGCCGTTGGGCAGTTCCACATAGGCCGCGTCGTGCCGGGTCTGGCTGGTCCAGCCGGCCTTGCTCCAGAGCTTGTCGCCGGGCTTGAGCGCCTGGCCGGTGAAGCCGCGCGCCTGGTCTTCTAGGTCGCCACCAACTAGGAAGGGATCGCGTTTCATCAACTCCATCATCTCGGCGGAGCGCTGGGGCGTGACGCATTTGCCGAGGGCGATCTCGACGAGCAGGCGGGCGGTGTCTTCGGTGGAGAGGAAGTTGCGCTTGGGTTCGAAGGCGCGGATGGCTTGCGACTCCCGGCCGTAGGGGCCTTCGCACCAGGGCTTCTTGTGCGCGATGACGTTGGTGTAGCCAAGGCCGCGGAAGTAGTCGGTCACGACGTTGCGCTTCTTGAACCACTCGGCGAGTTCGGCCTCGGGCAATTCGGGTCCGCTGGTGGTGCCGGTGAGCACGTCGAGGACGTAGTGCGTGGCCTCGTTGTAGGATTCGACGATCATGTCCTTCATCGCCCGGCGAAGTTCCGGCGTGTCGGCCAGCCTCTTGTCCTCCATCCAGCGATGGGCGGCGGCGAGGTAGAACATCTTCACCACGCTGGCCGGGTAGATGCGTTCCGAGCCGCGGAAGGACGCGGTGGCGGGATGCGCCGAGTCGGTCAGATCGACCAACGTGATGGCGATTTCCTCGCGCTTGAGCTGCTGGGTGGAGAAATCGTTCACCACCTTGTCCACGGAACGAGTGACCACCGATTGCAGCTCCGTCTCGGACAAGGGAACGGCGGCGCGACCTTGCGTGGCCGAGGCTAGGACGATGCCAAGGCAGGCTGCGGTGGCGGCGAGTTTATTGAGGATGCTGGGGAGTTTCATCGGGAGGAGGTGACAGGGCTTTTGGGCGCAGGAATCGGAACATCGTATCGCCGTGCTTCATCGTCTTGCGTTCGTCCCAGTGGGCCGGGATTTCGAGCGTGTCGCGTTTCGTATGGCCGATGAGCACGAGGCCGCCAGGCGCGACGAGGCGGGGCAGGTTCACGTCGTCCAGCATGCGTTGGGCGAAGGACGCGGAGCGCTTGCCGACGTTCTTGTCGCCGTAGGGCGGATCGGCGAGGACGAGTTCGAAGCGTTCGCCCTGTTCGGCCAGTTGCGCCATGGCGGTGAAGGCGTCCTGGATCCGCAGGTGGAGCCGATCGGCCAGACCCGCGAAGGCGGCGTTGCGGCGGATGAACTCGGCGTGTTTGGCCGACTTCTCCACGATCAACGCGCTGGCCGA
The DNA here is from genome assembly GCA_043775315.1 of Verrucomicrobiota bacterium. Classification (GTDB taxonomy): domain Bacteria; phylum Verrucomicrobiota; class Verrucomicrobiia; order Limisphaerales; family CANJSG01; genus CANJSG01. The sequence continues at coordinate 16,388 of JAYVSO010000157.1, forward strand.
ACCGCGCGAAAGGCATTCAAGGCTCAGCGCGCCCGTGCCACCGAAGAGCTCCAGCACGCGGGCTTCGATGGGCCGGTCGACGAGGCTGTTGAAGATGGCTTGGCGCACGAGATCGGGCGTCGGTCTCACGCCGAGACCGTCCGGGACTTTCAGGATTCTTCCGCCGGCTGTGCCGCCGATGATGCGCATGGATTCATACTAGAGGAGAAGGGCTGACGGACCAAGCGGGACGAAATGATGAACGGAGAAGCCTTTCCGATGGTCGATTGATTTCCGGCCGTAACGAGTTTTTGTTGGCCGGGTCTTTGCAGTGGGAACTACTCTCCCGTCCTAAATTCATGGGCAATGATCCGATGATCGAAGTGGCCGACCTGACCAAGAAGTATCCCGGTCGGACCGCCATCGCCGGGCTCACCTTCCAGGTGGGCCGAGGGGAGATCGTCGGCTTCCTCGGGCCCAATGGCGCCGGCAAGAGCACGACCATGCGGATTCTCTCGTGCTATCTGCCCGCCACCTCGGGCACGGCCCGCGTTGCCGGCTACGATGTCTTCACCCAGTCGATGGAAGTGCGCCGGCGCATCGGCTACATGCCGGAGAACAACCCGCTCCATCCCGAGATGCGTGTGCGGGAGTATCTCAAGTTCCGCGCCCGGCTGAAGGGCCTCGGCATCGTGAGGTCGCGCGAACGCGTGGACACCGTGCTCGAACAGTGTTCGCTGACCGGCGTCTCCAAACGCATCGTCGGCCAGCTTTCGAAGGGGTTCCGGCAACGTGTCGGCCTGGCCGATGCTCTTGTCCACGAGCCGGACCTGATCATCCTCGACGAACCAACCATCGGCCTTGATCCCGAACAGCTTCGCAGCGTGCGGCAGTTGATCAAGAACCTCGGCGGCAAACATACCGTCCTGATCTCGACGCACATCCTGCCCGAAGTGGAGATGACCTGCAGCCGCGTGCTCATCATGCGCCAGGGCCGGATCCTCGCGGCCGACACGCCGGACAATCTGGGAAGGGCCCTGAGCGGCGCGCACCAGGTCGTGGCCGAGATCGCGGCGACGGAAGCGGAACTGCGCGAAGCCTTCGCGGACATCCCGGAGTTGAACGACTGCGACCTGGCCCCGGCCGAAGGCGATTACATGCGCTGCTCCGTCACGGCGACCGATGGGGCCGACGTGCGGGTGCAGATCTACGACATGGCCCGCGCCCGCAACTGGCGGCTCCGTGAATTGACCCGTTCACGCCTGACGCTGGAGGACATCTACGTCCGCGTGACGCGGCCCGACGGCGGGGAGGACCGGAACTGATGCGCACCTACCTCGTGCTGCTCCGCCGTGAGTTGGGTTCCTACTTCGTCTCCTTCATCGGCTATCTGGTCATCGCCCTGGCCATCGGCGAGATGGGCCTGTGCTTTTTCAGTCTAGTGCAAAGCCTGCGGAACGGCAGCACGCCGATGCCCCTCGTGGAGCTGTTCTTCGCCACGCAGTTCTTCTGGCTCATCTTCCTGACGACCGCGCCGGTGATCACGATGCGCCTGTTCGCGCTGGAGAAGGATTCCGGCACCTTCGAGACGCTGATGACCGCGCCGGTCACCGAACTGCAGGTCGTGATGGCGAAGTTCTCCGCGGCCCTTCTGTTCTACATGATCATGTGGGCGCCGTTCGTCGGCTGCGCGTTTCTCGTGCGGCACTTCGTCAACGACCCGTCGGTCGTCGACCTGACGACGATGGGAGGAACGTTCATCGGCCTCTTCCTGCTGGGTTGCCTGTTCATCTCGTTCGGTTGTCTGGCTTCGTCCGTGACGAAGAACCAGATCGTCGCCGCGATGATCAGCTTCGCCTTCGGAGTCTCGCTGTTCGTCGTGAGCCTGCTGGCCGACCAGTTTTCGTCCGCCGGCGGTCTCGTGACCATGGCCTTCCAGCGCATCGCCGTGACGGACCACCTGCAGGAGTTCGCGCGCGGCATCGTCGATTCGCGGCAGGTCGTGTTTTACCTGAGCACCACCGGGCTGCTCCTTTTTCTCACCCACCGCGTTCTCGAAAGCCGCCGCTGGAAATGACCTGATGTCCGAGCCCACGCCATCTCCCGCCAGTTTCTCCGCCGGCCGCCGCTGGAGCCGCGGATTCAATTCGGTCATCGGCATCGCGTCGCTGGTCGCGATCGTGGTCATGGTGAACTATCTCGCCTCCGGCTGGTATAAGCGGTGGAAGCTCTCGAACAACGGACGCTTCGACCTGTCGCCGCAGACCACGCGCCTGCTGCAGAACGTGACCAACGAGGTCGAGGTTTTCATCTGCTTCGAGGTCGAGAAGGAGCAGGAGCTGCACGGCTGGAGCCAGTCGTTGCTCCGCCAGTATGCGAACCTCAATCCGCGCATCCGCGTCCGCAGCATCGATCCGAGCCGCGCGCCCGGAACCGTGTCGCAGATCCTCGCCACGAACCTCCTCGGCACACTGGCGAACAAGAACTTCATCCTCTTCACGTGCGAAGGCCGTCGCTGGGTCGTCTTTGCGAACCAGCTCTCCGACTACAGCCGGCCCATCCCGGTCACCGGAGAAAACGGGCAGCCGGCCATCGAGTTCCGGCGGACGACGTTCAAGGGCGAGGTGCTCTTCAGCTCCGCGATCTTCAAGGTGAGCTACGCGCGGCAGCAGAAGGCTTATTTCGTCACCGGCCACGGCGAACACAATCCCGAGGGCGTCACATCCGACATGGACTACGGCAAATTCGGCGCCCTGCTCCGTGACCAATACAATATCGCGTGGGACAAGGTAAACTTGTCGGGCACGAACGACCTCGCGGACGCCGCGATGCTCGTGATCGCTGGTCCAGCCCGGGCGGCGTTCACCACCAACGAACTCGCGAAGCTCGATTCCTATCTGCGCGGTGGCGGACGCGCGCTGATCCTCGCGGCGAACCTCCCCTACGCGGCCGGCCAACGGAACGGAGTCATGCTCAACACCGGGCTTGAGAACTACCTGACCAACTGGAACGTCGGCATCCGTCCGAGCATCGTGCTGGACCGGGAATACTCCGCGTCCGAGAACGATCTTCTGATTCCCGGCATCCGCCTTAGCGCGGACCATCCGGTCACCAAGTCCCTCGTAAAGGAGGACGATGGGATTCGCCTCATTCTTCCGCGCCCCGTCGGTCGCCCGGTCGGCTCCGGCGACGTGGCGAATGGACCGAAGGTCGAAGTCCTCGGTCTTACGAGCAAAGACGCGATCGAGCAGATCACGACGATGGTGAACGGCACTCCGACGCCGAAGCTGAACAGGGGAGAGTTTCCCCTGATGGTCGCCGTCGAGAAGGGCGCCATTGCCGGCGTGAGCGCCGATCGTGGAACGACGCGGTTGATCGTCATCGGCGACTCTCTCTGCTTCAACAACCAGATCCTCGACTCCGCCGGCAACCGCTTCTTCGCGGGCTTCGCCGTGAACTGGCTGCTCGACCGTCCGCAGGCCATGCTGGAGATCCCGCCGAAGGCCTTGAAGGACTACAAGGTCACGGCCTCCGCCGTGCAGGTCCGGAACCTCGGCCTCATCATGATCCTCGGTTTTCCAGGGGCGGTCCTCCTTTTAGGCGGACTCGTCTGGCTCCGCCGCCGCCGGTGATCCTCGATTCATGACCGCACGCAAGACATGGACGCTGTTCTTCGCGGCCGCGATGCTCGCGGCGTTCATCGTCTTTGTTGAACGGCCCGTCCGCCTCGAGAAACTGAAGGTGCCCGTCACGGAACTGCTGCCTGGCTTCAGTGCTTCGGAAGTCCAGTCGCTCGAGGTGCTGTTCCCCGGGCAGGTCCCCATCCAGGCCGAGCGCACGGCCGGTGGCTGGAAACTCGTCCGTCCGGTGCCCTACGTGGCGGATGGACGGCGCGTGGAAGCGCTGCTCTCGGCGTTGCAGCAGCTCAGGTTCGATTCGCACATCCGCCCCGAGGAACTGCTCGCGCGGCCCAAGGCGATGGAGGAATACGGGATCCGCAATCCGCGTCTGACGCTGACGCTCCAGAGTTCCGGCAACCGTCAGGTGCAGCTCCTGTTCGGCACCAACACGATTGCCGGCGACCAGATCTATTTGGGTCAAACCGGCGGCAACGGCATCCACTTGGTCACCGCGGATCTGCTCCGCTTCATTCCGTCCGCGGAGTTGGTCTGGCGCAGCCGTGACATCCTTCCTGCCGAAGTCTTTTCGCAGAAGGCAGTCCGCGTCCGGGCCGCTCAACGCGGCTTCGACCTGAACCGGCCCGACACGAACTCGCTGTGGCGCATCGTGTGGCCGTTGGATTCGCGGGCCGACAACCGGCGGGTGGATGCCGGTCTCGAACAACTGCGCACCAACCTCGTGAGCGGGTTCGTGGCGGACGGCGTGAAGGACTTCGAGCCGTTCGGCCTGCAGACTCCTTCCCTCGAAATCCTCTTTGGCCAGGGAACCAATTTCACGCGCGGCCTACAGATCGGTTCGGGCCCGACAAACCTTCTTCTGATGGCATTCGCACGCCGGCTGGGTGAATCGTCGGTCTTCCTTGTGCCCAAGTCCGCAGTCGACCCGTGGCGCATCTCGCAGGCTGAACTCAGGAATCCCCGCCTCGTGGATCTGCCCGCGACCAACATCACCAAGATCACCGTGCAGGGCGACGAGGCGTTCACCGTCGAACGTCGGGGAACCAACGTCTGGGCGGTCACGGCCCCGAAGTATTTCGCCGCCGACACCCTGCTTCTCGACGTGCTGCTCTACGTCGTCACCGAGGCGCCGACCATCGAGGAGAAGGCGCTAGTCACGGACTTGAAGCCCTACGGCCTCGACAAGCCCCTGGCGGAATACCGCTTCGAGGCGCCGCGCGGCGGAACCAACGAGGCGGTCGCCTTCCAGGTCGGCGCGGGTGAAGGCGGGCGGCTGTTCGTCCGTCGCACGGATGAAGTCTCCGTGAGCGAACTCTTGCCGGAAGTGTTCATCCGGCTTCCCCGCCAGTCGTGGCAGATCGGGGATCGGCGAATCTGGAACTTTGACGCGACCAACGTGACCTCCGTCACCATCCAGCAGGTCGGCCGGAAGAAGGCGCTCGTCCGCAACGCCGCCGGCGAATGGATCGTTGCGCCGGGCTCGCAGGGATTCGCCAATCCGTTCGGAGTCGAGGAGGCGTTGGCGCGGCTCGGTTCGCTCCAGGCCGTCTACTGGACCGCACGCGGCGACGTGGCTGATTCCTACGGATTCAAGAAGGTGGACTTCAAGCTGACCCTGGGTCTGGTGAGGGACGGGAAGCCGGAGACACTGGAGATCGAGTTCGGCGGGCAATCGCGCCAGCTGCATCCGTATGCGGCGACCAGGATCGACGGCGCACGCACGGTCTTCGAGTTCCCGGCCGACGTCTACGTCAACGCGGTGCGGGAATACCTCACGATCTTCAAGGCCGGAACGGAGAGCCCGTGAGATGAAGCCGAAGCCCAGCGGACGTCCGTGGTTGCGGCGATGCCGGGTGGCTTTCCGCTGGTGCCGCATCGCCGTCTGGCTCGTCCTGCTCGCGCTCATCTGCGCGGCCCTCTACGTGACGGAGATCGGTATTCCCGAGTTCGCCAAGGAACGGATCAAGGCCGGCCTGCGCGCCCAGGGAGTGGACCTCGACTTCGAACGCGCGCGCTTCCGTTGGTTCCAGGGAGTCCAGGTCGATCTCCTGACCATCGGCCGTCACGGCGTTCCGGGAACCATCACAGCGGCCGAGGCGACGGTGGACCTCGACCAGAAGTCCCTCGCCCGCCGCGAATGGCGTATCGAGTCGATCTCCGTCCGCGACGCCGCGATGAGGCTGACGCCTTCGCTGACCAATTTGCACGCGGTCGATGTCAGCGGCGTGCAGGTGAAGCTCTCCTTTCCGGACACGAACACCGTCGTGCTCGACCGTTTCAAGGGCCGTCTTCGTCAGGGCACCTTCTCGTTCTTTGTCGGCGTTACGAACACGTGGGCGCTCACCAACCTGATGGCCGGTCCGACGGATCCGAAGGTGAAGCCGGCCGGTCCGTTCTCGATGACGAACCAGGTCAACCGCCTCGCCGAATGGATCGACCGGTTCAACCTCGATTCCTCGTCCCATGTCCACATCAGCGTCACCGGAGATGCCGCACAACCCGAAGGCGTCTCGGGCCAGGTGAAGCTCACCGTGCCCTCGGTCAACACTCCGTGGGGGCTCGCCACCAACCTCGTCGTCATCTCCTCCATCCGGCATCTTTTCACCGACGTGGTCGAGTCGGGAGTCGACATCGCGGTTTCAGCCGACCGGGCCTGGACGCCGTGGGGAGAAGGCGACGGAGTCTCGGTGAGCGGGCACGTGCAACCTGCCGGACAGGACATGCGTCTGTGGGAAGCCCGTCTGGATGTCCGGGCGACCAACGCCAGTTCGCGCTGGGCCACGGCGCGTGCGCTGAATGTCAGGACCGACGCGTTGCTGGACACGCGGAATGCCATACCGCCGAGGGCGAATGGCGACGTGGATGTCGTCGGGTTGGAGACTAAGTGGTTCACGCTGGGATCGGGCACCGTCCATTTCGATCGGCTGCCCGAGACCAACGAATGGGCCGCGGTCACGAATCATGGCGACCTGGGCGTTTGGACCAACGCCCTGCCCCATCGGCTGAATTTCTCCGCGGCGTTGACCAACGTCGTCACGCCCCAGTTCAAGCTGCCGTCGCTCCGTGTCGCCGCCGGTTGGAAGGCTCCTTTCCTCAGCATGCGCAGCTTCGACCTGGAGCTTGCGTCCGGACCTTTGAGCGGCCGGGCCTCGATCGACGTCGAGACACGCGAGGTCGTCTGGATCGCCGACGCCAACTTTGACCTCCACGAGGCGTTGCCATTGCTGCCGCCCGAAAGCCGGCGCTGGTTGTCGCACTTTACCTGGGGCGCCCCGCCTGTAGCGTCGGCCTCCGGCAGCGTCCGCCTGCCGGCATGGACGAACAGCGCTCCCGATTGGCGCGAGGAGGTGCAGCCGAGCCTTCAACTCGCGGGACGGTTCGCCGTGACCAACGGAAGTTACCGCGCGCTGCCGGTTGATTCCGCCGACGGCACGTTCAACTACACGAACCTCCTCTGGCATCTGCCGAACGCCCACTTGAAGCGCCCCGAAGGCGCGGTTGATCTGGAGTTCACGAGCACGGACCAGGGACGGAAGCAGACCTTCAAGTTCGTCAGCACGATTGATCCGCAGATTCTCCGCCCGCTCTTTCCGACCAATGCGACGCGTGTGTTCGACTTGTTCGAATTCCGCACCATGCCCGTGATCTCGGCGGACCTGCACTACTTCAAGGATGAGCCCGAGAAGACCGTCGCGGCGGCGCATCTGGTCATCAGCAACGCATCGTTCCGCAGCCAGTGGGTCGACCGTGTGGATGCGACGGTCGCCTTCACCAACGGCTTCATCCAGGCGCGCGACGTGCAGGTCGCCCGCGGCACAAACTGGGCGCGCGGTGAATGGATTGGGTTCGATCTGGGCACCTCGATCCTCACCATCAGCAACGGCACCGCGCAGTTCGAGCTCGAGCCTTTCCTGCGTGCCATCGGTCCGAAGACGTGGGCCACGATGGAGCCGTTCCGCTTTCTTGACGTTCCCAACGCCAAGGTGAGCGGCTGGCTTAACACGCGCGATGTCGACGAGGTGGACCTCCGCTTCGTCGCCGACGCGGGCCGCTTCGAATGGAACCGCTACGCCGTCGACCGGCTCGTCGGCGAGGCCCGCTGGGTCGGACGCGGATTGATCCTCACGAACATGACTGGCCGCGGATACGGCGACGGAGCGATCAAGGGATCGGCGGCGTTTGAATTTCCCGAACGCGGCCAGACCGACTTCCGGTTCGCCTTGGACTTTGCCGACATCGACCTGCAGAAGTTCATGCTTGGGCTGAAGGTGACCAACAAGCTCGAGGGCCTGCTCACCGGCAATCTCACCGTCACCGACGGCTCCGAGTGGCGCGAGACCGGTTGGAACGGTTTCGGTTGGGCGCGGCTGACCAACGGCTTCATCTGGGAGTATCCCATATTCGGCATCCTTTCGCCCGTGCTCAACGGCATCTCGCCCGGCGCCGGGCAGGACCGCGCCCGCAGCGCTACGACCACCTTCATCCTCACGAACAACGTCGCTTTCACCGACGACATGGAACTCCGCGCAGCGGCGCTCCGCCTCAACTACCGCGGCACCGTCGACTTCCAGCAACGCGTCAACGCCCGCGTCGATGCCACGCTGCTGCGCGACACTCCGTTGCTCGGGCCTCTGCTGAGCTTCGCGCTCTCGCCGTTCACGCGGCTTTTCGAGTATGAGATCACCGGAACTTTGAAGGAACCGGTGCAGAAGGCGGCCTACATCCCCGGGTTTCTCATGAAGGTCCTGACGCCTTTTGACACGTTGAAAAAATTGCTTCCGGAATCGGAGAAGAAGCCGGCCACCGAATCCCCGCCCGAGGGGAAATGAGCTTGGACGATCAACCTGCTTTGCCTAGCGTCCGCCCATGATCAAGCGGCTCGTCCTCGCCTTCCTCCTTCTCGGAATCGCCTCCGTCCACGCGGCGGATGTGAAGATACTAAAGGTCCTCCCGCTATATCTGGATCTCGAGGGCCGGCACGCGATTTCCCCCAGTCTCTTCGACCGAGACGCCTATCAGTCCCAGCTCAGGAAGAACCCGTCCCAGCGCTCCTCGTTGAAGCTGGAAATCCAGTGGAAGGCCCCCAAGAAATCAGGCGAAGCCGAGATCCGCGTGGAACTGCGCGGCTCATCTCCGACCGGAACCGATACCGTGGTCTTGAAGGAAACCGCCCAACCGACGGGCCTGTTCAGCAAGTGGAAGTCGGTGAAGCTCGAAGGTGACGCGTTCAAGAAGTTCGGCGAGCTCCTCGCCTGGCGCGTCACCGTCTGGCAGGGCGGCCAGCAGGTTGCCGAACAGAAGTCGTTTCTCTGGTAGGCTCCGAATCGGCCTTGGCTCCGGCTCAGAATAGCGACCCGACGGCGGTGCTGATGACCTGGAGCGGGCCGGTGTCTTCGAGGCCTTCGGTGGCCTTGTCGAGCTTCTGGAGGGAGAGCTTGATGTTCTTGAGCAGGCTCTCGTCGTTGACGAGCTTGCCCACGGTGCCCTCGCCCCGGTTGATCTTTTGCATGATCTCCCGAAGGTTCGTCATCGCGAGGGAGGTCTCGGTGTAGAGGGTCTCGTCCTTCAGCAGCTTGCCCATGGTGCCTTGGCCCTTCTCGATATCGGCGAAGATCCCCTTGGCCTGACCCAGCGTGAACTTCAGGTCGTCCGAAAGGGTCTGCATCGTGCCCTGGAGGTTGCTCACGGTGGTCAGGGTCGTGGTGTAGAGCGTGGGGTCGTTGACCAGCATGCCGACCGTGCCCTTACCCTGGGCGATGTTGTCGGAGATGGTCTTCAGGTTTCCGATCGTGGCTGTGAGAGGAACCTGGTTCTGCTTGAGGAAGTCGGTGAACGGCCCGAGCAGGTTGTCGATCTTATCGCCGGTGAAGCTCTTGGTGAGGTTCTCGACGCCGGTCGCGACGTTGTCCAGTTTCGCCATGATCTGGCTGAGGTCGGGCTGCTCGGCGGTCTGGAGGAAGGCCCCTTCGGCGGCGAGGACTCCGGCGGACGTGCCGAAATCGACGGCGACGAAGTTCTGGCCCATGAGGCCGGTGAACTTGACGGTGGCCTTGCTGTCGGTGCGCACCGCGGTGTCCTTGGTGAAGACGCGGAAAGTGACCCGGACCTGGTTGTTGGTGAGCCCGACGGATTCGACGCGGCCGATCTCCACGCCGGCCATCTTCACGGGGTCGCCGACCTTGAGCTCCTGGATGTTGTTGAAAAGGGCGTTGAGCTTGTAGCCGCCCTTGAAAAAGGCTGCCCCGCCCAGCATCTCGAGGATGATGAAGGCGGCGATGAGCGCGAGGGCGAAGAACAGGCCGAGGCGGGTTTCCAGGTTGTTTCTCATGGCGGGACGACGGTTGATATTGGCGGATGGTCGCCCGGCCGGCGGATGAGCCGTCCGGGATTCAGAAGCTGTTGGATGAACGGATCGGCGTTGCCGCGAACCTCGTCCGGCGTGCCGATGAAAACGATCTCGCCCTCGCGGATGACGGCCATGCGGTCGGCGATGCCGAAAGCCAGGTCGCGGTCGTGGGAGACGACGATGGACGTGGCGCCGACGCGGAAACGCAGGTGCAGGATCTCCTCGCCAATGGTGACGGAACTGATGGGGTCGAGCTCGCTGGTCGGTTCATCGTAGAGCACGAGCTGCGGGTCGATGACCAGGGCGCGGGCGATGGCGACGCGTTTGCGCATGCCGCCCGAGAGTTCGGCCGGGAACTTCTCCTCGATGCCCTTCAGGCCGACGATCTCGAGCTTTTCGCGGACAATGCGGCGGATCTCCTCGCGGGTCTTGAGGCGATGCTCGGCAAGGTAAAGGCCGACGTTCTCGCCGACGGTCAGCGAGTTCAGCAGCGCGCCCGACTGGAAGACCATGGCCATGCGGTAGCTGTCCATCACGCCCGCCGCGGCGATCGAACGGCCGTCGATGAGGATCTCGCCCTCGTCGGCCGGCTCGAGGCCGATGATGTGGCGGAGGAGGACGCTCTTGCCGCTGCCGCTCGGCCCCATGATCACGAATATCTCCCCGGGCTCGACCGCAAAGCCGACGCCCTTGAGGACGGGCTGGCCCGAGTAGGCCTTGCGCAGTCCCTGGACTTCGACCCGGACACCGGTGTTGGACGCGGCGGAGGACATCAGAAAATCATTTGCCGAAGTTCATCAGCAGCCGGGTGAGGAAGTAGTCGAGGATGAGGATCAGCACGATCGAGTTCACGACCGCCTTGGTCACGGAACGTCCGATTCCCCGCGGACCGCCGCGCGTGGCCAAACCCTGCTGGCAGCTGACGGTTCCTATCACGATTGCGAACGCCACCGTCTTGATCAGGCCATCCACGACATCCTCGAGCCCGACGACTGAACGGAGGTTCGAGAAGAACGCGGCGAACGAGATCGCGATCTGGTAGTTGTTCGCCGCCACGAGAGCTCCGCCGAGCCATCCGATGATGATAGAGAGCAGCACGAGGGCCGGCAGCGCCAAGGTGATCGCGACCAGGCGCGGCAGCACGAGATAGTTGACCGGGTTGATATTCATCGTCCGCAGCGCGTCGATCTCCTGGAAGGTCTGCATCGACCCGATCTCCGCCGCCATGGCCGATCCGATCCGGCCGGCGATGAGGATGGCCATCATCACGGGCGCGAGCTCCTTGCAGACCGAGATCCCGACGAGGCCGCCGATGGCTGAACCCAGGCCCCGTTCAACGAGCACCGGGCCCGTGTTGAGCGCGACCACGCCGCCGATGAACAGCGACAGGATGCAGACCATGAGCAGGCTGGCGTTGCCGATCTCGAACAACTGCTCGACGACCTTGGTCCGTTGGTTCCACAGGTTTCCCGGCAGCGCCTTCAGCGTCGCGATGAACAGGAGGATGAGTTCGCCGATGTGCCGGAGCATGGTGGATTATCCGCGAAGGCCGCGAAGAGCCGCGAAGATCGTAAGCAAGGTTCCGCGAGCATCTGGAGCACCTTCGCGTTTCTTGGCGATCTTCGCGGATGAAATGGTTCTTCTACTTTGGCTCATTGCCGGTGGTCTTCGCCTTGCCGAAAGGAATGTAGAAGAGCCGCATGCGGCGGCCTTCCGGATGAGATTCATATTGGAACAGGCCGAAGAGGAAAGAGGCTTTTCTCGTCCCGGGCGCGCTTTCGTGCCGGTAGATGTTCCAGAGGAGCGAATCACTTGAGGCGCCTGTCCTCGCGTTTTTCTCCGAACGCCAGATCGACCAGAGCGGCGACCAGTTGCGGGGAATGCCTTCGTTTGCGGGCACGAACGGCTCGATCGGCGCCGGCATCTGCAGCCGGCTGGAACCGTCCGCGTTGTGCACCGAAGTGAAGAGCGGCCAGAAATCGGTCCGGCGCTTCACCAGCGCTCCCTCGTTCTTCTGCACCGTGTCGCTGTAGAGGAAGAGCAGGACGCGCGAACGTTCCTTCTCGAACGTCTCCGCCTTGTAGCCACGCCGCATCCAGATCGGCCAGGCGTAGAATTCGCTGTGCTGCGTGGCGTTGGTGCCCTTGCTGAAGAGCGGCCAGACGCGGTTCATGTATTTGCCTTCGCCCCGCGAGAAGACCACGAGCGGCCAGGGCGCGCCGACTTCGTGGAACTTCTTTTCGCGGTCGTCGGTGATCGTCAGGCCCAAAGGCCACCCATAGCTGATCGAGTCGCGCTGGGGCGAACGAACGAACGAATACAGCGGCAGCAGGCTCTGGAAGCGCCCCTCGTTGCTTGTGCCGAGACCGGTCCGGGTGTTGAAGAAGAACGGCCAGCCGACAAACAGCTTGTCGTGACCGCCGACCGGTTCGGCTTCGTCGATCGCGTTGGTCCGCCATGTGAGGCCTTTCGTCTCGTGTCCGACCACCGGCCAGAACTGCCAGCCTTGGAGCGAATTTCCCTTCCGCACATGGAAGAAAGGATAGACGTAGTTGTCCGTGACGACGTCCTTCTTGCGGCTGCGGATCCACAACGGCCATCCGGCCCATTCCACCTCGTCGCGGAGCAGGCGTCCGTTGGTGTGGCCATAGAATGGCAGGACGGCGAGGTAGTCGTTCGTGCCGGACTTGGACTTCTGGCTGAAGTAAAACGGGAATAACGTCCGGCGTTTGTCGATGTCGCCGGCCTGTTCCTCTCCTCCCGAAAGGCTCCAAAGCTGGCCGAGCTGCGCCCTCCACTCGGTGCCGGACTGGATCCGTGTGTAGAGCGGGTAGAGGACGTGAACGCTGTCTCGTTCGATCGAGGGATCCGTCAGCCGCGTGAACAGCGGCGGCACTCCATAGGTCGAGACGCCGTCCGACTCCTGCGAAAACCAGAACGGAAGGAATCCCTCCTCGCGTTCCCCAAGATCGAGCGTCAGCCGGAAGCGGCTCCAGAGCGGTCCGAGATTGTCCCAGCCGGACTCGTCGGCCCGCGCCGAAGACACGAAAGCGGTCCCGAGGAGGACCGCGCTCGCAGCGACGAAACGGCTGGGACCACGAAACATATTTGCGGGCACGCTCAGTGAACACCCGCGCAGCGTCAAGCGGCGGAAGGAACTGCTTCCACCGCCGTCTTCCTCTTCTTCCACGCGGCGATGAACATGCCGTTGCCGCCGAGGTCCTGCGGCCAGATCCAGCGCTGCGGCGATGCTCCGGGGCCGTTCCCGAGCGCGAGCGGCTCGAAGTCGGGATGCGCCGCCGTGAAGGCGTCGGCGACGGCCGTGGTCTCGGCGCGGGAAAGCGTGCAGACCGAGTAGACGATGCGCCCGCCGGGCTTCACCGCATCCACCACGTTGTTGAGCATGGAGAGCTGCACGGCGGCCAGTTCCTGGATGTCATTCGGCGTGGTGGTCCACCGCGCGTGCGGGTTGCGCTGCCATGTGCCGATGCCCGAGCACGGCGCGTCGATCAGGATGCCGTTGCAGCGTCCTTCGGCCGGCGGGGTGGCGCCGCCGTCCCAGAGGGCCACGCGGAAATTGAAGATCTGCGCGCGCCGGGCGCGGATGCGGAGATGTTTGAGCCGCCATTCCACGCGGTCGGTGGCCCAGACGATGCCCTTGGTCTCCATCAGGTCGCAGAGGTGCATCGTCTTGCCGCCTTCACCGGCGCAGGTATCCCACCAGCGGTCGCCATGGCGGGGCGCGCAGAGGATGCCCACCGCCTGGGAGGCGATGTCCTGGATCTCGAAGAGGCCCTTCTGGAAGGCAGGGGATTTGAACAGGTCGAGCGGCCCGGCGTAGTGCAGCGCCTCGGGCGCGAGTTCATGGGGAGCGTGGACCGAGCCGCGGATTTCGCGGGAGATCCTGGCCGCGGTTCCGATCCGTGCGCGCAGCCAGAGAGTCGGCTCGGCCTGCATGGACCGCAGCCAGGGCGTCCGCACGTCCATCTCGGAGAAGACCCACTCCGGCACGGCCCGCTGCAGGTCGTCGTCGGAGAAGCTGGAGGGCTGTTCGGTGAACCGGCGCGCGAGGTCCTCCGATTCGTGCAGGTTGAATTCCAGCGTCCGGCCCGGCGCGAGGAAGCCGCGCCAGCGGTAGTAGCCGAAGACCATCCTGCTGAGTGCGCGCGCCGTCTCCTTGCCCACATGGCCGGCGTCGCGGATGACGACGCGGAGCACGGCGTCGGCCGGGCGTTCTGTGCCGGCCAGTTCAATGACCTTCGTCGCTAGAGGGTAAACCCGTTTGTCCATCGGACGGTCATCTTGGCAGACGCCCGCCCGTGCCAGCAATGGGAAGATTCGCGTAGGCCCCCAAGGGAGGTGCTCTGTGTCGGGAGGAACTCCCTCATCATCGGCGAAACCGTCGGGCGGTTCATGTCCGCGACCATTGATCCGCTCAATGGCATTGGGTCTTTTATCGATTAACGCCGCCGATGCGGGGATGGATACGGTGCCGGGCATGAAAGAACTCTCCCCGCACATCAATCTGGTCTCGGCGTGGGTCGGCCTGCTGCTGGGATTCGCCTCCGGCGCGCTCATGGGATTGAAGTTCCACCAACCCGACTGGCTGGGCGGTTACGCCAGCTTTCCACGGCGTATGATCCGGCTCGGGCACATCTCGTTCTTCGGCCTAGGGATGGTGAACCTCATGTTCTATTTCGTCGCACGGTCCCTGCCGCAATTCGGTCCGGCACTTGTCGCCGCATCGTGGCTGTTCATCGTCGGAGCGGTCACCATGCCACTTTGCTGCGCGCTCCTGCTCCGGGGTCCCGTCTGGAGAAACGCCTTCGCCGTGCCGGTGCTGAGCCTCCTCGTTGGCGCCGGCCTCACCCTCTGGAAACTCGTCCCACTATGAAAAGACGCATCGGCTTCATCGCCATGAGCGGCGTGCGGGTGCAGAACCCGGAACTCATCGCCGCCGGCCTCACCCTGCCCGGCTTCGTCGAGCGCAGCAAAGTCATCGCCTCGTTGCCCAGCCTGTCGCTGCTGACACTGGCCGGCCTCACGCCGGACCACTTTGAGATCGAGTATCACGAGATCGCCGATCTCAAGACCCTGCCCAGCCTGCCGACCCACTTTCACCTCGTCGCCCTGACCTCGCTCTCCGCGCAGATCTACGACGCCTACAAGGTCGCCGACCACTACCGCGCCCTCGGCATTCCGGTGGTCATGGGCGGCCTGCACGTCACGTCGTTGCCGGAGGAGGCGCGGGAGCACTGCACCAGCGCGATCGTGGGCGAGGGCGAACCCCTCTGGGCGCAGGTGCTCGCGGACTTCGACCGCGGCGACCTGCAACCGTTCTACCGGTCTGCGACCCCGGGACTGTTCGATCTTAACGCAGCCCCGATGCCGCGATTCGACCTGCTCGACCCTGATAAATACAACCGCATCACCGTGCAGACGAGCCGCGGGTGCCCCCACAAGTGCGAGTTCTGCGCGAGCTCCATCCTGCTCACGCCGCGCTACAAGCTGAAGCCCGTCGAGAAGGTCATCGCGGAGATCCACGCCATCAAACGCATCTGGGCGAAGCCCTTCATCGAGTTCGCCGACGACAACAGCTTCGTCCACCGCGAACACTACAAGGCCCTGCTCCGCGAACTCGCGAAGGAGAACCTCCGCTGGTTCACCGAGGCGGACGTGCGCGTGGCCGAGGACGACGAACTGCTCGGCCTCATGCGCGACGCGGGCTGCCAGCAGGTGTTGATCGGCTTGGAAAGCCCCCGTCGCGCCAGCCTCGAAGGCGTGGAGATGAACTCCAACTGGAAGATCCGCCAGCACGACAAATATGCCGCGGCCATCGGCCGGATCCAGTCCCGCGGCATCACCGTCAACGGCTGTTTCATCCTCGGGCTCGATGGCGACACGCCGGAAGTCTTCGACGACGTGTTCAACTTCGTGCGCGCGTCGGGCCTCTACGAAGTGCAGACCACCTTCCTGACCGCCTTCCCCGGCACGCCGCTCTATCGCCGCCTAAAGGCCGAGGGACGCATCCTGCGAGACCGCGCGTGGGATCTGTGCACGCTCTTCGACATCAACTACCGGCCCAAGAACATGACCGTCGCGGAACTGCAGTGCGGCTTCATGGGCCTCGTGAAGCGGCTCTACAGCGAGGAGGAAACCAGCGTCCGACGCCTCGGCTTCAAACGAAGGCTGAAGACCTCCCGCCGATCCGCCCTGCGGACCGGGGCCGATCACGATCCCAACATGGTGTCCTCCCCGGCGTGCTAGTCGGCGAAAAGTTTGGGAGCGGGCCGGGTTGGGCGGCCACTCGCGTGGCCACCCGGTAACCTTATCCAAAGTCCCAACCCCTGTTCCCTGCCCACGGCACCCTGCCCGATTTCAAATTCCCTGCCGTTCCCGGTTGAAAAGGTGTCCAACCTTGGAGGCGAACAAATGGCGGAAAGGTTACGAGCGTGTGAACTGCTCTTCAGTTGGACACCGTGGCATTGGAAACTCGGAGGGGATTTCAACCGTCCCGGCCATGGTCAAACTCCGGCCTCCGCGTAGGCTTTTGCGCCATGACCAACCAGGAACAACGCGCCGTGCTCACCGTCTGCCTTCTCGCCGCCTTCGCCGATGGGGGCGGGGCCGACGTCGAACGCAGCGAGATCAAACGCATCGCCGACGGGTTCTCCGCGCCGGACTTCAACCTCACCCAGCTCTACCAGGACGTGCTCATGCGCCGGGTCACAGTCGAGACCACGGCCAAGGATCTGGCCTCGGAGGATTCCCGCCGCCTCGCCTATGAGATGGCCGTCTGCGTCTGCGAGGCCGACGACGCCCGCAACCCGGCCGAAGACCGCTTTCTCGACGGGCTCCGTCGCGCCCTTGGCCTGGAGGAAACGGCCGTCGCGGGGCCCCGCCGCCTGGCCGACGATCTCGCGGCCGTGCCCCTTGCCGCCGCCACGCCGCCGCCCATCCCTGCCAACACGTCCTCCGCCGTGGCCGAGGCCGAGATCGACCAGACCGTGCTGAACTACTCCATCCTGAACGGCGCGCTGGAGGTCCTGCCCAATTCCCTCGCCACCATGGCGATCATCCCGCTCCAGATGAAGATGGTCTACGCCATCGGCAAACGTCACGGCTACGAGCTCGACCGCGGCCACATCAAGGAACTCCTCGCAGCCGTCGGCGTCGGGCTCACCTCGCAGGTCGTCGAGGGCTTCGCGTCGAAGCTGCTGAAGGGAGTCGCCGGCAAGTTCGCCGGCAGCTTGGGACGGGCCGTGGTGGGACAGATGACCAGCTCCGCCTTCTCTTTTGCCACGACCTACGCTCTCGGTCAGATGGCCAAACGCTACTACGCCAGTGGCCGGACCCTTTCCGGCGCGCAGCTCAAGGGGATGTTCGACGGCCTGCTCGGCGAGGCCAAGACGCTCCAGAGCCGCTACCTCCCCGCCATCCAGGAACGCAGCCGCAACCTCAACATGTCCGAGATCCTCCCGCTCGTGCGCGGGCAATAGAACCCACCGGCTGGTTCACCGCAGGAGTGCGGAGTGCAGTTTGATCCAGCGTTCAGCCTCCTCATAGCCGGGGCAGACGGAGGCGACTTCGCGCCAGAAACGGGCGGAGTGGTTCATCTGCCGGACGTGCATGAGCTCGTGCAGGATGATGTAGTCGCGCACGGAGTCCGGTGTCTGGATGAGCCGCCAGTTGAGGGAGATGTTGCCGGTGCGGGAACACGATCCCCAGCGTGACCGCTGGTTGCGCACGCTCACGCGGCGGATGGCTACCGCATGGTGCGCGGCCAGTTCAAGCACGCGCGGCGGGAGTCCAGCGGCGGCCCGCTTGCGGAGGTTTTTCTCGATGGCCGGACGTAGGTCGCCGGTCGCATCGGACACGCGGACGGACAGGCCGGCAAAGAGGACGGCCCGTCCGGATGGGTCCGCTTCGAGCAGCACCGGTTCGCCGCGGAAGTAGATGGAGCTGCCGATGCGCCAGTCGGTCGGAAGAACCGGCCGGGCGGCGAGACGGACGAGTTGGCGTTCGAGCCACGCGGTTTGACGTTCGGCGAAGCGGCGGCCTTCGGCGAGGGAGCCGCGCCACGGCACGGTGACGCGGGCGGTGCCATCGCTCTTCAGGCGCAGGATGTAGCGGCGGGCGTGGTGGCTGCGGGTGAACGTGACGGGCACGCCCTGGCCGCCGGCCATGAGCACTTCGCCCACCGGTGCGGGCTCGGGCTCGGACTTGGGAGCGGGCTTGCGGCCGGTGAGGAACTGGAGGTCCAGCTGCATCGCCGGATCACTGGAAAAGCTTCGGCGCGATGTCGGCGAGGTAACGGCGCCAGACGGGCCAGCTGTGGTCGCCGTCGGTGACGTGCCATTCGTGGCGGAGGCCCTTCTCCTTGAGCGCGGCCTCGAAGGCGTTGTTCATGTTGAGGAGGAAGTCGTCTTTGCCGATGCCGACCCAGAGGAGCTTGAGCCGCTGGTTGGCGGCTTTGGAATCGGTGATGGTCGAGCCGATGAACGCTGGCGGCGGCGTGGCCGCGCTGAAGGCGCCGATCCACGCGAACTTGTCGGTGTGGCGCAGGCCGATGGCGAGCGAATGTCCTCCGCCCATGCTCAATCCGACGATGGCGCGGTTATCGGCGCCGGGCTTCACGCGGAAGTTCGCCTCAACGAAGGGCATGGCGTCCTCGAGCAGGTCGCGTTCGAGCTGGGCGGCGTTCTGCACGAAGCCGTTCGGGCCCACGTCCTCGAGGTAGGCGTGGCCGTCCAGCATGACGATGATCATCGGCTTGGTGCGGCCGGCGGCGATGAGGTTGTCGAGGATCCAGTGGGCCTTGCCGTGGACGGTCTAGGAATCCTGGTTGTCGGTCATGCCGTGCTGGAGATAGAGCACTGGAAAGGCCTCGGTCGTCTTCTGGTCGTAGCCCGGCGGCGTGTAGACGGTGATGGGCCGGACGCGGCCGAGGGACTTCGAGGTGTAGATCTGCGTGCGGAGGGCGCCGTGCGGGACGTCCTGGCGATCGTGGATCGCGGGCGGCTTGGCGGGAACGTGGAGGATGCTGACGCGGGGTTCGCGCTGCGGCTTCACGACCGTGTTGAGCGGGTCGATCATCATGAGCCCGTCGACGGAGAAGCTGTATTCCCACACGCCGGCGGGCACCGGGCCGAGCGTCACGTTCCAGACCTGGTTTGAATCCTTCGTCATCGTCGCCCGGCCGCCGGACCATTGGCCGACGAGCTTCACCTCCGCGGCCTTGGGCGCGCGCAGGCGGAAGGTGACGCGGCCGTCGTCCGCCATTTCCGGCGAGCGGACGGCGAGGGGCGCGGTGCGTTGTGCGCGAGCGGATTCAACGCCCGCCAACAGGGCGCCTCCGCCGATGATCGAAACGAGGGATGCGAAGCGGGACTTCATGATGTGATGGCGGTCGGCGGCAACGTCAGTCGAGTTTGCGGACCCAGATGTTGCGGTAGTGGACCGGGTTGCCGTGGTTCTGCAGCATCAGCGGCCCTGTCGGAGTGGCCCCGGAGAATTTGGCGGAGGTGGTCGCGTCGCCCTTCACCGGGATGTGGTCCTGCGTCAGCACGCCGTTGTGCAGGACGGTGAACGATCCTGGCGTGACCTTCCCATCGGCTTCGGGTTTCGGCGGGTGGAAGACGATGTCGTAGCTCTGCCATTCGCCGGGCTTGCGGCTGGCGTTCACGAGCGGAGCGTTGTGCAGGTAGAAGGCCGAGGCCTGGCCGTTGAAGTAGGTCTTGTTCTGGTAGGAATCGAGCACCTGGATCTCGTAGCGGCCCTGGAAATAGACACCGCTGTTGCCGCGGCCCTGCCCGTCGCCCTTCACCTCGGCGGGCGTGGCCCACTCGATGTGGAGCTGGATCGCGCCGAACTCCTGCTTGGTCAGGATTCCTTTGACGGCGACTTCGGCGTAGCCGTTCTCGATCTTCCATTTCGGCTCGCTGCCGTCCTCGCTCTTCCAGCCGGAGAGGTCCTTGCCGTCGAAGAGCACGATCGCATCGGACGGCGGAGAACCGGCGGTGCCGGGCGTGATCACGGTGGGTTCCGGCTGCTTGGCGGCGGGCGCGGCGGCGAAGGAGATGGCGGCCAGCGACACGAACGCGAGGCCGGCGAGGGATTGGGGCAATGTCTTCATGTTGGGGTGGAGTGTGAGGAAGGTGCGCGGATCCTTCCTCAACGGAATGTCCGGTCAAGAGCGCACTGCCTGCGTGCTTCAGACGCGTTCTAGTTTCACCGGATACGTTTTACCAGAGGCGAACTGGGCGACATAGAGGCTGCCGTCGGAATCGACGATGAGGTCGTGCGGATGGCGGAAGACTTCCTCCTGATGCGCCATGGGCCGGAGCTTGCCCGAGTCGTCGCAGCTCGGGGCGGTGCCGGCGATGTTCGAGACGACGCGGAGGGAACGGTCGAGCACGGAGATGAAGCCGCGGCACTCGCGGTTCTTGGGCCAGTTGTCGCCGAGATGCGCGACGAAGTAATGGTCCTTCACCCTGCGGATCTGGCGCGGGTTTCCGCCGGGCAGGTCGACTTGGCCGATCTTCTTCCCGTCGATGGAGAGTCGCAGCAGATGCTGCTGGTCGCTCATGGCGATGAGCAGCGTATCGTCGCCGGCCGCGGTTCGGTCGATCATGCCGCCGTGCGGCCCCCAATGCACGATGCCGCCCTCGGCGCCGCCGAAGATGCGGATGAACTTCCCGTCCGGTCCGTAGTGCAGGATGTAGTCGCGGCCGTAGCCATCGAGGACGAAGAAGCCGCCGTCCGGCAGATGCAGTGTCCAGGACGGTTTGTAGTCGGCTTCCTTGGGATACTTGGCCGTGTCCGCCGGCCAGTGCCATTCGTCGAGAATCGTGCCGTCGAGCGCGGCCTTCACGACGATATGCCGGTTCATGTCGGTGATGAAGAGGACCTCGTGGCGCGCCTCCGTCACGAGCGAGAGGCCGTGCGCGCCGGGAAAGGCCGAGCCCCACTTGTGAACCAGCCGGCCCTTCCTGTCGTAGACGATGGCGTTGTTCTTCGTCTCATTCGTTAGCAGGACGATGTGGCCTTCGCGGTCGATGGCGAGTCCGTGGCAATCGTTCACCGGAGTGCCTTCGCCGAGGTCGCCCCAGCCGGGCACGACCCGGTAGCAGAAGTCGCCCTGGCCCAGCACCGGCGCTTCGGCCGCGCGGACATGCGGAAACGAGATGGTCGCGGCGGCGGCCGTCATCGCGCTGCGACGGAGGAATGATCGGCGGGAAAGATTATTCATGGCTGGCGCATGGGATCTACCAACACGGCGCGCAACGGACAATGCCGTAGGCCGGGCATCCTTGGCCGTCCACTTGTCGGCTCAACGTGTTCACCGTGGTTAGAACACCTTCTGGCCGGGCGGGCCGGCCGGCCTACTGAAGCCGGCGGCGCATTTGCCGCTCGTTTCCTGCCGACCGAATGGAGCATACTTCAGTCGTTCATCGTTCCGACATTTTCATGAGGCCTTTGATCATCAGTTTGACCGTCCTTGCGCTGCTGGTTTTGCCATCGGCGCTCATGGCCGCGCCCACACCGGTCGAAATCCACGGGCCGCTGCGCGTCGAAGGCAACCGCATCGTTGGCCACGACGGAAAACCCGCCGTGCTCAAGGGCATGTCGTTCTTCTGGAGCCAGTGGCAGGGGCAGTTCTACAACAGCAACGTCGTCCATTGGCTGCGCGATGATTGGAATTGTTCCATCGTCCGGGTGGCCGTCGGTGCGACCCGCGATGGTGTGCTGGGCAACCGCGGACGCGAGATGGCCAAGGCCGTCATCCAGGCGGCCATCGACCGAGGGATGTATGTCATCGTCGACTGGCACGACCACGCCGCCCATCAGCACCAGGCCCAGGCCATCGCGTTCTTCGAGGACATCGCCCGCACCTACGGCAAGCTGCCGAACATCATCTACGAACCGTGGAACGAGCCGTTGAAGGACCACGACTGGAGCACGGTCATCAAGCCCTACCACGAAGCCGTCGTGGCCAGGATCCGCGCCATCGATCCCGACAACCTCATCGTCCTCGGCACGCAGAGCTGGTCGCAGGAGGTGGACAAGGCGTCGCGGGATCCAGTGAAGGGAACCAACCTCGCCTACACCCTCCATTTCTATGCCGGCACCCATCGCGAATCCCTTCGTCAAAAGGCCCGGACAGCGCTGACGAACGGCGCAGCCATCTTCGTGACCGAATGGGGCACCGGCGAAGCCAACGGAGCCGGCAAGCTCGACGAAGTGGAGACGCGGCGTTGGTGGGACTTCATGGACCAGAACCGGCTCAGTTGGTGCAACTGGTCCATCACCGACAAGGACGAAACCACCGCCGCGCTCCTGCCCAAGGCCAACCCGCTCGGCGCCTGGCCGACCAACGAGATCAGCCCCTCCGGCCTGCTCGTGCGCGGCGAACTCCGGCGCATCAACCCGCCCCGGGCCGATCCATGAGCGTCGTCCCGTTAGTTGGATTGCTGATTCTGGCGCTCGGTGTCGCCGCCGCCCGTTTTCTCTGGTGTGGATTCCAAAGCGGCCGACTCGGACGTGGTTGGAAGACGGTCGAGGCGATCGTTCTAGTTTGTGGCATCTGTCTCGGAGTCGCGGCCGTCGCCCACAGCCGTTATCCCACGCCGGACAAACGGCTGGTCGGTTTCCCATTCCTCGCCGCGGTATTCGAACGAACTCCCAGCGGTGCTTGGGCGGACTTCGTTGGTCCACGAACTTTGGTGGCGACGATTGGGAACTTTGCGGTGGGGCTATTGTTGCCGCACCTTCCTATCGCGGTGTTTGCCCGGTTTGCGAAGCGTCAGCGGGAAACGGCATAAGAGATCCCCGTTCTATGGCTTCATTCCTACTTCCCGGATTCATCTTCTTGGTCTGGATAGTTTGGATCCCCGTCTGCGTTTGGGAAAAAGGAGCGCGCGGAGATGCAGGCGGAACCTCGATCTTTCCTATTGTGCCGGTATGTCCACTCGTCGGCTGGGGTGTGGCAGAATTACTCAATTGGTGGAAGGCTGAGTCCGGCTTTTGGGTAATGGGGAGTTTCCACGCTTTGCTGCTCGTTTGGTTTCTCATATCAGCGGCTCGATCGTTGATCGCGATCCGACGAATCCGGAAATCTGTCGGATCTTGAAAGCTTTGTCTGGTGCTTCGATCACAGCGTTTCTGTAGTCCAAAATCCTGATCCGTCTTTAGCCTTCGCGCTTCGTCATTCCCCAAGGCATCGGTTGCCGCGGGGCCGCCCGCCCTGTATCGGTCCAGTCGCTGACGAACCACCCCCCATCTTCGCAGGCAGCGCATTCCGGCCGCAGCGCCATCCTGTGGCTGCTCCTGCGCCGCTTCAGCCTGAGGCATTGGAAGGAAGCGCCATGGCAGTCCGGCCTGCTGGTGTTGATCCTGGCCTTGGGTGTCGCGGTCTACTTCTCCATCCGCCTCGCCAACCGCGCGGTCCTCGCCAGCTTCCGCAACTTCACGGACCTCATCACCGAACAGAGCGACTGGATCCTGAAAAGCCCGGCCGGTCCGTTGAGCGATTCCATCCTGCCGGAACTCCGCCGCACGCTCGGTGCCGAAGCCGTCCACATCATCCCCATCGCGGAGACGACCGCGACCGAGCCGCCCAAGTCGCCCGATGAACCCATCGGCCAGCGTCGCACGTATCAGATACTCGGCGTGGACTTGATCGGCATCCAGAACGTCCGCTCCGCCGCCAAGTCCGGGGGTCCATCCCCAGCCGCGCAACGCTCGTGGTTCAACCAATCCGCCGCGTCCCCCGGCGCGGTGACGAACCGGTTCTGGGAACTCTTCAACCATCCGCGCGCCGTCTTCATCAGCGAGGCGTTGGCGAGGGAGAAGTCCTTGGCCACCGGCGGATCATTCGCCCTGCTGGTCAACGAAAGCATCCTCCGCCTCGAAGTCGCCGGTGTGATCCCGGAAAGCCCGGAGCGTCCCGCCGCGCCGGTCTCGATGCTCGTGATGAACCTCCCGGCCTTGCAGGCGTTGTCCGGCCGGCCGGACCGGATCGACCGTGTGGAGTTCGTCCTCGAACCCGGCGGCGACATGGACGCGCGCCGCGGCGAAGTGAGGCGTCTGCTCGATGCCGCGTCGCAGGGCCGCTGGCTTGTCGAATCGCCCACGCAACGGCGCGAGAGCGGCGAGATGATGACGCGCGCCTTCCGCCTCAACCTCACGATCCTCTCGCTCATCGCCCTGCTCGTCGGGCTCTACCTCATCTTTCAGGCGCTCGATGGCGCGGTCATCCGGCGACGCGACGAGATCGGGATTCTCCGTTCGCTCGGGGTGGAGGAAGGGCTCATCCGCCGGGCGTGGCTCCTGGAGGCGGCGGCGCTCGGATTGGTCGGAGGAATCGTCGGCGCGGGCCTCGGCTGGATCGGCGCGCAGATGGCGGTGCGGGTCGTCGGGCAGACGGTCAACGCGCTCTACCACGCGACCTCCGCGGATTCCGCCGCGCTCACGCCGATGGAGCTGCTGCTCGCCGTCGGGCTCGCCGTGGTGGCCGGAGTGCTGGCGGGCATCGCTCCCGCGCATTCCGCAGCCACCACGCCACCCGCCCAGCTGCTCGTGCGCGGCGGCGGGTCTGCGCCCGGTCCGCGCGTGCTGCGGAGCCGGCGGTTGGCTTTCGCACTGGCGTTCATCGGAATCGCCCTCGCGCTGCTGCCGCCGCTCCGGTTCGACGGCGGGATCCGTTTTCCGCTGGGCGGCTACGGCGCTGCGCTGTGCTGGATTTTCAGCGGCGGCATCTTCGCAGGGGAATTGCTGCACCTGGTCTCACGCTGGCTGAGCGGCGGCAAGGTAGGGCAGTGCTTCCAGCCTGCCCTTGGGACGGAGCGGGACATACCCAGGGCAGGCAAGATGCCCGCCCTACCTTCTCGCTTCGATCTCGGCTCTCGTTCCCCGCTCCTGCGCCTCGCGATCTCGCAGGTGCGGCCCCCGACGGGCCGGCATCGTCTCGCCGCCGCGAGCCTGTGCTGCGCCGTGGCCATGACGGCCGGCATGGCCATCCTCGTCGGCAGTTTCAGCACCACGATGCGCGGCTGGATCGAACGCACCTTCGAGGCCGATCTCTACATGTCCAGCGCCGGCGCGCAGAGCGCGTCGACCGACAACCGCATCTCCACCAATGTCTGGCGGGCGATCGTCGCTCGGCCGGATGTTCTCGCGGCCAACGTCATCCAAGCCGGCGAAATCCTGCTGCCCGGCGGCCCGACTATGCTCGTCGGCGCGGATCTCTCCTTCGCCCGGACACACGCGCACCTCGCCTGGCAGAACACGCCTTCTCCCGACGACTTCGCCGCTGCCGGTCTCGGCGAAGTCGTCTTCGTCAGCGAGAGTTTCACGGAGCGTTACGAGAAGAAGGCCGGCGATTCGCTTGATCTGCCGACGCCCTCCGGTTCGAAGCGTGTCCGCATCGCCGCCGTCTTCGCCGACTACGGCAACGAACGCGGCTCCATCGTGACCGAACGCCTCCGCATGGCGGAGTGGTTCCAGGACGACCTCGCGAGCAGCATCATTCTGAAGCTGAAGCCCGGCGTGGAACCCGACCGCGTCCGCAGCGAACTGGTCACGGCGCATCCGGGTTTGTCCGTCTTCACCAACAGCCATATCCGCCGCGAGATCCTCCGCATCTTCCGGCAGACGTTTTCGATCACCTACGCGCTCGAGTTCATCGGCGTGACAGTCGCCGTCATCGGACTCGCCATGACCCTCGCCAGCCTGCTGCTCCAGCGGCGCAATGAACTGACAACCCTGCGGGCCCTCGGCATGACCCATCCGGAGATCGCGCTGGCCACTGCGGTCGAAGGACTGCTCACCGCCTCCGCCGGACTGGCCGCGGGATTGGTCACCAGTCTGGCGTTGGGATGGCTTTTGATCTTCGTCATCAACAAACAGACCTTCGGCTGGACGCTCCAGGCCAATCTGCCGTTGTTCGAACTGGGCGCGCTCGCGGCGCTGGTGCTGGCGGCGGGAAGCGGTGTCGGTTTGTTCGTCGGACGCTGGGGAGCGGCGCTGCCGGCGGATCGGGAGGAATGATTGAGGGAACAATGAACAGCGAACATTCAACATCGAACAACGAACGTCGAAGTGTCCGCATGGCGAAGGCGCTCCTTGGGCGTTCGATGTTGGGTGTTGGATGTTCATTGTTCTTTCTCCTCTGCCCGCTGGCCTCCTCGGCCGCGATTCGACTCACAACACCAGACGGCTTCGCCGTTCCACAGCCGGGTCGGCAGTTCGGCTTCCCGCGCGACCACGGCAGCCATCCCGGGTTCAAGATCGAGTGGTGGTATGTCACCGGACATCTCTTCGCGAAGGACGGCCGCCGCTTCGGGTATCAGGCGACGTTTTTCCGGCGCTCGGCACCGGGCGCGGCCACGAATATTTTAGCCAACGACCAGCTCTATCTCGCGCACATGGCAGTGCTCGATGAACGGTCCGGGAAGTTCCTCCACCAGGAACGCATCAACCGCTCCGGTTGGGACGCGGGCTCGGCGACCAACTCGCTCGACGTGTTCAACGGCCCGTGGCGATTGGCCATGACCGATCCGAAGTCCGGGACGATGTCCCTCACCGGTGGCGTGCGGGCCGAAGCCGCCTTTCAGCTCACGCTGAAGCCCACGAAACCGCTGGTCGTCTTCGGCACGAACGGCGTTTCCCGCAAGGGCGCCGACCCGACCGCCGCCAGCCATTACCTCACCTTCACCCGACTGGAAACCAGCGGCACGCTCCGCCTCGGAAGCGAGACCATCGCGGTCACCGGGCTTTCCTGGATGGACCACGAGATCAGTTCCAGCCAGCTCGACGACGCGCAAGTCGGCTGGGATTGGACGGCGGTGCAGCTCGACGACGGCACGGAGCTGATGATCTATGTCCTGCGGCGCAAGGATGGTTCCATCGACCGGTTCTCCACGCTGGCCCACGTCGACCGCGAAGGCCGCGTGAGGCAGGTTCCGGCCGACCAGTTCGGATGGAAACCTCTTGGCCGATGGAAGAGCCCGGTGACCGGCGGCGCCTACCCGGCCGGCATCGAGATCCGTGTGCCCGAGGGCTTCGGGTCCGAGCGCCTGCTCCGCCTCGAACCGCTCGCCGCGGCGCAGGAGCTGACGGACGACCTGGGGGGCATCTCGTATTGGGAAGGCGCCTGCCGCGTCCGCAATGGAGCGGGCAAGGTCGTCGGATCGGCCTTCCTCGAACTGACCGGCTACAGCGACGATCTGGCGGATAGGATGCGGTGAAGCGCATCCACGGTTGGGCCCTCCGGGACTTGGCTCAGCCCCTGGGCAAGGGCTCCGAGACAACCGGACGGCATGCTTGACGGTGAATTCACCGAAACCTAGCCTCCGCGACTCGTTGTGGGCTGCCCGGATTCTCCGGCCGCCTTGTTTGGCATTGTTCAACTGAAAGGTCTGATTGTGAATGTAACCGTAGAAACGCTGGCCCCCTGCAAGAAGCTCATGCGCGTCGATGTCGACGCCCAGGCCGTCGACAAGTCGTTCGACGATGTCGCCAAGAATTTCCAGAAGGAGGTCGCCCTCCCCGGCTTCCGCGCCGGCAAGGCCCCCTTCGCCATGGTGACCAAGCGTTTCGAGACGCAGATCCAGGAAGAGGTGAAGAAGAAGCTCATCGGCGACTCCTACCGCCAGGCCGTCAAGGACCAGAAGCTCAACGTCGTCGGCTATCCCGACATCGAGGAGATCCAGTTCGGCAAGGGCCAGACGCTCCAGTTCGCCGCCACCATCGAGACCGCGCCCGACTTCGACCTGCCGGAATACAAGGGCATCGCCGTGAAGCGCGAATCGACCGGCGTGAGCGATGCCGAGATCGTCAACGCGATCGACCGCCTCCGCGACCGCGCCTCGCAGTTCAACACCGTCGCCCGTGCCGCGCTCGCGACCGACCTCGTCGTCGTGAACTACACCGGCACCGTCGAGGGCAAGCCGATCACCGAGATCGCGCCGGCCTCGAAGGGATTGACTGAGCAGAAGAACTTCTGGGTCTCCGCCGACGGCGAAGGCTTCATCCCCGGATTCGGCAACCAGCTCCAGGGCACCTCGGCCGGCGACAAGAAGACCATCGAGCTCGAGTTCCCCGCGGCATTCGTCCAGCCCGTGCTCTCCGGCAAGAAGGGTTCCTATGAGGTCGAAGTCGTCGAGGTGAAGGAGAAGATCCTGCCCGAGTTGACCGACGAGTTCGCCAAGACCCTCGGCACCGAGACCGTCGACAAGCTGCGCGACGCCGTCCGCCTCGAGCTCCAGAACGACCGCAACGGCCGCCAGAAGCGCGGCATCCGCGACCAGCTCATCAAGCACATGCTCGACTCCGTGCAGTGCGAGCTGCCCGACGGCCTGGTCAACCAGGAGACCCGCAACCTCGTCTACAACATCGTCAACGAGAACCAGCGCCGTGGAGTGCCGAAGGAGACGATCGAAGCGCAGAAGAACGACATCTTCCAGGGCGCGACCATCACCGCCCGCGAGCGTGTGAAGGCCTCCTTCATCTTCGGCCGCATCGCCGAGAAGGAAGGCGTGAAGGTCGAGCAGATCGACATGGTCCAGCGTATCCAGGCCATGGCCGCGCAGTATCAGACCACGCCCGAGAAGCTGGCCAAGGACCTGCAGGAAAACGGCGGCATCAACCAGGTCGGTGAACAGATCCTCCACGAGAAGGTCCTCGACCTCCTCGCCCAGAACGCGAAATACGAGGACGTCGCCGCGACTCCCGCCGCCTGATCGGACCCGCGGAAGTTCCGCCAAGAATTGAAACGCCCGGCTGCAAGGCCGGGCGTTTTTCTTTTCTCGGAAAGCGATGTCCGCTTTGCCCGGCTCACTTCGCCAGCAGCGCATCCAGCTCGTTCAACCCGGCGTGGGAACCGATCTCGTAGAAACGCGTCAGCACCTCGTGTCCGGCGAGCTGGTCGCGGCTTAGGAGGTTCTGCAACAGCTCCGCCAGATCGAAGGCTTCGCGGCCGGCGAACGGCTCGAAGGCGGCGGGCTTGAGCAGCTCCAGCCCGTAGTCGATATGGCGCATCTCCGGCAGCGTCGCCTTCTTGTCGTAGATGCGGATGCGGCCGTCGGCGAAGACCACGTTGCTCGTGTCATGGCTGCCTTCGTTGCGATAGACGGTCATCAATCCCTGCTTGCCCGACTTCAGGAACGTTGCGGCCACGGGCGCAAAGGGGATGGGCAGATACGAATCGCCGTAGAGGACGAAGAAGGTGTCGCCCAGCAACGGCAACGCCTGGCGCAGCGCACCGCCGGTGCCGAGAAGCTTGGGGCCGTCGAACGAGTAGTCCACCCGCAGGCCGAAGCGTGAGCCGTCGCCCACGACGTCGCGCACCATCTCGCCGAGATAACCGACGCAGAGGACGACGCGGCGGATGCCTTCGAGCTGGAGCTGTTCAAGCTGGTGCTCGATGAACGGCCGCCCGGCCACGGACACGAGCGACTTGGGAATCGTCTCCGTGATGGGCCGGAGCCGCGTGGCAAGGCCGCCGGCGAGGATGGCGAGGGGAATGTCGGCGATGATGGACATTGAATGGAGGCAGTCGTTTGGCGGTGGCTTCGATCAGGCGCCGTTGCCCTTATGATTAAGCCGTCGATCTTCGTGCATTTGTCTCTTCTCCAACTCTTGCCGCATCCGGGCCACGGCATTGGTGGAATAGGGGATGATGCCGTCCTTGGCCCTCTGAAGTTCGCGTCGCAAGAGATTAACCATCTCCGCATTGGATTTGAGGCAGGACATCGAACCATAGCCAAGAATCGCATGGCAGTGCTGCTCTGAGCGTTGGTGACTGTCAGCCGGGCAGAAAAGGAGAAGGGCGTCCGTCGCTGTGGGCAACCCATCGCCGACGAAAACGTAGCCGATGGAACCATCCTTGAAGAAAGACTCAGGGCAAGCTGACGAGTAAGAAGCCAACCATTCGGCTGAGTGGCTGGATTTTGAACCTATTGCCGAGAATGCCCGCCGTGTGTCTGTCTCAGTCGGGAAGGTCGCCTCTGCTTCCACGAACCGCATCACATCCATTCTCAGTTGGATCACATGATTCGCGCAGCTTGAGACGAAAAAATTGTCCCTCTTGCTGCGATTAACGGACAGCACCTTGAGCGCGATTGCCGCCAAGACAAAAACAGCCGCGATCGCTGCGGCGATCTTACGTCTCTTGGTGAACTTGGCGGCCATGAGCGTTCACCCCTCCAGCACCTTCGTGCCCTGGAAGTCGAAGCGGAAACGGACTTCGGTCAGGCTGGCCTGGCGCATGGCGTGGCGGAGCTTCGCCTTGTCCTCGTCGGCGTAGAACATGAGGAAGCCGCCGCCGCCGGCGCCGATGAGCTTGCCGCCGAGCGCGCCGTTGGCGCGCGCGGTCTCATACCACTGGTCGATCTGGCCGTTGCTCATGTTGCCGCTGCGCTCCTTCTTGCGCTGCCAATGGACGTCCATGAGCCGGGCGAACTCGCGCAGGTCGCCCTTCTCCATCGCGGCGGCGCTCTGGCGGCCGAGGTCCTTGATAAAATGCAGGTTCTCCAGCATCGCCTGGTCGTCCTGCTTCGACTTGTCGTGCTGTTCCTTGAGGATGGACGAGGCGGAACGGCTGTAGCCGGTGAAGAAGAGGAGGAGGTTGTCCTCGAGGTTGTAGAGCGTCTCCTCGGAGAGCTTGAGGGGCCAGGCCTTGACGTTGCCGTCCTTCTGGAACTCGAAGCAGGTGATGCCGCCGTAGGCCGCGATGTATTGGTCCTGTTTGCCGATGGGTTCGCGCAGGCGGTTCAGCTCGATGTAGCAGGCCTGGGCGGCGAGTTCGGCCGGGTGGACGAGGTTTTTCTTATAGCTGTGGAGGGCCTTCAGCAGCGAGGTGGTGAAGCTGCCGGAGGAACCGAGCCCCGTGCCGGCCGGGATGTCGGCCATGCTGGTCATCTCCAGATACGGGCCTTCCACGCCCACGAGGTCGAAGGCTTCGCGGATGATGGGATGCTCGATCTGCTTGGCGGAGGCGACGCGTTCGAGCTTGGAATACTTCACGATGAGGTCCGGCACGAAGGTCTGGTGCAGGGTCGTGTAGATATACTTGTCGATGGCCGCAGCTACGAGGAAGCCGCCGTGGCGTTCGTAGTAGGAGGGAAGATCGGTGCCGCCGCCGCCGAGGCTTATGCGAAGGGGTGAACGCGTGATGATCATGGCTGGATGGAAAGGTGCGAAGGACGGCAGCCGAAAGGCAAGTGCGGGGATGTGGCTTCACCGCAATCCTTCTCGTTCTCGTTCTCGCGAGTTCCGAGAACGAGAGGAAGAACGAGGACGAGATGGATCCGACTCCGCGAACGTCGTTCGTGGCGTTGGTGGATGAACCTCTTTTCATCCAGGCCCCGCCTCCGTAGCCTCCGGTGCATCCCATGACCTGGCTGCAGAACTACGACCCGATCGGTTCGCCGTGGCTTTCCACGCTGGTGGCCGCCTTTCCCGTGATCGTCCTGCTCGGGGCCATCGCCAGCGGGCGGGTAAGGATTCACCACGCCGCGTTGATCGGTCTCGCCGCCGCCTCGGTGGTCGCGCTCTTCGTCTACAAGATGCCGGTGGCGGCGTGGGCGGGCGCGGGTGTCTACGGCGCGTTGTTCGGCCTGTTTCCCATCGGTTGGATCATCCTCAACGTCCTCTTCCTCTACCAACTCACGGTGAAGGCCGGGCTCTTCGCCGTATTGCGCGACAGCCTCGCGCGCGTCGCGCCCGACCCGAGGGTGCAGCTCATCCTCATCGCGTTCTGCTTCGGCGCCTTCATCGAAGGCGTGGCGGGCTTTGGTGCGCCGGTGGCCATTACCGGAGCGATCCTGATCCAGCTCGGCTTCAATCCCGTCACCGCTTCCTGCCTCGCCTTGATCGCGAACACGGCGCCCGTCGCCTTCGGTTCGCTCGGCATTCCCATCACCACGCTGGAACAGGTGACCGGCCTCGATGCGTTGAAGGTCTCCAAGATGGTCGGCCGACAGCTGCCGATCTTCTCGGCGATCATCCCCTTCTGGGTCGTCGGTGCGCTGGCCGGTTGGCGGGGAATGATCGCCGTGTGGCCTTCGCCGTGCCGCAGTTCCTCGTCTCCAACTTCCACGGCCCATGGCTCGTCGACACCATTGCCGGGGCCTGCTCCATCGGCGCCGTGGTGCTGCTGTGCCGGTTCTGGAAACCCACCGATGGCTGGAAGCTCCCGGCCGATCCATCTTCACCTGCGCCCCAGCCCAGCGGCTCTCCCGCCGTCGTTCCGACCGGCTCCGTCTTCCAGGCCTGGATGCCTTGGCTGATCCTCACCGCCTTCCTCCTCGCTTGGGGCACGCCTGCCGTGAAGTCGCGGCTCGACGCGGTCTACAACGGCAAGATCTCCATGCCCGGCCTGCACAACGCCGTGCAGCGCACGCCGCCCGTCAGTCCCGCCAATCCGAAGCCCGAGGCCGCCGAGTTCAAGCTGAACATCCCTTCCGCCACCGGCACCGGCCTGCTCTGCGCGTCCATCGTGGCGGGCCTGGTCATGGGTTTCCGCCCGGCGGCGCTGTTCAAGACCTACCTCGAAACCATCTGGCAGATCCGGTTCTCGTTGATGACCGTGGCGGGAATGCTGGCGCTGGGGAACATCACCAAATACGCCGGCATCGACGCGACGCTCGGGCTGGCCTTGGCTGGAACGGGCTCGCTCTATCCGTTCTTCGGCACGTTGCTCGGGTGGCTCGGCGTGGCGTTGACCGGATCGGATACGGCGTCGAACGTCCTCTTCGGCAGCCTGCAGAAGATCACCTCCGAACAGCTCGGGCTCAGCCCGATCCTCATGGGTGCGGCCAACAGTTCCGGCGGCGTCATGGGGAAGATGATCGACGCCCAGAGCATCGTGGTGGCCAGCACGGCCACGCGGTGTTTCGGGCAGGAAGGCGCGATTCTCCGCCGCGTCTTCTGGCACAGCCTGGTGCTGGCCTCGCTTGTCGGAATTCTCGTCTACCTCCAGGCCTACGTCCCGCCGTTCACGGAGATGGTCGTGAAGTAGGCGAAGGCGTCACCTCAGCGGATACATTGGCTAAACTCTCAAGGCCAAGGCTTGGGAACTGTTCCCTTCATCGCCCTATCAAGTGCGGCTCGAAGTTTTGAGTCGTCCCATTCCGTCAGGGCTTTCGCTGCCACAGTTTCCGCCTCGGATTTGCGATCATTTACGACAAGTAGCGCAACAAGAGTCGAGGTTCCGTTGATGAAGGTTCTCCGTGAATGGTCCTGCATCGATGCGGCCATATCGGGATCTTTGGTCAGATCTTTTTGAATCCTAAACAGCTTCTGCATTCGTTCGAAGCTCTTGTCCGGTTCAAGATACCTACCACACAGGGCATACTCCTTGACGCGGATCAATGAAGGCATGGCAACGTCGAAAACACGTTGAGCCAGCTCCTGGTTCTTTGAATCAAGCCACGCAAAGAGATCTTTGGTTTTCAGATCCTCGCCCAGGGTCAGATTAATCGCACTAAGGTCGATGAACGCGTTCCGGGCATCTTTATTGTCACGCACATTGGTTTCTGCCTCATCACGGATTGTGCGCAATTTTGCCTGTGCCGGCGGGTGTTTCTTTCCCAACTCAAACCAGTCGTTGAGAGCAAAAGATAGACGAACACCTGCCTGGCTCGGTCGAATCTTGAGGGCATTTCTATGATACCAAACATGCTTTTCAAGAGCGTCCTCGAATCGTCCCTCATCGGTGTCCGCGCGGGCTTCTGTGAGAATCTTCTGCGGATCTGGATTCGCCGGTGGCGCCCACTCGGCGTAGGCCAAAGATGCTGACAGGAAGAGTGTGGAGAGGATGAGTCTTGCGTTCATGGTGCCCTTGCCTGGGCGGAGCCTGATCCATCCAAAATGCCGTGGCAACGGCCTAGGTTTGACGTTTCTTGGATGAAAACTCTTCGGCGATGCGCGAAGCTCCTTCCATGGCCAGCGAGTTCAAAGTCATCCGCCGCGTCGAGTTCTCCGACACCGACATGGCCGGCATCATGCATTTCTCCATGTTCTTCCGCTTCATGGAGACGGCCGAGCACGCGTTCTTCCGCTCGCTCGGCTTCTCCGTGGCCATGCGCATGACCGATCCCGCCGTGGGCTGGCCGCGCGTGCATGCGAGCTGCGACTTCAAGGCGCCGCTGCGTTTCGAGGACGAGGTGGAGATCCACCTGCGGGTCATCGAGAAGAAGTCCAAGGCGCTGACCTACGAGTTCCGCTTCACCAAGGTGAACGACCCCGAGCGCACCCTCGCCGCCATCGGCCGCATCACCGCCGTGTGCGTGAGCAAGACCGCCGACGGCAAGATGGCCGCGACGCAGATTCCGGCGGAGTTCGCGGACAAGGTCGAGGTGGCCGCGCCCGCCGCCAACACCTGAGCGGCGCGACTGAAGGTAAGGCGGCGGCTCCCGCCGAGCCGCCTCATCAGGCTACTTCGTTGAAGCAAGTGAGAGCGGCAACTTGGAGCATCACCGTCTTCCCGCGAGAACCCTGTTCGACATCCGTTAATCCCAAGGCGGCTCGGCGGGAGCCTTCGCCCTACCCTTCGGTTCGTCGGGATTACTTCGCCGCGTCGCGCCAGATCCAGCGCATCATGTCGGGCATGATGGAGCCGCCGTGGGCATCGGAGTGGGAACCATCGGCGAAGACGTGGGTGAAGTCGTAGCCCTTCTCCTTCAGCGCCTCGACCATCGCGATGTTCTGGAGATGCCAGTCGCGCTTGGGATTGTTCGGGCTCGGGTTGTCCTTGTTGGTGTCCTCAATGAACACGCGGATCGGCTTCTTGGCCGTGTCGCGGATGAGCTGGGGGAAGACGTGGCCGCCCTTGATGTCGGTGAAGCTGCCGATGCAGCTGATGACTTTGCGGAACTGGTCGGGTCGTTCCCACGCGAGGTTGAAGGCGCAGATGGCTCCGCTGCTCGTGCCGCCGATGGACCGCATCTCGGGGTCCTTGGTCAGGTTGTAGCTCTTGCCGACCTCGGGAAGCATCTCGTCGATGATGAACTTCGCGTAACGGTCGCCGAGGGAATCGTATTCGAAGCTGCGGTTGTCCGGATTACCACCGCCGACTTCGGCGTATTCCTCACCCTTGGAGCCGGGCGTGATGAAGATGCCGATGGTCACGGGCATTTCCTTCTTCGCGATGAGGTTCTCCATCACCTGCGGCACCCGGAGCACGCCGTTGGTGCGGGTGGCGCGTTGGCCGTCCTGGAAGACGAGCACCGCGGCGGGTTTCGTGGCGTCGTATTGGGCGGGAACGTAGACCCAATACTTGCGGACGGTGTTGGTGAAGATCTGGCTGCGGAAGAGGAACGGACCTTCGAGCTTTCCCTGGGGCACGCCGGCTTGCGGCAGCGAGTCCGGATGCGTCGGGTAGTTGTATTGCGGCTGGGCCTTCTTGGCAGGCGGTGCGTCGGGAACGGGCGGCTGGTCGGCGGCCAGGAGTGAACCGGTGGTCAGGACAAACGCGGCAAGACGTGTGAGAAGAGGGTGCATGGGTGGACTATGAAGGCCCGATTAAAATCTGGAAGCTTGGTGTAGCATCTGTAGCGGCGCTCTGTGAGCGCCGTATGCGGTCGAATTGTGGGGAGACAGGCGGTCACAGACCGCCGCTACAAAGCTGCCACACCCTTTTTCAGCGAAAGACCGTGCCGTCAGTTTTCCACCACAAGGCCGTCGCGCAGGTGGATGCGGCGATGGCAGATGGCGGCGGCATCCTCGCTGTGGGTCACGAGGACGAGGGCCGTGCGGGTTTCATCCGTCAGTTCGCGCAGGAGCTGGAGGATTATGACGCCGTTGGCGGAATCGAGGTTGCCCGTCGGTTCGTCCGCGAGCAGCAGAGCGGGCCGGTGCACGAGAGCGCGGGCGATGGCGACCCGCTGCATCTCGCCGCCGGAAAGCTGCGCGGGCCGCGCGTCGGCCCGGTGGGCGAGTTGGACGCGATCCAGCAGGACGCGGACGCGTTCGGTGCGTTCGTGGACGGGCAGTCCGAGAAGCTGGAGCGGGAACTCGATGTTCTCCGCCGCGCTCAACGTGGGCAGCAGATGGAAGAACTGGAAGATCGTCCCGATGCGGGTTCGTCGCAGGGCAGCGAGCTCGTCGCTCGACAGCTTCTCCAAGGCGTCGCCGCAGAGGCTCACGCTTCCGGAATCCGCGCGGTCGACGCCGCCGAGGCAGTTGAGGAGTGTCGTCTTGCCGGAACCGGACGGGCCCGTGAGCGCGACACGTTCGCCGGCCGCGACATCGAAACTCACGCCGCCCAGCACCGCGCGGCCCGCGTAGGCCTTCGCGAGATTGGTGACTTCGACGACGGAATGGTGGGCCGTGGACATCGGCCTTCAAACTGGCAGGTGGGAACGGCCGGGGCAAACGCAGGCACTGCCGAAGGTGTTGGAGCTGGTTCGGACGCGCCACTCGGTCGCGAGCGCGCCTTGAGAATCCTTCGCCAAAGAAACCGCCCGTCTCCCATGAACCAGGAAGACGGGCGGAAGCGAACGGAAGAGCGAACGGCTAGAACTTCCAGCCCGTGCCGAAGTGGGCGTGGGCCGAGGTGTAGTCGCTGCCGATGTCCGCGTAGAAACCGAGTTTGATGTAGCCGGTGCTCTTCTTGGCGGAGCCGGGTTTTTGGATCCGCTTGTAGCCGATGCCGGCGCCGACGGTGAAGTATTGGTCGACCGCCGCGTCTTCGACAAACTTGGTGTGGACGCCGTAGAGGTCGAAGACCCAGCGGCGGGCGAACGGCACGTCGAGCTTGAGGCCGTTCTTGATGATCTGTTGGCTCACACCGGGATCGAACTTGTAGTCGCCGACGGTGATGGGAACGCCTTCATGGATGCTCAACTGGTTGCCCATGGAGAGCGTCATTTTCCCGAAATCATGTGCGAGCAGGCTGACGATGCCGCCGTTGGCCAGCATGCCGCCCGCGGCGAAGTCCGCTGAGCCCGAGACGTTCGCGCCGCCGAACGGGGTGATTTGCCAATACCACGGGCTGTCCTTGGTGCGGGGAATGGCCTTGATCGGCACGGCCACGCCGAGGCCGAAACCGAAGATGGTGGAGCCTTCGATGTCGGCGTAGCTGAGCGGGATGTCGAAGTTGAGGCCGACGCGCTTGGACAGCTTGAAGCGGGCGTAGAGAGGAAGGCTGTAGACCTGGCCCTTGATTCCGTTGGCGTCGATGGTGCCGACATCGGCGATCATGCCGAAGCCGGAACGGGTGTTGCCTTCGTCGGGATTCTCCTTCTCGTCTTCGGTCTCGGCGTCCGTCATGCCGTAGCTGCTGAAGCTCTGCGACGCGGCGCGGGCCGTGGCGCTGTTCGGATTGCCGTCCGTGACGGAAACAAGCGACCGTTGGTTCATCGATTTGAGGAACTGGGCGAGCACGTCGGCGCCGTCCTTCTTCAGGAAGGCATCGATCTGGTTCTTGAGATCGGCGGAATTGACACCGTTGAAACCCCGATTGAAACCAATTGAGGGGATAATCAGCGTGGCGGTGGTTCTTCCCGCATTTTCCGTAAAGCGCATGGCGTTGGCGACGCCGGCATAGGTCAGGGAAGAATTTTGGATCGATGCCAGACCATTGAATGCCCCGCTGGTGTTTATCAGATCGCTGACCAGATCGGTGACGCTTTTATTCCCTCCAGTTCTCGTGATGACGCCGTCGGTGGCGGTGACGGTGAACAGATCACCGGCGTGGCCAGCCGCTGGAATCACCGCCAGCAAGACGGTGGCTGCAAGGATACCCGTCGGACGCTTGGTGCCGTTTCGAGAATTCTTCTGCGGACGCATAGGGTGGTGCATGGTGAGGATCCTGGTTGATTTTTTGGGAAGGCGAAAGACTCTGCCGGTGTGAGGCTTGCCGGAGCGGAGACAAGCGCGCTCCGTATGTATTTAGGCGTTGCAAGCATGTCAATAGCTCCGTTCCCTTGTGACCGTGAAAACCTGCTGGAAACTTCTCCTTCCTCTCACCGTTTTTTTCACCTCGCTCCTGGTTTGCGATGCCCAGGACACGAACAAACCCGCGGGTGAAGCGCGCTCTGTCCAGGTTGAGATCACCGTGCTGAGATTCAAGCCGCTCAAGGCCGAACGGCTCCTGCGCGGCTTCAAGGATCTCAAAGGGGACCTGGCGGCCGTCGTCGAGAACCTCAAGGCCGACGGCGAGATCAGCATCCTCTACACGGCCAACCGCGACCTGCGGCTCGAGGACAAGGCCAAGGCCAAGTTCGATGCCTTGGAGACAAGGCCGATTGTCATCATCGGCAAGCCCGGTGCGCCCATTCCCCCGGCCATGGCCTATGGTGTGAAGTTGGAGGTGACGCCGCGTCCCGGAAGCGGCGACAAGTTCGGGCTGAACTGGGAGGGCGAGGTCAGCTGGTCCCCTGAAATCGTGGACCGTTGGCAGGGCGAAAAGTTCCTGAGCTTCGCCGGCGGAGCGGTCAGCGCGCTCGGCAAGTCGGGCCTTCTCGGGAAGGACGTTTCACAGAATGTCGACGTGGGCCTGAACCTCGCGCAGCTCTTCAATCCCAAGGGCAAACCCACCGAGAACGAGATCTACGAGCTTCCCGTCAACAAGACCGTTTCCTTCAGTGGGAGCCGCAACTGCACGAGCGGCCAGCTCATCATCAACGCCACCACGGCGGAGATGGGCAACAAGGAGGCGCAGACCATCCTCCTGCTCCTCAATCCTACGGTGCTCCAGTAGGCGATGGCTTCGGTCCGACATGTTCGAGTCGTTCCCTCGGGAGCGTCTTCGAAGCGAACACCCGCCGAGGCCCGCGGTTCCGGCGGTAATCCGCGGTCTCTCCGTTTGTCCGCCTTGGCCCTGTTGGTTGCGGCAGCGATGACTTTTGCGCCGTGGTCCGCCATGGCCCAGGTCACCTTCATCGACGTGGACACGCTCCCGTCTCTCGCTGACAAATCGGCTCCACGGAAGCAGCCCGTTCGAGTATCGGTGGCGGTGCTCCGTTTTCTGCCGAAGAACGCCAAGGTTGCGCCGCAGTTCCCGACCAACGGCCTGTTGACCCAGGCTGTCGCCGCACTGGGCCAACAGGGACAGGTCAACCTGCTGTATCTCGGTGATCGTTATCTGGCCGGAACCGAGGCGGTCGCCGCGCGGTTTGATTCGGCCGAGCGGCGACCGGCGTTCTCGTTGGACGCGGCGGTCAACCACACCCTGACCAACCGCGAATTCGGGCTGCATCTGAAAGTTGCGGTCATGCGGGTGGCAGGAGACCGGGTGGAACTGAACTGGAGCGGGAGTTTCTCGTGGGCTCCCGGCCTGATCGACCAGTGGGCGGGCGAGAAGTATCTGCTCTTCGGCATGAAGGTGGCCGCGTTCCTCAAACCCGGCGCGGTTTATCAGGAAGGCGTTGACGACGAGGACGCCGCACCGCGTGGCGTCAATATCGGCGGGCTTTTCAAACGAAAGCCCAAGGTCACAAACGTCGTCACGGTCGCGTCGGACGTGTCGTTTCTCGTCGCGGAACGCAGGGAGGTGCCTCTGGCGGGGAAACAGATCGCCCGGCCCGACCAGCTTGTCGTCTCATTGTTCCCCATCGGCGATGATCCAAAACAGCCCGGATTCATCTGCCTCTTTCAGCAGTTCTCTTGGGACGACTAGCCGGGTTCCGCGCCGCACCGACAACCTGCCGTCAGGCTATTCGTAGCGCAGGGCCTCGATCGGATCGAGGTTGGAGGCCTTGAGGGCGGGGAAGAAGCCGAAGCAGATTCCGATCAGGGCGCTGGAACAGAACGCCATGATGACGGAGTTGGTCGCGATCAACGTGGGCGTCTGCATCAGGCTCGAAAGCCGGTCCGAAGCGAGCCATCCAAGCAGGACGCCTATCAATCCTCCGACGATGCTGAGCGTGACCGCCTCGATGAGGAACTGCATGAGGATGTCGCGGCCGCGGGCTCCGACCGCGAGGCGGACGCCGATCTCGCGGGTCCGTTCGGTCACGCTGACGAGCATGATGTTCATGATGCCGATGCCTCCGACGAGCAGAGACACGCCCGCGACGGAACCGAGGAGCACGGTGAGGGTTTCCGAGCTGGCCGTCGCGACTTCGCTGATCTCCTGCTGGTTCCGGAGCATGAAGTCGTCCGTCTCCGCCGTCGTCTTGTGCCGTTCACGGAGCAGCTCGGTGATATGGGCCTGCACGGCGTCGATGTCCTTGGGGTCGGCGACCTGGACCATGAAGGAACGGAAGGACGTGCCCCCAGAGAGGCGCGTCATGGAGCTGGTGTAGGGCATCAGGATGACGTCGTCCTGGTCGCTGCCGAACATGCTCATGCCCTTCGGGGTGAGCAGGCCGACGATGGTGAAGGGCGCACTGCCGATGCGGATGATCTGGCCGACGGGGCTCTCGCCCTCGCCGAAGAGGAGATCCGAGGTCGTCTTGCCGATGAGGGCGACTTTGCCAGCGCGCTGGACGTCGCCGTCGTTGAAGTTGTCCCCGTCGGCGAACTTCCATGAACGGATGTTCGCGTAGTCGGCGCCGACGCCCAGGATGGAGACGCGGGCGTTCTTGTTGCCGACCGCGACCTGGGCGTTGTTGCGGACCTCGGGGCTGATTCCGGCGATGCTCTTCACGTCCTTCCGGATCGCGTCGAAGTCCCCCTTCGTCAGCGTGCCGGCGGAGCCGAACCCCATCGAGACGCCGCCGCGGCGGGAGCTGCCCGACATCACCTGCACGACGTTCTGGCCCATGCTGGCGATGGACGCCTCGATGCGCGCCTTGGCACCGTTGCCGATGCTGACGACCGAGATGACGGCGGCGACGCCGATGATGATGCCGAGCATCGTCAGGAGGGATCGCAGCGTGTTCCGCTTGAGGGCGCGGAGGGCGAGCTTGAGGGCGTTTAGGACGATCATGGTGCGAGGTTCACGGCGGCTTGTTCGCGGACCAGCTTGCCCATCTCCTCCACGGCGTTGTGGCGCGAGCTCACCTGCTCGTCGCGGACGATGCGGCCGTCGCGCATGATGACCATCCGCTTGGCATAGCTGGCGATGTCGAGCTCGTGGGTCACCATCATGATGGTCATGCCCGCATCGTTGAGCTCCTGGAATATCCCCATGATCTCCATGCTCGTCTGGGTATCGAGGTTGCCGGTGGGTTCGTCGGCGAGGAGGAGCTTAGGGTCGTTGACGAGGGCGCGGGCGATGGCCACGCGCTGCTGCTGGCCTCCGGAGAGCTGGTTTGGCGTGTGGTCGAAGCGTTTTCCAAGGCCGACCTGTTCCAGCGACTTCATCGCCCTTGCCGTTTGGGCCGAAGCGGACTTGGAAGGGCGGGCATAGAGCATCGGAAGCTCGCAGTTCTCGAGGGCGCTGGTCCTGGCCAGCAGGTGGAACCCCTGGAAGACGAAACCGATCTTCTGGTTGCGGAGGTCCGCCAGTTGGTCGCGGTCCAGTTTGCTGACCTCCACCCCGTCGAGCATGAACCGCCCGCCGCTGGGGCGGTCGAGGCAGCCGACGGTGTTCATCAGGGTGCTCTTGCCGGAACCGGATGCGCCCATGACGGCGATGAACTCGCCGGCCTGGACGGTGAGGTTCACGCCACGGACGGCGTGGACCTGGATGTCACCCGACTGGTAGGTCTTCTTGAAATCCTCGAGCTGGACGATGGGCGTGGACATGGCTGGGAATCGAAATGCTGTTCAGCGTCCGCGGAATCCGCCGCCGCCGCCGAACGGGCTGCCGATCCCACCGGGACCACCCGCGGCCGGCCGGGCCGCCGTCGACGTGTCGGTGACGACAACGCCGGTGATGACCTCGTCGCCTTCCTTGAGTCCGTCGAGGACTTCGACGTTCGCGGCGTCTTCCAGGCCTGTCTTGATGGTGATCTTACGCGCCATCTGGATGGCTTTCCCGTCCGGCGAGTTGGTCTTCACCAGCAGATAGAGGCTCTGCGAAAGCGGAGCGTCGCCCACCCGGAGACGGGGAACCGTCGGGGCTCCGCCGCCCCCGCGTCCGCCTTCACCGCCAGCCCCTCCGGCTCCGCCGCCCTCGGCGAAACGGGCTCTCATCTGGGCCATGCGGTCTTCAACCGCCTTCTTCTGCTCCGGGGTGAGGGTGGCCGTCCACTTCTCCATCTCGCCGGGCTCGGGCCGCCGGTTCTGCGCCCGCCAGGGAGCGATGGGGATGCCGTCGGGGCCCAGGGCGACGGTGGCGTTGGTCGCGGGAGAAGATCCTGCCAGGCCGGCGGGGGAATTCGTCGTTGCGCCGTCCTTGATGACCGAGGCTTCGGGCGGCTTGGCGCGGAAGGCCGTCTTGGGCACGCGCAGCACGGCTTTCTTCTGGCCGGTGATGATGGTCGCCGTGGTCGTCATGCCGGGGCGGAGCTTCAGGTCGTCGTTGGCCACGTTGATGATGGCCGAGTAGTTCACGACGTTCTGGTTGGTGATCGCCGCGAAGCGCACCTGCCGGATGATTCCCTTGAACGGCCGCCCGGGGAAGGCGTCGACGGTGAACTCGACGTTCAATCCCTCGGTCACGTTGCCGACGTCGGCCTCGGACACCATGGCGTCGATCTGCATCTTGCGAAGATCGTTGGCGATGGTCATCAGCGTGGGGGTGTTCAGGCTGGCGGCGACGGTCTGGCCGATGTCGACGTTGCGGCTGATCACCACGCCGCTGATCGGGGCGTAGATCGTGGCGCGGGAAAGGTCGACTTCGGCCGTGTCCACGGAGGCTTCACGGGTCAGGACCTGAGCCTTGGCCTGCTGGAGTTGGACGCGTGTCTGGTCGTATTCCGACTGGGCGATGAGTTTGTTCTTCAGGAGCTCCTCGGAGCGTTTGAAATTGAGCTCGGCGAGTTCAAGACTGGCCTTGGCGTTGGCGAGTTCGGCCTTGGCGGACTTCATCCTGGTCATGTAGGTGCCGGAATCGATCTCGGCGAGGAGTTGGCCTTCCTTAACCGTGGAATTGAAGTCGACCGTGAGATTGGTGATCTGGCCGGAAATCTGACTGCCGACGGCGACGGTCTTGATGGGCGACAACTGGCCGTTGGCGCTCACCGACTGGGTGACATCGCCCTTGGCCACGGCGGCGGAGCGGAACTCCACCGGCCCGGAGGCCGCGTTGTTGCTGCTCCAATACTTCCACCCGCCGAATCCGGCTGCGGCGAGCACGATCACGAGGACGATCCACTTCATAAATCTTGGGGGCGGGTCAGGAAACGGTTCCGGAACTGGTTCGGGGAAACTGTGCCGGTTGGAACCCGGTTGCAAGCGGGTCGGTGCCGGAACAGCACCGACCCGCCTGGTAAACGGTCGGTGGGTCAGAACTTGGACTTGGCTTCGGCCGGAACTTCGACCTTGGCGGTGCCGACGTCCTTGATCTCGACGGTGGTCGTGCGGGCCATGGTGCGGTCCTCACCGTCCTGGGTGGTGATGGTGGACTTGGTCTTCAGCTCATACTTGTGAAGGAGGCCGTCCTTGATCCAGAAGACGGCAGATGCCGAAGCGTTTTTGGGGGCCGGGGCGTCGGGACGGCGGAAACCGCCGAGGGACGCGAGGTCCGCCGCGCCTTCCGGGCTGAACTCGGCGGTGAACTTGCCGTCGACGGCCTTCACTTCCTTGGCCTTGGCCAGGATGTTGGTGACCTGGCCGTAGGGAGTGCGCTGGTTGGAAAACATGCGTCCAAAGCCGCCGCGTCCGCCACCACCGCCACCGCCGCCGGGGGGATTGGCCGCGAGCTCGGCGGATGTGCGCCAACCGTCCTGAGTCTTGGTCACGAAGTTGGTGCCCTTCATGAAAGTGTCGATTTCGTTCTCCCCGAACTTCATCGAGATGTGGGTGAAGCCGCCCTTCTCGGTCTTTCCGCTGACCGGAGCCGGGGTGAACTGGCCGCCTTCGATTTCGGTGGTTGCCACCCAGGCGTAGCTGGACTTCCCGTCCAGCATGGCGGCTGCGGCGGCGACGTCGGCCTTGGGTTCGGCGGCAAGCGCGGTGAGCGACGTGGCGGCCAGGAGGGACAGGTAACTGAGTGCTTTCATAGGGCAGGTTGTGGGTTCGTGGTTGGTCCAAGAGGAAGACCAGCGGTGACCGGGGTGGTTACAGGGAAGACTGGGCGGCTCCGCCGGCGAAGTCGACCACTTGGTCATTGGAAGCACCCCCGGGCCGGCCTATCAAGGCCACCTCCTTCGGCCGCCACCATCCCAGAGAGCCATTTGTGGGAGTTTGCGGGTCCAGGCAAGGCTGGACGGATGGCCCCGGAGCATCGGCCGAAACATTTCGTCTAAGGAATGGTCTGCATCTGTGTCGTAGAGGGTGAGATGCCTCCGCTGAACGGACCAAAGAAACCGGACCGGCGCCGACCGCGATGATGCGCCGACGCCCGAGAACAAGCCGATGACCGTGGCCAGTCCAGAATCCGCCAGCACCAGCCAGCCGCCCCGATCCGAGACGATCGAGGAGCTGTTCGGCGCGCTGGAATCGCCGCTCCTCAGCTACGCGCTGCGGCTCGTGGGCGACCGCGCCCAGGCGGAGGACATCGTCCAGGACGCGTTCATGAAACTCCACGCCCGCTTTGCCGAAATCCGCGAACCCCGCCGGTGGCTTTACCGCTCCGTGCATAACCTCGCCCTCAACCACCGCCGCCAGTCCGACAAGATCGTCCGCCTGCCCGACACCGCCGACACCGACCAGGAAACGGCCGACACCGAGCCGTTGCCCGACGAGCAGATCATCCGCTGGGAAGGCATCGGCCTCGTCCGTCTCAGTCTCGCCGCCCTCGACGAACGCAGCCGCGAAGTCGTCCGGCTGAAGTTCGACGATGATCTTTCCTACCAGCAGATCGCCGAACGAACCGGCCTCAGCAACGGCCACGTCGGCTACCTCCTCCACCACGCGCTCAA
Organism: Verrucomicrobiota bacterium; assembly: GCA_043775315.1. Classification (GTDB taxonomy): domain Bacteria; phylum Verrucomicrobiota; class Verrucomicrobiia; order Limisphaerales; family CANJSG01; genus CANJSG01. The sequence goes on from JAYVSO010000157.1 coordinate 61,213, forward strand.
GACCCTCGCCGCCGAGCTCAACCGCGCGGGACTCCTGCCATGAACCCGTTTTCTGGGAATAGAAACATTGCCGATCTGGAACCGGCCCGGAGGGCTCGGCCCGATGGATTGTCCGCCAAGGACGCGAAGCGGCGCGAAGAAGGGCCGGAAGGTTTTGAAACGCCGACGTTGGTAGGGCGAAGGCTCCCGCCGAGCCGCCTCATGATTACCAAGCAGTCCATCACGCCCCGGCGGCACCGTTCCGCGTTTGCGAAGACCATCGGCTTCCCACGAGAAGCCGCCCTGCAATCCGCGAGCTTCCAGGCGGCTCGGCGGGAGCCTTCGCCCTACCGGCTCTTCCATCTTCGCGCTTCTTCGCGTCCTTCGCGGATCACCCGAAACCTCTATCACTAGGAGCCACGAGGATGAACCCACAACCTCCATTCCCGCCCCACGACGACCTGGAAGCGCGCATCACCGCCCTGCTCCTCGGAGAACTTCCCGAGACCGAGGCCGCCGCCCTGCGTCGGGAAATCGCCGCCAGCACCGACCTGCAAAAACTTCATGACGAACTCGCCCGCACCATCGGCCTTGTCCGCGAAGCGCGCGGAACGGCCGATGAAAAGGCAGGACCCTCTGCGGAACCGCTCACCCTGTCCTCCGACAAACGGAACCGCCTCCTCGCGGCGTTCAAGACAGTTCCCCTGCCGGTGACCGGGAAGAAACGACGGCTCGTGATTCCGTGGCGCGAAGCCGCGTCCGTCGCGGCGATGCTGGCCCTGCTCGCGGGCGTCACGACGCTGGTCATGAACAGGGGCATCCTGCCCGAGGACAGGCTGAATTCGGAGCAAAAGCCGCGTTCCGATGGCGCGCCTAATCCCGCCACTTCCCCGACAATCTTGTCCATTCGCCCGGCGATGGACGATTCGATGGCCGTGAAGGAATTGGCCGGAAGCATCGCACCGGCGGCCAAAGGGGCGACCTTGGATGGCCGCGTGCAAATCTCCGGGCAAATCGGGCTAGCTACGACAGATGAGGAGTTCAAGAAGAGCTATGGCGCCGTGTTGAAGAACCCGATTCAACGCCCATCATCCCCCGATTCATCCCGAGGCGTCGTCCCCGCCCAGAGAGCCCTGAGCTCTTTGGCGGCGGCGTCTGCAAAACCCGCCGCCAGCACCAGCGCTCCTCAACCGGAATCCGAAGGAAAACCGCCGGCGCGCTATGGCTTCGACTTGGCTTCCGGCCGGCCGGCCAGCACTGCCCCGGTTCCAGATGCGGTCTCGAGGAAGCTCGATAATGCCGAAGAGGAAGCGCTACGGCGACTGAAGGCTGATCCAGACGACGCAGAAGCAAACGCTGCCATGACGAGGGCATCTCAGGCCCGCTACGATGCGGCATCAGCAAAGCAGGAAGCGATGGCGCAGCGGTCGATTTCTGAAATCTCATCGTCGTGGACGCCACGGCTGGCCGCTCCCGCGATGCCTGCACCGGTTCCCGTCTTGGGTGAACTTCCGGTTGCGGGACGCTTCTTCCGTTCGAGCGGAGGGACCGCCCCATCGGATGGCAGGGCGCAAGAAGTCGCGGCCGACAAGGCGTCCGATCATATTCTCCCGGATGCAGCGGGAACGACGGCCAGTGGAGGCCTAGGCGGCGGCGGTGGCGGGATCGGAGGTGGAGGTGGAGGTGGAGGGGGCGGCGGTAGGAACCTTGGCGGTCGTGGACCAAGCCCTCAATTCTTCGGTGGCATCGTTGATCAGCCCGCGCCCGCAAGTGCGGCACCGGCGACGCCCATGCCAGCCGAGCAACCAGCACCATCTCCGACACCGACACCGTCGCCAGTTCCACCCGTTCAGGCGCTCGACTGGTTCGAGCGAAGCGTCGCCGAGGCGGACCGTCCGGCTCGTGCGCCTGTCCAGTTCGGCGACCGGATGGAGACGGCCCAACGGGCCCAGAATGAACCCTGGGAGTTTCGCTCGAAGTTGTCCGGAGAATCAAAACTGCCCGCGACAACTTCCTATTTCGCCACGGACAAGGATTCGAGCGAGTTGAACCCGTCGCCGATGCCGCCCGCCTACCGGCGGAACGAGCCAGCGCTGGAGCAAAAAATCGTGGCCGACACCGGCTTGTCTTCCGGGGAAAAGGAAGTCGAGCAACTGGCCGGTGAAGTCGTCCTCAATAGTCTGTCCGTAATCCGGCAACGTGTGGACCGTTTCGCCACGGAGCCCGACATGTCCGGCCTGGTCGCTTTCGACGCACTGTCGGTCAATGGACGGGCGGATGGCGGTGTGAACCGCTTCGTGGATGCGAACGGTGCGCGTGGCACCGTGGCCAAGGCGAAGGAGGATCGGGCCGGTGCGGGCGTGGAAACCGAAGCGCTCGGCCTGGTCCAAATCGCCGACGGAACCGCGGACAAGAAGTCGGAGTCGCAGGTGCAACTAAACTACACCCCTGCGCCGAAGGAGGTCCGGGACGAGGTGATGCGCGAATCCCTGGCCGGGCGAGTCGTCACCGCCGCCGTTGCTGAAGATTTCGTATCGCTCGCACAGCCGGAACTCTCAATCGAAGCCCGCTACAAAGAAGTCGCCGAAGTCAATGCGCCCGCCGGCAAGACGGACACGAAACCGCAATCCCTCGCACGCCTGGACAAACTCGCCGACCTCGATGCCGTTCCGGCCGGCAACAACCGCGGATTGGGAAGGCGGAACAACATCGCCCTGCCCTCGCTCCAGACCGATGACCTCGGTGCCATCGTGGCCGGCAAGCCCGCCCAGGCCGCCTCCCAGCCGGTCGCCCTTGAAAAGAAGCTCCGGGAAGAGGTGGCGACGCGCGGCCGGCAGTTGGTGGCGTCCGGGATCTCGCCCGGTCAGGGGACCGGGCCTACAGCCTTGGCCGAGGTCCGGCGCGGTCCTGTAGGCCGGGTGCCCTCACCCGGCGCGGTGATGGCGACCAATGTAGTTCGTTTGGCGGAAATCGAACTGCGCCGCACGCCTGCGGCCAAAGCCGAGGACGCCCCCGCCCCGCGCAAGCCCGCGCCGAACGCCGCCGTTCCGCAGCCGGACACGGCCACGGCCGACAACGCCTTCTCCACCTTTTCGCTCAACGTCAGCGACGTGTCCTTCAAGCTCGCCGCCGCCAGCCTGGAGAAGGGCGTCATGCCGGACGTGTCGACCATCCGCAGCGAGGAGTTCATCAACGCCTTCGACTACCGCGATCCGGTGCCCGCGCCGGGCGTGCCCATCGCCTTCGCATCGGAGCGGGCGCGGTATCCGTTCGCGCATGACCGCGACCTCGTCCGCTTCTCCGTGAAGACGGCCGCCGTCGGGCGCCAGCCGGGCAAGCCCTTCAACATCGTCCTCGCCATCGACAACTCCGGCTCGATGGAACGCGCCGACCGCATTCGCATCCGCGAGGAGTGTCTGCGCGTGCTCGCCAGCCAGCTTCAGCCGCAGGACCGCGTGAGCGTCGTGGCCTTCGCTCGCACGGCGCGGCTCTGGGTGGATGGACTGCCCGGCAATCAGGCGGGAGAACTGCCACAGCGCGTCGGCAGTCTCACGCCCGAGGGCGGCACGAATCTCGAAGACGCGATGAACCTCGCCTACCAGACCGCGCTGCGGCACTTCCTCGCCAATGGCGTGAACCGCGTCGTGCTCCTCACCGACGGCGCGGCAAATCTCGGCGACGTGGAGCCGGATTCCCTGAAGAAAAAGGTCGAGGCGAACCGCAAGCAAGGCATTGCGCTCGATTGCTTCGGCATCGGCTGGGATGGATTGAACGACGAGTTGCTCGAAGCTCTTTCACGCAACGGCGACGGACGCTACGGCTTCGTGAACACGCCCGAGGCCGCGACGACGGAGTTCGCGGGGCAGCTTGCGGGCGCGCTCAAGGTCGCCGCGTCCGACGTGAAGGTGCAGGTGGAGTGGAATCCGCGCCGCGTCACCGCGTATCGGCAGATTGGCTACGCAAAGCATCAGCTCAAGAAGGAGCAGTTCCGCGACAATACCGTCGATGCCGCCGAGATTGGCGCCGCTGAGGCCGGCAACGCGCTTTACACCGTGCAGGTGAATCCCGCCGGCGAAGGTCCGCTCGGCACCATGCGCGTGCGCTTCAAGGTTCCCGGCACCTCCGACTATCGCGAGCACGAATGGCCGTTGCCCTACGAAGGCGCGGCGAAGTCGCTGGATCAATCCAGCGCCACCCTGCGCCTGGCCGCGAGCGCTTCGGCGTTCAGCGAATGGCTGGTGTCGAGTCCCTTCGCCGCCGAGGTCACGCCGGACAAGTTGCTCGGCTACTTGGGCAACGTGCCCGAAGCGTTTAGCGCCGACCCGCGTCCGAAAAAACTGGAGTGGATGATCCGCCAGGCGAGGAACGTGTCCGGCAAATAAATTTACGACTGATTTACACACCGAGCCGGCTGGCGCGGCAAAATAATCCGAACATCTGAAATGAAACTCACCACCACGAGGTTGCTGTCTGCGCTGTTGCTCTTGGGCGGCGCGCTGTTTTTGAATCCCACCGCCTTCGCCGCCCAGGCCGAGCTGAAGGATCTCTCCATCAACGGCGGCATTCAGGACGGCAAGGCGCGGATCGTCATCGACGCGAACCTGGCCGGCTTCTCCGGCGAGAAGGACAAGCTGCTCTTCGCCACAACACTTCAGCACGCGCTGCAAATCTCGCGTGAGAAGCATTCACACACCATCAACGCCACGTTCGACATCCTCCAGGGCGAAGCGAAGGAGCTGTCCATCACGCTCACCGGCGACGGCGAGATCAAGAAGGTGACGGGCGAGAATCTTCAGGACTGGTCCGTGCGACAGGAGACGAACGGCACGCGCTCGCTCGTCCTGCGCCCGCGCAAGACCGAGAAGCCGCTCACGCAACTCGTCGTCACCATCCTGGCGGAGCGCGAGCTGCGAGGCTGGTCGAATCCCGTGCAACCGCTGGCGTTCGCGCCCCCGCAGCCGGCGCTGTTCAGCGGTTATCTCAAGGTCGAAGTCGCGCCGGAACTGGACGCGCAGCCGACCAACTTCTTCGGCCTCGTGCCCATCGAGACGAAGTTCCTGCCCGAGTCGATGCGCACCGAGGCGAAGCCCGACGAGTCGGAGCCGCTGGCCTTTCGCTTTCACGGCGCGGCCTACGCGCTGCCGCTCATCGTCACCATCGCGGACCCCGAGGCGCGGCGGGTCGTGCTGCGCGACTTTCAGCTTCAAGGCCGGCTCGCGGACCAGCGCGCGGCGTTCACCCTTACGGCCATCGCGCGCGTGAAGAATCCGCGGGGCGGCTCGCTCAATCTTCTCTCCGGCGGCGTCGCACTGGCCGAATTGGAACGCAGTGCGGACTGGAAGCTCCGCTTTCAAAACGGCCAGTTCGTGATCGTGTTCGACAAGCCGGGCGACTTTCCGGTGAAGCTCCAGTTCAACGCCGCCGTGCGCCAGAGCGCCGGCTGGAGCGGCGTTGATTTCCGAGTCACGCCGGGCGCGCTGGCCCCCGTGACGTTTCAGGGACTCGCGGCGGACACGCAGTTCGAGTTCGCCGGCGCGGCCCGGCCCGAGCGCAGCGGTGGCGACTTCAAAAGTTTCCTGCCGCCCGACGGCGCGGTGAAGCTCTCCTGGAAAGAGTCGCGGCCCGAGGCGGAGGGCAAACTATTCTACGCGGCGGAGATGCTGTCCCACATCACCATCCGACCAGGGCTGATTCAGCAATACGTGCTGTTCGACGGAAAGGTGATGCAGGGCGAATTAAGCCGGGTGACTCTGCTGGTGCGCGGTCAGGGCAACGTGACCGCCGTGTTCGGCGCGAACGTGCTCGCGTGGAACGTCGAGCCGGGTGCCACCCCGGAGGAACGCCGCTTGAACGTGCAGTTCAACCAGCCGCAGAAAGACAGCTTCGCGCTCAACATCCAGATGCAATCCGAGCTGGGCGCCTTTCCGCTGGCGGTGGACGTGATGCGGCTTCGCCCCCTGGATGCGACCCGATTCGCCGGTCACATCCGCGTGGTGAACGAAGGCGCCGTGCGGCTTGAAGTGGTGCAAGCCACCGGCCTGTCGCAGATTTCCCCGGAGCAATTTCCTGAGAACACCGCGCTGAAAACTGTGTTCTCGTCGATGGGCAACCAGCGTTTTGCCTTCCGCTTTTCGAGCGCCGAGTTTGCGTTGCGGGTGAATGCCGACAACGTGCTGCCCGAGGTGAGCGTGTCGCAATTGCTCGCGTATCATCTCGGCGAGACGGAGCTGGCCATCGACGGCGAGTTCGAGTTGGACATCCGCGAAGCGCCGGTGCGCGAGGTGTTGCTGCGCGTGCCGAGGGGATTTGTGCTGGCGCGTCTCACCGCTGCGGGGCTCAGCGATTATTTTCTCCGCGAACCCGCAGACCAGCCGGATGCCGAGCTGCGGATTGTGTACAGCCAGCCCGTCGCCGAACGGCAGGTGATTCAACTCCGCCTCGAACGCAACGCCGCTCTTGGCCAGCCGACATGGACGCTCCCGCGCATCGAAGTGATGAAGGCGAAATCCACGCGCGGTCACCTCGCGGTGTCGGCGGACGCGGGCTTCCGTCTCACGCCGGATCGCACGGTCGCGCTCACGGATATCGCGACGGCGTTCTTCCCGCGCAAGGTCGTGGGCATTCAGGCGGCGTTTCGCCTGACCGAGCCGGCGTGGGAGGCGACGATGCGGGTCGAGCGATTGCCGCAGTCGATTCAGGCCGATGTGTTTCACCTGTTCTCCATCGGCGAGGGCATCGCCTACGGCAGCAGCACCATGAACTTCTTCATCTCCGGTGCGCCCGTGTCCGCCTTCCTCGTCTCGTTGTCGGATGAATATTTCAATGTCGAGTTTAACGGCAAGGATCTCCGCAATAACTGGCAGAAGATGACGAACGGCTACCTCGTCACGCTGAACACGCCGGTGTCCGGGCCTTACACGCTGCTCGTGACTTATGAGCGGCCGTTCAAGGCGCAAGGCGACACGCTCACCTTCACCGGCGCGCGTCCGCTCGATGCGCAGAGCGAGCAGGGCCACACGCTCGTCGTCAGCGCGTATCAATTCCAGGTGAAGCCGGCGAACGTGTCCGCTGGATTGCTAGAACTCGAAACCGCCGAGGTGCCCGCGGAATACCGGCTCTTCTTCGACGCGCCGATTCTCAAGGCGTATCGCTACACGGCGCGGCCGTTCAATCTGCAACTCGCGCTCAGCCCGCTCCAGCAGGGCGAGACGCTCGGCCTGGTCGTGGATCGCGCGGCGTTCAGCACGCGCATCTCGAAGGATGGTGAAGTGGTGACCGATGCAAAATACTTCGTGAAGAATCGCGGCAATCCGCATTTCAAACTCAGGCTGCCGGACGACACCACGCTCTGGTCGGTGACGGTGAACGGCGCGACGGTCGTGCCCGTGAAGGATGGCAACGCGAATCTCATTCCGCTGCCTCAGCGCGCCGACCCGAACGCGGTGCAGACGCTTGATCTGAAATTCGCGTCGCGCTCGAAAACCCCAAAGCATGTGACGGCCGCCGTGCCGATTGTCACCGCGCCGGTGCTGCTGGCGGAGTGGCGCGTGGAGCCGGACACCGGCCAGCGGCTCACGTATCGCGGCGGCTCGCTCGCGCCCGCCAGCGGCGTGGCGGATGCGTCAGGTTTCGCGGGACTGGCGCGGATGTTCAGCGGGAATGGGCAGTCCTTCGTGCAATTGATCATGGCTTTGGCGTTGGTGGTCTTCGCGGTGTGGGCCTGGCGCTGGGCGACGCGCGAAGGGACGCATCGCTTCAGCGTGCGTCATCTCGGGGGCACGCTCGTTGGAATTGGCGCGGTGTTGCTGGCAGGCTCGCTGTTCGTCCTGTTGCACGACCTCGCCTCGCGCCAGCAGCAAGTCACGCCGCGCGGCCTCGCGTTCCTCGCACCGGTGCAACAGAGCGACAGCGCGTTGAAAGTGGAGGTGACGAACCTGGTTGATGAACTGACGTTCTGGTCCGCCGTCGGACAAGCCTGGCCCGCGCTGCTCGCGCTGGCGGTGTGGGGATGGGCGTTCATTGCGGCGCGTGACGGACTTCGCCTCACCGGAGTTCTGGTTGGATGGACATTGCAGGCGTGGGCGGTGCTGCGGTGGCCCAACGGCGCACCGATGTTTTTCATTCTGCTCATCGCGTTTCTCCTTCTGCACGTCGTTGTGCCCGCGCTGCGCACCGCGTTCCGGGTTCCGCCCCGACCCACGCCCCCCGCGGACCGCACGCCAGCCGCGGTGACGGCGGCTCTGCTGCTTGGAGGATTCCTTTGCCTGCTGACCGGCGATGCGGGTGCCGCTCCCGCGCAAGCCCCGGCGCGTTTGCAACCGAAGGAGCCTGCCGTCGCCGAGTCCGTGATTCAGGACATTCGCGTCGAGGATAAGTTCGCACTGGTGACGGCAAAGGTGCGGTGGCACGCGCAGAAGGATCAATTGCTGCCGCTCCTGTTCGAGCCAGCCGTGCTTACGCGCGTCAGCTATCCGACCAATGCGCTCAAGCTCGTGCAGGCGCTGGTCGGCGGGAAGCGCGTTCACCAACTGCTCGCGCAACAGGACGGGTCGTTTGACATCAATCTGCAATACCAGCTTCAAGTCGCGAAGAAGGACGGCGAGAGCGGCTTTGCCTTGCCGACGCAACACGGACTGGTCAACAGCATCACGCTCACGCTGCCAGATCTCGACGTGGATGTCTCGTCGCCGAACGCAGTGTCGGTGCAGCGCGACAACGCCTCGACGAACACCACCGTTGCGACGCTCGTGCTCGCGCCCATCGCGGATTCGTGGATTGGCTGGAAGCCCCGCAGCCGCGATGTGAAGCGGGAGAAGGCGGTGTTCTTCGCGGAACTCTTTCAGCTCTACGTGCCGGCGGCGGGCGTTGTCGAAGGCGTGCATCAGGTGCAGGTGCGTCCGGCGCAGGGCGAGTTGGGCGAACTGATTTTCGACGTTCCCGGCGGGGCGACCATCTCGGATTTGATGGATGAAGCGGCGGTCACAAATCAGAAGTCAGAAGTCAGAAGTCAGAAGTCGTCGATCATCTCGCTGTGGCGGTTCGACCCGGACACGCGGAAGTTGCGCGTCACGCTCAGCCCGCCGCAGTCGCGTCCGTTCACGCTCATCGTGCGGTCACAGGTCGCGACCGGGCCGCTGCCTTTCGAGCAGGCCGCCGGGTTAATCAGCGTTAATGGCTCGGCGGGGCAACTCGGTTCCGTTGGCGTTGCGTCGGGCAATGAAGTCCAACTCGACAACGTCACGGCGGAAGCGTTTTCCGCGATTAACCTGGAAGACTTCCCGGCCGTCGTGCTCAACCCGCTGCGCGCGCAGATCCCCGGGCTGACCTTGCGCCGCGCGTTTCGTTACGCGGATGCGAAAGGCACAATTGTGCTGAAGGCGTCGCCGGTCGAACCCGACGTGCGCGTGGAGACGCAGGAGACATTGTCGCTCGGCGAAGACCGCACGGTGCTCGCGGCGAATGTGGCCGTGGCCGTGACGCGCGCTGGAATCTTTCGCATCAGCTTCGTGCTGTCGGCGGGGCTGGATGTGGAAAGCATCAGCGGCCCGGCGCTTAGTCATTGGACCGAGTTGAAGGCGCCCGAGGGCCGTGTCATCACGATGCATCTGAAGGGCAAGACCGAGGGCCAACAACAGTTCAACGTGAATCTGGCCGGGCCGGGAACGAAGGCGGCAAAAGCGGCCGCGATGCCGCGGCTCGTCTTCCGCGAGGCGAGCAAGCAGCGTGGGCAACTGGCGATTGTTCCCGAGCAGGGCATGAGATTGCAGGTCGCCACGCGCGATGGCGTGACTCAGCTTGACCCGCAGAAGTCCGGCATCCGGCAGAAGGGCGTGCTGGCGTTCCGACTGTTGCAGGCGCAGTGGGCGCTGGCGCTCGACATCGAGCAGGTGGATGCGTGGGTGCAGGTGACGAGCCTTCAGCATGTCACGGTGAGCGAAGCGCAGGTGAAGGTCGCCGCGAATCTTCAATACCAGATCGAGAATACCGGATTGAAGGCGCTCCGCGTGCGCGTGCCGACGAATGCCGAGGGCGTGCGTTTCCGCGGCGAGCAGGTGGCGGACTTCCTGCCGGTCGCCGGCACGGTGACGAACGACATGCAGACGTGGGAGGTGAAATTGCACCGCCGCATCATTGGAAAATACCTGCTGCAAGCGACGTGGCAGACGCCCGTCGCCAGTTCCGCAACCACTGCGTTCGTGCGCGGGGTGCAGGCCGTGGACGCGAATCTTCAGCGCGGCTTCGTGACCGTGCAGTCCGGCGGACGCCTCCAAGTGCGGATCGACGCGCCGCCCGCCGCGCTTCAGCCCGCAGAATGGCAGGGCATCCCGCGCGCGCTGTTGCAGGACATCCCGACGGCGACGGCGAACTTCACGTTTCGTCTCGTTGAACCGGCGTTCCAACTCGCGCTCAGTCTCGAACGCCACGAGGCGACGAAGCTCCTCGAAGCGCGCGTGAACAACGTAACGCTCACCTCAGTGATTTCGGACGAAGGCGTGATGTTGACCCAGGTGAAGATGGAACTGGTGCCGGGCGACAAGCGATTGCTCAACTTCACCTTGCCGAAGGATGCGCGGTTCTGGTTCGCCTTCGTGAACCAGAACGGAGTCTGGCCTTGGCGGGATCAGGAGAGAATTCTCATTCCGCTCGAACAACAGTCGCGAGCGGACAAGCCCACGAGCGTCGAGCTGTTTTACTCCAGCCGCATCGGCACGCCGGGCGGACGCAAGCTCGACCTCGCGTTGGTCGGGCCGAAGTTCGACCTGCCGCTGGAGAACATCGTCTGGCAGGTCTATCTGAACGAGAAGTGGCACCTCGACAACTGGTCGGGCACGCTGCAATTGCAGGAGGAAGCGGCGGTCGCGCAGCCTGTCGTGGTGGATGTGAGATCCTACCTTGAGAATGAACAGGTCCAGAATCGTGCGAAGACGAAGGTCGCTGAGGAGATGTTGTCGCTTGGCAACACGCTGCTCGAACGCGGCAACCCGCAGCAGGCACGGCAGGCGTTCCAAAGCGCCTACGGCCTGAGCACGCATGACAGCGCGTTCAACGAGGATGCCCGCGTGCAACTTCACAACCTCAAGCTGCAACAGGCGCTGGTCGGCTTGAACGTCCGGCAGAATGCCGCCGCCGGTGAAGCCGCGCCCGCCGCCGACAACCTCAAGCAACTTCGCAATCGCAAGGACGTCGCCTACACGCAGCAGGAGGCGAAGCAAATCATCGAGGCCAACACAGCGGACGACAACGCCGCGCTCATGCGCCTGGCTGAGCGACTCATCCAGCAACAGGACGCCGCCGTCACCGCGCCCGCCGCCATCCGCGCCGCGATCCCGCAGCAAGGCCGGCTGCTGACCTTCCGCCGCACGGTGCAGGTGGACACCAAGGCGGACTTGAAGATTTCCCTCCAGACCAAGGCTTCACGCTCCGTGCCGATGCACGTTCGCTTTGGAATCATCCTGGCTGTTCTGACCGGCTTTGCGCTCCTGACATGGATGGGCGGTGCGCTCAGGAATCGCTCGAAGATTTCACCGGCGATGGCGGGCTGAGTTTTTCCTGCGGTTTCAGCATTCCTGCGGCGAGTTCGCGAGCTTGCTCGATCAAGGCGCGATCCTTCGCGAGGTTGGCGAAGCGGAATTCGGGAAGGCCGCTCTGCTGTTGGCCGAGCAATTCGCCGGGGCCGCGCAAGCGCAGATCCGCCTCGGCAATCTCGAAGCCATCCACTGTGGACTCCATCACGCGCAGTCGCTCCTTGGCGTCGGGCGTCTTCGACGTGCCCACAAGGATGCAATACGACTCGTGCGCCCCACGCCCCACACGCCCGCGGAGTTGATGCAGTTGGGCGAGGCCGAACTGATCCGCGCTCTCAATGAGCATCATCGTCGCGTTCGGCACATCGACGCCCACTTCGATCACCGTGGTGGCAAGCAACACCATCACGCGGCCTGCGCGGAAGTCATTCATCACCCGCTCCTTCTCGTCGGAGGAAAGGCGTCCGTGCATCAGCCCGACGCGGTGCGGGGCGAAGGTTTTCTCGAGGCGGGATAATTCCTCCTTCACCGCCTTGATGCCGGCGAAGGCGTCGCCTTCCTCGACGCGCGGATAGACGACGTAGGCCTGGCGTCCCTCCTCGATCTTCTGACGGATGAAGGTTTCGACTTTGGAAAGCTGTGCAGGAGTCCGCACGAAAGTTCGGATGCGCCCTCGTCCAGGCGGCAGTTCATCAATCACCGAGGTGTCGAGATCGCCGTAGAGCGTGAGGCCGAGCGTGCGCGGAATGGGCGTGGCGGTCATCACGAGGAGATGTGGATAACGCCCTTTCCTAACCAGCGTCTCGCGTTGGGCGACACCGAACTTGTGCTGCTCGTCGATGATCACGAGCCCGAGATTTCCAGCCTCGAACCCCGACTCGATGAGCGCGTGCGTGCCGATGGTGAGCTGATTAACTGCTGATGACATTTCTCCAGCCGACTGACCACTGACCACTGACTTCTGACTTCTGACTTCCGCCGTCTTCCTGCTCCCCGTCTGCAATTCCACCCGCACGCCCAGCGGCTCGAACCATTTTCGGAACGTGGCGAAATGCTGTCCGGCCAGAATCTCGGTCGGGGCCATGAGCGCGACGTTGAATCCGCTCTCCAGCGTCATCAACGCGCAGCACGCGGCGACCACGGTTTTGCCTGAGCCAACATCGCCTTGCACCAGCCGGCGCATCGGGAAGGGGCCGGAAAGATCTTTCCGCAACTCGCGCAGCACGCGCGTCTGCGCGCCGGTCAACTCGAAGGCGAGTTCACGCAGGAAGGGACGTACGAGCCGGTTGTCGCCGCCGCAGGGAATGCCCTTCGCATTGGCCTGGAGGTTGCGCCGACGGCGCTGAATCGCCAGTTGCAGTTCGATGCACTCGTCCAGCGCGAGGCGGCGGCGGGCGCGTTCGGGTTGAGAGGGGTCCGCAGGGAAGTGAAGCATCCGCACTGACTCCGCGCGACCGGGCCAGCCGTCGAGCTTCAAGCCTGGCCACGGCTCGGTGACGAGCGAACCGAATTGCTCAAGCGCTCTCCAAACCAAGGCGCGCAACCAGCGTTGCGGCAGCCCTTCCGTGCTCGGGTAAATCGGCGCGATGCGGTCGAGGTGGATGGATAGTTCGCCCGCGTCGCCGCCCTCCGCGCCGGCGCTGGCGAGCACTTCGGTCTCGGGATGATCCATCGTGCGGGGCTTCGAGGGTTTCACCTTGCCGAAGGCCATGACCTCGTCGCCGACGGCGAAATATTTCTCCATGAACGGAAGGTTCCACCAGCGGCAGTGCAGGCGACCGGTGCCGTCTTCGAGCACGAACTCGTAAACGGAGCGCGTCTTCCGCTGATAGGTTTTCACGCCGGTGGCAACGATGCGCCCGCGGGTGGTGGCGGATTCGCCGAGCTTGAGTTCCTTAATCTTTAGGAGATGCCGGCGATCTTCGTAGCGGCGCGGCGCGTGCAGAAGAAGATCGTTCACCGTGCGCAGGCCGAGGCGGTCGAGTTGCGAGGCGCGCTCCGGCCCGACACCACGCAATGAGGTCAGCGGAGTTTCCAATCCGGAGGCGACGGGCGGTGGCGGTGATGCGGGCATCTCTGCGCCAGATTACCCGAGGGTGAGCGCGACGTAAACACGGAGCACGCGGCTGAAAAGGACGCACATTTCGCATCACTTCTGTTGCAATCCGTCCGAGCGTTTCTATAGTCCGGCGTTTGAGAAAATGACCACGCATGAACCCGCGGTAAAACCAGCCACTTGGGACGTTCAGGACGCACGCGACCTGTACAGCATCCCGCGCTGGGGCGCGAAATACTTCGACATCAACGACGCGGGCCATGTCGTGGCGCGACCGCTCCAGGAAAACGGC
>JAYVSO010000158.1:0-4565 GCA_043775315.1 Verrucomicrobiota bacterium
CGCCCTCAGTATCTCCGATCCGCCGGTCATAGATGTCATACCCTACGACTACGACATCTATGCTCCGTCCAGATAGGGGTGCTCCGCGTGACGCTTACGGAGAGGCGGCGTCGACCTGCCGGGAGAAACCAACCAGGTGTTGGCCCTTGTCGCGACCGACTTCTCGATCGAAGGAGGTTATTCGGTATCGGTCAGCAATGCTTGGGGCGGGACGGTGACCTCCAATGCCAATTTGACCGTAATCCCGGCGTGGATCACCCAACAGCCGACCAGCAAGGCCATCCTTGTCGGAGCGACAACAAACCTCTCCATCGAAGCCTACGGCATTGAGCCGATCACCTACCAATGGCTGAGGAACGGCATCGACATCGCCGGAGCCACAAACAAGACCTTGGCCATCACCAATGCCCGCCCGGCGGATTCCGCCAGCTTCTCGGTTCGCGTGCTTACTCCGTCGGGCAATGTCGACTCGCGGCCTGCATGGGTCAGTGTCACTCCGATCCTTCGCACTACGGGCGAGCCGATACCAATCCCCCCGGGTGACCAGGATGTGGTGGCGATTTCATCGAGCCTCTACTTCAATAACTTGGTTAACTTGGTAGCCCTGAGGCGCGACGGTTCCGTGTTCACCTGGGGGTATTACAACTCCGCTGACATGACAGTCCCGGCGGGTCTGTCAAACGTGGTGCAAGTAGCGGCGGGTTACCAGTCAGCGGGCGCGCTCACCGCCGAGGGGCGTCTTGTATTCTGGGGCAGGCTATCCTCTTGGCAGACGAACGAACTTAAAGGGCTTTCAAACGTGGCCGCGATCGCGGGTTCGGATCGGGGTTTCACCGCGTTGACACGGGACGGCGAATTGGTCAGCTCGGATCCGCGGTTGTCGGGATCGTCGGCAGCGGGCTTGGAATATCGAACGAACCTTGTTGCGATTGCGCAAGGCACCTCCTCGGAAATGGCTCTGGACGCCCAGGGAAGGCTGCATATTTCGAACCGCCTCCAAGCAAAGATTCCCCCGGCCAATGGATTTGCCGCCATGTTTCCCGGTTCCAACAGCTGGGATCCTATATGGCTCCGGGACAGTGCGGACAGGCTCGTGCCGTTCTGGGACGGTTCCTTTCTCGGACCCGCCGACTCAAACGTGACGGCAGTTTCGTTTTCCAACCCCAGGGTGATTCTTGGCAGGGACGGCAAGCTCAAGTTCACCGGCTCCACGACACCAGGATTCGCCGGGTTTCCGCTGATCGCGCAACTGGCCGGCCAAAGCATGCTCATGGGCATCGGCATGCCCTACATCATCACCCAGCCGATCAACCGATCGGGAGTCGCGGACGGAAGCGTGCTTTTCACCGTGGAGGCCACCGGAGAACCGCCCTTCGATTTCCGATGGTTCCGCGATGGCGCCGCGATTCTGCAGGCGACCAACGCGTCACTCCTATTGACCAACCTCGCTCCGGTCGATGCCGGCCTCTACTCGGTGACGGTGTCCAACCGCCACGGCGTCGCCCAAAGCGGAGCCTCCCGTCTTGCTGTGGTCCCGGCGTTGTTCAACGAAGTGCGGGGGCAGACGTCCATGCTGCCTCACGGCGTCTTCAACCTCTCCTTCGAGGTCACATCTGCGGAACCAAGATCGTATCAATGGCACAGGGACGGGATGCCTGTGCCAGGCTTCACCAATCTGCTCCTGACGATCACCAACCCGGTGCCGGCCGATGCCGGCCGCTATTCCCTCGCCCTGACGACGGCCTCCGGTTCATCCACCAGTCCTCCGGTCAAGATTCCTTACCGCACCATCCAGATCTGGGGATTGTCCGGCACGTCCTTGGAGGAAATCCCCGACGACCTGACCAACGCGGTCAGCGTTGCAATCGGCCCCGGCAACGGCCTCGCGATACGGTCGGACGGAACCGTGGTAGTTTGGGGCCGACAGTCCACCGAGATATGGCAACAATTCCCGACCAACCTATCGGGCGTGACCGCGATCTCTGTAGGCCAGAACCACGCGCTCGCCTTGCTTTCCAACGGAACGGTCCGGGCGTGGGGAACCATTTACAATAGCTTGACCAACGTGCCAGCCGACCTGACGGACGCGATCGCGGTCCATGCGGACGTTTGGACAAGCAAAGCGCTCAAGAGAGATGGTTCCGTCGTCAGTTGGGCTCCCTACGTCGTCCCGGGAGGCGCAGATGCGGCAGGATTCGTCTCGCTCGGGACAATTGCCGATCTCCGCCACCCCGGCCGCGTGGTGAGCTCCACGCGCTACCTCACCGATCCAACCGGCGGCTGGAGCGGGCTCGTCGGTTTCTCCTTTTCGGACGGCGGCTCATCGACCCGTGTTGTGGGCCTCAGAAGTGACGGCGTAGTGCTGCAACGCGGGGACGCCGGCGCAGCGTCTGCCAGCAACGGCGTCGCTGTCCTCGCTGGATACGGCTTCGCCTTCGTCCGCCGGGCGGACGGCTCGGTGGTCTCGCTGGACAACCCGCCGAGACCCGCCTTCCCCATCCCGATGGATCAGCGCGGAATCACGGATCTTGCGATCTGTGGCAACCTCATCATCGGACTCGTTGGGACGGAGGATGTGCGTTTCGTCGGCCTGCCTCCGGATCGGACGGCAGCTGTCGGAGGGGAGACCTATTTCAATGTGCGGGCGACCGGCCGGATGCCTTTGACCTATCAGTGGAAGCATGCCGGAACCAACCTGCCAGGGGCGGATCTTCCGATGCTCGGAGTCACCAACCTCCAGCCGCACCATGCCGGGATCTACTCGCTCGTCGTCACGGACGCCACCGGCGCGTCGTCGGAGACTCGGGGATTCAGTCTGGCCATCCAGGAACCGGGCATCCTGATGGGCTCGGTCCGCCGCACGCCGTATGTCTTCGAATACTCCCTCGCGAGCCGGCCGGGCGGCGCGTTCACCATCACTTCGTCCAGCAATCTGGTGAACTGGATCGACGCGCGGGTCGTGACGAACGCCTCGGGGCAGGATGCGGTCACCGTCTTTCCCTCGGCGCCCGCCGGGTTCTTCAGGGTGATCCCCCGGCCCTGACCGTCAGCGCAACGGAGGCCGGTAGACGCTGAGTTTCTTGATCCGGAGGACGGCTTCCCCGCTGAGCTCAAGGGTGTGGCGGCCGTTGGGCAAGCCATGGAACAGGCGCTGGGACGTGGTTCCGGCGGCAACCGATTCAACAAACCTCGGCTCCACTTTCCACGTCACGGTGAAGGCTTCCGGCAGGGCGCGCTTAAACACCTTCCGCCCGTAGGCCAGGTTCCAGTCGTCGGGTTCGATGACGATGCGGCCGGACTTGGAGAGGAATCGGTTGGTGGCCGAACCGGAGCCGTCGGCTCCGGTGGTCGATCCCACGAGGTCGAATTCGAACTGCTTCATGTCATCGCTCATGGCACGGATGGTCGCTGTCCAATTCTCGGGAACGAGCGGTGTGGAACCCCGCTGCACTTGAAGCAGGCCCGGCCAGTTCGACTGCGGATAAGAGGATGCGCGCGTAAACCGGTAGAGTTCCGGATGCTCGGACGGCTTCTTGCCGTCGATGCGGATGGTGATCGGCTCCAGGATTCCCGAGACCTCCGCGTCGATGCGGTTGCCGTCGAACTCCAGCAGCAGCTTGTCCCCTTGGATCGTCACGTCGCGACCGACGACGAACTCCTTCATCCTGTCATCCGCCGCCGCATTCTTCCTCAGGAGTTCGGGCCGCAGATACCACTTAAGAACTTCGGCCATGACGAACTCGCCGTGGGCATTCAGATGGACGCCGTCCTTGAGGAGTTGCGAGGCCTTCAGGTTGTTGGAACGCAGGTATTCCTTCCAACGATTGTGCATGTCGGCCAGCTCGGCGGCGTATTTCTTGGCCGTGGCCGGAAGGAAGGAGTGATTCATCCACGCGTCCCACGATTTCGGCGTCAGCTTGGCCGGATCGGTTTCTTCGGCGAGCGCCTCGTCCTTGGTGATGTGGTCCGTCGCCATGAGGACATCGGCCACGGTGCGTTCGCGTATACAACGGATGATCGCCTCGTAGTCCGTGTGCGAGCCGTAGACGTGGAAGATCACGAGGTCGGGCTGGAAGTCGTAGAGGTCGGCTTCGGCGGTCTTTACGAGAAGCTGGGAGGAATGCCCGCCGATGGCGCGGTTCTCGATGACGAGGTCAGCATTGGGGAACGTCGTCCGCAGATGGTTGGCCACCGTTTTCCACCACGCCTGCTCGGTGATCGACTGGCCGTAGAAGAGCACGCGGACGGTGTTGCGTTGGGTCGGCGTGCTTGTGGCCATCAGGCGGAGACTGCGTTGGAGATTTGCGCCCAGAGCCGCCGGGGCCTCGGGAGGAGTGACGGCCGGGAAAGCAGTTTCAGCCGCTGCTAATGGCCGGACCAAAGCAACGAGTGCGACGACCACGGGCAGGAGGAATCTGGAAGGCATGAAAGGAAGACGACACCGGGTTGCCGCAACTTCACATTTAAGGTTCCTCGCTGTTTTCAGTGGGTTGGTGGGGCCGTTCGCGCCCGTGGTTGGCTGGCCGTTCTCCCTCACCCCAGCCCTCTCCCGCTGGGAGAGGGCT
>JAYVSO010000159.1:0-19237 GCA_043775315.1 Verrucomicrobiota bacterium
GGCCGCGCAGGTCGATCTCGTTGGTGAACACGCCGGAAGGCGAGGAGATCCGGCCGCCGTTGGGTCCGGTCGCGCCGTGGATGCGGTTGTCGAGGCCCCACAGAAAACTGTTCGGCAAAGCCTGGACGTTGAGCCGCGCCATGCCTGCGCCGAAGCCGGTGAAGACGACCTTGCGCTCATCCGCACGCCCGTCGCCGTTGGTGTCGATCAACCAGAGGATGTCGGGTGTGGCGGCGACGAAGATGCCGCCCTGGGAGCAGATGACCGCCGTGGGCCAGGCGAGGCCGTCGGCGTAGCTCGTGGCTTTGTCGAAACGTCCGTCGCCATCGGTGTCCTCGAGCAGGCGGATGCGCCCGAGCTTTTCGTCGCGCCGTTCGGAGTAGTCGCCCATCTCGACGACGAACATCCGGCCGTTCTCGTCGAATGAAGCGGCGATCGGGTCGCGCACGAGCGGTTCGCTGGCGACGAGCTCCAGCTTGAATCCGCGCTTCACCTGGAAGGTGCCCAGCGCGTTGGTCGCCTCCACGGCGGGGAAGCGGGGAAGGTCGTTGGTGGAGACTTCGGGAGCGGAGGCGGCGAAGGAAACGAGAGGAAGAAGACCGAGCAACCACAGATGGACACAGAAGGACACAGATCCAATCCGCAGGCTGGAAGACCTGGACAAGCGGGTCGATTCAGTGGCGGTTCTCATAGTCCGAAGAACTTCCTGGAATTGACGAAGAGGATTTTCCGTTCGACGGCCTTGGTCGGAGCGAGGCGGCGGATGGCCGCGATGGTCTGGGTTCCTTGGCAGCCGGGGCCGCGTCCGAGCAGGTCGTTGCAGTCGCTGCCGAAGAGGATCTTGTCCTGGTGGCGTTCAAGGAATCCGCGAGTGTGCTCCTCGTCGCGCAGGAGGGCGTTGAGTCCGGATCCGGCGGATATGTCCGCGAAGAAGTTCGGATAGTCGCGCAGGTAGCGGTCCGTAAGGCCGCCGGGCGCCACCTTGCCGGTCGGATAGAGGATCTTCGGGTCGCATTTCGCATCGATGTGCGCCCACATGGTTTGGGCGTGGCCGATGAAGCGGACGTCGGGAAACTTCTCCAGCACGGTGTGGAAGCGCTCGAAGTGGTGGTTGTAGGTTTCGTGCTGGAAGTGGCAGAGGATCGGAACCGAATGGGCATCGGCCAGTTCGCAGAGGCCGCGGAACTCCGGCGAGTCGCAGTCCACGCCGAACTTCTGTTCGCCGATGCCGATGGCCCCGCGCTTGAGGAATACACCGATGGTCGTCCTGGCCTCGGCGTGGTCGGTGATCTCGTTGGCGAAGAAACGGAACGACTGCGGACGCGCCTTGGCGAAGGCTTCGGCTTCGGAGTTGCCGCTGATCTGGGCGGCGAGCCCGTTTGATTTGCCGTTGTGGGTCGACGCGACATCAAGCACACGTCCGGCCGGTAGGAGGATCGTCATCGTGACGCCCATGGCCTTCTGGTGCGCGATGAACTGCTCGTCGGTGCGTCCCGTGTAGTTCAGGTGCTGGTGGATGTCGATGATCGGCTCGGGCGCATCCTCGGCGACGAGCGGACCGGCGATGGCGGCCGATGCGATGAACCCGAGGAACGCCCTGCGAGAGCAGCTTTTCTGAACGGCCAAGGTCGACGTCCGAAGTTCGAAGGAAGTTCCGAAGGCGAAGCCCGAAGCATGCGTGGGCTTTGGGCTTCGGGCTTCTTTCGGATCTCGGGGAGTCGGCATTCGGGATTCTGGAATGTCAGTCGTGTCTGACGTCTTCGAAGCGCGCGCCGGCGAAATCCAGCCGGTAGACCATTCCCGCAAAACCGATCGCGTAGATGTTGCCGGCCTCGTCGGTGCCGAACGAGGTGAGCGCCTGCGGCACGGTCCCGATCTGGCGGACGGTCTTGAGGACGCCGTCCTGCTGGGTGAGGCCGAATATCCTCTTGGACGTGTAGTCGCCGAAGACGTAGACGCCGTAGAAGGACGATTGTTTGTCACCGCGATAGACGTAGCCGCCGGTGATCGAGTTCCCGTATTTGCGGCGATAGGCGAAGACGGGCGGCGTGAACTTGCGGCCTTCCACCTTGTATTGGTTGGAGAACGGCTCGAAGCCTTCGAACACGTTCCAGCCGTGGTTTTCCCCGCGACGGACGATCGACACTTCCTCGGCCCGGTCCTGTCCGACGTCCGCCATCCAGAGATCTCCGGTCACCTTGTCGAAGCTGAAGCGCCACGGGTTGCGGAATCCGTAGGCCCAGATCTCCGGGCGCACGTCGGCTTGTCCGACGAACGGATTGTCCCTGGGGATGGCATACGCGTTGGAGCCTTCCTGCCGGTCCACGTCGATCCGCAGCATCTTGCCGAGGAGGAGGCGCAGGTTCTGGGAGTGGCCGTTGGGGTCGTTGTGCGGTCCGGTGTCTCCCATGGGGAAGTAGAGGAAACCGTCCGGCCCGAACTCGATCCAGCCGCCGCTGTGGTCCTCGGCCACGCTTACGGTCTTGATGATGCGGCGGGCGGGTTTGCCGGAGTCGCCGGTGAAGTCGGCGGAGAACTCCTTCTCGACGACGATCGTGGCGACGGTGCCTTCCTCGAAGACCTGGTGCTGGAGGTAATACTTCCGGTTGGTTTTGAACTTGGGATGGAAGGCGATACCGAGAAGTCCATTCGGACCGCGGTCGCTGAAGACTTCCTTCGTCAGGTCGGAGAAGACGGTCTTCGTCTCGTTGGTCCCCGACTTCTTCATCGTCCAGATCATCCCCTTCTGGTGTAGCACGAGAAACGCGTCTGGAAATCCGGGCACTTGATGGAGGGCCGTCAGGCCGGTGGGCACCCGGTCTCGGGGAACCTGCAGAGGCTGCGCGAAGAACGGTTCGACCCTGATCGGTTTGGCCAACTCGGGGATGACCGCCGGCATTCCGCGGTCGCTGACGAGCGTGTTCTCCGGTTGCCGCAGGGTGGTGAGATACTCGGTGAGGTCCGTGAATTCCTGCAGCGACAAGCCGGTTTGCAGCCCTTCCGGCATGAGCGACGTGGCGCTACCTTCCTGGCGTTTGATGTCGGCCTTGGCGAAGCGCATCAACTTTCCGTCGGCGCCCATCAACTGGACTTCGGTCGCGTTGGATTGCTTGAGCACGCCTTGGAACTCCTCGCCGGCTTTGGTCTCGATCAGGACCGTGCCGTAGCCCGGCGAGATCGTCGCGGAAGGCGTGAGCACGGAATCAACGAGGTCACGCCGCGCGAACGCATCTCCCGCGGCGAAGAGATCGGGCCCGGCCTTCGATGCCTTGCCGTCGATTGAATGGCATTTCGCACATGCGAGCTTCTGTTCATCGGCGAACAGTTTCGCGCCACGGGCCGCGTCGCCTTCATGGGTCAGGGCAAACTTGCGGTAGGCGTCTGGGCTCGGAGTCTTGCCGGCTTGGGGAGGTGTTTGCGCGAGTGCGGAACCTCCCAAGGCCGTGACCAAAGCGAAGGCGCGCAATGCGCGGATGCAGGTGGTGGCAGTTGTCGTCATGGCAAATGGGCGGGCCTGTTCAGCCGACCTTCCAAGCCCCGTGATGCGGGACGTTCAACCACTCGGCCTTGCCCGTGCCGCCGGTGAACTTCTCGCGTTTCGGATCCCACTTGAGCGCCTCGCCGTGGTAGTAGGCCATGTTGACGAGGTGGCAGACGCTGACGGTGCGAGCGCCGATCTCGACGTCGCAGATCGGCTTCTGGCGCGAACGGATCGAAGAAAGAAAGTCGGCCTTGTGGTCGGTGCTGTCGTAGAGCCGGACCGCTTTCGCGGTCAGATGGTTTCCAGCGACCTCGTCGAGATTCTTGATGCCCTCGGCGACCTTCTTGCCATCCAACGTCAGCTCGAACTTGCCGCGGCTGACGAAGACCAGCCCCGACTTGCCGTGGAACCAGATTCCGTTGCCCGGCTGCTGGTCGGACTGGTGGGTCACCTCCACGCCGCTGGCATAGCGCAGACGGACACCGCTCTGCGCGTCGGGCTTGTTCGTCGGAAAGATTTCCGTGGGACCGCTCTCGTCCATGCCGAGGCCCCACTGCGCGATGTCGAAGTGGTGCGCGCCCCAGTCGGTGACCATGCCGCCGCCGAATTCGCGGTAGGCGCGCCACATGGGGAAATGCTTGTGGATGCCGCGCGGGCTGAGGATGGAGTTGTAGGGACGCACCGCGGCCGGCCCGAGCCACATGTCCCAGTCGAGGCCGGGTTCGGCCGCTTCTTCCGGCAGGTCGCAGGGCTTGCCCGGACCGCCGACGCCGACTTCGACCCGCTCGATCTTGCCGATGACGCCGTTGCGGACCAGTTCGCAGGCGACGCGGAATTCCTTCGACGACCGCTGCATGGAGCCGGTCTGGAAGACGCGCTTGTTCGATCGGACGGCCTTCACCATCTCGCGCGCTTCGACGATCGACTGGCACAGCGGCTTCTCGCAATAGATGTCCTTGCCCGCCTTGGCCGCCGCGATCGCGATGTAGGCGTGCCAATGGTCGGGCGTGGCGATGACCACGGCGTCGATGTCTTTCCGGGCTAGCAGCTCGCGGAAATCGTTGTAGGCGTCGCAGCCCTTGAACGACGCGTCGTTCTTCTTGGCGTAGAAATCGTCCACGCGCTTCTTGGCGTCGTTGCGACGGGTGGTGTCGACATCGCACACGGCGACGACCTGCGTCTCCGATTTGCCGAGGAACCCGCCCATCAATCCGCGCGCCTGGATACCGACGCCGATGAAGCCGAGCGTGATCCGGCCGTTCGGTTTCGTCGCTGCCGCCCAGACGCTGGAAGGCAGGATGAACGGGGCGCTGGCCGCAGCCGCGGCCTTGAGGAAGGAACGACGATCGAGACGTGTGAGCGGGTTCATGGGATGGGCGAAAGTGTTCCTTGCCGACGCCGATGCACAACCCGAAATTCAGCTGGGATCGACGCGGACATTGCTCCTCCCGTCCTTCTCCGCTTCCAGCCAGAAAGCCTGCTGGTCCCCCTTGCCCTTGATCGGAACGGCACCGCGAGGCACGAGCCGGAACTCCGCTTCGAGCAGGCGCGCGGTGGCTTCGGTGACCTGGATGCGGCCTGGCTCGCCGTGGGATTCCATGCGGCTGGCGGTGTTCACCGTATCGCCCCAGAGATCATAGATGAATTTCTTCCGGCCGATGATGCCGGCGATCACAGGACCCGAGTTCAAGCCGATCCGCATCTCGAGGGCGGTGTTGTGCGCCGAGTTGAAGCGTTGGAGGGCTTCCTGCATGTCGAGCGCCATCCGGGCGGAGGCGGGCGCGTGGTCCGCCTTCGGCACCGGCAATCCGGCCACGGCCATGTAGGCGTCACCGATCGTCTTGATCTTTTCCATGCCGTGCTTCTCGGCGAGGTCGTCGAAGGCGCTGAAGATCTCGTCCAGCAGCTTGACCACGACCTTGGCCGGGATGCGGACGGACATGGTGGTGAAGCCCACCAGATCGCCGAAGAGCACGGTCGCCTCGGGGAAGCTGTCCACGATCGTCGACTCGCCCTGCTTCAAGCGGTCGGCGACCGGTCTCGGGAGCACGTTGAGCAGAAGGCGTTCAGACACCCTCTGTTCGTCCTCGATCTGTTTGAGGTAGACCTTCTCCCAGTCCCGCAGGCGCTTCTTCTCCAACGCCGCGGCGATGCGGGCGCGGAGCAAGGTCGGGTTGAAGGGTTTGGCCAGATAGTCCTCCGCGCCCAGATCGATGCAGCGGACGATGCTCTCCATCTGGTCGAGCGCCGAGATCATGATCACCGGCAGGTTCTGGAGGTTGGGATCTTCCTTGATCGCGGCGAGGATCTCGTGGCCGTCGAGCCCCGGCATCACCATGTCGAGCAGAGCGAGGTCGAAACGGCCTTCGCGTAGCATCGCCAAAGCCTCCCGGCCGTCGGCGCAGGTGGTGACCGTGTAGCCCAGTTTTTCGAGGCGGCGCTGGAGGAGTTCGCGGTTGCCCGCGTCGTCGTCCGCCAGGAGCAACCGCCCCTTCTCCGAGTAGAATACATCCCGCCGTTCTGGCGTTCCGGAGAAGGAACTGCGGATGCGGGACCAATTCTCCGTCTGCGGAAGCGCGGCTGGCCGGCCGGCCGCCGCGCCGAGAAAGCGTTTGGCATCCTCGCCGAACAGATGTTTCTCCATCAGTCCGAGCCATGAACGGCCGGCTTCGATGATCTTGGTGAGGTCCGCCTGAAACTCGGTTTTCTTGAGATCGTCGCACTGTTCCTTCAGCAGTTCGCCGTAGCCGATGATGTGGTTCGCCGGCGTGCGCAGCTCGTGGCTGGCCTGGTGGAAATCATGCTCGCGGATCAGCGCGGAATCCTCGCCCAGATACCGGTTGATCAGCGTGACGAGCTGCTGCCCGGCGCTGTGGATCCGGCCGAGATCGATCATGAACTCCGCCGGCACGTGGCCCTCGGCGTCTTCCTGGAGGATCTCGCTGTAGCCGATGATGTGGTTGATCGGCGTGCGCAGGTCATGCCGGATCCGGGCCAGCCGGAAACGCTCGTCGCCTGGTGCCGGCTTGGCCTGCTCGGGTGGGGGCATTGCTTGATCTTTTCGCGGAATGGTCAGGCCGGTGGCAGCAGTTGCAGCATCTTCTCCAGCAGCCGCGGAAGTTCGATCGGCTTGGTGTCGAAGTCGTCGCACCCGGCCTCGCGGGCCCGCTGTTCATCGCTGGCCATCGCGTGCGCCGTGAGCGCGATGATCGGGATGCCTTTGGTGTCCTCGGCGCCCTTCAACTGGCGGGTGGCCTCCCAGCCGTCGATACCCGGCAGGCTCATGTCCATCAGGATCAGGTCCGGCCGCTCGCTACGCGCCTTGGCGACGCCTTCCTGACCGTCGACGGCCATGATGATCTGGTAGCCTTTGCGCTCCAGCCGGCGCGAGAGCATGTCGCGGTTCATTTCGTTGTCTTCCACCAGAAGGATCTTTGCCATGGGGTGTCGGGGGTTTCGTTTGGATCGCTTTGAAGGGGTTCAGGAAAAGGCTGTCCGGTTTGGCTCAAGTGCGCAGATCCAGCAGCGCGCGCACCTCGGTGAGCATCTCTTCGCGGGTCGTGGCCGTCTTCTGGAGAATCCGGGTCACCTGGCCGTTCAGGCGGCGGCGGTCTTCCGGCGTCAGGTCTTTGGCCGTGATGACGACGACTGGAATCCTTTCGCAGCCGGGTCGTTTACGCAGCTCCGCCAGGAACTCGAACCCGTCCATCTCCGGCATCATCAAGTCCAGCAGGATCAGCTGGGGAATCGCCTTCGCCACCTCCGTCAGGCCGAGCCGCCCGTTCGACGCGATGGCCGTCCTCCAGCCTTCCTTCTGCAGGTTGCGCGCGAGCATGTCGCTCGTGCTCGGATCGTCCTCCACCACCAGCACCAGCGGGTTCGCCACGTCCTTGCGGTGCCGGGCCAGGGAGATTGCCAGCCGCTGCCAGTCGATCGGCTTGGACAGGTAGTCGGACGCGCCCAGCGCGAAGCCGAGGTTCTTGTCGTCCACCATCGTCAGGATCACCACCGGGATGTCCACGAGGGCGGGGTCCGCCTTGAGCGCCGCAAGCACCGACCAGCCGTCCATGCCCGGCATGATGACGTCCAGCGTGATGATGGCCGGCTTGAGTTTGCGGGCCAGTTCAAGGCCCTGTTGCCCGCTGCTGGCGGACTCGACGCGGTAACCGTCCTTCACCAGCGACCGCGTCATCAGTTCGCTGATCACCGGATCGTCGTCGATCACCAGCACCACCGGCGCATTCGCCGGGCCCTTGTCGGCGCGGTCAGCGGCTTTCCCGGCGGCCACCGGCTCGGCGTCGATGACCGTCGCCGGGAGGACGAGGGTGAACGTGGAGCCCTGGCCCGGTTCGCTGGACACCTGGAGGTCGCCGCCCATCATCTGGGCGAACTTGCGGCTGATGGCCAGGCCCAGGCCGGTGCCGCCATATTTCCGGCTCGTGGAGTTGTCCGCCTGGGTGAACGCCTGGAACAGGCGGCCCATCTGTTCGGGCGTCATGCCGATGCCCGTGTCGTTGACGGAGAAAAGGAGCTGGGAGCCTTCCGTCCGCCGAACCGCCAGCGTGATCGTGCCCTGCTCGGTGAACTTCGCCGCGTTGCTGATGAGGTTGAAGAGTGTCTGGCGCACCTTGGTCAGGTCCGCCCGCATCACGCCGAGGTCGGCGGGGCATTCGACCACGAGCCGGTTGCCGTTCTTCGCCACCAGCGGCTGCACGGTCGCGGCGACTTCCCTGACCAGTTTCGCGACGTCGAACTCCTCCAGGAACAGCGTCATCTTGCCGGCCTCGATCTTCGACAGGTCCAGGATGTCGTTGATGAGCGCGAGCTGGTGCTTGGCGGAGCCGTGGATCTTCTGCAGGTCCGGGATCATCGATTGTGCCCCGATCTCCGGCGCCTCCTCCTCCAGCATCTCGCTGTAGCCGATGATCGCGTTGAGCGGGGTGCGCAGCTCGTGCGACATGTTCGCCAGGAAACTGCTCTTCGCGCTGTTCGCTGCGTCGGCGGCTAGCTTGGCCTTCTCCAGTTCGACGTTCTTCGCCACCAAAACCTCGCGCGCCGTGTGTTCCTGTTCGAAAAGTTGCTCGCGCAGCTCTTCCGCTTCGCGCTTGCGGCGGAGCACCAGCGACCGCGCCACAAACGCCCAGCCGAGCAAGCCCAGCAGCACCCCGCCCGACGGCACCGTGATCCACGCGTTCAGATACCACAGCGGCGTGACCTTCAGCAGCAGCGTCGTTACCGGCGAGTAGTTGAGGTCTCGGTCGATGTATTGGACGGCGAAGGTGTAGGTGCCGGCGCGATTGGTCTGCCAGTCGAACTGCGCTTCGCGCGTGCCCGGCAACCAGCCCAATGCGTTTCGCGCGCCATCAATGTTTTTTTCGCCATCCGCAAACTGCCACCGGAACCGGCGAGTTGCGCCGCGCGTCTTCAAGTCCACGACCCTCAACTTGAATTGCGTCCGGCGGCCCGCGGTGATTTCCGCCACGCCGTCCTTGTCCGTGAATTCTTTATCGGCGACGACAGTCACCCGCGGCGGCCGGGGCGGTGTGCGGTCGGGCACGTAGCGAGTGAGGCCGTTCTCGGTCCCAATCCAGAAAGCTCCGTCCTTATTGTCCTGAAGGTTGAGCCACGCTTGATTGCCGCCCACGCCGTCGCGCTCGTCGAGCGTGGACCACACATTGCCATCGTGGCGGGTCGCGCCTGCTCCTCCGCCAATCCACAGCACTCCAGCGCTGTCGCGCACGATTCCGAAGACGCTGCTGTCAGCGAGCCGGTCCCCGGCTTTCGTGAAGCTCGTATAAGAGGTGCCATTGAATCGGGTCAGCCCGCCGGCCGTGCCGAACCACACGAGACCTTCGGGCGTTGGGACGATGGCGCTGACATCGTTATCCACCAATCCGTCAGTGGTGTAGCGATGGAACTGCTGGCCATCAAATCGGACCGCGCCCCCTTCACCAGATGCGATCCAAACGTTGCCGCTGGCATCGGGAGGCATAATGTTGTGCCACCAGCCGGGAAGTCCGTTGGTCGTCGAAAAATTCTGAAAGCCTTTGCCGTCGTATCGTGAGACACCATGTCCTATGGTGCCGATCCACAAGTCACCGTTGGCCGCAACGCTTACCGAATTTACGTCATCACCGGCGAGTCCGTCCTTCTCGGTCAGCAGCGAAAAGCGCCCTTGCGAGTAGCGGGCGAGACCGCCGCCCGCCAAGCCAGCCCACACTGATCCATCCTTTCCGATCGTGACCCCGCTGACCCGATTGCTCGGGAATGCCACTCCTGACAGGAATGCTTCGAAACCGCGGCCATCGTAGCGTGCCAGGCCTCCCGATTCAAAAAACCGGCCGGAAGCGACCCAGAGTGTCCCGTCCTGTGCCTGGGCGGCGGAGGTGGCGGAGGCGCCGGGAAGACCATCCGCCTGACCGAACCGCGTGAACGAGTTCGGCTCGTAGCGTGACACACCACCATTCCCTGTGCCGAACCAAAGCGCGCCATCGGGCGTGCTGGCGATGGTGATAACGCCGTTTTCCACCAGGCCGTCGGCGACGGTGAAGTTGACAAAGTTCGTCCCGTCGAAGCGGGAGACGCCACCCCGGGTCGCCACCCAAAGGATCCCCTCCGGCGTGCGGTGGGTGGCGGAGACCTGGTCTTGGGAGAGGCCGTCTTTGCGCGTGAAGGACTCAAATCTATTACCACCCGTCCTTTCCGAGTCAGGGTGGTAGCACCACAGGCCACTGCCGAAGTCGCCGCCGCCAAACCAGATGCTGCCGTCTGGTGAAATAGCTGGCGAGTCAGCACCGGTCACCAGCCCAAATGTCTTGGTCACGTTGACGAAGTTGGTTCCGTCGAAACGGATCAAGCCCGCGCCGGTCCCAAGCCACAGGGCTCCCTTTGCCGACGCCGTTATTTTCATCGTGTAAGTGTTGGTAAAGTCCCCTTGCGGCGGGTAGGTGAAGACTTTTTCTCCGTCAATCCGCGACAACATGCTCCCACCGGGTCCGGCAAACCACATGACGCCGTCCGGTGTCTGGGTAACCGCCTCAATTGCTCCCGGCATCAACCCGTCCTTGTCGGTAAAGTTACGGAAGGCCGTGCGTCCCTCCCGCGCCATTGCCGGGTCGTAACGCGACACGCCGCGCGCGGTGCAGAACCACCAGATGCCGCTCCGCTCCTCGCGCCAGAGATTAAAGACCCGGTCGCTCAGCAGGCCATCTTCGGTCGTGAGGTTCGAAAAATCCTTGCCGTCAAAGCGCGATATGCCGCCGCCGGTGGCGATCCAGAGCAGTCCGTCGGGATCGACCCAGAACTTGCGAATGTGATTCGAGGGCAGGCCGTCGCGGGAAGTGTAGGTCTTCCAGGTTCCCTTCTTGAACGGTGCGAACTGGAAATCGAGCGATTGCAACCGCGCGCGTTCCGCATCGGAAGGATCGGAAGCGGCGTAGAGCATTCGGCCGCCCCCGAACCACTTCTTGCCGCCGATGACCTGCGCGCGCAGTTGATAGCGGCCCGGCTTCACGTTCGGGAATTTGAAGTTGCCCTGCTCGTCCGTGAGCACGGTGGCGACGACCGTGCCGGCGGGGAAATGGGGAGCGCGCGCGTCCCGCGTGCCGTTTTCGGCGTCCCGCCGAAAACCTCGTTCCTCTAGCTTTGCCGGCACCGATGAGTCAGTTGAACGAGAATCCGGCGCGACGCCGGATTTAGCACGCGGGACGCGTGCGCTCCCTAGAACCACCGGCGTCTTTTCCGGGTCGGCCAGCGTCCAGTCCAGCTTCTGCCGTTCTTCGCCGCTGGGTTGAAAACCGAGACGGTAGGCGGACAATTTGCCATGCGTGGCAAACAGGTCGCAGCCTTCACGGGATGAAAGAGTGAAGGCGTATTCGCCCGCGTCATTGGCGCGGATGCTCCGATCGGGCTGGCCCGGTTGGTGAATTTCGACGCTCGCTCCGGACAGGCTTTGTCCGGCGGCGGCGGTGATTCTGCCGGACACAATCACGGGCAACGGCGCGTTGGTCGTCGTCGCCTGGCCCATGAGTTTGCCGTGATGTGCGCCGGGCGAGGCGTCGCGTCCGGGATTTGCGGGATCATCAAAATTCCAGAGGCCGAAGAGCCCCGGCTCAGCGCCGGTAAGCTTCTGGAACATGGCGTTGCGGATTTGTTCTCCCGTCCTCGCCACCTTCCAGATGCGAACCTCATCCATGAGTCCGTCAAGGTCCTGCGGACCGTTCTGGTCACGGAGGGTGCAGGCCCCCAGAAAGTTTCTTCCGCTGCCCGCCGCCTCGGAAAAGCGGCCGGGAAACGGCCCCGCATGGACCAGCACCCCGTCCAGATACATCCTCAGACCGGCGGGGCCGGCCACCGCCGCCACATGGTGCCATTGCTTGACTTGAAGCTGGCCTGCCTTGTGGGTTCTCACTCCACCACCTTTGGGCCTGATGCCGAATTGCAGATCCCCGGCAGTGCCGAGGTGATTGATCAACAGCCCGTGGTCCTGATCCCCGAACTCAAAAAAATGCGAGGCGGTCCGGAAGCTCTGCCAGTTCACCCAGCCCTCGACCGTCGCCTCATCGAGATCACCAAACAGGACGCCGGGCAGTTCCACGTAGCTGCCGTGGGTTGGCAGCGACAAGACGCGGTTCGTGGCTGCCGCGGAGGCGGGGCTCCGATTCAAGGCGGATGACCCACTGCTGACAGCCGAAGCCGGCGTGCCAGAATCACCTTCGGGCGACACCATCTCCACGACCACATGATCCAGCGGAGTCTTACCATCCAGGGCCATAAGCCTGCCCCCGACATTGTTGGCGGGCGTCAGCGGCCACTCGATCACCTGTTCTTCGCCGGGCCGCAAGCGAACTCCCAGGCGCCAGCCTCCCAGCTCGTTGGTTCCAGTCGCCTGCAGGTCCACCGACGGCATGGCTCCCCAGACCGTCAAGCGGCACTCACCAGCGGAAAAGCTGAGATTCTTGAAGTTGACATCAATGGCGCTCCCTTCCGCCAGGGCGCTCCGCGCCACTTCGACGCCGTTGGTCAACGCGCGCACGGTGGTGCCGGAAACGGTCCCACCGCTGAGCTTGATCAACAGACGAGACCAGGGAGGCAGGCCCGATTCCGACGGGGACCTGGCCTCCGCCAACCGCGCCTGACCCACAAGCCGGCCATGTAAACCGCGCGGTCCCGCGTCCCGCGCTTCGCCATTAGTCAGGTCGTCGAAGTGGTAGAGCGCCACCAACCCCGGCTCCTGGCCGGTGAGACGGCGAAGGGCGTCCTCGCGAATCTGCGCTGCGGAGCGCTCGCCTTCCCAAAGGCACACTTCGTCCATCTGGCCGTGAAAGTCTGCGTTGTTGGCGAATAGAACGCGCCAGTTGGAACGGCCAAGATAGTTGCGGCGCTCAACGCCCTCAGGCGTGGCACCCGAACTTCGAGCCTCAGTGGCCATCAAGGCTCCGTTGGCGTAGAGCTTGAGCTGGTCGCGGGACGAGACCGCCGCGATGTGTATCCATTGGCCGAGCGCGAGCGCGCCCGGGGCTTCGATTCGCTCCGTTGCGTTTCCGCTGCTGGTTCCCAACCACAGATTGGGTTTACTCTCATGGTTTTGAACGTCTAAGTTCCGATTCCCAACTCGGAAATCAATAAATCGGGAGAAAGAGTTGAAGCTCTCCCACTTCACCCAGCCTTCGACGGTCACATCGGTTAAGTTGGTGAACGCGCTCGCCGGCAGCTCGACGTAACTGCCGTGGCCGTCGAGTTCGAGGACACGGTTGGTGGTAGTGGTGGCCGGTTGGGCGTGGACGGCCGGGGATTCCAGCACGGCAACCCAGAGTGCAACCAACCCTGCTAGAAACAGCCGGCAAAATGATCTGGTCGCAGGGTTCATCGTCAAACGGGGATTCCGCGGCACGCTAGGGACGGCGAACCGCGTTGCCCACGACAAAAGACGGCCGTCGGCCTACTGCAGCCGCGCAGGGCTCGCCCCGACCTTCCAGATCTTTCCATCCGCACGGACGTAGAGCGACTTGTGGGCGATGGACGGGGTGCCGAGGACGGTCTTGCCGAAGTCCAACTCGCTGGTGATCGCGCCTTCCGGCGCCGTGGTGTCGACGACCTGGAGCACGCCCTTTTCGTTCACGCAGTAGAGGAAGTTGCCGGAAGCGACGGGCGTTGCGCTGAAGGGGCCCTTCAGGCGGAGCTGCCAAAGGCGGTTGCCGTTGGCGGCGTCGCCGCAGGTGAGGACACCGGCGTTGTTGATCGTGTAGATGCGTTTGTTGAGCACGACGGGGCTGGAAGTGGCGGGGCTGAGTTGGCCGGATTTCCAAAGCTGCTTCGGCGCGGAACCATCGGTGGACGGTTCCAGAGCGGTGATGCCGCCGGACGGAACGAAGACGATCCCATCGGCCACGGTGCTCGAGGGAATGGTCGAAGCACCGCCGGCGAAATTCCAGACGGTGCGGCCCGTGGCGGGGTCGAGGGCGGCAAGGCCTTTGCCGGACTGGATGAGCACCTGCGTGGCGCCGGAGGCCGACTTGATCAGGGCCGGCGAAGTCCAGTTAGCCATCTTGGGCCGTTCGAGCTTCCAGCGGTTCACGCCCGTCTTCACGTCGATGCCGGCGGTGAAGGAGTCGCTGTCGTTCTCCGACATGACGACGAGCGCGCCGTCGGCGACGATGAGCGAGGACGACATTCCAAGGCTGTTTCCGGCGTTGGGATAGTCGCTCATCAAACCGCGGAGCCACTGGAGGTTTCCGTCGAGGTCGAGGCAGACGAGGTCGTTGGAGGAGAAGACGGCGAAGACGTGTTTGCCGTCGCTGGCGGGCGTCGGCGCGGCGACGCAGGTCTTCTCATGGGCAATCGTCCGGCCGGTGGCCCAGAATTGCCGCTCCCAGAGTTTGGCCCCGCTGAGGGCGTTGAGGCAGATCACGTGCAGGCGTTCCTGCTTCGGCCCGCTCGAACAGGTCACGAAGAGGCGGTCGCCCACGATGATGGGGCTGCTCAATCCGCGCCCGGGAAGATCGATCGCCCAGGTGATGTTCTTCACGTCGAGCTTGGACGGAAGCCCGGCGTCGCCGCCGAGGGCGTTGGCCGATGCGCCGCGGAACTGGGGCCAGTCGGCGGCCGTCAACTGGAGCGAACCGGCGAGGAACAGGGCGTAGGTCAGGAGTTTCATGGCGGTGCGGAGACAGTCGGGTTCAGGGTTTGGCCTGCGCGATGGGTGTTCCGATGGAGTCGGTCACGCGGAGCTGGAAGTCCCAGTTCTTGGTCCATTCCTCCTTCTGCTCGTTCTGGCAGACCTTCACGAGGATGACGTTCGGGCCGGCCTTCAGATCGGCGGCGACGCGGTATTGGTCGATCTCCATGTTGCGGTGGTATTCGTCCCGGCCGAAGAGCTCCTTGCCGTTGAGCCAGATCTTCCAGCCGTTCTGCGAGCCGAGCCGGAGCTCCACTTTCTTCGCCTTGTCCGAATGGAAGGTGGTCGTGGCGTAGCCGGTCACTTCCTTGAGGTCGCCGAACGGTTTGTTGAGATCGACGATGCCGTAGTCGTCCTTCGACTTGAGTTCCACCCAGCGGGTCTTGCCCGTCTTGCCGTCGAGTTCCGCGTTCAGGTCGATGGACTGCTCGGGCGGAAACACCATGGCGAATCCGGCCCGGCCCGTGTTGTCGAAAGGCCCGATGGCCTTCCAGTCCGTCAGCCATCCGAAGACGGCGGGCAGATCCACCTTCTGGCCGGCGGTCCTGAGTTCCTTGGCGATCAAGTCGACCTGGTCGACGTCACGCGCCAGGCGCAGGGCCGATTGGAAGACCGGCACGGCGCCGTTGGTGTTGCCGGCCTTGGTCAGGCCCGTGGCCTGGTCGATGAGCTGTTGGATCGCCTCGCGCCGCAGTTCGGTGCTCGGATCTTCGCGAAGGGTGGGGAGAAGGCCGGTGGCACCGGCGGGATCGGCTTTGGCGATCAGCTCATAGGCCAGGCGCCGCGCGCGCGGATGGTGCGAAGTGTCGGCGAGAAACTTCTTCAGATCGGCCACGGGAAGCTTCCGGCCGGCGGCTTCTTCCCGGCCCGCAACGGTGTCGACGGCGGACCTGAGCCAGTTCAATGCGAGGTCGTTTGCGCCGTCCATCGCGGCCAGGATCGTCGTGAGAGACGCACCGTTGGCCGACGACAGTTTCTTCCACGCGGCCGTCGCCTCGGCGTTGCCTTTGCCTTGGGGACCGACGGCGCGGATGGTCTTGATTTGCTCGGCATAGCTCGGCGCCGAGGCGGCGTGCGCGATCGAACCGGTGGTCAGGAGTGCCAGGAGGAGGGCGGAGAATGGTTTCATGGCCGGAAATGTGGATGGCTGGTAGCAGCGGCGCGGACCGAGGGCAACGACGTTCTCGCCGCCCGTGGTCCAGGCCCGGTTGCGACTCAGGGTTTGGAAGGGCCGGAGGAGGGTTCGCCCTTCATCCAGCCGAGCGAGGTCAGGAACCTGTCCGTTTCCGTCAGCGTCTCGGTGAACCAGCGGTTGCCTGCCGTGTCGCGGTTGAAGAAGCCGTGGGCGGCCCCGGCGAAGACGTGCGCGTCGCAGCGCGCGCCGGCACGCCTCATCGAGGCCTCGAAATCCCGGAGGACGGACACGGGAATCAGCGCGTCCTTGTCGCCGAGAAACACAATCGTGGGCGGAGCGTCCGTGGCGACGTGATGGGTCGGGGAGAATTCAAGGTAGCGATCGCCGACGCGTTCATGGCCCCACTGGCCGGGCCCGTTGTTGAAGACGGGATTGAAAAGAACGAGGGCGTTGGGTTTGCAGGAAACCTTCAGATCGTCCTTCGGATCATCGAGTCCCGGCACCAACGCCGTGAAGGCGGCGAGGTGTCCGCCGGCGGAACCGCCCGCCGCCGCGATGCGTTGCGGATCCACTCCAAGGGCGGTGGTGTGGGCACGCACGTAGCGCATGGCGGACTTCGCGTCGTTGCACGGAATCGTGGGTGGTCCCTTGTCGCCTTTCGGGATGGTGCGGTATTCGACGCGGATTCCCACGAGGCCGCGCGTGGCGAGATACTCGCTCTGCTTCACGAACTGCGTCGGGGTTCCGCCAACCCAACCGCCTCCGAAGTAGAAGACGACGGCCGGTCGTTTGTCGGTCGGTTTCCAACCGGCGGGTTTGTCGATGAACAGCTTCAGCTCGCGGCCTTCGACGCTCTTGTAGACTACGGGTTCACCGGTCGGCGTCGGTTTGGAATCCGCTGCGTGCACGGCGCTGGACGACAGGAAGGCGAAGGCGACGAGCGTGATCGGGAATGGTTTCATGGGCGGTGGACTGCTGGGCTGGTAGCAGTCCGTCGCACGACCGGCAACGTTGGTTTGGGTCCATGGGTTGCGACCGCGACGTTGCGCCGCCGTCAGCGGGGTCGCTACGGTCCCGATCATGAAGCCCTTCCTGACAGCATCGGCCTTGGTGCTTTGCGCGGTGGCGAGTCCGGCGGCCACGCGGCCCAACATCGTC
The DNA here is from genome assembly GCA_043775315.1 of Verrucomicrobiota bacterium. Lineage (GTDB taxonomy): Bacteria > Verrucomicrobiota > Verrucomicrobiia > Limisphaerales > CANJSG01 > CANJSG01. The sequence continues at coordinate 16,951 of JAYVSO010000159.1, forward strand.
TACATCCTCTGCGATGACCTCGGCTACGGCGACGTGAAGTGCTTGAATCCGCAGGGCAAGATCGCCACGCCCCATGTCGACAAACTTGCGGCCGACGGGATGATCTTCACCGACGCGCACTCGAGCTCCGCCGTCTGTTCGCCGACCCGCTACGGCATCATGACCGGCCGCTATAACTGGCGTTCGCGCCTCCAGAGCGGCGTGCTCGGCGGGCTCAGCCCGCGCCTGATCGAGCCAGGCCGCCTGACGGTCGCGCAGTTTCTGAAGGACCAGGGCTACAACACGGCATGCATCGGCAAGTGGCATCTGGGAATGGATTGGGCGAAGAAGACCGGCGCGGCGGTGGCGGAACTCGGCATCGAGACGGCTGACCAGTCGAAGGGCGTCGATTTCTCGAAGCCCATCGCGAACGGACCAAACAGCGTGGGCTTCGACTACTATTACGGCATCAGCGCGTCGCTCGACATGGTGCCCTACACCTTCATCGAGAACGACCGCGTCACGAAGCTGCCGACGGTCGAGAAGGATTTCCCGATGTTCCTCGGCCGGGCCAACGGCAAGACCCGTCGTGGACCGGCCGCACCGGACTTCGAGGCGGAAGACGTGCTGCCGACCCTTGCGACCAAGGCGGTGGACTACGTGAAGTCCCGCGCAGCCGACGCCAAGTCGGGGAAACCGTTCTTCCTGTATCTGCCACTGCCTTCGCCGCACACGCCGATTGCGCCGACCAAGGAATGGCAGGGTAAAAGCGGGCTGACCCATTATGCGGATTTCGTCATGCAGACGGATGCGGTCGTCGGCGGGCTCATGGCCGAACTGGATCGCCAAGGTCTCGCCGGGAATACGCTGGTCATCTTCACCAGCGACAACGGCTGTTCGCCGGAAGCCAACTTCCCCGCGCTCGCCGCGCTGGGGCACAACCCGAGCTACGTCTTCCGCGGCCATAAGGCGGACGTTTTTGATGGCGGACATCACATCCCCTTCATCGTCCGCTGGCCCGGCCGGGTCGCGGCGGGCGCCAAGTCGGAACAGATCATCTGCCTGACCGATCTCATGGCGACGACCGCCGACATCCTCGGCGCGAAGATCCCGGCCACGGCAGGCGAAGACAGCGTCAGCATTCTCCCGATCCTCGAAGGCAAAGCCGCCAAGCCGGTCCGTGAAGCGATCGTCCACCATTCGATCAACGGTTCCTTCGTCATCCGGCAGGGGAATTGGAAACTCGCGATCTGCCGCGACTCGGGAGGCTGGAGCGAACCGCGTCCCGGTGCCGCCAAGAACGCCGGCCTGCCCGACGTCCAGCTCTACGACCTCGCGACCGACATCGGCGAACAGGCGAACCTGCAGGATAAACATCCCGAGATCGTCGCACGCCTGACCAGGCTCTTGGAGAGATACGTCGTGGATGGTCGCAGCACGCCGGGGCCCAACCAGACGAACACCGTGCCGGTGGACATTTGGAAGACCGTCAAAACCAAGCCCAAGGCCGCGGCCAAGAAAGGGGTCTGATCGGGGATAGCTCTCCGTTTTGGAGAGGAAAAATGGTGCGCGATGCAGGGTTCGAACCTGCGACCCCTACCGTGTCAAGGTAATGCTCTACCACTGAGCTAACCGCGCCACCAAACGAACGGGCGACACGCTATGTGAGCGCGCCGCCGCGAAGCAAGCCCGTTTCACGATTTCACGCGCTCCCGGGCCGCGGGTTACGCGCCCCGCGCGGACCGGCGTGGATTCGCGGGGAAACGGTGTTTGACAATTGGGCACACGCACGGCACTAGCAGGGCAGTTCCCAATCAATCCTGATACTTCATGGAAAAGAAAAGTCCTGCTCTCGGTGTGGTCGCGGTTTTGGCGATCATCGGCTCACTGGTTTACCTCTACTTCACCCAAGTTGCCACGGGGCCGAAGATCAATTTGAAGCCCTTCGAAAACCTCGGCTTCGTCGCGGCCGAGGAGGCCGTGAAAATACTCGGCGGCCAGGGGCGCGTGATTCTCATCAACGAGGTGTTCGAGGCGATGAAAAGTCCGAACACCGAGTCGCAGATCAAGGGTTTCAAGGCGGGGCTGGCGAAAAGTTCCGGCGTGCAACTCAAGGAGATCAAGGAGTTCAAACGCGCGATGAGCGACGATCCGCAAAACTGGCCCCCGGGCCAGGCGGGGCGGTTTGCGAACATGGCCGAGGGCGCCAGCGTGGCGGTGCTGTTCGTCAGTCTGCCGATGGATATTTCGAAGGACGATCTCGCGGCGCTCAAGGAGTGTACGACCAAGCTGGTGCTCGTGACCAGCC
>JAYVSO010000160.1:0-23903 GCA_043775315.1 Verrucomicrobiota bacterium
CGCGTGGGAATTGTACAATCTGAAAACCGACCGCGCCGAGACGCGCGATCTCGCGACCGCCGAGCCGGCGAAGGTGCGCGAACTCGGCGAAATGTGGGAACGGCAGGCGGCGGAGATTCGCGCCGTCGCCACGCGGGATTTGCCGCCGGGCGCGAATGGGAATCCGGGGCCGCCGAACAAGAAGCGCGCGCCCGCGCCGGCACCTGTGAAGACGGAGAAGTGAGCGCGGAGTTGTTGCGCGCGGTTCCTCGCTGTTTTCAGTGGGTGGATGGGGTGGTGTGCGTCCGTGGTTGGCTGGCCGCTCTCCCTCACCCCAGCCCTCTCCGGCTGGGAGCGGGGGACAATGGGGCCGTCCTGGACGCTGCCGCAGGACACGGTTTGGCCCAGTGAACGCGGGCCGAAACAGGCCGCAACGCGGTCGGCCTCGTTCCCTCTCCCAGCGGGAAAGGGCTGGGTGAGGGAGACCGTAGGCGAACACTCCAGCGCTGCTCGGTGCCGCAAGACGCAGGGTTACCCACTGAAAACAGCGAGGAACCACAAAACCGCTGATTCAACCTACGGCTACAGGCCGCTCCTACCGGAGTTTCGACACGGCCTATCGCTCCCTCACATGTCCTGCGGCCCGGCCATCTTCTCGCCGTCGAGGGTGTAGATGCCGACGAGGTAGCCGTTCTCGCGGACTTCGCCGACGTGCAGCTTGCCGAAGAGCGTGACGGGCTGGTCCATCAGCGGGCGGATGCCTTTGCCGGTCATCTTCACGCTGATCCATTCGTTGATCTTCGGCACGGAGCCGTAGCAGCACATCGACTGGTCGCGCATGATGAGGAACTCGGTCACGAGGCCGCCCTCGACCTTGAGCGGGAGCATGAAGCCCTTCACGGCCACTTTCTGGAGATGAAGCGCCTTCACCTTCTCCGGGATCTGGCCGTCGGTCCGTTGCCGGGCCTCGTCCAGCCGGTTCGTCTGGGCGAGCAGGAGATCCTCGGGCAGGTCGAAGGCATAGCCCGAGAGCTTGTCGAAGCCGACCCCGGTGTAGCCGGGGTCAACATCCTGCGGCGCTTCCAAGGCGGTCGCGGTGCCGAGGGCCTTGTCCGGGATCAACGACGCGGCGGAGTCCTCCGCCAGCTGGTCGACGCTCCTGGGTTTTGCGCCGGCCGACGTGATCGGCGCGGCAATGGGTTCGCCTCTGATCGCCGCGACGGGCACTCCCTCTGCCGCAGCGCCTACGTTGCCGGCAGTGGGTTTCACGGGGGCATTGGTCGCGGGAGGCGTCGGAGGGGTGGACTGAGGGGAACAGCCGACGGCGAACACGGCGGCGGCGACGACGGAGAGCGAAATGCGGGCGATGGAATTCATGGGGCGTTTCAGCGGTTTCCGCTCATTTCTTCAGGTCGAATGTCCGGACGGAAAACTGCCTGCTTCCAATCTGGAGCGAAGGGACGCGCACGGCAAGGGGCTTGGCGGTCTTGAAGGCGTCCGACAGGGCCTCGAACTGGGAGGTGTCGCCGGCCTTCTCGCCGGTGGCCGGGTTGGCCGTGGCCTTGAGAACCACGGCCTCGATTTTCCCCGCGTCGGCGACCTCGACAACTAGCGTCTCGTTGGTCAGGCGGACGAAGTTCTCGGCGTGGGCATCGAGCACCCACAGGGTCAGTTTACCGGACGTGCCGTCGCGGAGGAGTTCCAGGTTGAAGTCGTGGGAACCGACTTCGACCAACTGCCCTCCCATCTTGGCCGGGTGGGCGTGGGCGTCCTTGCCGGCGGAGTGGTCGTGCCCGGCGTGGTCATCCTTCTTTCCGCAGCCGGAGGTGAGGAGGATGGCCGGAATCAAAAGTGCGAGAGCGAGGAGTTTCATGGATGGATGGAGGTTCAGGATACGGGAACAAGGTTCTCTGCGACCGGCGTGCGGTAGGCTTTCCAGGCGGGAACAACCCCGGCCAAGGCCCCGAGCGCGATCATGCCGCCGGTCGCCCAGATCATGACCGGGTGGAAGGCCATCGCGTTCAAGACGACGCCGGTTTGCGACCGGATGATGGCGGCGGCGGTGCCGACAATCGCGGCGTAGACGACGAAGGCCGCGACCATTCCCAGCGTGGCGATGGTGGCGGATTCGAGGACGATGGTGCCGAAGATGATTCCACGCCGCGCACCGAGTGCGCGGAGGATGGCGATGTCGCGGCGGCGCTCGTTCATCGAGTTGTAGATGCTGGCGAGGATCGAGCCGGCGGCGACGAGCGCGACGAGGTAGGCCACGAGCGCGAGGATCTTGTCGAACCAGCCGATCTTCTCGAAGAGCTGGGTCATCACCGTGTCGATGGGCCAGGCGAATGTCAGCCGGTCGCCCTGCTTGTTATACATCGTGTCGAGGCGGAACCCGGTCTGGGCGCCGCCGCGCAGCTTGATGAGCACGGCGCTGACCTGCGACGACAACGCGGCATCGTGCCCGCCCATGAGCTGCACGCCGCTCAGGGGGATCCAGATCACGCGGTCGGTCGGGGTGTTCGACGGCTCGAGCACGCCCACCACGACGTAGGTTTCCTGGTGCTGGCTCTTCGGGTCGAAGTTCAATCCGTGGAACGGCTGGAAGGTGACGCCGACTTTCAGCCCGAGCTTCTGCGCCGCGAAACTGCCGACCACCGCTTCCCGCAGTGTCGGATCGAAGACGCGCCCGGAATGGAGGCGGTAGCGTTTGCCCGGCGTGTATTCCACGTCGGTAAGCAGGTTCGTCAGCGTGCCGACGATCCGGTAGCCGTAATAATTGTCGCCGACGGCGATGGGGATGGCGTGCTGGACGGCGGGGTGTTTGCGGATGTCCTCGACGTCCGCCGGGGCCAGCAGGCCGGGCGATGCTTCGAGGTGGAAGATCGAGTTGAGCACGAGCTGGAGCTTGGAACTGCGCGGCCCGAGGACGGCGTCGAAGCCGGCGTTGACCTGGCTGAAGTTCCGCTGCGCTTCCGTCTTCACCACCCAGACGGCCATGAGCAATCCTCCCGCGAGCGCGATGGAGAACGCCGTGATGACGGTGGACAAGGCGTGCTGGCGCAGGCTGCGAAGGACAATGGTCCAAAGGCTCATCGTGCTCCCTCCTTCTCGCCCTCGTTCTCCTTCTCGTTCTCGGCCTCTCCCTCTGGAGAACGAGAAGGAGGCCGAGAAAGATCAACCGAAGCGGCTCGGTTGATCTGCGCGAGATCCAGCTGCGTCCCAAACTGCGCGAGGACTTCGCGATCATGGCTCACGAGAAGCAGCGCGGCGCCGTTCTCAGAGCACGCCTCGCGCACGAGCCGCAGCGCCTCCGTGGCGTTGCGGAAGTCGAGGTTGCCCGTGGGCTCATCCGCGAGGACGAGCTTGGGGCGATTGGCCAGCGCCCGGGCCACGGCGACCCGTTGCTGTTGCCCGGTGGAAAGCTGGCGCGGCCGGTGATGCAACCGATCCTGCAGGCCGACCCGCACCAGAAGACTTTCGGCAAACGCACGATCTGCACCCGGCCCAAAGGTCATTCCCAGAAGGACGTTCTCCAGCACGGTGAAGCCATGGAGCAGGTTGAAGGTTTGGAAGATGTAGCCGATCGACAAGGCGCGGACGCGATCCCGTTGCGCTTCGCTCAGCGCGGACATCTCGCGGCCGTCTAGGCGGATAGAACCGGAGTCGGGAGCCAGGATCCCGGCGATGAGGTTGAGGAACGTGGTCTTGCCGGAGCCGCTCTGGCCGGCGAGGGCCACCTGCTGCCGCGCTTCGAGCTGGAACGACGGCACGTCGACGACCAACTGCCGCGCCCCGTCGGGCGCGACGAACGACTTCTTCAATCCGTTGATCTCCAGCAGGGCCATCGCGCCAGTGAGATGCACCCTGAATGCCCGATGTTCAATGGATTTTCTGCGGACCGCGGTTGGATCGAATCAGTGCGCCAGACACCGTCCTCGCAGGCTGGCATGGGTTGTCGCGCCATGAAGAGCCCCGTATTCCCCGAGCTCGAACCCGGCCTGTCCGTCTACCGCTGCCCACAATCGGGAGGCATCTGGATTCCGATCGCAGCGTTCTTGGCGTGGAAAGAATCCGGCGCCGCCTCGGATCCGGTATTGGAGCGGCCGGCAGCAACGCAGGTTCAGCCCACGGACAATTCCAAACGAAAGGCACTGCTCTGCCCGGAGTCGAGCCGACTGCTTACCCGGTTCAAGGTCGGACATGGACTCGGTTCCTGCGTCGACCGGAGCTCCCTCACCGGCGCACGTGACTCGACGCGAGCAAATGGGAAGCTCTCAAGCGCCAAGGGATGCACACGGAGCTGAACTTCACCTGCACCGACGGCTACCAGAACGAGCGCCGGGCCGAGGAATACCGGAAGAGATTGGAAAACACCTTCCACCAACGCGTCGGTGACCAGGACTTCGCGATAGTGGCCGAGTTCGAGCAATGGCTTGAAGCCCATCCAGCCGGGAGGAGATTGTTTGCTACCTGACCAACTGCTTTGAAGAGCCGTTACCGGAGTCGCAGCCTTGAATCATTGGGAGAAATACCATGTCGACGACCTGGTCTCGCGGCCAGCCTAGCTCAGATGAGCATTGATCACGGCTTGTAGGTTTGCTTGGCCTCGAACTCGCTGAAGTCGGCGGAGTCCTGGACAAAAGTCTGAACTGATCCGTCGACGAACGCGTAGCTGCGTTCCCACTTTCCGTCGGGGCGCTGGCGCGGAGTCTTTTCGCGGGCCAGAATCCGGTCCGGATAGTTTTCGGGAATCGCGGCTGAACCAGGCATCATCTCTATGAACTCGGACAGATGGTCGGCCTGAACGGCGCCGCCTCGCATTTCCAACACCGTGCCCGGAAATCGTTTGCCTACCTCATAGAACAGGCGCGCCCCAACCGTCAGCGCCTTCAGCATGTTGAACCTCTCAGTCCGGATCTTCTTGGCAGCCTCCTCGGCGCTTCTTTCCAATTCCAGCCGCTCCGCTTCTAAAAGAGCGGCCTGCGAGACGCTAAGCTTCGCTTGGAGTTCGCCCTGCTCGGCGGAAGCCTTCGCCGAGGCCAACCGGAGGCGTCCCAGCTCACTCCGCAACCCGGCTTCGTCCTGACGCATCAAATCCATGCGGCGGACCGAAGCCATGAGCACGTCGTTGGTCGCGGCCGTCGTGTCGAGTGCCGAACGTGCCGAGGCCAGATTGCGTTCCAAACCTGTGACCGATTGCCTCAGCTTTGAGTTTTCTTCGTTCTTAGCGATGTAGGCGCCGCCGCCGGCGACGACGGCGGCGGTCAGCGCCACCATGGTTTTCGAGGTGAGCCAGTGCATGAGTATTCCTTGGGTTGATGTGGTCGAAAGAGTGGTCGTCAGCCCGACAGCTGCGATGGAAACGGCCAGCCCGGCCGGAGGAACCGCTGTGGCGGCCGTGACGGCCGAAATCGCAGTGGCGAATCCAACGAAGGTGACAGGAACACCACGGCGCTGGAAACAAGCGCGGACACTTTCTACGGCCCGGTTCACCCGCATCCGGGCCGCGTCTTCGCTCACGCCAAGTTCGCGGCCGACTTCACGCAGGCTGCGGTCTTCAAGAAAGCGCAGGACCAGCGCGTCCCGTTCGGACGCTACAAGCTCACCCAGCGCTTCCTCCAGATGCTCGCTCACCCAGGCGGGATCGGCTTCAGATTGGTTCAAGTGCATGGCGGCGGCGGTCTCCTCACGTTCACGGCGGCGCTGTTCCGAGCGGACGCAGTGCATGGCCAGGTGGCGCGTCGAGTTGTAGAGCCACCCGGCCACGACCTGCGGCGGAACGATCCCGGCGGCCTTCTTGGCCAGCAGCGTGAAGACGTTCTGCGCCACCTCCTCGGCCAAATGAACGTCCCGGACGATGCGATGGGCCACGCCGTAGACCATCCGCAGGTGGCGATCCACCAGTTGCCGGAAGGCGTCCTGCGACTGGGCCCGTGCGAAGTCCCGGAGTAATTCATGGTCGTCCATGGCGATGTCGTAAGGGAGTTCCCGCCGCAGGATGGAACCGAACACAATTTCTTTTCGATCCCATTTCACCCAACGCAACGGCGGCAGAGATGCCGAAGTCGGCGCAGCAAAGTCTGGAAACCTTCCCCTGCTTCAGGCTCATTTCCCTCTCCTATGTCACAGCTCGCCAATCAAGTCGCCGTCGTCACCGGAGCCGGTCGCGGCATCGGACGCGCCATCGCCCTCAAGTTCGCCGCCGAGGGCGCGGACATCGTCTGCGTCTCACGCACCCAGGAAAATTCCGAGAAGGTCGCCAATGAAGTTCGCGCCCTCGGCCGCAAGGCGTGGGCCTTCGCCGTCGATGTGTCGGACCCGGCCGCCGTGGCCGCCGCCGCCGAGAAGATTCTCGCCGAGGCCACCCGCGTGGACGTGCTGGTGAACAACGCCGGCGTGACACGCGACGGATTGCTCATGCGGATGAGCGAGGCGGACTGGGACACGGTGCTGAACACGAACCTGCGCGGCGCGTTCTCGTTCACCAAGGCCTTCACCCGCGCCTTCCTCAAGCAGCGCTCCGGCCGCATCATCAACCTTGCCTCGGTCATCGGGCTCATGGGCAACGCCGGCCAGTGCAACTACGCCGCGAGCAAGGCGGGCCTGATCGGTTTCACCAAGTCCGTCGCCCGCGAGTTCGCCTCGCGCGGCATCACCTGCAACGCCATCGCGCCCGGCTTCATCGAGACGGACATGACGGCGGAGCTGAAGCCCGAGATGCGCGAGGCGCTCCTGAAGCAGATTCCCCTGAACTCCTTCGGCCACGCCGCCGACATCTCCGCCGCCGCGCTCTACCTCGCGTCCGCCGGCGCCCGCTACGTCACCGGCCAGGTGCTGACCGTCGACGGCGGCATGGTCATGTAGGAGCCGGTCCGATGACCACCGAACTGATCCTGACCACCGACCCGATCGACGAGGCCACGTTGGTCGCGGTTCGCCGGGCTTCGGCCGGAATGGGCGCGGCGATCTCGTTCAGCGGAATAGTGCGGGGCCGGGAAGGCGGGGACGCCATTTCCGCCATCGACTACGAAGCCTTCCGGCCGATGGTGGAACACCAGTTCGGCCTGCTCTTCACCGAAGCGGAACGCCGCTGGCCCGTGATCGAATCCATCCGCCTCGTCCATCGGCTCGGGGTCGTCAAGGTGGGTGAGCCGTCGCTCTGGGTCGAAGTGGTCACGCCGCATCGCGGGGAATCGTTCGCCGCCTGCCAGTGGATCATCGACGAGATGAAGCGCGTCGTGCCGATCTGGAAGAAGCCGCTCCAGTGAATGGGAATTCCGAAGCGCGAAGGCCAAAGGCCGAAGGAAGCCCGAAGCCGGAATCTCGAAACGGTTCGATCCTTCGAGCTTGGGAGTTCTTTCGGCCTTCGGGGATTCGCATTTCGGGTTTGGTGGCATTAACCGCCTTCGTGCTGTCGCTGCTGACGAGCGGCTGCATCGCGCCGCCGCCGTCCTCAGCCAAGATCGAACGGGGCGACCGTGTCGTCGTCCACAAACCGACGCTGACTTTTGAAACGGCGGAGAAATGGAAACCCTCCTTCTGGCTCGCCAACGCGGACGAACCGATGCCGCCCGACGACTACCGGCCGGATGATCCGGATCGCATCCGCCGTTGGTATTGGAGGAATCCCGGGCACAACTTCGACTTCTACGTGATCGGGATCGCGGACAAGGAATTCATCCGGTCCGGCCGTCATCCCGCAGAGGTTTTCAGCCCGGACGGTGGATGGAACTGGGCCTGGAGCCATCGAAGCTGGTGCGCCCTGCCCTTCGCCTCCTACCAGCGCGGGCGTTTCAAGTTCTACTTCGGCTGGCGCGAACGCGGAAACTTCGGGATCAAGCTGACGCTCTGAGTCGCGCAAAAAAAGAAAGCCGCCGTCCCACACACGGTTTCGGGACGGCGGCACACTGGATCGGAAGTGGTAGCCGGGACATCGATGGACGTCCAACGCGGCGGACCATAAGGCATCCGACACAGAAACTGGTAAGCTCGGTCCCATGGGGAACAAAGCCATAAAGTGGTTCCTACTTGGGACCACGTATCTGGGCCAAAAGAATCATCGCGCCGGCTCCTTCCACGAACGGAGCGCCGGTCTCGGAGAGGCTGGCCTGCCTTCCAACCGGGCGATTAGCTGGTCGAGCCCGTCGAGATTGTCTGCCAGCCTGGCTTCGGCGTCCTCGTCGGTGTGATTGAGAATCCCGATCGGCCCATGCCAGCCGGAGTCACGGATCGTTTTCAGCAAACCGAGGTCCAATTCGCCCAGTCCGAGCGGAAGGATCTTCTTCCCGAGCTTTTCGCCGTTACGGACGGTTCCGTTGATGTTGATCACGGCGAGATGGGGCTTCATGCGTGCGAGCAGCTCTGGAAACTTGTCCACGTGATCATGGCCGTGGTGGAGGTTATAGACGATGCGGACATTGCCGACGCCCTGTTGCCGGAGCAGTTCGATGATCTCGATCTGATTGTCGGGTTCACCGAACCAACTGCCGTGGTTGTAGAGACCGACCGTGCAGCCGATCGCCCCGGCGGCCTCGGCGATGGACTTGATCCGCTTGGCTTCCGACGCGACACGGGCGGCCTGCTCCTCGGGCGTTTTCACCGGCGCGCCGCCGCCCATCACCCACAACTGGCTGTGCAGGTTGTGGCGTTTGAGCACGGCGAGGATCTGCCTGGCCTCGGCGTTGAGTCCGGTGGGAAACCACCAAGCGGAAAGCTCGATGCCATGGCGACGGCAGGCTTCGACCTCGGCGTCGAAGGTGGGAATGTGTTCGGCGCGGTAGTCGTAGGCGAACTTGCCGAATCCCAGCTTTTGCAGCATCGCCGCGCGTTCTTCCGGTCCGCGTTTCTTCGCATCGAACGGCACGATGCACCACGCCATGAGGTTGGTCCGCGCGAAAAGCTTGTAGGCCTCGTCCGCCGCGTGACACGCGGGCACGGCAAGGAGCAACAAAGCTAGGACGATTCGGGGCACGGGAGAGAATTGCCCCAAGACTGCCGCGTGAGGGAAGCGCGAATTACGCACATGTCCGGAAGTGCAACCAAAGTTCCATCTTGAGGCTTTGGCCGGGTTCCTCCTTATTACCCACATGATTTTGGCGGCACTTACCGGCACGGATGTTTTCATCATGATCTTCAGCACCCTCCTTGGGGTTGCGTGGGTGGTGTTGGTCCACAAGTTCCTCAAGGGTGACGGCTACGATGCCGGCCTCAATGAACCGGGCGCGGAAGAACCCGGCGGCCACGATCACGGACATTCGCACCACGGTCACTGATCCGACTCAGCGGCGATGCCGGTCGTTCTCGAATGCCAGCGATGCACGGTCTGCTGCCGTTGGCCTGGGCAGGTCCGAGTCACCCACCAGGAAGTTTCTCGAATCGCTGCACACATTGGGATGGCCAAACCCGCCTTCTTCGACCGTGTTACCCGCCTCGCTTCCGAGGGTCGGGGACTGGCGCTGCTCAACAAACCCAACGGAGAATGCGCCTTCCTCGACGGCGAACTCTGCTCCCTCCAACCCGTGAAACCCCAGCAGTGCCGGGACTTTCCCAATCTCTGGACTTATCCGGGTTCCGAGAAATCCTGCCGGGCAATTCCTGTGCGTGTGGGAGAAACCGAGTATCGACGCCTGGTCTCGGTGACCACCGGACGATCCCTGCCGGATGACTTCCAAATTCCCCAGCATGCTCACGACCCCTCCTGAACCCAACGTTGTGGCCGGACCTTCCGGCATCGCCGGCACGGGCCTCTTCGCCACGGCGGACTTCGAGCCCGGCGACCACGTGATCGAGTATGTCGGTGAACGCATCGGCAAGGAGGAGTCGGACCGGCGCTGCGAGGCGCAGAATCCCTACATCTTCAACATCGACGAGCAGTGGGACCTCGACGGCAACATTCCCGCGAACCCCGCCCGGTTCATCAACCACTGCTGCGACCCGAACTGCGAGGCCGAGCAGGACGACGACGGCCGCATCTACATCAAGGCGCGGAAAGCCCTCCGCAAAGGCGAGGAACTGACCTTCAACTACGGCTACGACCTCGTGGACTGGGAGGATCATGTCTGCGAGTGCCGCGCCACAAACTGCCTCGGCTTCATGGTCGCCGACGAACACGTCGAGACGATCAAGGGCAAGCTGGCGGGGAAGGATGTGGCGGCCGGCACTACTCTCGCGAAGGTTGAACCCTCCGCTGGGTAATGCACATTCCAGCCATGGCAATGACTCTGGATCAGATCGTCGAGGAGACACTTAGTCTGTCGAAGGAACAGGTGGCTGAACTGGTCGACCGTCTCACGATGGACCTCCATCAATCCGCCGATCCCGCCTTGGAAGCCGCTTGGAAAAAGACAACCCGTCGGCGCTTGGATGAAATCGGCAATGGCACCGTTCAGGGAATCCCGGGCGAAGAAGTGTCGGTCAGGATTCGGCAAATCGTGGGCCGGTGAAGCACCACGTTTTTCATCCGGAAGCCGAGGCCGAATATCTCGAATCCGTCCGATACTACGCCGGTGTCGATCCAGTTCTCACCGGACGTTTCTTCGAAGAGATGGAGAGCCTGATCCTGGAGATCTGCCGCCAGCCCGAACGCTTCCGCCAGTTTGACCCTCCTTCCCGACGTCATTTCTCCAATGTGTTTCCCTACGCGGTCATCTATCTGGACGAGCCGGACCGCATCTGGATCGTGGCCGTGATGCACATGAAACGCCTTCCGGGATACTGGCACGAGCGTGTTGGTTGATCGGATCGAATTGATGGCGGTGGAGACTTTCCTCTTTGCACGCGGCGCGGTCTGGCCACTCTTTCCGCACCAATGTTTCGCGAGATCAAATCGGTCCACTTCGTCGGCATCTGCGGTTCCGCCATGGCCGCCGCCGCCGTGGCCATGAAGGAGCGGGGCTTCCACGTCACGGGCTCGGACCAGAACGTCTATCCTCCGATGTCGACCTTCCTCGCCGAGCGGAAGATCCAGGTCATGTCCGGCTACGCGGAGCAGAACCTCTCGCACCAACCCGACCTCGTCGTCATCGGCAACGCCATCTCGCGCGGCAACCCGGAGGCCGAAGCCGCGCTCGAACGGAAGCTCCGCTACGCCTCCCTGCCCGAGCTGCTGAAGGAGTATTTTATCCGGGGCAAACGCTCCCTCGTCGTCACCGGCACTCACGGCAAGACGACCACGACCTCCCTGCTCACCTGGGTCTTCGAGCACAACGGCGCCAATCCCAGCTACCTCATCGGCGGACTTCCCCCGAACCTCGGCCAGGGCGCGCGCTTCACGGACAGCCCGTGGTTCATCATCGAAGGCGACGAATACGACACGGCCTTCTTCGACAAGCGCAGCAAGTTCATCCACTACCTGCCCGAGGTCGCCATCATCAACAACGTGGAGATGGACCATGCCGACATCTTCGAGAACCTCGCGGCCATCCAGCTGAGCTTCCGGCGCTTCATCAACGTCATTCCGCGCAACGGACTGCTCCTGGCCAATGGCGACGATCCGGCCGTCACGCCCTTGCTCGACGTGAAACATTTCCCGGTGAAACGGTTCGGCCTCGGAGCCGGCAACGACTTCCGCGCCGAAGGCATCGAGCTCCGACCGGAAGGCTCCTCGTTCAAGCTCGGCCAGACGGAGTTCACCATCCCCGTCATCGGCGAGTTCAACGTCCGCAACGCGCTGGCCGTCGCCGCCTGCGCGCGCCACTGCGGCTTCGGCGATGCCCAGATCCAGTCCGCCTTCTCCACCTTCATGCCGGTGAAGCGCCGGCTTGAAGTGCGTGGTGAAGCCCGGGGCGTGAAGGTCATCGACGACTTCGGCCATCATCCGACGGCCATCCGCGAAACCCTGCGTGCGCTGCGGGTGATGTTCCCCGGCCGGAAGCTCTGGGCCGTCTTCGAGCCGCGCTCGAACACGACGCGCCGGAACATTTTCCAGAACGAGCTCGTCGACGCCCTCGAACGCGCCGACGCCGTCGTCGTGGCCGAGGTGGCGCGGCTGGAGCAGTTGCCCGTCGACCAGCGGTTGAACCCGCATCAGCTCATGGAGGAACTCCGCCTGCGCGGCCGGCCCGCGAGCTATCTGCCCACGGTCGACGCCATCGTCGAACACGTCGCCGAAGGCGCAAAGGAGACCGATGTCGTCTGCGTCTTCAGCAACGGCGGATTCGGCGGCATCCACGACAAGCTGCTCAAGCGCCTCGCCTCATAGGCCGGGCGTCCCCGCCCGGCCTACCGCCAAACACCTTGACCTGTGCGCCCGTGAATTGAGACTCCCGCCCATGCACACCCGAACCGTCCTCGTGGTGGCTGCGCTTGCAGCCGGGCTTCGTTTCTCCCCCGTCCTCCCCGCCGCCGAAGTTCCCACATCGCCCACTTCACCCCTCACTCCGGTTCTCGAGAACCCCGTCCGTGGCGCCCTCCTGCCGCCGCCTCCGATGGGCGCACAGCCCGTCAAGGTCTCCGAGATCGACGGCAAGATCCGGGTCGAGATCGGGGGCCAGCTCTTCACGGAATACGTCTATCAGGACACGCCCCGGCCCTACCTCTATCCCCTGCTCGGTGTCGACAACACGCCGATGACGCGGAACTTCCCGATGAAGAAGGTCGAGGGCGAAGAGACCGACCACAAGCACCACCGCTCCCTCTGGTTCACCCACGGAGATGTGAACGGCCACGACTTCTGGAGCGAGGACAAGGCCTCCGGAAAGATCGTCCACAAACGTTTCCTCAAGACCGCTTCCGGCGACATGGGCGTCATCTCCAGCGAGAACGACTGGGTCGCCGCCGACGGCAAGACCGTCTGTTCCGATGTCCGGACCATGCGCTTCAGCGGCGACGGCAAGGCGAAGTTCGTCGACTTCGAAGTCACCATCCGCGCCGACCATGGAGACGTCACGTTCGGCGACACCAAGGAAGGCTCCATGGCGTTGCGTCTGAACGAATCCATGCGCCTCAAACAGCCCAAGGGCCGGCCGCCCGGCAAGGGCCGCATCGTCAACCGGGCCGGCGTCTTCGACGAGCAGACCTGGGGCAAGAAGTCCGAGTGGGTCTACTACTACGGGCCCGTCGACGGGAAGATGGTCGGCGCGGCCATGTTCGACCATCCGTCCAATCCCCGCTTCCCGACCTGGTGGCATGTCCGCGACTACGGCCTGTTCGCGGCGAATCCTTTCGGCGTGCATGACTTCGAGAAGAAGGAGAATGGCGCCGGCGATTTGAAGATCGTCTCCGGCCAAAGCGTCACCTTCCGTTACCGCATCGTCCTGACCACCGGCGACGAGAAGGCGGCCGGCATCGAAGACCATTACAAGCGCTACGTCGGAGCCCCCAAGTCCCGCTGAGACCCACCACCTGTTTCCCCTCACCATCCATGAGCACCAAACCCACCATCCTCTCCCGCCGGAAATTCCTCCAGACCTCCGCCTTCGCCGCCGCCGGGCTCGGCCTCTCCGCCAAGTCCTGGGGCCGGGTCGTCGGCGCGAACGACACCATCCGCATCGGCGTCGTCGGCTTCCACGGCCGGGGCAACGCCCTGATCGGCGACGCCCTCAAGGCCATCAAGGACGGCGAGAACGCCCGCATCACCGCGCTCTGCGACGTGGATTCCACCGTGCTCGCCAAGGGAGTCGAAGCCGCGCACAAACGCGACGAACCGGTGAAAGGCTTCAAGGACCTCCGCGACATGTATGCCAGCAAGGAAGTCGACGCCGTCATCATCGCCACGCCGAACCACTGGCACGCGCTTGCCACCGTCTGGGCCTGCCAGGCCGGTCTTGACGTCTACACGGAGAAGCCCGTTTCCAACAACGTCTTCGAAGGACGCAAGATGGTCGAAGCCGCCCGCAAGTATGAGCGGATCGTGCAGACCGGCACGCAGAGCCGCTCCAGCACCGGGATCCTCGAGGCCGTCAACTGGGTCCGCGCCGGCAACCTCGGCAAGATCAAGGTCGCCCGCGGACTCTGCTACAAACCCCGCGCCAGCATCGGCAAGACCAGCGGCGACCAGCCCGTGCCCGAGAGCATCGACTACGATCTCTGGTGCGGCCCGGCCCCCCTCATCCAGCCCCGCCGCAACAACAAGGCGAACGGCACCGTCCACTACGACTGGCACTGGTTCTGGAACTATGGCGCCGGCGACCTCGGCAACCAGGGCATCCACCAGATGGACATCGCCCGCTGGTTCCTCGGCCACAAAGGACTCTCCCCCCGCGTCCTCAGCTTCGGTGGACGCCTGGGCTACGATGACGACGGCGAGACTCCGAACACCCAGGTCGTCTACCACGACTTCTCCGGCGCGCCGCTCATCTTCGAGGTCCGTGGATTGCCCGATAAGAAGGGCTCGAAGGAAATGGACAAGTATCGTGGCGGCAGTGTCGCGGTGATCATCGAGTGCGAAGGCGGCCACATCCTCGTCCCCAACTACACCGGCGCCACCGCCGTGGACAAGGCGGGCAAGGAAATCCAGAAATGGTCCGGGACCTCCAACCACATGGCCAACTTCTTCAAGGCCGTCCGCAGCCGCAAGGTCTCCGACCTCAAGGCTGACATCCTCGAAGGCCATCTCTCCAGCGCCCTCTGCCACACCGGCAACATCTCCTACCGCCTTGGCCAGAAAACCGCAGCCGATGGAATCCGCAAAGCGCTCAAGAAGCACGTCGGCGCAGAGGACTCGTTCGACCGCATGCTCTCGCACCTCCAGGCCAACGAGGTCGATGTGGCGAAGGACATGATCACCCTCGGACCCGTGCTGACGATGGATCCGAAGACCGAGACCTTCCCCGGCAACGCCAAGGCCAACGCCCTCCTCACCCGCGACTATCGCGCTCCGTTCATCGTCCCGAAACAGGTCTGAGCCGGACTGTTTGAACCGATCAATCGCCGCCCGGAGAAGCCCGCTTCTCCGGGCGTTTTGTTCGGCCCTTTGCCAAGGATGACGGTTGCCCCAATCGCCAAGGACCGCGGTCCTATCTCCAGCGATGAGGAATTGGGTTTGGACCCGGAAGCCGAATCCACTTATCTGTTCCCAATACCACCAGGTATCCCTCCAATGATCCACCCGCTGAACATCGCCATGAAACAACTCCATCAATTCGCGATCGTGGCCTTGTTGGCCTTGGTCGGCTCACCGGCGGCCGCGATCGACGTGACGGTCGAGCGCCTGCCCGCCGGCGCGATGCAGCCCCAGGCCATCACCGATGCCGCCGGCGACGTCCACCTCGTCTGGCTGCGGGGCGATCCGAAGGCGTGCGATGTGTTCTATGAAAAGCGGCCCGGCGGCCGCACAAACGGGGTCACCGCCACGCGGGTGAACAGCCAACCCGGCAGTGCGATTGCGATCGGCACCATCCGCGGCGCCAATCTCGCACTGGGCCGCAACGGCCGGGTCCATGTTGTCTGGAACGGTTCTTCTGCGGCCGAGCCAAAGCCCGCCGAAGGAACGCCATTTCTCTACTCGCGGCTGAACAACCGGGGCGACGCCTTCGAGCCGCAACGGAACCTCTCCGGCAGGACCTCGCAGCTGGACGGCGGCGGGAGCATCGCGGCGGACGGCGCCGGCAACGTCTTCGCCATGTGGCACGCTTCTCCGGGGGCGGACACCGCCGGCGAAAGCGCACGGCGCGTCTTCCTTGCACGATCCACCGATGACGGGGCCACCTTCGCGGCGGAGCGGCCGGTTAGCCCGTCTAACGGCGTCTGTGGCTGCTGCGGGCTCCGCGCATCCACCGACTTGGCGGGCAATGTCATGGTCCTCTACCGGTCCGCGCCCGCCGTCGCCCAGCGCGACATGACGCTGCTGGTTTCCCAGGACCACGGGGATTCGTTCAAGCCGGTCCTGTCCGACGCCTGGCCCGTCGGTCAATGCCCGATGAGCTCCGCCGCGTTCGCGGCGTCGCCCAACGGCACCTTCGCGGCTTGGGAATCGAAGGGGCAGGTTTTCGGATCGTTCGCGCCGGGGAACTCGTGGACCTTCACCCCTGCCACCGCCTTGGCGCCGCTCCGGGGCAGCAAACATCCCGCACTCGCCTTCAACCGACAGGGAGGCGCGCTCGTCGCGTGGGCGGCCGGCACCGGCTGGCAGAAGGGTGGAACCGTTTCATGGCGCGCAGTCGATGCGGCCGGCCGACCCGTCGGTGAAGCCACGACGGTCGCCGGATTGCCGGTCTGGAGTTACCCGGCGGTGTTCGCCAAGCCGGACGGAGGGTTTGTCGTCGTCTTCTAGTCCGCGAAAAAGTTTCGGAATGTTGAGGGATTCGCCGCGCCGCGGGGTAGGCACTGATGAGAGGCGGAATTAGCCGCCGATCAAACGAAGCCGATTCAACATGAAAAAACTCCAGATCATCGCCACCGCCGCATTTGCCACCGTCGTCGTCGTAGCCGCAACCGCCTCGGCAACGGGGCCGGGCCAGACCCACTGCGACATGGCCGGCCATGGCTCGGCGTCCACGGTCAAGTCCGACGACAAACTCGACCGCCGCCAATTCACCGCCAGCCCCAAGGCGTTGGCGAATTTCCCGAACCTCGCCGGCCAGACTTCCAAGGCCGAAGCCGCGGGAATGGGCTGCTGCCAGCGAAAGGTGCCGGGCGCCTCGGCCCCACACTGCGACATGGACAAGAAACCAGCAGCCGCTCCGACGGCCGCCACGCCCTGACCGGACCGACCCCGAATCATACCGCGGGCGTCGGATGATTCCGCCGCCCGACCTCCCACCATGGACACAACCCCTCCCGATTCCAGTGACGACGCAAACCTGCGGCGCATTCTCCAAGAGGCGCACCCCCCGCTGGAGCTTCCACCGGGTTTCCAACGGGCGGTCTGGCGGCGAATCGAAGCCGCCAGGAGGGAGTCCACAACGGGCGGTTCATGGCTTGAATCGCTTTTGGCAAAGCTCCTTCGTCCCGCCTTCGCGATGGCGGCGATCGCGATCCTCGCGGTCGCGGTCGCCGGCGCCGGCGTGGGAACTCGGGCCGCCCAGTCGGAGTTGAACGACCAGGCCCGCGCCCGCTATTTCTCAAGCGTCAGCCCGTTCCACCGCGTTCCGTCGCCATGAAACGCTCGGTGCTGATCTTGATCGGGGTGATCGCGCTGGCTACCGGGGCGTTCGTCATCTCCTACGTCGCCGGAGACCGCCTTTGCTGTGCGATCGGATCAGGGCGGACCAACGAACTGGCGTGGCTGCGGGACGAGTTTCATCTGGGCGAAGCCGAAATGGGGCGCATCTCGCGGCTCCACGAGAGCTACCGGCCGGTCTGTGATCGCATGTGCGTCCAACTCGCCACCCAAAGGGATGAACTCGACCGCGCCCTCGCGGGATCGACGAATGTCACCCCGGATATACAACGCCTGCTCGAAGGCTTGGCCAGCCTCCATGCCGAATGCCAGACGACCATGCTCCGGCATTTCCACGAGGTTGCCGCAACGATGCCGCCGGAACCGGCGAAGCGGTATTTGGACGAGATGAAGCGCGTCACCCTCGGGATCGACGGTCGGCCCCCGCTATCCGTGACGAAACCTCCGGGCCATGAGCACCATTGAAGAGGATTCGCTCGACCAGGCCGACATGCGTCGCCTGCAGGCCGGCCACGACGACGCGCTCGACAACCTGATGGACCGACACGCCGGGGTTCTGCACGGGTTTCTCAGCCGGTTCATCGGAGACGAGGACGCGGCCCACGACCTGGCACAGGAGACCTTCGTGCGGGTCTACCAGAACCGGACTTTATTCAAGACGGGGACTCGCTTTTCCCCGTGGCTCTTTACCATCGGAGGCAATCTTGCGCGAAATCACCTCCGCGCCCGATCGCGCCGTCCCGAAGTTCCGCTCGACGCGTCCGGAGAGGGCGAAGACCGCGGACTCATCGACCAACTCCGGGCGGGCGATCCGGGCCCGGACGAACGCCTCCTGGAGGCGGAACGCAATTCCGAGGTTCGCCGCGCGGTCGCCGCCCTGCCCGACGATCTGCGCGAAGCCGTCGTGCTTTGTGAACTGGAAGACCGCGCGCTGGCCGAAGCCGCAGGCCTGCTTTCAACCACCGTGAAGGCGGTGGAATCCCGGCTCTACCGCGCCCGCAAGCAGCTTCGCGAACAGCTCGCCCGCTGGATGGCCCGCGCCTGAACCTTCGCTGAAAGCCCGTCGGCCGTTCCCCGGGAACGCCCGTCGCCGGGTCGGGAAACACCCCATGGTGACGGCCGGCCTCGCACCCATCTTCCGACTGAAGGGGGAATCCGCGACCCGACTCACCGGCAATATCCTTTCAGAGCACCCCGTCGGGTGCTCCGACGCAGAAACCACAACAACACAACCCAGGACACACCATGAAGACAACCAGATCCAACAACGTCATGATCCGCACCGCCGTCGCCATCGCCATCGCCGTGGCGGCTTGGATGCCCACGACCCTCAAGGCCGCCGAAGATCATTCGAAGATGAAGGGAGGCGAGCACCTGGTCAGCCTCAACAGACTTGAGACCAGGGGGCAAGCCGACGCACTCACGCCTGACGACTCGCTCGCCATGGTCTGTGCGAAGTGCAAGACGGTCTACGTCACCCGCGTGAAACAAGGCGTCAAGGGCGCCGAGATCCTCCAGGCCGGCGGCCAACCGAAGGAACTGATCGGAACCCACCCCTGCTCCGGCTGTGATTCCACTCTGACCATCACCGGAGTTGGCAAGGGGAAGGAAGCCGTGTTCAAGCACAGCTGCGGGAAGTGCGGCGACAGTTCCGCCTTCTGCTGCGCGACCAAGGGGACAATGAAACACTGACGTCTCGCCGTCCCAGCAACAACGCACGACTGATGTCGCGGATACCCAATCTCGACATCAGTCTTCGCGTCCCGACTCCTCGCCCCGGAGCCAACAAACCCGGCTCCGCTTGTCCGACCCATTCACCAACCCGGCCGCGGCGCGCGCGGCTCAGGAAAAGGAAACCCCGCGATGAACCACAATCACGGATGGATGGGCGGCGGGATGGTGCTCTGGACGGTGATAGGCGTTCTGGTGCAGTTCCTCCTGGCGGTCCTGATCGGCAAGCTGCCGCGGAAATAGGCTGCGACACGATGTGGCCACTGACCCTATCTGCGGAACGAAAGTGGAAGAGGGTCCGGCCGGATGCAGTTTCTGTCGCAGAGCCCGCCCACCGAGAAGAATGGTTCCGACTAAGAGTTTGCACGGGCAATTGAACAAGGAGTTCGCGATGCACCGGAATCTACGGCTCGAGCGTGCCTACTTCTGCTCCGACTGATGCTCCTTGTGCGCGGTCTCGGACTTGCCGGAGGAGGCCTTCATCATCGGGCACTGCGCCATGGATTCCGTGCCCATCTGCATGTGTTTCATCATGTGGGCCATCATCTCTTCGTCCACCTTGGCCTTGTGTGCGGTCGTGGCCGTCCGCTGTTCCACCATCTTGGTGACGATGGCTGCCATCAGACCGGTTTTCTTGCTGTCCGCAGCGCTGTTCATCTTGGCGACCTGCGCAGTGAGTTCCGCGTCCTGGGCGTTCATGTCTGCCTGCATCGACTGCTTGTGTTTCATCATCGCCTGACACCGCTCCATCATCTCCTTGGTTTCCTCGGGAGTCGGCGGCTTGGACTGGTTGAGCATCATCTGATGTTCGCCGCCCTTCATCGGCTTCATGGGTTTCGTCGTTTCCTGGGCTTGGGCTGTTCCAAGGAGAATCGCCGTGGTCGCGACCGCCAAGATGCATCCGCAGCCGAGTTTGAGGGTGGAGAGCAGACTGGCGTTCGTTTTCATGGTCTTGATTTCTTTCCCGAGTTTCCGCCTGGCGTATCCCGCTCCATCCGAACTTTTGTGTTCGTGGGGGGGGCGATCCGTCGCAAGCTTCATGGGCACAATGTGCCGGAACCGGGCCGGCTGCTATTGGGGTGAACACCCCATGCGTGCGGCGTTTCTGCGATGTGTAACCTTTGGCCGGCCCGTCCGTTAGCTGTGGTGAAAATGAAATCAATCATCCCAAACCGAGCCATCGCCCGGGCCGAAGACCAGCTCCGCTGTGTGCTGACGGAAAATCTCCAACGCTTCCGCGCCTTCGCCCAAAGCCGCCTCGGCGATCCCGAACTCGCGGCCGATGTCGTCCAGGACGCCCTTCTCAAGGCGCTCCAGGCTCCGGTCCGGCTGGAAGCGGGCGACAACTTGATCGCCTGGTTCTACCGCATTCTCCGGAACACCATCGTGGATCTGCACCGGAAGAAGGCCCCCCAACTCAGGGCGCTGGAGCAGTTCGGCCACGGCTGCCTGAACTGCGAATGCCAGTCCAACTCCCACCAACACAACTGAAACACCCATGAAGATTGATCCGATCTGCGGAATGAAGGTGGACGAGGCGAAGGCGCTTTCAGCCGAGCGCGGCGGGGAGACGTTATATTTTTGCTCCGAGGGCTGCCGCCGGAAGTTTCTTTCCCAAGGCAACCCGAAGAACCGGCTGACGCTGACGCCGGTGGAAGAGTTGGAAGATTGCAGTGCCGGTGGTCACAATCATGGCGAGCACCCCGAGGAACATCACCAAGCCCACGAGGAGAAGTCGTGTTGCGGCGGCCAAGGCTCGGGCGAGGAAGTGAAGCCTCCCGCGGCGGCGAAATACTTCTGTCCGATGTGCGAGGGCGTCGTCTCCGACAAACCCGGCGACTGTCCGAAATGCGGCATGGCCTTGGAACGAAACCCGGCGTGGGTCGCGCCCACTGCGGGCAAAGCCGTCTATACCTGCCCGATGCACCCGGAGGTGCAGCAGGATCATCCGGGCGATTGTCCGAAGTGCGGCATGGCGCTGGAGCTGAAGACGGCAACCGCAGGCATGGCTGACGCGGATGATGAAAACGCGGAGCTGAACGACATGACGCGGCGTTTCTGGATCGGCGCCGCACTGACGCTGCCGGTGTTCGCGCTCGCGATGGCCCACTTGATCCCCGCGCTCGCGCACCAGGCCTGGGCGGATAGCCACGCCTCACGCTGGGTGCAATTTGCGCTCACGACGCCCGTTGTCTGGTGGGCCGGTTGGCCGTTTTTTCGCCGGGGCTGGCGCTCCATCGTGTCGCGGCATTTGAACATGTTCACGCTGATCGCCATCGGCGTGGGCGCGGCCTTCGTCTTCAGCGCCGTGGCGATGGTCGCTCCCGATCTTTTCCCCAGTGCGATGCAGCATGGGGGCAAGGTCGCCATCTACTTCGAGGCCGCCGCTGTCATCATCGTGCTGGTGCTCCTTGGACAGGTGCTCGAACTCCGCGCCCGCAGCCGCACGGGCAGCGCCATCAAGGCGTTGCTTAACCTCGCCCCGCCCACCGCGCGGCAAGTCGCACCGGGCGGCGACAACGTGGTCCCGCTTGACCGGGTGAAAGTCGGCGATTGGTTGCGCGTCGTTCCCGGTGACAAGGTTCCCGTGGATGGCACGGTGATGGAAGGCCACTCCAGCGTGGAGGAATCCATGATCACCGGCGAACCGCTTCCGGTGGAAAAGAGCGCCGGCGACAAAGTGACGGGCGGCACCGTCAATGGCCCCGGCAGTTTTGTCATGCGCGCCGAGCGCGTCGGGAGCGACACGCTGCTCGGGCAGATCGTGGCCATGGTGGCCGAAGCCCAGCGCAGCCGCGCGCCGATTCAAGGTCTCGCCGACAAGGTCGCCGGCATCTTCGTGCCGGTGGTGCTGGCGGTTTCAATGATCACGTTCGTCGTCTGGATGTCGATCGGGCCGGAGCCGAAGCTCGCGCACGCCATCATCAACGCCGTCGCGGTCCTCATCATCGCGTGTCCGTGCGCCCTCGGTCTCGCGACGCCAATGTCCATCATGGTCGGCGTCGGACGCGGCGCGCAGGAAGGCGTGCTCGTGAAAAACGCCGAAGCGCTCGAACGCCTGGAGAAAATCACCACGCTCGTCGTGGACAAGACGGGCACGCTCACGGAAGGGAAACCCAAGCTCATGGATGTGCTGCCCGTCGGCGGATTCGACGCGAAGGAGTTCCTGCGTCTCGCCGCGTCACTGGAGCAGGCCAGCGAGCACCCGCTTGCCGCCGCGATTGTGCAGGGTGCGAAGGACCAGGGTATCGCGCTCGAGGCTGTGAACGGTTTTCGTTCGGTGACGGCGGGCGGCGTAGTTGGCAACGTCGCCGGCCGGGCGGTGATGATCGGCAAACCGGATTTCCTGCGGAACGAAAAGATCACCGGTTTGGAGCCGCTGGAAGCCTCGGCCGTGCAACTGCAGGAAGCGGGCAAGACCGCGATGTTTGTCGCCATCGATGGCAAGCCGGCGGGAATCCTCGCCGTCGCCGATCCCATCAAGTCCACCACGGCCGAGGCGATCGCCCAACTTCATGCGCTCGGATTGAAGCTCGTCATGCTGACCGGGGACAACCGGCGCACCGCCGCCGCCGTGGCGAATCAACTCGGCCTCGACGCCGTGGAAGCGGAGATCGAGCCCGCCGGAAAAGCAGCGCATGTGAAGAAGCTGCGGGCCGAGGGGAAACATGTCGCTATGGCCGGCGACGGCATCAACGACGCGCCCGCCCTCAGCGAAGCCGAAGTCGGCATCGCGATGGGCACCGGCACCGACGTGGCCATGCAAAGCGCCGGCATCACCCTCGTCAAAGGCGACCTCCGCGGCATCGCGCAAGCGATCCGGCTCAGTCGCGCCACCATGAACAACATCCGGCAAAACCTCGTCTTCGCGTTTCTCTACAATGCCCTTGGCATTCCGGTCGCGGCGGGCGTGCTCTATCCGTTCTTCGGTTTGCTGCTCAGCCCGATCATCGCGGGCGCCGCCATGAGCCTCAGCTCCGTCTCGGTCATCAGCAACGCCCTGCGGTTGCGCCGGGTGAAGCTGGGGTGAATTGGCAAACATGAGGCCGAGGAAAGAGTCCCTCGCTTTGGATTTGTTCCGGGCGTTCGCCGGTCAATGATGCGGGCGCATCCACTGGCCGAGGCGCTTACCACATCTGCATTCGGCGGTGGGCCGTGGAGACCAGGTGGGTCTGAGCGGAACACATCGTTCTGACACCACCGCCCAAATGCGCCGCCAAGCAACAAGGACCGCAACATCATGGGGTGATTACCCCATACACCTCCCACCCCGTGATGCCGATGATAAGCTTGATGAAAAGAGTAACACGGAGTTTGAAAAACGGTTCGAACGAAACATGTGCAATTCAGGCAGGATTGACCGGAAGGAAACGAGTCCTGGCCTGCCTTGTCCTTGCTTCAGCGGTGATGCTCCTGTGCCGCGAGGCCTCGGCGGCACAAGCGCCGGTAAATCTTGGGACGGCCGGCAATTATGTGATTTTGTCCAAATCAGGAATCTCAACTGTTCCGGCTTCCGCGATCACCGGAGACATTGGAGTAAGCCCGATCTCCGCGACAGCGATCACTGGTTTCTCGTTGATGCTTACCGCAAACAGTCCCTTTGCGACATCCGCCCAGATCACGGGCAAAGTCTACACGCCGGACTATGCCGCTCCAACTCCGGCGAACCTGACGACGGCCATCGGCGATATGCAGACGGCCTACACTGACGCCGCGGGACGTAGCACGCCCGATTTCACCGAACTGGGTGCCGGACAGATTGGCGGGTTGACCCTCGTCCCCGGTCTCTACAAGTGGGGCACGGATGTTTTGATCTCGTCGGACGTCACCCTCAGCGGTGGCCCGAACGATGTCTGGATCTTCCAGATCGCGGGGAAAATTACCCAGGCGAGCAGCACGCAGATTCATCTTTCAGGCGGGGCGTTGGCCGCAAACGTCTTCTGGCAGACGTTTGGCGACGTCACCTTGGGGACGGGAGCCCACTTTGAGGGAATCATAATGGCCAAGACTTCAATCAGCCTCGGGACGGGTGCATCGTAAGCGTCACGCGGAGCACCCCTATCTGGACGGAGCATAGATGTCGTAGTCGTAGGGTATGACATCTATGACCGGCGGATCGGAGATACTGAGGGCG
>JAYVSO010000161.1:0-6882 GCA_043775315.1 Verrucomicrobiota bacterium
GTTCGACGAATGACGGCCGCGTCAACGGAACGTCTGTCGGTTCCATTGGTTCCAAACGACCGCGCCGCAAATGAGCGCAACGGCGCTGGCGGCGACGGCTTGGCCGGTGCGGCCGTAGACGAACCAGCCTCCGGCGAAGATCAGCGCGTAGATGCCGATGGTGCTGGCCACGGCACAGACGCCTGCGCGGCCGAGGTCGCCATCGGAACCGGTGCCGCCCTCGATCTGCACGCCATCGCGTTTGGCGCGTTCGACCACGGCCTTCCAACCAGGCCCGCCGGGCTGCACGCGCCGGTAGAATTCCCGAAGGCGTTCCTCGTCCACGGGCTTGGTCAGCAGCGCGACGATGATCCAGCCGACGGTCGCGGCCTGGCCGACGCGGACGAGTTCCTTCTCCGGCGCGGCGGGCCGGAGGTAGCGGCGGTAGAGGTCGTTGACCAGGACGGATGCGCCCCAGTTGACCTGCGTGGACATGGTCGACATGTAGGCGGCGATGAGCGAAGCCATGACGAGTCCGGCCAAACCCGCCGGGAGAAACGTGAGCATGGCCGGATACGCCAGGTCGTGCCCGATGATCTTCGGGTCGACGTTCGGGAATGCCTTCTGAATGGAGTCCAACGTCGGAAAGACCACGACCGACGCCAGGGCGACGATGATCCAGGGCCACGGACGGAAGGCGTAGTGCATGGCGTTGAAGAGCAGCGTGGCGCCGACGGCGTGGCGCTCGTTCTTCGCGGCGAGAAGGCGTTGGACCACGTAGCCGCCACCGCCCGGTTCTGCACCGGGATAGTAGGACGACCACCACTGGACCGTCAGCGGGATGACGAACGTGGCGATCAGCGCGGTGGAATCGGCCGCGGAGAAATCCGGCAGGATGTTCAGCAGGGGCGTCACCTGCGGATGGGCCATGAGCGTCTGCATTCCGCCGACCTCGGGCATCTTCAGCACGAACCACGCGGCGCCGAACGCGCCCGCCATGGCCACGGCGAATTGCAGAAGGTCCGTCAGCAGCACGCCGGTCAATCCGCCCGCCATGCTGTAGAGCACCGTGATCGTGGCGGCGATGGTGATGGTCTGGAGCGGCGTCAGCCCGAGGACGACGGCACCGATCTTCACGGCCGCGAGGGTGACGTTGGCCATGATCATGACGTTGAAGAACACGCCGAGGTAGACGGCCCGGAAGCCGCGCAGGGTGGCCGCGCTGTTGCCCGAGTATCGGAGTTCGTTGAACTCGATGTCCGTCAGCACCCCCGAGCGCCGCCAGAGTTTGGCGTAGAAGAAGACCGTGACCGTCCCCGAGAGCAGGAAGGCCCACCAGACCCAGTTCCCCGAGACGCCTGTGGTCCGGACGATGTTGGTCACGAGGTTCGGCGTGTCCGTGGCGAAGGTCGTCGCCACCATCGAAAACCCCAGCAGCCACCACGGCATGCGCTGGCCGCTGAGGAAAAACTCGGAGAAGCCGCCCCGGGCTCGGCGAGCCGCCACCACGCCGATGCCGAGATAGATCAGGAAGAAGGCGGCGACGATCAACCAGTCGAGCGAGGTGAGTTTCATGCGGTGCGCTTCGGAAATGGGGTCTACAAGAGGCTAGGCGGACCGCACGTGGTTCGTCAGGCGTTGATTTTCCCGTCGTTGGCAGAGCCTCTGCTTGCCTTGCCGGAAGGCGGCAAGTAATCGTTTGCCGCTCCGAGTCGTTACACACACGCAATTCTTATGGCCAAAATCTGCTACCATCCCAGCGTCGAAGGCGCGCAGCACGGCGCGAAGTCCCTCGAACAGTTCCTCGACTACGCCAAGAACGCCGGCGCCGCCGGTGTCCAGCCGAGCAACTACATGCTCAACGACGGCAAGGGTGGTTTCCGCAAGGCCAAGGAAATCAAGGCCGCCTTCGAAGACCGCGGCATGAGCCTCGACGGCATCTCGGCGCACTGCCCGTTCTGGGTCCACACCAGCGCCTGGACCGGCACCAAGTCCGGCAACCCCTTCATCGCGCCCGACGTCGCCAAGCTTTCCTCCGACAAGAACGAGGCCTGGCACGAGAAGTATCTGCTGAAGCTGATGGATCTCGCGGTCGAGTTGAACGTGAAGACCATCCCCATGTTCTGGGGCGTCGCCTTCGGCTGGGAACTGGCCACCGGTTATCCGTGGGGCTTCTGGGCCGGCGGCGGCTTCGACCTGCTCAAGGAAGGCCAGGAACGCTTCGTCAAGAAGACGGCCAAGCTCCGCGCCCACGCCAACAAGCTCGGCCTGAAGCTTTGCCATGAGATCCATCCCGGCACCGGCGCCTCCACGGCGGACGACTTCCTCATGCTGGTCGACATCTGCGACGGCGACAAATCGCTCCAAGTGAACGCCGACCCCTCCCATTGCTGGGAAGGCGAGGACTGGGAAACCCGTTTCAACAAGGTGGCCAAACACATCTACGCCTGCCACGTGAAGAACTTCGTCATCCGCCGCGGTTTCCCGCTCCGCGCCATGGAGCCGAACTGGACCAAGCGCGCGATGCAGTTCACCGACCTCGGCAGCGGCGACCTGAACATGCAGCGCTACGTCGAGCTGCTCATCGCGGCCGGATATCCCCAGCGCTACACCGAGCTGACCGGCAAGGCCACCGCGCCGCTCATCGTCGAAGCCGAGAGCGCCCACAAGGACCTCGACTACTGCAGCGCCGACGGCATCCGCTACGTGAAGAACAACCTGTGCTTCCCGGTGGCCGGCGGCAGCTTCGAGGACGGCATGGGCGCCTAGGCGCTCCGTTCATCACTCAATCTCAAGACACCACGGGCTCGGGAAACCGCGCCCGTTTTTCATTTGCAGCTGTCGGCCTTCGAGAGCGGCGACTGACGCTCGAATAAAACTTCGTCTTGAACCAAGGAAGCAGCCCCCTAAGCTCACGCCCACATCGGTAGGCGGCGGGGTAGCCAAGTGGTAAGGCACGGCTCTGCAAAAGCTGCATCGTCGGTTCGATTCCGACCCTCGCCTCCAACTCCGAGATTCGCTTGGACAAGGAAATAAAGAATTCACAACCCCCAAGTGCCAACAGATTTGTGATTCTGGAAACTCACATTTTACCCAGCAATCACCGAGGCACGGCTTGCTGAAACAGACTGGGGATTGTTCCGCATCGAAAGGAATCAGTCTGATAAATCGTGCGGCACGGCCCCGGCTTTCGTCTCGATGAACTACGAAGCGCTGGCAGACAATAGGATGCTGCGGCGTAGAATCAGGACGTTACGAGCGGGCACGGACGAAGTCCGGTTAGAATTTTTCCTTTCGCAGCACACGCACCTCGCACTCGAAAGCGATCATCGCATAGCGGGGAAAGAATTCGATTTCCAGCCGCCCGAGCAATGTTTCTGCGACTGCCGGCGGCACGACGACTTCGATCTGGATGTTCGCAAACTCCGGGATGTCCCCCGGGCGTTTGCCCTGCGAGCCATCGCCCTCCACCGCGAAGAGTGTATAGCCATGCGCGCCGACGTCGCGGAGAAGTTTCGTCACCGCGTCCCTCGCGTAGGCTTCGCAGACAATGGTGACCAGTTTCATCGGGTGTGTGTTCATGGCTTCAAGAGTAGAGACGGCGGGCGATCTCCAGGTAAATCGGGATGCCCAGCGTGATGTTAAATGGGAACGTGATCGCCAACGATGCCGTGAGGTAAAACGTCGGGTTCGCTTCGGGCAGCGAGATGCGGATGGCCGCCGGCGTGGCAATGTAGGACGCGCTCGCGGACAAAACGCCGAGCAACGTCGCGCCGCCCAGTTCCAGCCCGACGAGTTTGCCGAGGTAAACTCCGAGCGCGCCATTGACCAACGGCACCAGCACTCCGAAGCCGAGCAGGAAAAGTCCGACCTTTTTTAGATCCCCCAGGCGACGCCCGGCGACCATGCCCATTTCCAACAGGAAGAGCGCGAGCACGCCCTGAAACGGCGTGACAAAGAACGCCTCCACTTTTTCCATGCCCGGCTTGCCGCACAGCGCGCCGACGACCAGCGCGCCGACGAGCAGGAAGATGCTGCGGCCGAAGATCGCCTCGTGCATCGCTTTCTTGAGCGACACGCCCGATCCTTCGCCCCCCGTCTGCCCAGCACCACGCCCACGAGAATGGCGGGCGATTCCATGACGGCGAGAAATGCCGTGGCGTAGTCCTCGTAAGGTTGGTTGACGGCTTTCAGATAATTGGTCGCCGCGATGAATGTGACCGCGCTCACCGAGCCGTAATGCGCCGCGATGGCGGCGGAGTCCACGGCGGAAAATTTTCCACCGAAACGCAGCAGTGGATAGGTCCACAGCGGAATCAAGGCACCGAGGGCCAAGGCCGCGAGCGCCGGCAACCAGACCTTGGCGAGGCCAGCCTCGGCGATGGCCACGCCGCCTTTGAAGCCGATGGCCACAAGCAGGTAAATCGTCAGCCCGACATAGAGCGGCTCTGGAAATTTCAGGTCGCTCTTCGTCAGCGCGGCGATGAGGCCGAGCGCGAAGAACAGCACGGCGGGCGAAAGCAGGTTGGCGCGGATGGCGTCGAGGATTTCCATGGTCAACTCCCCGTCTTTGGAGACACGGGAGGGATGACCGTCTGCTTCGGTCGCAGCAGCGACAGCACCACCGACGCGGCGATGATCATCACGATCACGCCGAGCGAGACATGCGTGTCGATGGCCCATTTCGTGTGCGCGATGAGCATCTTCACGCCGACGAACGTCAACACCACGCCCAGGCCGATCTTGAGGTAGTGGAACTTGTCCATCACGCCGGCCAGCGCGAAATACAGCGAGCGCAGACCGAGAATGGCGAACACGTTCGAGGTATAGACGATGAACGGATCTTTGGTGACGGCGAAGATGGCCGGAATCGAGTCCACGGCGAAAATCACGTCCGAGATTTCGACCAGCAGCAGCACCACGAAGAGCGGCGTGGCCATGCGGACGCCGTTTTCGCGAACGAAGAATTTATCGCCGCGATAATCGCTGGTCACCGGCATGAGTTTCTTGAACCAGCGCACGACCGGGTTGCGCTCGGGATGAAGCTCCTCCTCGCGTTTTACGATCATCTTGATGCCGGTCAGAATGAGAAACGCGCCGAAGACGTAGATGATCCACGAGAATTTCGCGATGAGCACCGCGCCGAGGATAATCATGATCGCGCGCATGACGAGCGCGCCGAGGATGCCCCAGAAGAGCACCTTGTGCTGATAAATGGGCGGCACGGCAAAGTAGGAGAAGAGCAGCGCGAAGACGAAGACGTTGTCCACGCTGAGCGACTTCTCGATGACGTAGCCGGTGAAGAACTCGAGACCCTTCGCATCGCCCATGTAGTGGGCGATACCGAGGTTGAAGAGCAGCGCGAGCGTGACCCAGACGACGGTCCACGCGATCGATTCCTTGAAGGTCACGACGTGCGCCTTCCGGTGGAAGACGCCGAGGTCCAGTGCCAGCATCGCGAGGACGAAGACGTTGAAGCCGACCCAGAGCCAGAGTTGGTGTGTCATGCGGTGGGCTGATGGATCAGCCGCCGTTGCCCACCTTGCAAACCGAGTTCACGCCGCCGAACGGGTTGGGCGCGGTCTCTGTGGCCAGGGGATCGGGCGTCCATTGGCCGTCCACCACCAGGCAATACTCGTAGTCGCCGGGCGGCAACGCCAAGTCCTTCGCCCAGCGGCCTTGACCCAGAGCGATCATCGGCATCGCGTTCGGCTGCCATTGGTTAAAAGTGCCGGCGATGGAAACCGACTCGGCGGTTGGACAAGTGAATTCAAAATGAATCCGCTTCGATTCGTGCTGGCCGGCGTTGTTTTTGTTCCTCTTGTTCGGTTTCGTTTCATTTTTCATCCTTTGACCTTTCTTCTTTGTTTGCCTTTGCAGCGCGGAGACGGGGTTGGCCCACGCTTCAAGCTCTCGCGGCGACCGGCGCGCCGGACCAGCGGCTGGCCGTCAACGGATGCTGGCGGTGGCCCTTGTGCCGGAGTTGTTGCCGGGTTTTGCGCCGCTCGATTTGTTGGCGCAGGTTTTTGGCGACCTTCAGCCAGACGGCTTCCAGCGTGTGGTCGCGGGCGGCGGCGTGGATGTCCGGGCCGGGCACGGCCAGATGCACCTGCGCGCGGAAAGCGGGCGCGTTGTCCTGCTGCCGTTCCAGCATTACCTCGGCGGCGCTGACGGGGATGAGGCGGTGCAAACGTTCGAGTTGTTGCGCCAGCCAGGCGCGCAGGCCGGCGTTGGCGTTGAGGCCGCGAATTCGGAATTGTATTTTCATAAACGAGGGGTCTGTTTTGGTTTGTGCCGGGAGAAATCAGTGACGCTTCCTCCCGGTCAGCAGCGGCAGCAGATGCCACAGGAAATTGAGATGAGGAGTATCATAGGATCTTTCTTCCTCTCATTAACGCGGGCAGCATCACGACGGAGCCCGCCAACATGGCGGTGATTAAACTCGCCGCAAAAAGTTTTTCCGATTTGCCATCGAGAACTGCCAGCCAGCCGACACTCGCCCGCCAAGTGAACACGAGGGCCAGCAGGCCGGTCGTGACCAGCGCCGCTGGCAAACTCCAACGGACCCCGCGCGCTCCCAGCACGCCCCAAAGAATCGAGAGAGCCCCAAACATCCCGCCGGACATCAGAGCCGTCTTCGCCTTCTCCGGGTTCGACAAGTAGCCGGCCAGCCCGGCCAGAATCAGGAACGCACCGTAGAAAATCAGATAGCCTGCCGTCTTGGTATTCATGGTATTCCTGAAATAGTTGGGGTCGCTGACTTCTCGACGGCCTCGTGGGCGCTTTTGGCGAGGACCGGTTCCCACTTCTCCGGCGTGAGTGAATGGCGCAACGAATCGGCCAAGGACTCATCATCACCGTTCAGTAACAGCACTTTGGGTTTCATCCGCTTGATTCCATTCC
>JAYVSO010000162.1:0-13521 GCA_043775315.1 Verrucomicrobiota bacterium
CGCCCTCAGTATCTCCGATCCGCCGGTCATAGATGTCATACCCTACGACTACGACATCTATGCTCCGTCCAGATAGGGGTGCTCCGCGTGACGCTTACCATGATGCGAAGGGTTCCGATGTTGTAAGCCGTCAGAGACGGATCGAACAACCAGTCGGGATCAAGCGCCCCTGTCGGCAGGAAGCGGTTCACGTTGTAATACCCACCGAGAAGGATTTTCCCGTCAGCCTGCACGGCGATGGTGGAAGACGAGGTCATGCCGCCGGTGGCCTGGGCCGCGAAATTCGTGTCCACCGTGCCGTCGGCGTTGAGCTGGAAGATGGCGTTGTTGTCATAGCCGGTCTGGCCGATGCGGAGACCGCTGCCGCCGATCAGGATCTTTCCCGAAGGCAGGAGGGCGATGCAGGCCACGTTGCAGAATCCATTGGCCGGCCAGGTGGTGGCGCTGTTCTTCTGGAGCATGACGGAGAAGGTATTGTCGATCGTGCCATTGGCATTGAGCCGGATGAGCACGGGCCGGTCCTGCCCGCTGACGCGCTGCCAGTTTCCGCCGGCGAGGACCTTGCCGTCGGGCTGGAGCGCAAGGGCGGAAATGACACCCACATTGTTGTAGTCCGTGCCGTAGGCGAACGTCTGGCCAGTGAAGGTGGCGTCGACGGTGCCGTTGGTGTTCAGCCGGACGATGTTGGTGCGGCCAACTCCGTTGAAGGTCCGGAACCATCCCGCCGCGACCAGCTTTCCGTCGGGCTGACGAACGAGTGCCCTGATGCCGGACTGGTTGTTGGAGAAATCCCACGGGTCATAGGGACCGCTGCCCACGTCGAACGTCGGATCGTAAAACCCGTCGGCCGTAAGCCGGACCATCTTCTGCACGTTGGTCCAACCAACGACGGGGCGGTAGAAGAGGTTGAAATTTCCACCGACCAGGATCTTGCCATCGGGTTCCACCACGAAGGCGCTCGGTCCCTGCTGGTCGAATACGCCGGACCGCCACCAGGCATACGTGCCGCCTAACGACTGGGGCTTGAGGTAGAAGTTCGTGTCGAATGCGCCGTTGGTCAGGCCGCGATAAAGCTGGGTGGCACCCGAGTAGCCGGGATCGAATCCCGCTGCCAGCAAGCGGCCGTCAGCAAGCCGGGCCATCGCCGCGTCGCCGGTGAGCTGGGTGACATACGTGCCATCGATCGTTCCGGGCGGAACCACTTTCACCGTGATCGGCGGCGCGCTGGTGACGCAGCCCCAGGCGTTGCAAGCCACGACGGTGTAGAGCCCGTTGGCATTGGTCGTGACGTTGTTCAGAACAAGCGCCGATGAAGTGGCGCCGGCTATGTTGGTGCCGTTGAAGCGCCACTGGTAGGTGATCGCCGTGGTTCCTGTTGAGTTGACCGAGAGCGTGCCGGAGCCTCCGAGGAGGATGGCGTTGGTGGTGTTCGTCACGGGAAAGACGGCGAGCAACGGCTGCGCGAAGACCACCGTGCTGGTCGACTGGCCGACGAGGTTGGACGCGACGACGTAGTAGGTCGTGACGTTGGCCACCGTCGTCGCGCCGAGGGACAGGAGCTGGTTCGTGCCGATGCGGCCGGGGACACCATTCGTGACGCTATACCAGCGGTAGTCAGCCACCGGCCACGCGCGAGCCAGAGCGGAATTCGCCAGTCCGTTGGGCGGCTGGAAGACCATGTTCGTCGGCTGGATGACGAACTGCGGCACCACCGGCACGTAGCTCGCGGCCAGCTTGGTCAGGAACATATTGTCGCCGAAACCGTTGGTGAATCCGTTGACCACGTTGGTCCAGCCGAAGGGCAGGCTGGTCAGTTTGTCGCCGCTCAAAGAACCGGTGAAATAGAGGTTGGTCTGGAAATCCACGCCCAACATCCGACGGCCGGAGGGCAACGAGCTGAACGACACGCCACGTCCGACCAGGTTGGTCCAGACGCCGTTGCCGCCGATGTCGAACTTCACCACGGTCAACCCACGGGGCGCGTTGTTGGCGGCGTTCAGATTCCAGTTTCCGTAGCCGGCGAGGTAGGTGTTGGTCGACCTGTCCTGCGCGAGCGTGGCCAGGAGCGCCGGCGTGCCGTAGTCGCCGAGGGAGAACGGCGTCTTCTTCAACCACACTGGAACACCCGCCGC
This sequence comes from Verrucomicrobiota bacterium, assembly GCA_043775315.1. Taxonomy (GTDB): domain Bacteria; phylum Verrucomicrobiota; class Verrucomicrobiia; order Limisphaerales; family CANJSG01; genus CANJSG01. The sequence continues at coordinate 2,133 of JAYVSO010000162.1, forward strand.
GTCAAAGCGAACCAGCAACGTCATCCAGACCGGTTGAAATCCCGGGTCCGATTCGAGGTTCGTCACGGACAGCGATCCGATGTTGTAAGGCGAGGTCCTCGTCTGGAACGCCACCGTCGCCAGACCCGATGTCGTCACTGTCAGACCGATGGCCGAAGCCGTGCGCCCGTTCGTTCCTTCACCGAGGCTGGAGCTCCAGACATGGCCGCCGGCATTGTCGAATTTGGCCACGAAGGGCCCCGTCAACGACGGCAGGTTCGTGTAGGTGTTCGGCCCGAGCACCGTCAGCGCGATGAAACTTCCGGCCACGTAGATGCCCCCGGCCGAATCGAGCGCCATGGAGTTCAGGGACTCGTTGTTGGTCGCGCCGTGGGCCTTGGCCCAAAGCAGCGAACCGGCGGAATCATACTTGGCGAGAAAGATGTCGTAGCTGCCGCCCGCCGCATTGGTGTTGCTGTTGGTGAGGATCAGGCCGCCGGAAAAGTTGTAGAGGAAGGAGGCGTTCGTAAGCACGCCGCCGAACATCGGGTTGCCCGCGAAGGAACCGGCCACCACCACGTTGCCCGCCGTGTCCGCCATCAGTCCACCCGCCGTCATGTAGCCGGCGGCGGTGATTCCGCCGGGACCTGCCGGGGTTAACCATGGACCAGCCCGCCGGGCCCAAAGGCACTCGCCGGTGGAGTCATACTTGGCGACGAAGAGCGTGCTGCCGAATCCCGTGAGCGTGTTCGTGCCGAAGGTGGCCGACTGGCTCGTGATTTCGCCGGTAATGAAGACGTTGCCCGACGTGTCGAGGGCGATGCCCTTCGCTTGATCCGCGTCCACCCCGCCGGCACTTCGGGCCCAGATCACCCTGCCGCCGGAGTCATACTTCACCAGGAAGATGTCCGGTCCAGGATACGAGCCGAGTGCGACGAGCACGTTGGTGCCGAAGGTCGCGCGGCCATGGAAACCGCCGACGACAAAGGTGTTCCCGGCGGTATCCGTGGCACTCCCGGCGGCCCGGATGAGGCTCTCGCCCATGCTGACGCCGTTGAGCGTAGCCGTGCCGGGCATGGTGACCCAGAGCGGTTCGGTCGGGGGTTGCTGCGCCAGGAGAGGCGTCGAGATGAAAAGACCGGCAAGCAGGGAGAGCAGGCCAAGGCCCAATCGCCCCATCGCGGAACACGGAACAACGGTATTTCGCATAAAAAAAGATCGCCTCCTACTAAACGTCAGGCGGAGGCGAGATCGGGTCGATCGATGAGGATCGTCCCAACAGGGGACAGCCCACCGATCACCATACATATAGTATGACACGAACAGCCCCCGGTCGAGCAAGGGCGGAAACTCGGACTATGTGGTCCTTCCGTAGCCGTAGTGTGCGGGGGGCAAGGAACCGAAGGCCTTCTCCCAGCCGGTCATCATCTGTCAAAAGCTCCGGTTGGATTGGGCGAAATTGTCTCCGCTAGACCAGCGAGAATTGTGCCGCCAAACTCCCGATGTTCCTTCGTTGCGACCAACCCGCATTCCCATGACCGCCCGGATGATCTCCGACCTTCCCGGACCAAGAGGCCTGCCGCTCGTCGGCAACCTGCTGCAACTCGACCTTGATCAACTGCACCGCGTGCTCGGGCGTTGGTGCGACGAGTTCGGAACGATGTTCACCTTCCGGCTGGGAACGCGTCCCGTTGTCGCCATCGCCGAGCCGGAGCTGATCCAGGAAATCCTCCGGCAACGGCCGCAGCGCTATCGGCGGATAGACACCATCGAGTCGGTCTTCCGCGAGATGGGCCTCCACGGGGTCTTCTCCTCCGAGGGCGAGGATTGGCAGCGGCAACGAAAGCTGACCGCGCGCGCCCTCGACACCGCCCATCTGCGGGCGTTCTTCCCCGTGCTCCGCACGGTGACGGAACGCCTTCGTCGACGTTGGGAGCGCGCAGCCGACAGCGGCGCGGACATCGAGGTGCAGGACGACCTGATGCGCTACACGGTCGACGTCACGACGAACCTCGCCTTCGGCTACGACATGAACACGCTGGAACGCGAGGGCGAGGTCATCCAGCAGCACCTCGAACGCATCTTCCCGATGCTCCACCGCCGCATCAACGCGCCGGTGCCCTACTGGCATTTCCTCCGCCTCCCGGCCGACCGTGCGCTGGAATCGTCGCTCCGGGCCATCCACGAAATCATCGCCCGCTTCGTCATCGACACCCGCGCCAAGCTCGCCCGTCAGCCGGAACTCGTCGAGCACCCGACCAACTTCCTCGAAGCGATGCTGGCCGCGCGCGACGACGTCGGAGCGGCCTTCACCGACACCGAGATCTTCGGCAACATCATCACGATGCTCCTCGCCGGGGAGGACACCACGGCCAACAGCCTCGCCTGGATGATCGACTTCCTGACCGACCTGCCCGAAGTGCAGACGCGTCTCCAAGCCGAAGCCGACACGCACATCGACGCCTCGGGACTGACCGAGACGGCGCAGTCGCTCGACGCACTCGAATACGGCGAAGCGGTGGCCCACGAAGCCATACGGCTCAATCCGGTTGCTCCGCTGTTCTCCTTGGAACCGAACGAGGACGTGGAGTTGAAGGGTGTCTCCGTTCCGCGCGGCACGGCCATCATGCTGGTGACGATGCACCCTGCCGTTCAGGACGCGCACTTCGGCAACGCGGCGCAGTTTTGTCCGGAACGATGGCTGGCCAGCGCACAACACCAAAGCCTTCGTTCCGTTCGGAGCGGGGCCGAGGTTCTGTCCCGGACGCAGCCTGGCCTTGCTGGAGATCAAGGCGGTCACGGCCATGATGGCCCGGTGCTTCACGCTGGCGAAGGCGCCCGGCCGTGGCCCGGTGCGCGAGAAGTTCGCCTTCACCATGATGCCGGAGAACCTTTTCGTGAATTTCAAGCGGCGGAGTTTGGCCAGGTAGCTTCTTCAAGCCTTTCTAAGGAAACCCAGCACCGGAGGTGCGGAAGACCGTAGCCCACAGCGTGAGCTGTGGGTTGAGCCTTCCAAATGTTCAAAGCCCTGGAAGGGAGACAGAAACCCCTCTGCCGCTCCTCCGGAGCTCGTTCATCTTCTTCGACGAACCACGGGCTCACGCCCGTGGCTACTTTCTACCGCTGCTCCGCAGCTTGCCCCCATGTGGCACATCAGTCCGTCGTTGATGGCTTAAGGGCTTGGAATTCGCTCCAGCCGACGCTACGTCAGCAGGCAGCCATGTGGTTCTACGCAAAAGACGGTCGGAAGGTGGGGCCGGTTTCGGACGGCGAGTTGGATTCGCTCACCGCCAGCGGCGTCATCGACGCGTTCACGCTGGTTTGGAGGGAGGGCATGGCGGAATGGCAGCCGCTCGCGACGGCGCGGCCGGGTGTGCTGATTCCCAAGGTGGGTCAGGAAGCGTGCTCGCAGTGCGGGACGTTCCATTCGCCTGATGACTTGGTGGTCCTGTCGGGACTCACGGTTTGTGGAGCCTGCAAGCCAGCGGTTGTGCAGCGGATTAAGGAAGGGTTGCCCTTCACCAATCTGGACAATGCATGGAGGGATCGGGCGTCGGTAGTAGCTTCAAAAAATGCGCACCTGCCGAAGCGGTGTTTCTGGTGCAATTGTGCGGGCGAAGAGTCCTCTATCGAGGTGCGCTTGACACAGAGATTCTCAGTCAACCGCACAGCGAAGATCCGGGTTCACCTCTGCTCTGGGTGCAAAGACAAAAGGCGCCGGTCGGGGTTTATAGCAATCGCCGCTGGTGCTATCGGCTTCCTAAGCCTCTTCGTGCTGCCAGTGCCTTTCGGCGGCGGGACATTTTTTATCCTGCTCGTAGGGGTGGCTCCTTTTTTCGCCTATCGGACCCAGATCGCAAGCTGCCGAAAGATTTCAGCTGATTCGGTTTGGTTCTCCGGCGCAGGCCGGCCGTTCCTCGACTCCCTTCCCAAGTGGCCGAACTGACGAACACTACTTCGCCAGTCCGCGTTGGCTGGTCTTGGCGAAGTCGATGAGATGCTCGATCTCGGGGAGCTTGGGCAGGTCGGCTTCGAGCTTGGCGAGGGCGTTGGAGACGGTGAGGCCTTCGCGGAAGAGGATCTTGTAGGCCTGGCGCATGGCCGCCTGGGCTTCCTCGGAGACGCCGTGCCGCTCCATCCCGACCTTGTTGATGGTGCGGGTCTCGGCCGGATTGCCGTCACCGATCATGAAGGGCGGGATGTCCTGCACGACCTTGGAGCAGCCGCCGATCATGGAGAATTTCCCGATGCGGCAGAACTGGTGCACGGCCGCGAGTCCGCCGATGACGGCGTGGTCGCCGACGGTCACATGGCCGGCGAGGGTGGCCACGTTGGACATGATGATGTGGCTGCCGAGCTGGCAGTCGTGCGCGACGTGGCAGTAGGCGAGGATGGTGTTGTGCGAGCCGACTACGGTGGCGTCTCCGTCGCTGGTGGCGGCATGGATGGTGACGTGTTCGCGGAAGACGTTGTGGTCGCCGATGACGGTGCGGGTGACGCCGCCCTTCCACTTGAGGTCCTGGCTCTTCAGCCCGAGGCAGGCGAATGGGAAAATTTCGTTCTTCCTGCCCAGCGTGGTGTGGCCGTCGATGACGACGTGGGAATGGAGCCTGCAGGCGGGACCGAGGACGACGTTCTCGCCGACGATGCAATAGGGTCCGATCTCGCAGTCGGGTCCGATCTGCGATCCGATATGGATGACGGCGGTGGGGTGGATCCGCGCGCTCATGCCTCCTTGTCCACGAGCATGAAGGTCACGTCGGCCTCGCTCACGGTCTCGCCGTCGACGGTGCAGACGCCCTTGGCCTTGCCGATCTTTCCGCGGGACTTGGTCATGTCGACCTCGATGATGAGCGTGTCGCCGGGACGCACCGGCTTGCGCCACTTCACGTTCTCAGCGGACATGAAGTAGGCGATTTTCCCGGCGTTCTCGGCCTGGCGCATCATGAGGATGCCGGCGACCTGGGCCATGGCTTCGAGTTGGAGCACGCCGGGCATGATGGGATGTCCGGGGAAATGTCCGGCGAAGTAGGGCTCGCCCATGGTGACCTGCTTCATGGCGACGACCTTGCTGCCCTCGATCTTGGTCACGCGGTCGACCATGAGGAAAGGCGGGCGATGCGGCAGGATCTTCATGACCTGCATGATGTCGAGGACGGCGCCGTCCCTGACGAGCAGCTCGGGTTCCTTGGCCGGCAAAGGCGGCGGGGCGAAGGTCTGGGCCTGCTGGAGAGGTCTCTTGATCTGCGCGACGACCTGCTTGGCCAGCTCGGTGTTCGCCGTGTGGCTGGGCTTGATGGCGATGACGTGGCCGAGGAGGGGCCGGCCGATGAGCGAGAGGTCGCCGATGATGTCGAGGATCTTGTGGCGGACGAATTCCTCCACATACCGCAAGGGCTCGTTGGTCAGGACGGCGTCGTCGCGGATGACGACGGCGTTCTCCAGGCTTCCGCCCTTGATGAGGCCGTTCTTGATGAGGAACTCGATCTCCTCGAAGAAGCAGAATGTGCGGGCATGGGCGATGTCGCGTTCCCAGGTCTCGGGGTTGATCTCGACGCTGTAGAACTGGGTGAAGCGGCCCTTCCGGTCCGTGCTGGTGCAGGTGATCTTGAACTTGTCGTGCGGGAACAGCGTCATCGTCGTCTCGCCCGACTGGATCTCGACCGGGACTGTGACCTTGAAGGGTTCGCGCACCTCGGTCTGCGCGACGATGCCCGACTGGTGGACCATGCGCACATACTCGCGGCTGCTGCCATCGGCGATGGGCGGTTCGTTGGAATCGAGCTCCACGATCGCGTTGTCCACCCCCATGCCAGCGAAGGCGGCGAGCACATGCTCCACGGTGTGGATGCGGACGTTGCCTTTGGAGAGGGTGGTGGAGCGGTTGGTCTCGGAGACGTTTTCCACGCGCGCCTCCACCTCCGGCCTGCCGTCCAGGTCGATGCGGCGGAACCGCACGCCGGTGCCGGCGGGAGCCGGGAGGAACGTCATGTGGACCTTGTTGCCGCTATGGAGGCCGATGCCCGAGAAGCTGGCGGGCTCCCGCAGGGTATGTTGTTGAGACACGAGCGGATTTAACGGAAGGGGTGAAAGTCGCGGCAACTCAAATTCTCGGCCATGTGCCGTGACGTGGAGAAATGAAAAGGGCGGATTCCGAGGAATCCGCCCCTGCAGTTGATTCAGTCGGTGATCAGGCCTGAGGCGCGGCGTTGGGCTCGGGTGTGGGCTCGGGCGCGGCAGCGGGCTCGGGGGTGGCGGCGGGCGCGGCTTCACCGGCGAGTTCCTTCTCACGGTCTTCCATGGCGGCGCGGCGGCTGAGGCGGACCTTGCCCTTCTCGTCGACACCGAGGCACTTGACCCAGATCTCGTCGCCGATCTTAACGATGTCCTCGGTCTTCTTGACGCGGAAGTTGGCCAGCTCGCTGATGTGGACGAGTCCGTCCTTGCCGGGGAGGAATTCGACGAAGGCGCCGAATTCCTTGATGGTGACGACGCGTCCGCGGTAGATGCGGTTGATCTCGGCCTCGGCCGTCATGCCCTCGATCGCATTGCGGGCGATCTGCATGCCTTCGGCGGAGACGGAGTAGATGTTCACGGTGCCGTCGTCCTCGATGTTGATCTCGCAACCGGACTCTTCGACGATTCGCTTGATGTTCTTGCCGCCGGGCCCGATCAGCGCGCCGATCTTCTCGGGGTTGACGCGGACCTGGACGATGCGGGGAGCATACTTGCTCATCTCGGTGCGGGGAGCCGCGATGACCTTGGCCATATCGCCGAGGATCGAGAGACGGGCCACGCGGGCCTTCTCCAGCGCCTGTTCCATCAGGGTGATGGGGATGCCCTTGAGCTTCAGGTCGAGCTGGAAGCCGGTGATGCCTACCTCGGAGCCGGCGATCTTGCAGTCCATGTCGCAGAAGGCGTCTTCCCAACCGATGATGTCGGTCATCAGCTGATACTTGGACGGCTTGCCGGCCGCGTCGAACGCGGTGCAAAGGCCGACGCTGATGCCGGCGACGGCGCGCTTGAGCGGAACACCGGCGTCCATGAGCGCGAGCGAGCCGCTGCAGACCGCCGCCATCGACGTGGAACCGTTGGATTCCATGATCTCGGAGGTGATACGGACGGCGTAGGGATAGTCGGCGCCAGGGAGGACGGGCAGCAAGGAACGCTCGGCGAGCGCACCGTGCCCGATCTCACGACGGCCCGGGCCGGTTATCCGGCCGGTCTCGCCGACGGAGAAGTTGGGGAAGTTATAGTGCAGAATGAACTTCTTCTCGTTCTCGCCGCCGGTGTAGGAGTCGAACTCCTGGGCGTCATCGGTGGTGCCGAGCGTCGCAAGGGAGATCGCCAAAGTTTCACCACGGGCAAACGTGGCGGAACCGTGCGCGCGCGGAAGGAGTCCGACCTCGCCCCAGATGGGACGAACCTGGTCGAAATTGCGGCCATCGAGACGTTTCCCCTGATCGAGGGCGAGACTCCGGACGGCTTCCTTCTGAATGTAGTAGGCGGCGTCCTTGAGGACGAACTCGGTCACCTTGTCGGCGCCGAACTTGGTGACGAGCTTGGAACCGACTTCGTCAAAGAGCGCCTTCACGGCCGCTTCACGGGCGAGCTTACCCGGGATCAAGAGCGCGGTGATGATCTTGTCGCCGGCGAGGGACTTGGCCTCGTCGAGGATCTCGTCGGGGACGACGTTGACGGTGATCTGGCGCTTGGGCTTGCCGCACTTGGCCTGGAGTTCCTTCTGCGCAGCGATGATCGGCTGGACTGACACCTGGCCGAACTTGAGGGCGGCGGCGAAATCAGCCTCGGAGATTTCGTTGGCGGCGCCTTCGAACATGACGAGCTCGGTCTCGGAACCGACATAGATCAGGTCGATATCGCTCGCACGCTGCTGGACGTGGGTGGGGTTGGCGACGAACTGGCCGTCGACCCGGCCGACGCGGACGGCTCCCAAGGGACCGGCCCAAGGGATGTCGCTCACGGTGAGGGCGGCGGAGGCACCGTTGATGCTGAGGATGTCGGGATCGTTCTCGCCGTCGGCGCTGAGGAGGACGGTCTGGACCTGGACTTCGTTGAACCAGCCCTTCGGGAAGAGCGGACGGATGGGGCGGTCGGTGAGGCGGCAGGTGAGGATTTCCTTCTCGGTGGGACGACCTTCACGCTTGAAGTAGCCACCGGGGAAACGGCCGGCAGCGGCGGCCTTCTCACGGTAGTCAACGGTCAGCGGGAAAAACTCCTGGCCGGCCTTTGCCTTGATCGCGGCGACGGCGGCCACGATGACGATGGTTTCACCCAGTCGAACGGTGACGGCACCATCCGCCTGCTTGGCGTATTTGCCGGATTGGATTTCAATGGTGGCGCCGCCGACATTGGCGGACACGGTAATGGGATTCATGGGTTTTGCATGTCCCCACCGGCCAACCGAGGAACTTCAAGCAGGCTCCCGAAGCCGAAAATAATCGGTCGGAGGCTGTCTGAAATTTCCCGTTTAGCCGGAAGAGGAGCTTTCTTACTGGTTGCGTGGCTGATTCAACCCGCCTCAACGGCCACGCGAGGCGACGTGGCGGGGCTTTGCCAAACAAAAAGGCGGGCCGCACAAGCGGCCCGCCTTGTGCGGGGAAATTAACGGCGGATCTTCAGTTTCTTGATGATGGCCTGATAGCGCGGAGCGTCCGTGCGGTGCAGGTAATCAAGCAATTTGCGCCGCTGGGCGACCATCAACAGCAATCCGCGCCGGGAACTGTTGTCCTTGGCGAATTTCTGGAGGTGCTCGGTCAGATGGTTGATTCGCTCGCTGAGAATGGCGATTTGCACATCGGAGGAGCCCGTGTCCTTCTCGTGCAGCCGGAAGCCTTCGATCGTCTTGGCCTTAGATTCCATACAATTGTTTCGTTAGACCAGAGAAAGTAAGTTGCCCAGTGCGGGGGTGTAAAGCTTTTCGTTCACCGCAACCCGGTAGGCGAGGCGCAGGTTCCGGCTAAAGAATCCGGACGAACGGCCGATCAACCTCCCGTGAACCTTTCAGGCCTGAACACCACCCCGATCCTTTCAGATCTGCAGCGTGCGTCACCGGAGGAAACGCCGATTGCCGTGTCCATGCTTAAAAAGGCGCAGGACCAAATGAAGCAGGAGGGCGCGGCAATGGTCCGGATGTTGGAGGATTCAGCCCCTCCGGAGCTTCGCCGACTCGACACCTACGCGTAGCAGGCGGACCCGATCCAGGTCTAAAAACGTAGACGGCGGTGGATGACTCCACCGCCGTCTACGTTATGTAGAATTGACTACTTCTTACCGTCCTTGTCGGTGGACGGTAGGGGGGCGACTGGTTTTGCTTCGGCTGCGGGCTTGGCAAGATCCTTGTCCCATCCGGCAGGCGCCGCGGAGTTGAGCTGGGTAAGGACGGCGTCAGTCAGATCACCTTCTCCGGCGGTAAACACCAAGACTTTGGTGGTATTCGCGGTCTCCGCAGCCGTGTCGAAAATATGGGTGTATGAACCGGCCTTGGCCTTTACGGAAACGACCTCATTAATCTCCCCGAGAATCTTGTCGCGAAGGCGCTTGTTCTTGTCGCCGAGGCGCTCGCGGTTGGTCTTCAGGAATTGCTCGATGGCTGCTTGGGTCTCGCGCAGTTCGAGAAGTTTTTTCTCAGCCTGACCCTTGCCCTTCTCGCGTTCCTCGGGGGAGATGGCCTGGTCATTGGCTTTCTCGAGCAGCTTCTTGTAGTCGTCCTCGCCCTTCTTGAGCGAATCGATCATCTCCTTGCGCTGCTTGTCGATTTCCCCTGCTTCTTCCTTCAGCGCGGCATCGGCCTGCTTGGTCTTGAAATAACCATCGAACAACTTGCGGAGGTCGACGGTGCCGACTTTCTGTTCGGCCGAGACGGTGAGAGCGGCAGCGGAGATGGCTGCGGCGAGGAACAACTTTTTGAGCGACTGTTTCATCAGACAATTTCTAGGTTAAAATTCGCGGGTATACCCGACGCCGAACTGGAAGCGACCAGAGCCGTCAGGCGCTGAATCGTTGTGGATGGGAATGCCGTAGTCCAGACGCAAGGGCCCGATCGGCAGGTTGAGCCGGAGACCGATGCCGACGTTGTCGTTCCATTCATTGAGCCGAAACGTATACGGATCAGGGTAGACGTTTCCAACGTCATAGAACATCGCGAACCGGAATCGTTCAATGATCGGGATGCTGTATTCCAACGATCCAAAGTAATAGCTGCCGCCGCCGATGGGTTCGTTGAGAACGTCCTTGGGACCAACCTGGCGGAACTTGAAGCCGCGGAGCGAGTAGAGGCCCCCGAGATAGAACCGGTCGAACAGCGGCACACGGGTCGATTCGCCGTAGGAGTCCACGACTCCGACCTTGGCCACCGCTTCGAGGACATGCCCTTCGGCGAATCCTTTGAAATACCACGCGGTCTTAAACTCGATCTTGTAGAAGTCCGAGTCGCCTCCGAACGGGCCACCGGCCACTTCGTAGAGCAGCTCAGACCGTTGGCCGCTGTTGGGTAGCAACCCGCCACCGCGGGTATCATAGGCGATCGACGCTCCTACCCGCGAGACGAGACGGGCGCCGGCCTCGTTCTTGACCTCCTGCGAGATTCCCGGGTTGTTCTGGTCCATCCGCAAATCGACGTTCTCCAACGTGTAGGACAAACGGCCGATCCAGAAATCGTTCCAAAGCGTGCGCGACAGACTCACCGTGCCGCCGGTGCGTCGCTCGTCGTAGAGATCGGAGAGGTATTGCAGGTCGCGGTGGAACAGATCGACGCCGAGGCTCAGCTTCTTGCCGAACAACCACGGCTCGATGAACGACAGCTGGTAGTCCTGGCGGAGGGTTCCAACGGACGCACGAAGCCGGGCCTTCTGGCCGCCGCCCGTAAACGTCGGCGGATGGAAGAGATCGAAATTGCCCTGGGAAACCTCGACGAATCCGACGATCGAGTCGACCGAGCTGAACCCGGCGCCGATGGTGAAGTTGCCGGTGTTCTTCTCTTCGAGCCCGATGACGAGGTTGCGACGGTTGGGAACGTCCGTCTCCTCATCGCGCGTTTTCACTTCGCCCTCGAAGTATTGCAAACCGTCCAGCCGGCTCTTGCTGATCTTGACGCGGACGGCGTCGTAGACCTCGCCCGGCGACACGGCCAATTCGCGGCGGATGACCTTGTCCTTGGTCTTGGTGTTGCCCTTGATCTCGATCTTTTCGATGAAGGACTTCTCGCTCTCCTCAATTTGGTACGTCAGGTCAATATTGCCGGACTCGGTGTTGGCGATTTTTGCGGCCACCACCCGCGTGTCAATATAACCCTTGGAACCATAAAAATCCTGGATCGTCTCGGTATCCTTGGACAAGCCCTTCGGCGTGAAGGTCCGACCCGAGTTCATTTTCAGAGCCCGGGTAAGAT
>JAYVSO010000163.1:0-50600 GCA_043775315.1 Verrucomicrobiota bacterium
TCTCGTCGAGTCCCAACAACCGCTCAAAGGCCTTCTCAGGTATCATCCCGGCCAACTATGCCACAAACCCTCCAGCCACTGGAATCAGCGAGGAACCGAAATTGTTCGTCGTGGCGTATCGGATGTCGAGGGCGAGGCTGGGCACCACCCGGACCAATTCCACGAAGTCGTCGGGCTTTTCGCGAACACTCCGGCAGCCACTGACCAACACGACCGCAAGGGCGAAAGCGCCCAAGGAAGACCGAGGCGAATGGCAGATCGCGCGGAACAGGCATAAGAAATTGAGCAGAGAACCATTGAGCACTGGGTGCGTCTTCATTCGGCCTGGTCTGCGCGATCTTCGTTTTACGAAGGGTTGCTCAAAATGATGAAGCGAGTTCGGCTGAAGCGACGATCTTCTCTTCCCGCGTCTTGAGATTCTTCACCTTCGCCGCGACCGATCCGTCCTGACTGCGTTCGAGTCGCACAGTGTGTGACGCCCCTAGTTCGAGAGCGCGCTTGAACTGTTTGTCGCCCTTGGCCGGTGTCAGGCTGTAGTCGACGGCTTTGCCTGCTTCGCGGAGAAGTTGGACGGCCTTGAGCGATTCGGCGCGCAACGATTCGTCTTCGACCAGCACGACGACGTCGACGGTGTTGGCGAACGAAGGAACCAGCTTTCGGACTTTGAGCAGTTCCGCCAGGACGACATCCCCCATGCCGAAGCCGAGGGCAGGCAGATCCACTTTGCCTTCGCTGACCTGCTTCACCAGTTGGTCGTAGCGCCCGCCGCCCGCGATCGCTCGGAACTCTCCCTTGCGGTCGAACGCCTCGAAGACGACGCCGGTGTAGTAGGCGAGGCCGCGGATGACGCCGTAGTCGACTTTGACGAAATCCTGAAGGCCACGCGCGGCGAGATTGTCCAGCACGGCCTGGAGTTCCGGCTCGGGCACGCTGCCGGCGATGAACGCCTGGACGTCCTTAAGCTTCACGCCAAGAGGGGCGAGCTTCTCGGCGCTGACTTCGGGGCGTTCGCGCTCGATCTTGTCGATGACTTGGTAGAACTCGTAAGCCTTGGCCGGATCGCCGCCGCGGGCCGCGAAGAAGCGCTGCCACGCCTGTCGGCTGCTGAGGCGGATGACAAAGTCCTCGCTGGTGAGCCCAAGCGCGCGAAGCACGTCGATGAGCAACGCCACGATTTCGGCGTCGGCGCTGAAATCGGATTCACCGAAGATGTCGCAGTTGAGCTGGAAGTGCTCGCGCAAACGGCCTTTCTGCTGCTTCTCATAGCGGAAGAGCTGCGGGAGCGAAAACCACTTGATCGGCTTCTTGTAGGCCCGTTCTGCTGTCGCGACCATGCGGGCGACGGTGGGCGTCATCTCGGGCCGCATCGAAACGGCGCGTTCGCCCTTGTCGGTGAAGCTGAAGAGCTGGGCGACGATCTCGGCCCCGGACTTGTTCGTGTAGAGTTCGAGGGGTTCCAGCGGCGGGCCGTCGTATTCCCGGAAGCCGTAGCGTCGTGCCGTCTCGCGCCAAGTGCGGAAGATGTGCTGCCGCAGGTCGCAGCTCCAAGGTTCATTGGAAGGCAGCGGCTCGGGGTAGAAATCGCGAAAACCGGGAAGGCGTTCCATGGTCAGTAGTTTTTCAAAGTTGGCCTGGTAGTGAAACGGGTCCTGGCAGACAGCCGCAATCTCCGATTCGGCTGGATCGAGACGACTCGGGTCAACCGGAAACGAAAACGGCGCTGGCCACGCGAATGGCCGCGCCGTTTGGCAGGGTAATCAAGGTTGGCCGTCAGGGCTTCTTGGGCTCCGCGGCTGCCTTCGCGGCGGCGGCGGCGTTGGCGGCGGCAACAGCCTTTGGGGTCAGGTCGAGGACCGACTCGCGCATTTCCTTGCCGGGCTTGAACTTCACGACGGCCCGTTGGGGAATAGGCACGTCGGTTTCGGGCCGGTTCGGATTCCGTCCGATGCGGGCCTTGCGGACTTTGACCTCAAAAACACCGAAGTTTCTGAGTTCGACGGTTTCGCCCTTGGAGACGGACTGGGAGATGTAGTCCAGGGTCTTTTGCACCACTTCGAGCACCTGCTGTTGGATGAGCCCGGTTTCGTTTGAAATTCTGATGACCAGATCGCGCTTCGTCATAGTTTACCTTTCCGTTGTCGTTTCGGATTACCCCGAGGCCGTAAATCCATCGGCCTTCGATTGTTACAGGTTGATGGTTACACTGCTTTTCGAAACGCGCAACCCGTCAACGCACTTTTGCGATCCTAGCTTTCGATGATGTTGATCTCAACTGGCTCGACGCGGACCCCGTGTTTCTCCAGCCAAGCGACAGCGGCTTTGAGATCGCCGCGAAAGCCTTCCAGTTGCAGGCACATGATGCCGATCTCGTCGCTCACGCTGGCCTGGCGCACGTTGAAGACGATCGGAAACTTCATGGCAAGCTCCCAGATGATGGGCCGGGTGATGAGCTTCGGCGGATAGCTCAGCCAATAGCGGCGGCTTTCCTTGGCCGGGATCGCTTGCAGAGCCTTCTTGGTGGCGGACTTCTTTTTTGCGGCGGGCATGGCGATTCCTTTGCGGATCAACCTCCGGCGATCGCGGGAATGATGCTGACCTCGTCGCCGTTCTTCAACGGCGTGTCCTGGTTCTTCAAGAAGCGGATGTCCTCCTCGTTGACATAGACGTTCACGAAGCGACGCACCTGGCCGGTCTCGTCGATAAGGCGGTCCTTGATGCCGGGGAACTTCGTCTGAAGCTCGACGATGGCCGAACCGATGGTGCCTGCGGCGACCTCCACGACGTCGAGTTCGTTGGTGAGTTTGCGGAGTGGAGTGGGGATGCGGACGTTGACTGGCATAAAGAATTTGTCGGTTAAATGTGGGCCGGTATTCCGGACTCTGGCAACCTGCGAGTTGTGGTTTCAGCCTCCCGCAAAGGCCGGAATGATGCTGACTTCGTCGCCGGGTTTCAGCGGCGTGCGTTGTTCCTGGAGGAATCGGACGTCTTCTTCGTTCACGTAGACCAGGACCGATCCGCGGATTTGGCCACATTCATCCACGATCCGGTCACGGATCCCGTGGAAGCGCCGGTGGAGTTGGTCGATGGCTCCCGCCACGGTGTCCGGTTGCACGTGGATGAGGTCAGCGCCGTCGCAATAGCGGCGGAGCGTGGGCGGAATGCGGATGGCGACTGGCATCGGATTTTGAAGTCGTTTTTCAAATCAGACCGGAGCCAGATTTTTGGTGGATTCCAGCAAGGTCTCGAACTCGCGCAGGCTGGGACGGATCTCGCGTGGTTCGCCGACATGGCCGACGACGGCGTCGAGCGTCTTCAGGCCGTTGCCGGTGATGCACAGCACGGCGGAATCCGTCGCGGGGATCTTGCCCTGGGCGATGAGCTTCTTCGCCACCCCGACGGTCACGCCGCCAGCCGTCTCGGCAAAGATTCCTTCGCACTCGGCCAACAGGCTGATGCCTTCGCGGATCTCGTCGTCAGTCACATCTTCACCGTGTCCGCCCGTTTCCTTCATCACGCGCAAGGCGTAGAAGCCGTCCGCCGGCGTGCCGATGGCGAGGGACTTGGCGATGGTGTTCGGTTTGACCGGCTTGAAGAAGTCGAGCCCGGCCTTCTGCGCGGCGGTGATGGGGCTGCAACCGGTGGCCTGCGCGCCGTGGATCTTCCAACCGGTGTCTTTGGTGATCCCGAGCTTGGAAAATTCCTGGTAGCTCTTGTGGATCTTCGTCAGGAGCGAACCGGAGGCCATGCAGACGACGGTGTGCTTCGGGATCTCCCAGCCGAGCTGCTCCTGGATTTCAAAGCCCATGGACTTCGAGCCCTCGGCGTAATAGGGGCGCATGTTCACGTTCACAAACGCCCAGGGATACTTGCCCGCGATTTCCGCGCAGAGGCGGTTGACCTCGTCGTAGTGGCCCTTGATGCCGATGACATTGGCGCCGTAGACGAGCGAGTTGATGATCTTTCCCTGCTCCAGATCTGAAGGGATGAAAACGTAGGTTTCCATGCCGGCTGCGGCGGCGTTGGCCGCGACGGAGTTGGCGAGGTTGCCGGTGGAGGCGCACGCGGCGGTCGTGAAGCCCAGTTCACGGGCGCGACTCAGGGCGACGCTGACCACGCGGTCCTTGAACGAGAGCGTGGGGTAGTTGACGGCGTCGTTCTTGACCCAGAGTTCGCGGATGCCGAGGCGCTTGGCCAGGCGGTCGGCTTTGACGAGGGGCGTGTAGCCCACCTGCGCGCCGACGGTCGGCTCCCCGGCGATCGGCAGGAGCTCTCGGTAACGCCACATCGTCTTGGCGCGCGACTCGATGCTTTCCCGGGTCAGGGACTTCTTGATCCGGTCGTAGTCGTAGGCGACCTCCAGCGGCCCGAAGTCGAATTCGCAGACGTGCGTGGCCTCCAGCGGGTATTCCCGGCCGCACTCGCGGCACTTCAACGCCTTCATGAAACCTTGATTGCTCATGCTCTAGCTTTCCTGTGTTCACCGCCGGCACCAGGCCGGAACTGTCGTTTCGCCACGTTGCGATCCGGGACCGCGTCTCCGTCGGCGGGGCAATGAAAAGCCCCCGTCCCGCGGAGCGAGAAGAGGGCGAAAGCGCAACAAGCTCTTCTCATCTTCGCCGCCCCGAAACTGCGGAGCGACCTGGATTTGGCACCTGGCGAAGAGCTGCAAGCCCCTCCGGTTGCCGTGGCGTCACAGGGCCAGTCCCTCAGCCACTCGTAATGAGATCCGTCGTATCAACGGATGCGGATTGGATGATGGAACAATTGAACGGCGTCAACGCCTTTTTCCTGTTTGGGCATCTTCACATCTTCGTGGCACCGTCCAGAGGTATCTCCAGAAATGGCCTTCAGCCGCGCCAAGGGGGAACCGATCCCATTGGCATGATGGAACGAGAGGAACCGCAACCGACGCGAAAGCCGGGTTTGGCGTTGTTCAGCCTGGCTCTCGCATTTGTCCTCTTCAACGGTGGCAACACCCTGAAGAACGCCACTTCGACCGATGATCTCTTCGCCGTCATCGGGCTCACCCGGGCCGAAGGCGCGGCCGTCAGCAGCGAATCCAACAAGCCCACCGATCCACGGCTTATCGTGGAGATCGACGAGAACACCATGATTCCCCAGGCCACTGCACCGGCACGTTACGCTGTCGGCGACACCATCTCGCTCCTGGGCGGCGTGTTCGTCATGTTGAGCGTCGTTCTATTGCGCCCATGGACGGGTCGTTCGGTGGCGTGATTTCCGGGCGCTTCGACGTCAGATCCTGTGGTTCCTCCGCTGCCTCCCAATTCCTTGGCCTTCGGCGCAAAACAAAACGCCCGACTTATCCAGTCGGGCGTTTTCGTGGAGTCTCCGGGTCAACCTCCGATCTGGGCCTTGTAGGCCGTGGCGTCGAGCAAGGCGGAAGTTTCCGACGGATTGGCCAGCTTGATCTTGTAGAACCAGCCGCCGGTGAAGGGCTCGGTGTTCACCATGGCCGGATTGGATGAGAGGGTGGCGTTCACTTCGGTGATCTCGCCGCTGACCGGCGAGTAGATGTCGCTCGCGGTCTTCACCGACTCGACGACGGCGCAGGCTTCTCCGGCCTTCACGACGCGGCCTGCGGCCGGCAATTCCACGAACACCACGTCGGTCAGCTCGTGCTGCGCGTGGTCGGTGATGCCGACCGTGGCGGTGTCGCCGCTCACGCGGACCCACTCGTGGGACTTGGCATACTTCAACTCGGGAAGGACTTGGCTCATATTCTGGAGGGAGTGTTGTAAGGCGGCTTGGGGCGGGTCAATCAGGCTTTACGAAAGATGGGCTTCTTCACGATCTCCGCCGGGAACTTCCTTCCCCGGACCTCGATCTCGATCTTCGCACCGACTTCGGCCCGCGCGGGCGGCACGAAGCCCATGCCGATGCCGCAGTTCAACGACGGACTCTGCGTGCCGCTGACCACGTCGCCGGCCTTGGCGCCGTTGATGAAGATCGCGTAGCCCGGCCGTGGCGGCGGCGCTGCACCGGTCATCTTGAAGGCGATCGACTTTTTCGCGGCTCCCTTGGCCTTCTGTTCGGCCAGCACGCTGCGGCCGACGAACTCGCCCTTGTCCAAGGAGATAAAGAAGCCGAGACCGGCCTCGATGGGTGATGTGTTCTCATCCAGCTCGTGCCCATAGAGCGGGTAGCAGACCTCGGTGCGAAGCGTGTCCCGCGCGCCCAAGCCGCAGGGCTGGATGCAGACGGTGTGGCCGAGGGCCAGGGCCTTCGTCCAAATCTCTTCGACCACCGCAGCCGGGGCGACCACTTCGTAACCGTCCTCGCCCGAGTAGCCCGTGCGAGCCACCCATACTTGTTGGCCGGCATACGTCCAGGAGCCGATCTGGTTCTTCTTCAGTTCGGACGCCTGCAATCCAGCCATCCCTGCCAAAGCGCCTCCGGGGAAAAGCTGGTTGATGAACTCGACCACGCGAGGTCCCTGGATCGCCACCGCGCCAAGCCGGTCCGAGGCGTTCTCGAAGATGACGCCCGAACGTTGCTGCGACTGGCAGATACGCTCCTGCAACCACGCCACGTCGACCTCGATCCGGCTGGCGTTGATGATCAGGAGGAACTCCATCGGGGCGATGCGGTAGACGTAGAGGTCGTCGATCGTGCCGCCGCGCTCGTTGCACATCTGGCTGTATTGCCCGAGGCCGACGGTCAGCTTGCGGACGTCGTTGGTCAGCGTCTCGTTGAGGAAAGCCTCGGCTCCCGGCCCCGTGACAAGCGCCTCGCCCATGTGGCAGATGTCGAAGATGCCGGCGGCGCGGCGGACGCAGAGATGCTCGTCCGTGATGGAGGAATACTGGACCGGCATTTCCCAGCCGCCGAATTCGATGAGCTTGCCGCCGAGCTTCTGGTGGGCGGCGAAGAGTGGAGTGCGCTTGAGCATGTCTGCGACGACGGTGGCGACGCGGCCGGGAAGGTTCAACCCCGATCCACCAAGACGGCTCAACCGACGGGATGGCTAGTCATTTGAAGAAATCCGCCCGAATCCACCCTGCGATAGTTGGCCGTCGCCGAAGGCCTTTCCTCAATGGGGCCGCCCCGTGCCGTAGACCGTCGCGAAGTAGTTCCCTATCCCTTCCGCCCCGTTGATGAATCGCCGGCCGTTGAAATTCTCGATCTTCACGCCCTCGACCACGGATGGCGCGTCATCACCCAGAACGGCCACCGGGCAACCTTGATTGGCCTCGCCTACGAGCGCGATCACCGCGGACCTTGGCCGGGGAAAGTCGACGTAACGGACGTCAACAGAGTGGCGGAGCTGCGGATAGTAGTGGAGAACGCCGGAGATCAGGGCGCATTCCGGACAGTAGAAGGGCGCGCCGGGACCGTCGGGGAAGTCGTGCTTGAGAAGGAAGAGGGTGTCGCCCATGGATGACAGTCCTATTTTGAATAGCGGGAAACAATCCCAGCCCATGTCGAATCCAGTTGCGACAGGAGCTTCTGGAAAGCTTCTTTCTCGGCTCCCTGGCGAGTTTCGTCCGCTGCCGATTTAGACCTCCAAACCGAGCTGCTGGCCGACTTGGATGCACTGGCTTCTGCCGCACCGAAAATGAAGCCGGTTCGGACATCCACAAAGAGAGCCGACGCCGTGGAGTTGATCAGGATCTGACTCGTCGGGCCAAATCCGAGCGTGATCGACGTGACCAGCGCGGACGAGTTGCGGTCGATGAACTGGGTATCGATCGTGTAGAGGACAAGTATATCCGCCTGAAGCCCTGCGGCCGCCCTGCGAAGATCACCGAGAGAATCGATCCTTTCGGGCAGCAGCATCCGGTTCAACGCACCCAACTGGGCGACCTTGGGCCACGCGAGGATGCGCTTGAAATCCTCGTCCGACTCGATGTCGCGGACATTGAGCACGCTGTAGCGGCCCGTCCCATATCCGCGCGCGGAATACGAGCGATACCCTAAACCTTGGACCCGCGCTGCAATGAGATGGGCAGGAAATGTGGCTCCCGGTTTCCGATCAAACCCGCCTTGAGCGAGCGGGTCAGCGTCCGCGCTGCCGGAACCAACGCCCAGGGGCGCGGGTCCGCCTGGCGTAACGTAGGTCGCGCAGCCGAAAAGAGAGCAGCAAAGGCAGAGGATTCCGACACGCGTGCCGAGATGGCGTGAAAGCACTTTGAAGGTCATCGATTTAGTTTTCTCCATAACGCTTTCTCACCCCGAGTGATCGCCCACTGCAAGCCTTGAAACAGAAAAAACCCGTGGCTAACTCGCCACGGGTTTCGGACAAACGTGCTCGGCCGGAAATCAGCCCCACTTCTCCAGCTTCATCTGTTCCTTTGGGAGGCCCAGGTCGTGGATGACGAGGTGCTCGATGGCGTTGACCATCTCGTTGGTGCCGCACGCGTAGAAGACGGTGTCAGCGGCCGTCTCCACGTAGCTCTTCACCCACTCGGGCGTGATGCGGCCGCGGCGGCCGGTCCACGGATCTTCCGGCGTCAAACGGGTGCAGGTTACCTCGAACTTGAAGTTTGGGTTCTTCGCTTCCAGTTCGCGGAATTCCTTCTCGAAGATGATGTCGCGGGTGGTCTTCACCGTGTAGAGGACCGTGATCTTCGTGTTCAGGTTCTTGGCCGTGGCCTCGCGGACGAAGCCGCGGAACGGTGTCACGCCGGAACCGCCGGCCACGCAGATGAGGTGCTTGCCGGGGGGATCGAACACGGGGAGGAACTTCCCAACGGGCGGGATGACGAACATCTTGTCGCCGGCTTCCAGCCAGTCGACGACGCTCGTGCCCATCTTGCCGTCGCGCTTGATCGTCACCTCGTAGGCACCCTTGTCCAGGGCGCAGGAGCTGAGCGAGTAGGCGCGTTTGTATTTCGGCTTATGCGGCCAGTAGACGGTGATGAACTGGCCGGTCTTAAACTCGCCGGGATCATAGCCTTCGGGCCATTGGAACCGGACGGTCTTCACGTCCGGCAGCTCCATCGTCACGGACTCGACGAGCATTTCAGCAATCACTTTTGCCATAGAATCAGGATCAATTTCAGGGGGTTCAGGGCGCCCGATGCGCGCGGCGCAGCCGAACTGCTTAAACCGCTCGGGCGATCGGGTCGAGAAATTCCGCCGGCGAAGTGGGGATGCTCAAATCCCCACACGAGGGGCCAGTCGTTAAATGAGCAGCGTGTCGACTTAGGCCGTTGGTTCGTCGTCGGAGGAGCTTCCGACCTTCCAGTCCGCTCCGCCGCCGGTCTCCAGTTCGGTGCCGGAGCGCACGAAACGGATGCGGCGTTGCCGGTAGAGCGCGCCCAACGCCTGCTTGAAGGCCTTCTTGCTCGAACCAAAAACCGATCGGACCGCGTCGGGCGAACTGTCGTCGTCAAACTCGATCCGGCCACCGCTTCGTTCCAGTTGCTCGATGATTTCGTCCGCCAAGGTCTTCACACGGCGATAGCCGGCCTCCTCCAAGCTCACGTCGATCTTGCCGTCTGGATGCACTGCCTGGACGTAGCCATTGAGGCTGTCGCCCGGTTCCAATGGCTGGAAAACCCGCTCGCGATGGAGAAGCCCCATGTGACCGCCCTCGACGAGGACGGCGTATCCGAGCGGCGTGGGATTGATGACGATGAGGTCGACCTTTTGGCGCGGCAGGACCTCGGGGAATTCGCGGTTCAGGTGGCGGTTGATCCTGGCCGTTGCCACTACCCGTTGCGACTTGGGGTCGAGTAGGATGTAGACAAGCACGCGGTCACCGACGTTTACCGGGTTGACCTGTTCCCGGTAGGGCAGCAGGAGATCCTTCTCCAATCCCCAATCGAGAAATGCGCCGGCAGTCGGATGGATGCTCACCACCCGGAGTGCCGCAAACTGTCCGACATTGGCGATGGGGCGATCCGTCGTCGCCACGAGCCGATCCTCGGAATCGCGGTAGACGAACAGTTCCAAGAGATCGCCCGCCGCCGCCGTGGAAGGCACGTAGCGTTTTGGCAGGAGGATCTCGCCGAGTTCGCCCCCGTCGACGAAGGCGCCGGGGCCGGCGAAGTGGAGGAGTTCGAGCGAATTGACCTGACCGATGTTCACCATGTCCCGGGAGACTAGGGTCGCTACGGACGGACCGGGAGAAGAATTCCCGGAGACCGGTTGCGATCCTGCGCGACCCGGGGTTACTTCCTGCCCGGCGGTTTTGCCGGCCGATCCCTGTCATGATCCCAAACAGAATGAATTCGCCGTGCATCAACGTCTGCCAACTCGACGTAGCGGGAGCAGCCTGTCTCGGTTGTGGGCGGACGACCGGGGAGATCGGACGATGGACCAATCTGAAGCCGGCAGAGCGCGACGAGATCATCCGCCGGTTGCCAGCCCGATTGGAGCAGATCAAGGCGTCGACTCCCGGGGATTGAGCTGTCGAGGTCTCTTGCAGAATGCCAGTTGGGAACAAGGACAGGGCGAGGGGCGGTGAATTGGTCGACCTGCGACCAGTCTTTCGTTGCCAGTTTTCGTCTGGCTGAACTTCCTGCGTGCTTGACTAGGGCGGGGCTTGGAACAGGTTGCGGGGCTCCGGAAAAATGCCCAAACTGAAGACTCATTCCGTCGATTGATGAAAGCACGCATGATGAAAGGCGTGGGAGTGATCCCAGCGCGGCGCGAGGTGGCCCTGGTCGACCATCCCGAACCGGCGATTTCCCACGCCGACCAGATCAAGGTCCGCACGCTCGAGGTCGGCATCTGCGGCACCGACCGCGAGATCTGCACCTTCGCCTACGGCCAACCGCCGAAGGGCGACGACTACCTGCTCCTCGGCCACGAATGCCTTGGCCAGGTCGTCGAAGTCGGCTCCGGGGTGACGGGCTTTAAGGCCGGCGACCTCGTCGTTCCCAGCGTCCGTCGGCCGTGCCTCGATGGATTCTGCGCGCCCTGCCGCGAGGGCCGTCAGGACTTCTGCTTCACGTGGACGTTCACCGAGCGCGGCATCAACCAGCGCCATGGATTCATGACCGAGGTCTTCGTCGAGGAGCAGTCCTACCTCACCGCCGTGCCGCAGGATTTGCGGGACGTCGCCGTCATGGCGGAGCCGCTTACCATCGCCGAGAAGGGTCTGACCCAGGCTTGGGAAGTGCAGAAGCGCCTCACATGGGAACACCACAACCGTGATGGCAAAGGGCGCGGCCATGGCCGCAACGCCGTCGTCCTCGGGGCCGGACCCATCGGCCTGCTCGGCGCGATGAAGCTCCTCATCGAGGGATTTCGTGTCTTCATCTATTCCCGCTCGCCCAAGCCCAATTTCAAGGCCGACATCGCCGAATCCATCGGTGCGGAATACATCTCATCGAAGGAAGTGAGTGTCGACGAACTCGCCAAACGCGTCGGCAACATCGACCTCGTCTACGAGGCCGTCGGTGAAGGCCACGTGTCCTTCGAGGTCATGCGTGTGCTCGGCATCAACGGCGTCTACATCTTCACCGGCATTCCCGCCGAACGCGGACCGATCCCGGTCTCCGCCGACAACATCATGCGGAACATCACGCTGAAGAACCAGGCGATCGTCGGCACGGTCAACGCCAGCCCGCAGGCATTCGCCGACGCCGTCCGCGACCTTGGCGAGTTCAAGAAGCGCTGGCCCGGCGCGATGAAGGCCCTGATCACCGGCCGGCACGGCATCGGTGCGCACCGCGAACTCCTTCTCGGCAAGGCCACCGGCATCAAGAACGTGATTTCATTCGCCTGAGCCCGCAGCCTTTCCTCCACATGAGCAAGAATCCCTGGATCGACGTCTCGGTTCCCGTCAACAACACGATGCACTTCTGGCACGGCGACCCTCCGCCGTATGTCACGATGCACGCCGGCACCGCGAAGGGCGATGTCTGCAACGTCTCCGTCATCTACTGCAGCTTCCATACGGGAACGCACATGGATTCGCCGATGCACTTCCTGCCCGGCAAGAAGACCATGGATGACCTGCCGTTCGACGCCGTCATCGGCCCGTGCCGCGTCGTCGAGATCAAGGACAAGGAATCGATCAAGCCGGCCGAGTTGAAGAAGCTGAAGCTGAAGAAGGGCGAACGCGTCCTCTTCAAGACGCCCAATTCCACGGTGAGCTGGAAGAAGCCGACCTTCGACAAGGACTTCGTCTACATCTCAAAAGAGGGCGCCCAGTATCTCGTCGACTGCGGGATCCAGACCGTCGGCATCGACTACTTGAGCGTCGGCGGCTTCTACAAGGACGGCGTCGAGACCCACCATGCCCTGCTCGGAGCCGAAGTGTGGATCATCGAAGGGCTCGACTTCTCGAAGGTTAAGCCCGGCAACTACGACCTCATCTGCCTGCCGGTTAAGTTCGCTAAGGGCGACGGCGCTCCGGCGCGGTGCTTGATCCGGAAACGCTGAAAGGTTGTCGCGCCCGTAGCCGCCGAGGTCGCGAGGCGGATTGTGGGCGTGTCCGATTCCTTACGGCGGCGGCTACCTTTAGGGCCTCCTCCCAGTGCGCTGGAGGCGCATCAGGAAATTAGCCGGTGGCTTCAGCCACCGGTTTGAAACCCGAGATCGTTTCGCCCTGAAAGGGCGATGGATGATTCCAGAAGTGCGTTCCGCCGCCCCGTCAGGGCGTGTCCAATGCTCGGCGTTTTCCGGTGGCTCGCGCCACCGGCTAATCTCCCGCCGGCCCTCCGGGCCGAAAGAACTAGGCTGCGGTGGTTTGGTTTTCCCCGATCAGCAGACTCTTGGCCTTCCCGATCTGGTCGACGTGGCCGAGGAGGAGCACCTGGTCGCCGGGCAGCAGTTCCTCGTCGGGGCCGGGATTGATGATCGAGATTCCGGCGCGTTCGATTCCCACCACGCTGGCGCCGGTGGCGGTGCGGAGGGCGAGTTCTCGGATCAGCTT
Source organism: Verrucomicrobiota bacterium (assembly GCA_043775315.1). GTDB lineage: Bacteria > Verrucomicrobiota > Verrucomicrobiia > Limisphaerales > CANJSG01 > CANJSG01. Next base: position 12,851 of record JAYVSO010000163.1, read on the forward strand.
CCGGGCGGCCGGGGAATTCTCCGTTAGCTGGACCGTCTCCAGATCCGCATCGCGCAGGAGCTTGTTCACCTTGGGCGCTTCAGCCACGGCATGGCGGTCGACTTCGGGTTGGTTGAGCGTCGATTCGAGCGCGATCTGGCCCTTCGAGTGCAATCGGATGGCCGCGCCCCAGAGCAACCACGTCAGCAACGCGACCACGATCAGGAGCACGAGCAGCGTGTTCGTTGGTGGCAGCAGTGCTGAACTGAGGGCGAGTCCGTAGACCACAAGTCCCACGAGGCCGATGGCCGAAAAGACATTGGAGACGACGTTGCGGATGGCGTCGGTCCGCGCGCCCGCTTTGGCGCGGGTCACGCGCAGTTCCGTCAGCAGCATGGCGAAGGCCTGGAACTTCCGGAACACGGCGATGAACATCGGCAACGCGACGATCACCGACGACAGCCAAAGCATCGGGCGGAACAGTTGCGGCGACCGCATCGCCTCCGGCAGCCAAGTGGGGTCGCGGCGTCCGAGGAACACGGCTCCGATGAAGACGGCGGCGATGAGCGCGAGGTTGAGGCTCATCTGGATGGTCCAACGCCGCATCATCTTCCCGGCGAAGTCGTCCTTCCGCCGGGTGCCGAGCTGGCCGACCCAGTTGGTGTAGAGGTCGAGGTAGCCGACGAGCGACTTGGGAGCCTTGCCGTAGAACCAGCCGATGAAGCCGTCGGAGCCCCGGATGAGATACGGCGTCGTCAACGTGGTGATGGCCGAGACGGCGACGGCGATGGGGTAGAGGAAATCACTCGTGACCTTCAGCGATACGCCGAGCGACGCGATGATGAAGGAGAATTCGCCGATCTGCGCCAGTCCCATGCCGACCTTGAGAGAAGTCCGCGAATCGTTCCCGGCGACGAACGTGCCGAAGCCGCAGCTCACCACCTTGCCGGCGATGGTCAACGCGCTGATGGCGGCGATGGGCAGGGCGTATTCGATCAGCATCCGCGGATCGATCATCAGGCCGATGGCCACGAAGAAGACGGCGCTGAACATGTCGCGCACCGGTTCCACGAGGTGCTCGATCCTCCCGATCTCGCGCGACTCCGAAATGATGGCGCCGATGACGAAGGCCCCCAGCGCGACGCTGTAGCCGAGCTTGGCCGCGAGGAGCGAGAAGCCGAAGCACAGCCCAAGCACGGCCACGAGCATCATCTCGTTGCTCTTGAAGCGGCCGACGTAGTTCAGCAGCCGGGGCACGGCGATGAAGCCCAGCACAAGCGCCGTGACGAGGAAGATGGAGAGCTTGCCCACGGTCATGCCCACGTCGCCGAGGCTCAACGAACCCGTCATGGCAATGCCGGAGAGCAGCACGAGCATGACGATGGCGAGGATGTCCTCGATGATGAGGATGCCGAAGATCATCCCGGCGAACTTCTCCTTCGCCAACCCGAGGTCGTTCAGGGCTTTGATGATGATCGTCGTCGAGGAGATCGAGAGCATCGCGCCGAGGAAGAGGCTGTCCATGGAACTCCAGCCAAAGCCGCGTCCCAGCGCGTAACCGGCCGAGATCATGAGGACGATCTCGAAGAACGCTCCGAGGAAGGCCGTGCCGCCTACCTTGGTGATCTTCCTCAGGTTGAACTCCAGCCCGAGCGAGAAGAGCAGCATGATGATGCCCATCTCCGAGAACGTCTTGATCGTCTCCTCGTTGTGGATCAGCGGGAAAGGCGGCGTGTGCGGACCGATGATGACGCCGGCTATGATGTAGCCGAGGACGACCGGCTGTTTGAAATGGTGGAAGAGGACCGTGACCAGTCCGGCCACGATCATCACCACCGCCAAATCCTGTAGAAACTCGATTCCGTGCATTTGTGTCTATGCTCCCTCGATCCAACGGCGCGCAGAATGGAACTGATTCCAAGAAGGTGCCAATGACGGTGAATCCTCAGAATGCCCAGGGTCTTCGCTAGTTTCTGGGGCCGCCGGCTGTCGTCACATGTTGAACTCGGGCCCGAGGTAGATCTCGCGGGCCTTGGGATCGTCGAGCATCTGCATGCCGCCGCCTTCGTAGACGACTTCGCCCTTGTGGATGAGGTAGGCGCGGTCGACCAGCTTCAGCGTCTCGCGGACGCTGTGGTCGGTGATGAGGATGCTCAGGCCGCGGTCTTTCAGCCGACGGACGATTTTCTGCACCTCGTAGACGGCAATGGGGTCGATGCCGGCAAAGGGCTCATCAAGCAGGAGCAGCTTGGGGCTCGTGACCAGGGCGCGGGTTATTTCGAGACGGCGCTTCTCACCGCCGCTGAGCGCGTAGGCCTTGGACTTGGCGAGGCGGGCCATGTCGAGTTCGTCGAGCAGCATCTTCAGCCGGACTTCTCGCTCCTTGGACCCGATGTCGAGGGTCTCAAGGATGGCGAGGATGTTCTGCTCGACCGTGAGTTTGCGGAAGATGGACGGCTCCTGCGTGAGGTATCCGATGCCCAGCCGGGCGCGTTTGTGCATGGGCAGGGTGGTGATCTCCTTTCCGCCGAAAACGACCTTGCCCTCGTCCGGTCGCACGACGCCGACGACCATGTTGAAGGTCGTGGTCTTGCCCGCGCCATTCGGGCCGAGCAGCCCGACGATCTCACCCGGTTGGACGTTGATGGAGACGCCGTTCACGACACGTCGCTGGCGGTATTCCTTTACGAGACTCGTCGTCGTGAGGAGCGGGCCGGATGCGTCCGGACTGGTTGCAACAGCCACCGCAGCTCCACGGTTCGGTGGGTTGGGCCCGTCGGCGGATGGCTGGGTTTGCGGTGTCATGAGTCTGTCCCCGTCACGGTTTCCTGACGGGGGCGTTGGTGGCAACACCCGTTCCACGGAACGCTCCCCGGGCCGAGGCTTTCCCGGTGCCCTGATCCCATACCAGTGTCTCGGCGTCGTCGAGCGCGACGCCCTGCACGACGGCTTTGGGCTGTCCGGAGACTTCCAGCACACCGATGCCGTTGGTGGCGAAGTAGACGGCCTGCGATCCGGTGATCACGTCGGCGTTCCGGGTCATGCGGACATCGTCACGGGCGAAGAATCGTTCCACGAGATTGTTCGTCGCGAAGTAGGCGATGGCGGACTTCGAGGCGAGGCGGGTGCGGTTCGTGGTTCCGGCGCCGTTCCTGTCGGTGCGGTCCGTGGTGATGCCGCCATCGGCGCTGAAGCTCTGCAGCGTGCGCAGCGGTGTCATGCGGGCGGAAAGTTTCTCGGTCCGGACTTCCTTCGTCAGGAAGTTGGTCCGGCTCCCGCCGGGAATCTCCCGCGCATAGACGGAGCCCTCAGCCTCGATGCCCTCGAGATCGCGGGTCGGCCCAAAGCTGGATCGGATCTGCCGGGCGTCGATGATGCCGGCGAGCAGGTCGCCTTCGTAAAGCCGCGTCTGGGCGCCGCCTGAGAACGACGCCTGCGAACCGCCGTAGGTGAAGCGCTCGGCGCTGGTTTCGACGAAGAGATTGGTCGCGGTAACGCGGGTTTCGCCCGAGGTGTTGGCGGGAATCCGCGAGCGCATGAGCGCGTGTCCGATGGCTTCCACGCTCTGGCTGGCGCGGTTCACTTGAAGGACGTCGCCCACGAGCGCGGTGTCGTCGATCTGCCAACGCGCGTTGCCGGAGAGCGTCAGGTCGCCCGTGGCGTCGTTGAAGTCGGCCTTGGAAGCGGTCGCGCGGCTGGAGCGGTCCGTGGCGTCGATGACCACGTTGGTCTCGGCGATGATCCGCTGGACGGGTCCATTGGTCGGTCCCCGTTGGACGAAGACCTTCTCGGCGCTGAGTTCGGTGAAGCCGCCGCTACGATTGGTGGAAACGGTGGCGGTGGCGGGTGCGTTGGTGCCGAAGAGAAGCCCCGGCTGCGCAAGCGAAGCGCTGGGCAGCCTGAACCAGGCACCGCCTTCCGCGACGAGCGTGCTGGCGGTCTTGTCGATGACGAACCGCCGGGCCCGGCTTTCGCGTTCGGCATCGCGCCAGGTCGGCCGGCCGGTCAGCTCGATGATCTCGGAGCCGTCCCGGGTGAAGTAGAGGGCGCGCTCCGCCGTGGCGCGGGAGCCGTCGGCGCTGCCCGTCAGGACGACGTTGCTGGAGGCGTCGAGGCGGGTGAGCTGGGTGCGATTGGTCGTGGTCTCGGCAAACGCGGCGGTGAGCCGGCCGCTGGTCATGGTGAAGTCGTTGTCGGCCACGCGGACATCCTGTTCATAGGTCGCCTGCCGGAGATTCTGGTCGAAGAGGGCGCGCCTCGAACGGACTTCGATCGGCTCGATGGCTCCGGTAGGACGCTGGCGCAGGATCGTGGTGACAACCTTGTTGGAAATGTAGAGCAGGCCGTTCGTGCCGTAGCGGAATCCGTGGCCGTTGAGCTGGTAATTGGTGTCGCCGGTGCTGAAGCGGATGGGACCCGGCGACCGGACTTCAAACGTGCCCTGGTCGAAGGTGCAGAACGGCGTCTCCACGAGCAGATCGGTCTGCGTCTGGTCGCCGTCTCGCACCACGCGCATCGTGAAGTTCGAGGCCTGCAAGCCGCCGCTGGCCAGGGGTTTCACGGTCAAGGCTGTGAAGATGGCCTTGAGCTTGTTATCCGGCCAATACGACGCGGTGAATCCGGCCCGTGCGGGAGCGGGTTGCGCGTTGGCTGGGAAGCAAAGCGTGAGCACAAGGCCCATCAGGAGGATGGTTTGTAGACCTTCCAACAGGACACGCCGTGCTCTCGTAGTGCCCGAGTTTTCCAGCCGATCAGCGCCGGTGGCGCGGTTGGAGATTAGCCGGTGGCGCGAGCCACCGGAAAAACGTCCGAAGGGGTGTTCGCCCTGAAGGGGCGATGGAACCGGTCGAAGTCCGCCGCCCTTCCAGGTCGCAATTTCGAGGCCGATCCGGTGGCTCGCGCCACCGGCTAATCTCCAAGCGGCCCTCCGGACCTTACCCAAAGCTTCCGGGCCTATGGACGAGTCACTGTGCATACTCGGCCACGATCGCATCCCACTTGTCCTGCGCCTTGAGGATCATCTCGACCACTTCGCGGACGGCCCCGCGTCCGCCGTTGGCCAGGGTCACGTAATGCGCGAGGTCGCGGGCTTCGGGAATGGCGTCCGCCGGGGCCACGGCCATGCCCGCGCGTTTGAGGCAGCCGAGGTCCACGATGTCGTCGCCGACGTAGCAGATCTGGTCCCACGTGACGCCGGCCGTCTTGGCGATGCGTTCGGCGGCGAGGTGCTTGGGTTCCTTGTCCTGGTGGATGAAATCGATCTTCAACTCCTCCGCGCGGGCCGTCGTCGCGGCGGACGGCCGGGCGGAAATCCAGCCGACCTTGATGCCGTGTTTACGGGCCAGCACGAGGCCAAGGCCGTCGCGGATGTGAAACGTTTTCGATTCAGGAGCGCCCCCGGTGATTTGGACCGTCGCGTCGGTCAGGACGCCGTCGACGTCGAGCAACAGGAGGCGGATGCCGGCGAGGCGTTCGTGGAGCGGGGGATGGACCATGGAGCTCATAGCTTGGAATCAGGCGTCAGGGACCGGGTGTCCGGCAGCAGATGCCGGATGCCGGACTCCTGATGACGGATGGAAAGGTTGTCGGTCATTGCACGACATGATTTAAGATCTCACGGCCTCGTAGACCCGCAGCATGCTCTTCAGCACTTTCGGCATCTCGGCCAGGGGAATCATGTTCGGCCCGTCGCTGAGGGCCTGGTCGGGGTCAGGATGGGTTTCGATGAAAAGCCCGTCGGCTCCGGCGGCGATGGCGGCGCGCGCCAGCACCGGGGCGAATTCACGCTGTCCCGACGACCTGTCGCCACCGCCGCCCGGCAGCTGCACCGAGTGGGTCGCATCGAAGATCACCGGGTAGCCGAGCTTCTGCATGATGGGGATGGAACGCATGTCGGCCACGAGGTTGTTGTAGCCGAAGGTCGATCCGCGTTCGGTCAGGAGCAGACGGCGGCCGCCGAACGCCTCCGCCTTCTTCACCACGTTGCCCATGTCGGTCGGGGCGAGGAACTGGCCCTTCTTGATGTTCACGATCTTTCCCGTGCACGCGGCGGCTTGGACGATGTCCGTCTGGCGGCAGAGGAAGGCGGGAATCTGGAGAATGTCGGCCACCTCGGCGGCCGGGCCGACCTGGGCTTCGGAATGGATGTCCGTCAAGACGGGCACGCCGAGCTTGCTGCGGATCTTTGAGAGCAGGGCAAGGCCGGCCTCGATGCCGGGGCCGCGCTCGGAACTGGAGGACGAGCGGTTGGCCTTGTCGTAGCTGGCCTTGAAGACGAAGTAGATCCCCAGCTTGTCGCAGGTGCGTTTCATGGCGCGGGCGACTTCGAAGCAGAGATCCTCGCTCTCTGCCATGCACGGCCCGGCGATCAGGCTCAGGCGACGGCGCGAGGAAAGCTCTTTCCAGATGGTTGCGGTCGAAAGCACGGCGGCAAGCTAACCGGGCAGTTGCGCCGAGGGAAACCTCGAATGGTCCGGCAGTGCGGGAAACCATCTCGTGTCCTCGATTTCCAAGAAGCGCTCCGCCGTCCTCTCTTCAACTGATGGAGCCGTTTATTTCGGCAGATACTTCCTCGGGTTCTTCGTGAACCTCTCGCGGCAGTCGTCGCTGCAAAAGTAGTAGGTTTCTCCCCGGTATTCCATGCGCGGGGTCGTCGTCGTCACCTTCACGTCGATGCATGCCAGATCGTTGTTGTAGCGGCAGACGTGGCATGTCGACTGGGGGCCGCCGGAGAAGTCCCGGCGGGGACCGGAAGCACAGCCTGCAAGCAATGCCGGCAGGGCGATGACGAAGAGAAACAGGAAGCGCATGGTGGTGTGGGATTAAAAGCCGACGTTCAAGGCTCCGGTGATTTTGAACCCGGTCTCGAGCTGTTCGCCGTTCAAGTCCTGCACGACTGGAAGAGGCGCGCCTAAGGTGACGCTGAGGTTCCGATTGATGCCGACGCGGATTCCCGGCGTGAAGAACAACGCGGTGCCGCCCGTGTTCGGACCGGGAACGCCCCCGTCCTCGCTCTTCGACAGATGCCGCACGTTGGCTTCGGTGAACACGCCCACCTGTGGGAAGCTCTGGATGTCCCCTGTGAACCGATACGCAAGGGCCGCACCGCCATCGATGCGGTCGCCGAGCCTGAATCCGCCGTGTTCCGTGCGGAAGGTGTATTGAGCGCTGGCATCGACCGTGAGGCGGCTGGTGAGGAAGCGCGAAAAAGCCAGCCCAAGCATGCCGTCGAAGGACCCGGAGCCCGCGGTGGCTGACGGCTCCAGCGGCGCGCCGTTGGAATCCGACACCATGTGGCGGCCCGTGGGAAACTTGACGCCGCCGAAGACGGCCAACTGCCCCAGGGGGCCCCGATACAACCTGCATTTTGCCGACAGCCAGAGGTCGGTCACGCCGTCGGGGTCGGATGTGGCCGTGTCGAACATCGCGGTGCCGGCATCGTATTCCGTGCTGCCCGCGCCGACGGCATGGTAGTAGCCGATGGAGATGCCGGCCTGAAAGTTTTCCGCGATCCCGTAGGCCAGGCCAACGGTCTCGATGAAGCTCCGGTCAAGGATGTCGATGCCTCCGGCGGTGACCGCCTTCGCGTTTATTTCGGCTTGGGAGAGGTGATTGAACTCCGTGAAATCCTCCCGGAGTTCGAACGAAAATCGGCCCGGTCTGAGAGTCTCGGCGGACTGTGTGGAGGCACCGCCTCCTGAAGTGCCCGGCCCGTGGTCTGCCCGGGCTCCAGCCATCGGCCACAGGGCTATGGCTAGAATCGGGATTCGAGCAACGGCCGTCAGCAAGGCTCGGGTCATGTCGTTCATTTAAGCGGTTGAGGTCAACGAAATCAGGTTTCGTGTAGTTGGCGGATGGACCGACGTCACTTCTTTTTCCTCTACAATGGGCGTTCTGCCGACATCTTGCGTCCAAGGCACTTCGCGGAGAATTCCATGAACTCGAAAGCAACTTGGACGGTGGCGGCGCTCGCAGGCGTCATGGGCGTGGTGCTGGGTGTTTCGGCGGACAGGCGTTGGATGCGGCGTGACGCACCTCCTTCCGGAGCCAATCCACCGGCCGTCGATCTTGCCGCCGGCGCTTCGACGACGCCCAAGCCGGTCAAGTCCGCCGTTGCAACCAAGTCCTCTCCGGGCCGGAAGTTCGCCAGCGCACGCGAGGCCATCGAGGCGACGCTGGTCAAGCCGCGCACCAACGGCTCGCGCTACGGCGAGATGCTTGCCGCCATCACGACCGCAGGGCTTGAGGAGTTCCCGGATCTCGCCCGCTGGGCGGCGACGCTGAAGAATCAGGGCGACCGTCAGACGGTGCAGAACGCGCTCTACTACCGCTGGTCCATCCTCGATACAAAGTCCGCTATCGCCTCGGTTCAAACCCTCTTGAAGGGAGCCGAGTCGAAGAACCTCCTTACGTCTGTGGTCCGGGGTTGGGCCGAGACCGATGTCATGGGGGCCAAGGCGTATGTCGATGCCATGCCCGATGGCCCGGACAAGAAGCAGCTGATCGCGTCCACCATCCTTCCGGCGCTGGCCCGCACGGATCCGCGACTGGCCCTGCAGCTTGTCGATACGGCGGGATCCATGCGTGACGGAACCTTCGGTCGGATATTCTCCGGCTGGGCGGAGAATGATCCCGCATCGGCGGCGGCCTATGCGCTCCAGCTGCCTCCGGGGCAGAAACGAGAACAGGCCATCTCCGGAGTCCTCGGCACATGGGCCCAGGCGGACCCGCAATCGGCCTTGGCCTTCGCCCAACAGCTTCCTCCGGGCAACGCGCGACGCAACGCGCTCCGGCAGGTCTTCTACGGACTGTCCGACAACAATCCCGAAGAGGCTGCCAAGATGGTGCTGGCCTCCAAGGACGCCTCTTTCCGCAATGAGCTCATCCCGACCGTCGCGAGCAGCTGGGCTTTCCGCGACCTCGACGGAGCCCTCGCGTGGGCCAAGTCGATTCCCGATGCCGGCCTGCGGGCCAAGGCGATCAGCAGGATGATGTCGCAATGGAGCCAGGCCGATCCGGTCGCGGCCTCCACGTTCGTGGAGTCGCTGCCGGCCGGCGCCCAGCGCAACAGCGTGATTTCATCGATGGCCTCCAACTGGGCGACGCGGGATCCGCAGGCGGCGCTGGCCTGGGCCGAAAAGATCGGAAGCATGGATGCGCGCAACCAGGCGCTGCAGTCCGTCATTTCGTCCTGGTCCCAGAACGATCCGGCTTCGGCCGCCACCTATGTTTCCGCCCTTCCCTCCGGAAATATCCGCAGCTCGGCCATGCAGTCGCTCGCGCAGAGCTGGGCCAACACCGATCCGGCGGCGGCGGCGGCCTTCATCGACAAGCTTCCTCCCGGAGCCGCCAAGAACCAGATCTACGCATCCGTCGCCGGACAATGGGCGCAGAGCGATCCGGCCGGTGCGACGGAATGGGTCGGGCAGCTCCCGCCTGGGCCCATCCAGAAGGAGGCCGCCCGCAACATGGTCTACAGCCTCCTGAACTCGGATCCATCGGCGGCGGCGAAGTTCATCGATTCCATGCCGTCGGCCTCCGGAAGCTCCGAACTCGCCGGCAACCTCGCGTCGCAATGGAGCAACCAGGACCTGGACGGGGCCTTGTCCTGGGCCAGGCAGATGCCGGAAGGGCCCGCCAAGAAGAGCGCGATACAGAGCCTGTCCTATCGCTGGGCCGAATCGAATCCCACGGAGGTCTTCGACTACGCGATGGCGGAAACGAAGGGTGATCTCCAGCGCTACCTCCTCGGTTCCGTGGCGCGCAACCTCACCGCAACCGACCCCGCCGCCGCCGCGGAATGGGCCAGCAAACTGCCCGACGATCTGCGGGGAGGAGCCATGAAGGACATCGCGGCGCGGTGGGCGGACATCTCGCCGCTCGACGCGGCCACCTATGTCTCGACGCTGCCGGCCGGGGAGAATCAAAAGGCCGCCGCCCAGAGCGTCATCAGCACATGGTCGCTGAACGATCCCGCCGGAGCCGCCGCCTGGGCCGGCTCCTTTCCGGAAGGGGACATCCGGGACAACGCGTTGCGCAACGTCGCCCAGAACTGGGCCAACAACGATCCCACCGGCGTGGCCGATTGGTTGACGAAACTTCCATCGGGCAAGGGCCGCGATGTGGCCGTCGGCGCCTACGTGGACCAGATATCCTACCAGTATCCGCAGACCGCCGTGCAGTGGGCGCTGACGCTGCCGGATATCGAGAGGAACCCCTCTCGGCTGGAGAATCCGGTCCGTCGCTGGATGGAGCAGGATCCGGAGGCCGCGCAGAAATGGATCCAATCCGCCAACCTCCCGGACGCCCTGCGCAAACGCATGCCCCAGCCGAAGCCGTAGGCCGGGCGTCCCTGCCCGGCAAGCCCGTTGGGCTCGATTCGCGGCAGGCATCGTTCTCCATCTCCCAAACCGACGAATGAACCGATCCCTGATCCTCCTCCTCTTGGCCCTTGTGGGCGGGCCTTGCCCGAAGACCGGCGCCCAAGTTGTTCCGACGACGAATTCGTCTTCTTCCACCGTCGCCGGCAACACGGTCGCTGCGGTTCCCGTATCGCAGGATCTCGCGGCCGCGCGGAAGCTGTTCGACTCATGGCGGACGCCGATTCCGCCCCGGCGCATGATCGGCAACATCCACTACGTCGGGCTGGCCGGCGTGTGCTCCTTCCTCATCACCACGCCGGACGGCCATTTCCTGATCGACTCCTGCTTCGAGGATTCCGTCCCGCAGATCTGTCGGAACGTGGAGCGGCTCGGATTCAAGGTCCGGGACATCAGGCTTCTCCTTAGCAGCCACGCCCATGCGGACCATACGGCGGGCCATGCGCTGATGAAGAAGGCGACCGGCGCACGCATCGTCGCCAGCGCCGCCGACGCGCGTCTTCTGGAGAGCGGCGGAGCGGATGATTTCAGCCCGTTCCCCCGGGAGTTGATGGCCTACACGCCGGTGAAGGCGGACCAGATCGTGGAGGACGGCGAAGCAGTGACGCTCGGCGGCGTCACGTTGAAGGCGATCCTGACGCCTGGTCACACCAAGGGCGCGACGACCTGGACCATGCGGGTGAAGGAGGGCGGAGCAATCCACCGGGTGTCGTTCTCGAGCAGCCTGAGCATCGTCGCTCCAACCCGCCTGCTGGCTAATCCGAAGTATCCCGGCATCGCGGAGGATTTCACCGCGACTTTCAAGAAGCTGAAGGCGCTTCCGTGCGACGTGTATTTCGGTCCGCACGGCGACCAGTTCTCCCTCGCGACGAAGATGGAACGTCTGGAGAAGGGAGCGGTTCCGAATCCCTTCATCGATCCCGACGGTTGGCGCAGCCTGATCGCCGGTGCCGAGCGGGTCTTTCTCCGCCAACTGGAAACCGAGAAGGCAGGACGTTAGCCGGGTTGGATTTGGCGGATCAGTTCAACGCCGCGTCCGAGGAATCCTCGGCCGACGCGGTCTTCCGGGCGGTCTTGTTCTTGGCCCGTTGCTCGCCGAAGAACGAGAGCAGCAGTTGCCGGCATTCCTCCTCGCGCACGCCCCGCGTGATTTCGGACTGGTGGTTGAGACCGGGAAACTGGAGCAGGTTCAACGCGCCTCCGGCCGCGCCGCCCTTGGGATCGCCCACGCCGAAGACGACGCGTTGGAAGCGCACGTGGACGATGGCTCCGGCGCACATGGGGCAGGGCTCCTTGGTCACGTAGAGCGTGCATTCGTTGAGCCGCCAGTCGCCGACGGCCTGCTCGGCCTGCGTGATGGCGAGCATCTCGGCGTGGGCCGTCGCGTCCTTCAGCATTTCGACCTGGTTGAAGGCCCGCGCGATCACGCGCCCGTTGCGGACGACCACCGCCCCGACCGGCACCTCCTCGGCCTCATAGGCGCGCACGGCCTGCCGCAATGCCTCACCCATGAAATGATGGTCGCTGTGCAGGTCGATGATCGGCTCCGAATCCATTCCCGCTAGACCACCGTGGAAGCGGGGGAGTTGCCAAGAGAATCCTGAGGTGCGTCGCTCAAGGTTTGTATGCGCTCTTCAAGGTGACGCCAGCTTTGATGGCGAGCCCGATCTTTCCGTCCGGCTGCATCGTCGGGATCACGTTGAACCTCGGGCCAAGCGCGAAGGTCAGCGGGCCTACGCTTGTCATCTCGGTCATTTCGACCCGCGCTTCCCGGCCGTTTGCGGTGATCACCTTTGGACTGGAGAAGACGTCGACTCCCTTCTGCTGGGTGAACCTCTCAAGGACTGCTTTGGCCAACTCACCACCCAATTCCGCCAAAGAACCCACCTGATTGGTGCCCGGGCGAGCCCAGTTCAGATTCATCTCCTTCAACGCTTCCGTCGGCACATCAACGAAGCGGCTTTCTATCTCAATCTGAGTGCCGTCACCAAGGGCCTCAGGTTTGATCAACGCGATTGTGGTCTTCCCAGGAGACGTCTCCCAGCCGCCCAGCACCATTGTGTTGCCTGACTGTATCGAACCCTCTGCGCTCGCCGCGAAATGGTGGATGGTTTTGCTGGCGATTTCGTTCCAGTCCGGTTCCTTCTCCCTTGTTTCACGGGCGGCCATCTCCTTCGCTTGGTTTTCAAGCGTCTTCTGCAGCGAAGAAACATGTCCGCGCAGCTTCTGGAGTTCATCGAGGCTTCGCCTGGCGGCATTCACTTCATCGATCCCCGGCACGCGTGCTGCGAGGCGGTCCTTTTCGTCGCGGAGCGTGTCGAGTTCGGCTTGGAGCGGGCGCAGACGGGCGAGTTCGTTCTCAAGCCGCGCGTGGTCCTGGGATTGGCGGACGAGGAGAACTCCACCGGCGACGACGAGCGCGGCGGCGGCGATTTTGGCGGCTTTCATGGCGGTGAGCAGAGGGACGGCGCTGGAGACGGCGGCGGTGGCGGTTGAAGCGGCGATGGCCGCGATCAAGGCTGTGGGCGCGGCCACGGCGGCAAAGCCGGTCAGCGCACCATCGAGCGCGTCGTTCGTCGTGAGGACGCCGCGTTTGGCGAGGACTTCACGGAGACGGTCGAGCGCCCGGGCGACGCGCATGCGGGCGGCGTCTTCGCTGGTGGCCAGCGTTTCGGCCACGGCCTTGAACGGCCGGCCTTGGAGGAAGCGGAGCACGAGGGCCTGGCGATCCGCTTCGGGCAATTCGCCCAACGCATCGTCGAGCAGCGGACGGACTTGGAGCCAGAGCGCGTCGGTGGCGTCGTCGGAAGGGTGCATGGCGTGGGCGGTGTCTTCGCGGCGGAGGCGACGCAGCTCGGTCCGCAGCGCCTTGCGGGCGACGAAGCAGGTGTGCTGGTGAAGCCATCCCGCCAGGCCGACATCCTCGGGAAGTGTGCGGGCCTTGGCGGCGAGGTCGGTGAAGACCGTCTGCGTGACGTCGTCCGCGAGGTGCCGATGCTCGCCCAGCAAGCGGAGGGCGGTCGAGTAGACGAGATCCGCGTGTGTGCGGACGACCTCGGCGAAAGCCCGTTGATCGCCGAACTGCGTGAAGCGGTTCAGCTGGGCCTGTGCGGTTTGTCTGCCGGAGGTTGGAACCATCGGTGATGGGGTTTCATGAAGTAGAACCCGCCCACGGTGTAAACCGAACAGGAATTCCACCGCGCCGAGTTGCCGGGGGCAGCGGACGTGATCCTTGGGTCTCCTCAGGTCAGGGCACCGCCACCAACTGGACGCAGTCGATGTGGACGTTGCCGTCGGCCCCCTTGGTCGACAGCGTCACGGAGCCGGGTTTGCCGGCGGCAAATTCGTAGACTCCGGTGCTGTGGAAGCCGTCCGGACGATTCGTCTTCTCGCGTTGATTCAAGGAGATTGTCTTCAGGCCCGCCTCTGATTCGATGACGCACGGCGTCTGGCTCGAACGGTTGGCGTGCGGCATCCAGGCAACGCGGACTTCGTAGCGGCCGGTTTTCGGAACGGTGAACTCGAATCGGGCCGAAGCGTTTTCGGCCGGGCCGGCATAGAGGTAATGGCGACCGATGAAGGGCTTGAGGTTTTCGCCCGGCGTCCATTTGCCGGTCAGCCTGGCCTGCTCGTCATCGACCACAACGCCCTCGATCCCGGCGACGTTGCGGAATTCGCCCAAGGACAGCGGCGCTGTGCCGGGTGGAACCGCGAGTGGACCGTCAAGGCCGTCGCGGCGGGCCGCGCCGGGCTGGTGCATGAGTTCCTTGAGCTGGTCGAGGTGCTTCTCATAGACGCCACGGGGCGAGGTCTTCTGCGTGACACAGATGTAGGCGGCCTTGCCGACGACTTCGCCCATCATGCCGCAGGTGCGCATGACGCGGATGGTGCCCAGCGCCCCGTGGTCCACACTGATGCAGCGGCCGGCCATGAAGAGATTGGCCACGTTGGTCGAGTAGAAGGAACGGTAGGGGATCGGGTAGCCGTTTTTCCGGTCGACTCCGGCCCCGAACTCCGCGCGGGAGATGAACGGATTATCCGGGAACTTGGCCGCGTATTGCTCCTTGGGATAATGCAGGTCGATGTCCCACGTCGTCGGCACACAACCGTCAGGAAATGCCGTGCGGTTGGTGATGTCGGCGCGGTTCAGGATCACGTCGCCGGTCAGGAGACGGCTTTCCCGCGTGCCGCCGATGGCCGCTACCCAGGCGAGTTTGGCCTTCGCATACTGGTCCTTCTTCGGGCCGGTTTTCATGGAGTTGAAGGCTCCGAAGACGGCGCGCAGGTTCCAGTCGCGGACATGCTCCAGCTCGGTGAGCGGATGTTTGTTGAAGCCGCCCTCCCAGAACCACTCGCCCTTGTGGAAGACGACCGTCCCTTCCGCCTTTTTCGTCGCGGGAAAATCACCCGGCTCCAACGGCAGCGCCCAGGGCGTGGCCTGCCAGTCGGGGGCACCGTCGGTTTCGTCCCACTTCCACATGTTGCTCATGCCCATGTGGCCTTCCTCTTCCATGGAGAACTTCGCGCCGGCCAGCGCGCCGATCGAGCCGTGGCCCGTGCAGTCGACGAAGAGCTTTCCGCGGAAGCGCTTCTCCGCCCCGGTGCGGGTGTCCAGGACGAGCACGCTGCGGATCTTCGACGGATCGGCCGTGTCCTTTTCCGCGCCGATCACGTGGCTGTTCAGGAACAGGGAGATGTTCTTCTCGGCCCGCACAAGAGCCTCCTTCTTGGCGTCGCCGAACTCCTCCTCCAGCCCCGGGGAATTGATCGCGCGATCGGAGAACTCGTCCACGATCTCGCCGAGACGCGGATAGAGGCCGCGACGGGTTCCGCCCTGGGCCCAGACCTGGATCTCGCTGGAGCCGTTGCCGCCGAGCACGGGGCGGTTCTGGATCAAGGCCACCTTCAACCCCTGGCGCGCCGCCGAGATGGCCGTGCCGAGACCCGAGTAACCGCCGCCGCAGACGACCAAGTCAAACTCCTCAGTCTCGGGCGCGACCGTCGGCAGGTTGAGCAGCGCCTTTCGCTGGGCCCGCGTCTCCGGCGGTTTGCCGGTCTTTTCGCTGGTGAAGAACAGCGCGTCGCAACGCCCGTCGAAGCCGGTCAGGTCGCGCAGGGCGATCGTGTGGGTGCCGGCGCTCGGGATCTCGATCTTGCCGCCGGATTCCCAGAACCATTCCGCGCCCGTCGTGCCGAAGGTGTGAGCGAGTGGCTTGCCATTCAGGACGACCTGGAACTTTCCGGGTGCGCCCGGTGCCTTCCAGTGGGCGACCCAGTCCTTGGTGCGGGCGAAGAGCTGGTAGGTGCCGGCCTCGGGAAAATTGACCTTGGTCTCGGCGTCCTTCACCGGCCGCCCCATGCCGTGGGCCAGCAGGTAGGGCGAACCCATGATCTCGATGAACTGGGTGTCGAGCGTCCAACCACCGGCCGAGGCGAACGACTCGGCTTCGACGAAGACGTTGGCGGCCGTGAGCGGCAGGGCGGCGACGAGGAGGGTCGCGACGCTGAGGGAACGAAGTGAGGCGTTCATGGTGACGTGAGGTGTCTGGAAGCTCTCAGGAAAAGGAATCGCTGAAAAGACGTCTTCTGGCCGGAGCGCGGAGCATCGCTCCGCCCGAATCTGGTCGAGTGCCCGGGCGGAGCGATGCTCCGCGCTCCATCAGGCTCAGAGCCCGTCTGAGAATTCCGACGCGGCGCCGTGTGAGGGCACACGGCCTACAACAAACCGAAGGTTTGCCGTCTTCCCTGTAGGCCCGATCCCCTGACCGGGCGGTTTTTCAGACCGGCTCTCAGATCATCACGACGGTCAGCTTCTTGGGACCGTGTGCGCCGAGGACGAGAATGCGTTCGATGTCGCCGGTGCGGCTGGGGCCGGTCACGAGCGAGATCATGCTGGGATAGTCCTTGCCGTATCGCTGCTGGATCAGCTCGAAGGCGGCGGGCAGGTCAGACACGAGCTGGGAACGGTGGGCGATGACGAGGTGGTGCGGCGGCAGGACGGACAGGGCGCGTCCGCCGGAGCTGCGCGAGGTGACGACGAGCGTGCCGGTCTGGGCCACCAGCGCGTCGCAGGTGGTGATCCCGACGTCGCACCGTTCCAGTTCGCGGACGTTGTAGCCGCCATCGACCTTGAGCGTGGGCAAGGCCAGCGCCTGCACGGCGGCTTCGGCCAGTTCGCCGTTGTGGGCGGCGGCCTGTTTCCAGCCTTCGCGCTGGCGGATTTCGCCGAGGATCTTCGGCAAGTCATCCAGCGAACCGGCGACGATGAACTCGGTCTTGAGGTCGTCGGAACAGGCGCGGAACTGGGCGACCTGGGCATCGAAAGTCTCGGCGGCCTTGGGCAGCCATTCGCGGGCGTTGGTGGCGGCGGGGCGCGGGGCGAACTGGATCGGGTGTCCGGCGAGGTGATGCGTCTCCGGTCCGTGCTCGCCCGGCGGCGGCGCGGAAATGGTCAGGGCTTCGCGGATGCGGCCGAGGATTTTGTCGCGTTCAGTCATGGGTGGAAGGGGGAGTTAACCGCAGAAAACGCGGAATGACGCGGACCAAGGTAGGACAGGCTTCCAGCCTGTCCCCGAAGTCTGAGTGGTTCCGCGAAGAGCAGAAACGGATGAGATTTTAGACACCGACTCAAGGATCACATCCATCTGGGCAGGCAAGATGCCTGCCCTACCTTGGCTGCTGCTCCGACGCGGAACGGCGCTGGTTTGAACGTCCACCGCCCGCCGCGCGGTCTTCAGCCTGAAAGGCTGACAGCCATTAGCCGGGGGTTGAGCGGAGCGACACCCCCGGACAGGACGGAACAACGGAACGCATCCTGAAGGGATGCCAGCGGGCGGCGACAATAGGGAGGCGCTGCGACTCCGCCGCGGTCGTGGGCGTTCGGGCGGCGAACCGGGGGTGCCGTCGCGCTGCGCGCTCCTGAACTCCCGGCTAATTGATGCCAACTCTTCGTGTTGGGGCGTTGGGTGGCGTTCAGTCATGAGGGAAAAGGGCAACCACAGATGGACACAGATTCACACAGATGAGGGAAAATGAGTTTCAGGCTCTTTTCAAACGATTGGTCCGCGATGCCCTGAACTTCCAAGCTCCGATGATGAATGTTGGAATTAGGACTGAGGTGATCGCAATGAAGATCGTCTCGTTCGTCAGCATCTCCTTTGGGTCACCCAGAACTGACCGCTCAGGTTGAGCGGGGTCGAAATAGATCGTGAGGGTTTGGCCAACGACAAGTTGCTCAAGCGGCGGATTTGGCGGCCAACTCTGCGTCTGGCCTTGGAACAGCTTTCCACCAACCGGGTATGCATACTTTACCGTGTTGTGAACTTTCGGCAGGAGTTCTACGACTCTGGCTTGGCTGGGAATACCTTCCGTCGAGAGGCGGCGAAACGTCAGCCAGTTCAGGCTGCCGACCCCAACTGCCATCGCGCCCGCCAGCGTCAACCATATAAGTGCGTATCTCATAGCGAGGGCTGTTCACTGCCGGCTCTTCCAATACTCCTTGAAGGTCGTTTCGGCGATGGGCGGGAGGTCGCGGGTTTTGGTCCAGGCTTTGGCGGGGTCGAGGAAGGTGCCCATGACGAGCCGGTGCAGCGGACCGAACCAGCGGGCGATGCTTTTGCCGGCTCCGTAGAAGCCGGGGCTGTTCATGGCCCAGGCGAAGATGCGGAAGATGAACTTCTCCTGCGGATCGGCTTCCTGCTTCACGGAATTGCGGCGGTTCTGAAGGAGGTGGTGGTGGAGGTTGATCTTCACCGGACAGGCCTCGGTGCAGGCGCCGCAGAGGGAGGATGAGAAGGAGAGGTGTTTCCAGTTCTGCAATCCACGCAGGTGCGGCGTGATGACGGAGCCGATGGGGCCGCTGTAGGTGGTGCCGTAGGTGTGGCCGCCGACGTTCTTGAAGATGGGGCAGACGTTCAGGCACGCGCCGCAGCGGATGCAGTGGAGGGCGTCGCGCTGTTCGGGATCGGCCAGGAGTTCGGTGCGGCGATTGTCGAGGAGGACGACGTGGTATTCTTCCGGGCCATCGCATTCGCCGGGCTGCCGTGGGCCGCCATACAACGTGTTGTAACAGGTGATCGGCTGGCCTGCACCGGCGGTGGCCAGCATGGGCAGGAAGAGCGCGAGATCGGCCATGCGCGGGAGCACCTTCTCGATGCCGAGCAGGGAGATCATGGTCTTGGGCAGCGCGGAGGTGAGGCGGGCGTTGCCCTCGTTTTCCGTGATGGAAACCATGCCGGTCTCGGCAATGGCGAAGTTGGCCCCGGTAATGCCGACATCGGCGGTGATGTATTTCTCCCGGAGCGCGCGCCGGGCGATCATGGTCAGCTCCTCGGGGCTGTCGGTCTTGGCGCTGCCGAGATGTTTCTCGAAGAGGTCGCTGATGTCGTGCCGGGTCAGGTGCATCGCCGGGAAGACGATGTGGTAGGGCGGTTCCTGGCGGAGCTGGACGATGTATTCGCCGAGATCGGATTCGACGACCTCGAACCCGGCCTTCTCCAAGGCGGCGTTGAGGTGGATTTCCTCGGCGGTCATCGCCTTGGACTTGATGATGGAATGGGCGTTCTTCGATTGGATAATGCCGAGGATGATGTCGCGGGCCTGCGCGGCGGTGGTGGCCCAATGGACCTTGGTGCCGCGCGCCTCCAGCTTGTCGGCAAAGCTGACGAGGTGTTCGTCGAGATGGTTGATGGCCTCCCATTTGGTCTCGGCGGCGACTTGTCGGGCCTCGCTCCAGCTCTGGAAGGCACCCTTGCGTTTGTCGCGGGCGACCTCGTATTTGCCGAGCGCGGTCTGGATGAGCTTCCGGTGGCGCAGGTCGGCGGTGACCTTGGTGGCCTGCTGTTTGAATTCGTCGACTTGGGTGGTCATGGGAGCGAAGCAACTTCGGTTGCGCCATCTAGTTTTAGAAAGCTTTTGAGTCTAAAATTTCTATTCAATTGGCCGCCCTTGGTTCGCTCGAAATGAGCGGTGAGAGAAGGAACGAGCGTCTTTGATGGACAATAGACAATCCGCTTGAACTTCTCCCCTTCACGGAGCGCGCAATAGGCACCTTGGATTGTCGAGAAATGACGCCTCACTGCTTCGCTTGGGCTTTCGATCATGCGACGCGAACCAAAACGCGAACCAAAGTGAAAGTTGAATTGGTTTGTGATGCTTACTTTGTATTCGTAGCGGTTGTCGTGTTGATCAACCGCATCAGCACCTTTGTCTCCTGGAACGAGCAGATGGCCGAGGCGATGAGCCAATAGAATGGCTCCTACACCTCCTTTGGGAAGCACATCGGCTAGTCCGGCAGCTCGTATTTCCTGAAAGGCTTGGCTGAACAGTTTGACGATGTGGTCGTAAGGATGAGGCACAGTCGTCATCGCGTATTTAGGATTTCGGCCAAGTGGATCGTCTTCAATCCGCTGCCTTGCTTCGACAGCAGCCCTTGGACTTGCATGAGGCAGCTGGAGTCGTTCGACACGATGTAGTCCGCGCCGGTGTCGAAGGCCGAGGCGCATTTCACTTCGCCCATGGCGGTGGAGATCATGGGGAACTTGGCGGCGAAAGTGCCGCCGAAGCCGCAGCAGGTTTCCGCCTCCTTCATCTCGACGAGTTCTAGTCCACGCACTTTACCCAGCAGGTCGCGCGCGCCTTTCTTCAGGCCGAGTTCGCGCAGGCCGTGGCAGCCGTCGTGGATGGTGACTTTGTGCGGGAAGGTCGCACCGAGATCCGTCACGCCGAGCTTGGTCACGAGGAAGTCGGAGAATTCGTAGCACTTGGCCGAGAGTTCCTTCGCGGCGTCGGCGTGCGGCGTGTTGGCGAAAAGTTCGGGGTAGAAGACCTTGAGCATCGCGCCACAGGAACCGGAGGCGATGACCACGGCCTCGGCGTTCTTCAACCGTTCCAGCACGGGCAGGGCGACCTTGCGGGCCTCGTCCCAGAAGCCGGAGTTGAAGGCGGGCTGGCCGCAGCAGGTGAGGTCCTCGGGGTAGTCGATGCGATGGCCGAGGCGTTCGATGATTTCGACGATACTGATGCCCACCTTGGGATACATGAGGTCGACGAAGCAGGGGATGAAGAGGGTGACGGTCATGGTGTCTGGATATGGAAGACTTCCTTCAGTTCCACGGCGACGGGGCTGTGGTCGGGATTGGTCGGCATCAGCTCGCGCATGGAGGTCCACCAGCGGCGGCAGACTTCAGTTTGGGCGATGGACTGCCAGCGGGCTTCGTCCTCGATCTCGGCATAGGCGAAGAGCTGCCGGCTGGCAGGGTCGAGGAAGATGGAATAGCTCGTCACGCCGTGGTCCTTCAGCACGGCTTCGAGCTCGGGCCAGATGGGCGAATGACGGCGCTGATACTCGGCCTCGCGGCCGGGGCGGACGGTCATGATGAAAGCCTTGCGGATCATTGCCTCGGAGATGATGCGGATCAGCGGGCCGGGAGCAACTTGGCGAATCGCTCACGCGCCTCGGCCCAGACTGAGCGAGTTGCCGGATCGGGATCGAAGGTCTGGAGTTCGCTCGATGCGCGGACGGCGGTGCGGAGTTCGGCGAGCGACTTGAGTTCTCCGGCCGCCTTGGCTTGGACGAGGAGATTGCCGAGCACGGTGGCTTCGGTCGGGCCGGCGACGACGGTGCGGTCGCAGGCGTTCGCGGTCAGCTGGTTCAACAACGCGCTCTTCGAGCCGCCGCCGACGATGTGGATCACATCGATCCGGCCGCTGGAAAGCTCCTCCAGCAGGCCGAGGACGTGGGCATACTTCAGCGCGAGGCTGTCGAGGCAGCAGCGGACGAACTGGTCGGCGGCTTCCGGGATCGGCTCGCCGTGTTCACGGCAGAAGCTGCGAATGGCTTCCGTCATGTCGACGGGCGCGAGGAAGCGCTGGTCATCGGGGTCGATCAACGAGCGCATGGGCGTCACTTCACCGGCCAGCAAAGTGAGCTGCCCGTAGTCGAAGCGTTCGCCGGCCGCGTCGAACGAGCGTTTGCACTGCTGCACGAGCCAGAGGCCCATGATGTTCTTGAGCACGCGCCAGGTGCCTTCGATGCCGCCCTCGTTGGTCAGGTTGAGCACTTCGGCCCACGGCGAGAGCGCGGGCTGCTTGGTCTCGATGCCCATGAGCGACCACGTGCCGGAGCTGATGTAGGCCCAGCCCGGTTTTCCGGAGAGTTCCGTCGGCACGCCTGCGACGGCGGAACCGGTGTCGTGCGTGGCGGGCGCAATGACGGGCACGGGACCGAGCCCGGTCCGTTTACGGACGGCTTCGGTGACAACGCCGAGCCGCGTGCCGGGTTCGATGATGCGCGGCAGGAAATGGGTGGGCAGCCCCAGGCGATGGAGGAGATCCGTCGCCCACATGCGTTTGATGGGATTGAAGAACTGGGTGGTCGTGGCGTTGGTGAATTCGACGGCTTTTTCTCCGGTCAGACACCAGTTGAGCCAGTCGGGAACCATGAGGAAAGTCTCGGCCAGCTTGAGCAGTTCGGGACTGCGACGCTTCATGGCGAGGAGCTGATAGAGCGTATTGATCTCCATGAACTGGAGGCCGGTCTCGGCGAAGATCTCGGGGCGGGAAACCTTCTGGAAGGCGATCTCCATCATCCCGCGCGTCCTCGGGTCGCGGTAGCAATAGGGCAGGCCGATGACTTCGTCGGTTTCGGACAGCAGGACAAAATCGAGCGCCCACGTGTCGATTCCGATGGAGACGATGGACGAGCCGAACCTTCGCGCGGCCAGACCGAGCCCGTGCTGGATCTCGTGCCAGAGCCGCAGCAGGTCCCAACGCAGCGTCCCGGCGATGGCGATCACGGGATTCGGGAAGCGATGCAGTTCCTCCAAGGCCATGCGGCGTCCATCCCAACGGCCCGCCATGAGGCGTCCGCTCTCCGCGCCGATGTCGATTCCGAGATAGATCTGTTCCGTCATGGATTGTGGGGGGATTCAACGCGGCGACGCGGAGCGGGTAAAGCTCGGGTAGGACTCCAGGTCGTGTTTTCAAACCCGGCGGAAAGGTTCAAAGCGGTAGGGCGAAGGCTCCTGCCGAGCCACCTTGGAGCCCACAATCAACGGGAAAGTTTCTCGCGGGAAGCTCGAAGCCATCGGAGACCAATTGCCTGTCTGGCCGCGGTGGCCACCAGGGTTTCGGGAAACGCAGCGGCGGCTCGGCAGGAGCCTTCGCCCTACCTCCGCGACTTCGTCAGGCAAGCCAATGACTGTTCGGCATGGCTCGTCGGTTTGAAGACGCTCCCGAGTTGAGCGGCTTCGGAGCACCGCAACCCTACCGTCGTTGGCGAAGATTTCCGAACGTGGCGCGGATCTCATCCACCGTGCCGATGGCGAGGTGCAGGTCGTATTCGAAGACTTTGCCAGGAGTGATCGCGAACTGCGTCAGCGGCGCGAAATAGGAACAGGAACCGTGGTCTTCGCGACCGTCGCCGAAGCGGTAGCAGGTCAGGTTGGTTGCGACCGGCACATAGGCGCCGACACCGAAGCCGTTCGTGCCGACATAGGCCGCCCAGTTCTCCGTCATGGCGCGGCTTTCGTTCGGCCAGCCGGGTTTGGAGCGATGCAGGGAATCATTCGTCCATGGTTTGTCGCCGTTGTAGAGCACGAGGGTATCGAGGTCCGGCGCGATGAAGACGGCGGGGATCTCATGGTGCCTGACACCGTGGGCGTGGGTGCCGGAGTAGCTCATCTTGAACCGCACATGGGCCGTCCTGCCGGTGAGCGTGATCCATTCCTCGAAGACGACGTTGGTCAGCTCCTCGCCCGCCGCCCAATGCCGCGCCCAGCTCTTTGCGTAGAGCGTGTTCGTGGTCGTCTTCAGGTCGAGAACGGTGGCGGGTTTGCCCTTCCAATCGCCGCCTTGGACGGGATTCCAACGCCACGGCTGTTTGTTCCAGAGCGAGCCGTCGGTGCCGCCGTAGTAGGACTGCTGGATCAGGCGGCCACGGTCCCAGTGGTTGATCAGGTTGCGGTTCGTGCCGGTGAGAGAGAACCACGCGATGCCCGCGCCGGACGACTTCTTCACGCCGAGCCGGACATGCCCGTTGTCGAGGAACACCATGTCGCCGGGGACAGCCGGATCGGTGGTGGCGGCCGAGGCGCAGGAAAGCAGCGCGAAGCCAACGGCGATGATGGTGAGGAACGCGCGAACCAACCGTGCGCCGCCTCCTTGGCTGAGGCCCAACGGGCCGGCGTTAATCCAGCCCAGGGCAACGCCCTGGGTCCTGTCGCAAGAAACAGGGTCCGCCCTGAAAGGGCGGGTTAACGACCGATCAATCCCACACGTAGCGTTCATCGAATTCGACCTTGTGACGCACCAGCAACGCCCGCAACTCGTCCTGAAACGAAGTCTTCCGGTGATGCTCCCGTTGACCGGCGATGTATCGAGTGACGTCAGGGACATTCGACTGGCTGACGGAGAACGCGCCGTAACCCGCCTGCCAGTAGAAGTTCGCCAGACCACGGTCCCGGCGTTTGATCCATTTGGAAGTCTCCTTCTTCACCTTCTCCACCACGTCTTTCAACGCGTGGTTCTTTGAGAGGGCCAACAGAACGTGGACGTGGTCCTCGACGGAGTTGATCAGGATGGCCGGAGAATCGATGTCCGCGAGGATCGCGGCGGAATAGCGGTGAAGTTCGTCGCGGATGCCGTCGTGGATCAGGCGCTCGCGGCTCTTCGTGCTGAACACCAGATGAGTCAGGAGCCGGGCGAGGGATTGCGACATGCTGGTGGATGGTTAACTCGCCCTTTCAGGGCTTGGGAGGTTTTGGGGTGGGCGTTCGACCTAGGGCGGCGCGGCGCTTGCCCTGGGCTGGATTAACGGCGGCCCTTCGGGCTCTGGGTTTGGCTGATTTTGAACCGAGATGAAAACCCAAGTCTGGACGATACGAGGAGAATGCCAACGTTCCATCCAGGGACGCGATCTGTTTCACGGCTTCAGGAGAAAGTGACAGGCAGGCGGTCTGGAAGGCATCGATCCCCGCCACGCCGAAGTCGAAGGTCCGGGTCTTGGCCCCGTCCCAGAGTTTCCGGGCGGGCGGAGAAAGGGCTTCGACCAGCCGGGCGAGAGTGGCGAGTTCTTTCTCGGCGTTGCGT
Source organism: Verrucomicrobiota bacterium (assembly GCA_043775315.1). GTDB lineage: Bacteria > Verrucomicrobiota > Verrucomicrobiia > Limisphaerales > CANJSG01 > CANJSG01. Next base: position 37,297 of record JAYVSO010000163.1, read on the forward strand.
CTCATTTGGAAGGGGCCGGCCTCGATGGCCAGCAAGTAGCCCCCGGGAATCTTGCCGTAGAAAGTGATCTGGGCCCCGTGCGGCTCGAATTCGTCGCACAGGGATTTGAGAGGGCGGGCGGAAATGATCGCCAGATCAATGCTGATGAACTTGGGTTTCACAGGGCTGTTTCGCCCTTTCAGGGCTTTTACTTGTGTGTGGCCGGGAACCCAGGGCGGCGCTGTGCTCTGCCCTGGGCTGGGTTAAGGCCGACCCTTCGGGCCTTACCGCATAGACAACGCTTCTTTGTTTCTCTTCATCTGCGTTGATCCGCGTCATCTGCGGTTCAAAATTACCCCTCAGAAATCAAACTGGTCGATGTTGTCTTTGGTGAAGACGAAGGGCTGGCCTAGGAGGATGTCGGTGCCTTCGATCTTCAGTTCGCCCAGGGGACCGGCCTTGAAACTGGCCGCGCCGGGCTTGAGTTCGCCTTTGGCCAGGGCGACGGCGGCGTGGAGCGTGAGGTAGCCGAGGTCTTCCACCTTCCAAAGGATCACGGCCTGGGTGACGTCGGACTTCACGTAGGCCTTGTTCTCGTTGGGCAGGCCGAGGCCGAGGACCTTCACCTTGCCCGCTTTCCCGGCCTGCTTGACGGCTTCGGCGGCACCGGGAACGGCCGGGGAGCAGATGGCCATGACGCATTTCAAGTTGGGATAGGCCCCGAGCAGGTTGGCCGTCTCCTGCTGGGCTTTGTCCTTCTGGTCGTCGCAGGGCTTGGTGTCGACGAGCTTCATCTTCGGATACTTCTCCTTGAGGCGGGCTTCGATGTTCTTCCGCCATTCGTTCATGTTCGCCGCTGTGAGCGTGGCGGTGATGATGGCGAACTCGCCTTCCTCGCCGCAGAGCTTGGCGGCGGTGTCCATGAGCGTGTGGCCGATGCCCTGGGCGGTGGCCTGGTTGACGAAAAAGCTCCGGGCGTCGGGCGTGGTGTCGGAATCGTAGGTCAGGACCTTGATGCCTTTGGCCTGGGCCTTCTTCAGCGCGGTGGCGATGCCTTCGCGGTTTTCGCAGGCGGCGGCGATGACATCCACGCCGAGGGTGATCCAGTTCTCGACGATCTCATTTTGTTTGGCGGGATCGGTGTTGGTGGGGCCGTCGAAGATGAGCTCGACGCCGAGTTCCGCCGCGGCCTTGTCGGCGCCTTTCTTGACGTTGACGAAGTATTGGTTGCCCTTGCTCTTCGGCAGGAGGGCGATGCTGAGCTTCTTGCCGCCCGGGGCGGTTCCGCCGGTCGCCGAGGTGCCGGGCTTCGATTCGGATGGGCCGCAGCCGGTGATGAGGGCGAGGGCCGCGCAGGCGAGGATGGGGAGGAGGCGTTTCATGCGTTGCTGGGTGTGCTTGGAGTGACCGAACTCTGACGACGCGCCCGGCGCTCCGACAAGAACTTCATCAGCACGCCGCCGGCGAGCGCCGCGATCAACAGGGCGCCGGTAAGCACGCCCGACAGTTCCCGCGAGACGCCCATGATCGAAGGGATGCGAGAGAGGCCGTTGGTCAGCACCGCGATGGAAGCCACGCCGAGCAGCGTTCCATGCACCGAGCCGGTGCCGCCGAAGATGCTCGTCCCGCCGAGGACGACGGCGGTGATGGCGAGGAGTTCGTAACCCGTGCCTGCGTCGGCCCGGGCCTGGGTCACGCGAGCAGTGAGAATGATCGCGGCCAACGCGGCGACGAGTCCCGCCATGACGTAGGCGAAGGCGAGCCGGCCTTCCACCGGCAGTCCGGCGTGACGCGCGCCTTCCGGCGAGAAGCCGATGGCCCGCCACGAACGGCCGAACGTCGTGCGATGGACCAGGAGCCATAAGCCCAGCGCGACTCCAAGAAAGACCCACGCCTGCGTCGGCAAGCCGAGGAACGTCGCGCTGCCGAGGGCGAGGAACGTCTCCGGGAACTTCGAGTAGGTGGCGGTGCCCTTGGTGATGGCCTCGGCCAATCCGCGGAAGAGCGAGAAGGTTCCCAGCGTGACGATGAGCGCGGGCAGCCGGAGCCGGGTGATGAGAAGGGCGTTGAAGCCTCCGGCCAATCCTCCGATCAGCAGCGTGATCGTGCCCGCGACCCACGGAGACAAGCCGCCGTCCTGGACCATTTTTCCGAACAGCACCGCACACAGCCCCAGCAGCGAACCGACCGAGAGATCAATGCCGCCGGTGAGGATGATGGGCATCATGACCAAGGCCAGCAGGCCGATCTCGGTGGAATGCCGGACGATGTTCGCAAGGTTGTCGGGTTGGAGGAAGTTGCGGCCGGTGGCGGAGAACAGGATGAACTCGGCGACAAGAAACAAGCCGAGGATCGCCTCCGGCTGAAGGCGGAGGCGACCGGGCTGGGAGGGAGGATTCACTTTGCACCTCCTTTGCCCTGGAACCGATCCGCGACCACGGCCAGCAGGATGACGGTTCCTTGGATCGCCTTTTCCCAATAGGCCTCCACATGAAGGTAGGTCAGGGCTGGATTGATCGTGGTCAGCAGCAGCAGACCGAGGAACACGCCCCAGAGCCGGCCGCGTCCGCCGGTGACGGCCACGCCGCCGATCACTGCTGCGGCGATGGCTTTCAGTTCCAAGCCGCCTCCCGCCTTGGGATCGACCTGCGGGGATTGCACGAGGTTGAGCACGGCGGCCAAACCGGCCAGCGCGCCCAGCAGGACGAAAGTGCCGAACGTGACCGCGCCCGGACGAATGCCCGCCAGCCGGGCCGCTTCGGGATCACTTCCGACGGCATGGACGAATCGCCCGGACGCAAGTCGTCGCGATGCCCAAGCCATCAGCGTGACCAGTAGCAATCCGACGGCGATCAAGGTCCATTGTCCCGAAGTTTGGCCGAGGCCGAACCACTGCACGCCCTCGGGCAGGGAGATGAAGCGCCCTTGCTGCCAGAGGCTGAGAAGTTCACGCCCGGTCACCATCGTAGCCAGCGTCACGACGATCGAGGGCAAGCCAAGTCCCGCGACAAGCCAGCCGTTCAAGCTGCCGACCAAGGCTCCGGCGAGGATCGCCAGCGGCACGACCAAGGGCAGGGGAACCTGGTTGGCCAGCAGGGTTCCGCTCAGGACCGCCGTGAGTCCGAAGATGGAGCCGACCGAGATGTCGATCTGCCGGCCGATCATCAACACGGCCATTCCGAGCGCCACGACCAGCGACGGAACTTCGGCGGCGAGGCGGGAGAGCAGGGGAGTCGGCGAGAAGAACGACGGGGCGAAGACGGCCAATGCTGACAGCATCAGCGCCAGCACGGCGGCGACGGAGACTTCGCGGAAGTAACGGCTCACCCTGCGGCCTCCGGCGCAGACTGGCCTAAGGCCGCCGCCATCACCTCATGAGCGCTGGTTCCACCTGGCAACGTCGCTACAACCGTTCCGCCGCGCATGACGGCGATGCGGTCGCTCATGCCGAGCACTTCGGGGAGATCGCTGGAGATCATGAGGACGGCGAGCCCGTCCTTGGCCAGGCGGCGGATGATGCGGTGGATCTCCCTCTTCGCGCCGACGTCCACGCCCTGGGTGGGTTCGTCTAGGATCAGCAGCTTGGGTTTCGTGGCCAGCCAACGGGCGACGCTGACTTTTTGCTGATTGCCGCCGCTCAAGCTGCCGCCGGGTGCTTCGGGGCCGAAGGCTTTCACGCCGAGGTCGCGGATGAACTCAAGGGCGAGACTCCGCTCCGCGCCGAAGCGCAGCCATGAGCCGGGAAAGAGGCGGCGGTGAATGGACATCGTGATGTTCTCGGCGATGGGCATATCCAGAATGACGCCGTGACGACGGCGATCCTCCGGCACGTAGGCGAGGCCGTGGGCGACGGCTTCCTGCGGGGAACAGACGGTGATGGGTTGGTCGTTGAGGCGGATCTCGCCCGCGTCGGCAGGCGTGAGGCCGAAGAGAATCCGGGCGAGCTCTGTGCGGCCGGCTCCTACCAGGCCGGCAAGTCCGAGGACTTCTCCGGCGTGGACGGCGAGGGTGACGTTGGCCACGCCGCCGGCTGTGCAGCCGACATTCGCGAGCGAAAGGGCTACCTTGCCGCGTGCGCCTTCCGATGGCGGATAGATGTGCGACACTTCGCGGCCGACCATGAGGCGGATGAGTCCGGCTTCGTCGATGTCGCGGACGTCCCTTGTCCCCACGCTTTCGCCGTCGCGCAGGACCGTCACGCGGTCGGCGAGGGCGAAGATCTCCCCGAGCCGGTGGGATATGTAGATGACGCCGACGCCGGCGGTGCGGAGATCGCGGACGACGGCGAACAGGAGCTGCTGCTCCTGCTGCGTGAGCGAGGCCGTCGGTTCATCCATGACGACGATGCGCGCTCCTGCTCCGAGGGCGCAGGCGATCTCGACGAGTTGCTGCTCGGGCATCGAGAGCGATCGGATCTCGGCATCGGGCTCGATGGCGGCTCCGATGCGTCCGAGCAGTTCCGTCGCACGGGCCCGGTTGGCCCGCCAATCAATGCGATCAAAGGAACGCGATCTACCGAGTCGCAGCGCGATGTTCTCCGCGACGGTGAGGTCCGGGAACAAAGCGGGCTGCTGGTAAATGCAGGCGATCCCGAGCTTCTGGGCGGCGGTCGGAGTGAGAGCCACGACGGCGTCGCCCATAATCGCGATCGTGCCGCCATCCGGTTGGTGGGCGCCGGTAATGACCTTGATCAGGGTGGATTTTCCCGCGCCGTTTTCGCCGAGGAGGGCGTGGACCTCGCCCGCCTTGAGGTCGAACGAAACCCCCTTCAACGCCCGGACGGCTCCGAAGGACTTCGTGACTCCAGTCAGTTGAAGCAACGAAGGGTTCATGTCCGCGCGTCTTCGAGGGCGATGGGTATGATTGGAACGCGAAGGGGCATTGGGACGAAGTGCCAGAAGCTGGAAAGGATTCGAGCCAAAACCTCGCCGGACTTCGTTCCGGCGGACCGAGCGGCGATGCGATGTGACAGTCCTGGCATTGCCGCGAAAGCGATCTCCCATTACAAACCCCACGACAAGCCCAGTGAGCGATCCAACGCCAAAACGAGAGCCCTTGAATGCACCGGACAGCCTGAAGGCTTTCGACACGACGCATTGGAGCGTCGTGCTGTTGGCGTCCGGCGGACTCACGGCCGATTCGCGGCAGGCGTTGGAGACGCTTTGCCGGACCTACTGGTCGCCCCTGTATGCCTATCTGAGGCGCACGGGGATTACTCCCGAAGAATCGAAGGACCTGGTCCAGGGATTCCTCGCGCGTCTGCTCGAACGCGACGACCTGGCAACGGTCGGCCCGGAGAAAGGGCGTTTCAGAACTTACCTGTTGGCGGGCTTGAGGAACTTCCTTGTCAGCGAGCGACGCCGGAGCTCGGCGCAGAAGCGAGGCGGTCACGCGCAGATTCTTTCGTTGGATTCCGAGGAAGCGGAACGGATCTGCGGAAACGATCTCGCGTCCGAGCGCACACCGGAAGCCGCGTTCGACCGGCGCTGGGCCGAAACCATCCTTGAACGCGCCCTGGCGGCATTGCGCGCGGAGCACGAGGCGAAGGGAAAGGTCCGGGCCTACGACCAGTTGAAGCCGTTCCTTTCGGGCGACGATGAAGGCGGTTATGCCAGGGTTGCCGCCGAGTTGGGGATGAGCACCGGGACGATCGCGGTCGCGGTGCACCGTCTCCGGGCGCGGCTACGCGATCTGATCCGTCACGAAGTGGCCCGCACCGTCGGCTCGGAGGGCGACGTGGATGCCGAGATGCGCACGCTCATGACGGTTTGGACCGGCGGAAATCGGTAAGGCCGCGCGATGATCCGCGCTTGTTCCGGTGGATGAGTCCGGATCGTTCCAATGTAAGCGTCGCCTGCCCACGATGCGGGTTGCCGTTGAATCCCGAGCGTCTCTACGGACTTTGCCCGCGGTGCCTTCTGGGTGCGGTGATGAGCGACCCTGGAATCCGGGTCGAAATGGAGCCAGACCTTCTACGGGACCTTCCGCTGCATGATCCATCGCAGAAGTCCGGCGACTGAACGCTCAGCGTGTTTGGGCATCCGGGACAAAAGGTGCCCGGGGGAGTCCGTCGGCTTGACCCGTGGCCGTCCAACGGCTACCCAAACCCCGATGAACTTCGCCCCAATCCCCTCATTGCGGAACCATGCCGCCGCTTTGGCGCTGGTCTGCTTCGGACTCGTCGGCTGCGTCACGGCCCAGCAACCCAACCAACCGCCGGCCGGCTTCAAGGCCCTCTTCAATGGCAAGGACCTGAACGGTTGGCGCGGCGGCGACACTTTCGACCATCGGAAGTATCTCGCCATGGATCCCGACAAGCGCGCCAAGCAGGACGAGGAGTGGACCGCCGACATGCGGAAGCATTGGAGCGTCGAGAACGGTGATCTGGTCAATGACGGTCATGGCAAATACGCGACCACCGTCGAGGACTACGGCGACTTCGAACTGCTGGTGGACTACCGGACCGTTCCAAAGGCCGACTCCGGCATCTACCTGCGCGGAGTGCCCCAGGTCCAGATATGGGATTACACCGAGACCAACAAGTTCAGCATCGGCGCGAACAAGGGCTCGGGTGGTCTCTGGAACAACAGCCCCGGCGCACCCGGCAAGGACCCCGCCGTCCTCGCCGACAAGCCCTTCGGCCAATGGAACTCGTTCCGCATCGTCATGGTCGGAGCGCGCGTCAGCGTCTGGCTGAACGGCAAGATGGTCGTCGACCACGCGCTGCTGGAGAACTACTACGACCGCAAGACCGCCGTCCCGGCGCGCGGACCGATCCTGCTCCAGACCCATGGCAACGAGATCCGGTGGAAGAACATCTTCATCCGCGAAATCGGCGGGGCAGAAGCCAACAAGCTTCTCCGTGAAAAAAGCGCGGCTGGCTTCAAGCCCGTCTTCAACGGCAAGGATTTCGCCGGCTGGGATGGGCCCGTCGACAACTACGAGATCATCGCCGCCGCCGTGGTCTGCAAGCCCAAGAAAGGCGGCACCATCTTCACCAAGGAGCAGTATGCCGACTTCGTCGCGCGGGTGGAGTTCAAGCTTCCGCCCGGCGGCAACAACGGCCTCGCCATCCGCTATCCCGGGAACGGCGACACGGCCTACCAGGGCATGTGCGAACTCCAGGTCCTGGACGAGAACTACGAACAGGCGACCAAGAGCAGGATCGATCCCCGCCAGGCCCACGGCTCGGCCTACGGCATGGCCGCGGCCCAGCGCGGTTATCAGCGGCCGATCGGGGAATGGAATTTCCAGGAAGTCACGGTCAAGGGCTCGACGATCAAGGTGGAACTCAACGGCATCGTCATCCTCGACTCCGACATCTCGAAGATCGATCCGGCCGGCTTCATGGCCAAGAGCCCGCATCCCGGAAAGGACCGCAAAGCCGGCCACTTCGGCTTCGCCGGCCATAACGATCCCGTCGCCTTCCGCAATGTGCAGATCAAGAAGCTGGATTGATCGGGCGAAGTGTTTTCGACCGAGGCGGCGAACCCGGGGTTCGCCGCCTTCTTCATTTGCCGGTAAGCCAATCGCTCGTGAACCGCGCGAAGACGATTCGGCCGTAGTTGTCCGTCTCGAAGAGGCAGCCGATCGTGCCGTCGGGCAATCGGGTAAGGACGCTGTAGGCGAAACCGCCGGGCCACAGGACACGCTTCACAGGCCAAGTCGCACCGTCGTCGCGGCTCAGGTGGATGGTTCCGTTCGAACGGCTCACCGCGTCGGGGCCGCTGTAGAGCATGACGCCGGAGCCGGACCCGCCGTCGTCGAACGAGAAACGGAGGACGCTGGCGTTGCAGCTTGGATCGCGCAGGGCGGGCACATCCACGACCGGAGACCACGTCGCGCCGCCGTCCTTGCTGATGGAGGCTTTGCGGACTTTTGCCGCGGCGAATTGGCGGGAGTTCAATCCTACCGAGCCGTCGCTCAACTCGACCATCTGCACCTCGTTGATCTGGCTGCGTCGCCCAAGTTTGGCGTCCGGCACGAACGCACCGGGAACGTTGTCGCCGAACGTCCATGTTGCGCCACGGTCATCGCTGAAGACGGCGTAGTTGTTCCAGAACGAGTAGGGCCCTTCGTTGAACGGAATGATCAGCCGGCCCTTGTGGGCGCCACGCGTCAACTGGATCCCGACGCCGGGCCCGCTCGCGATCGTTGTCGCGTTGGTCGCACGTTTGGTGGTTCGCGTCACATCGAGCGGCGCGGCCCAAGTGGCTCCGTCGTCGTCCGAGGTCAGGATGAAGTTCCGGTAGATGTTCGTTCCGTCGAGCCCCGTCGCTGTTCCGGCACTGTGTTCCTTGAGATGCGCGGGAATGCGCTGATACCAGACGAAGATTCGTCCGCTCTCCCGTTCCTGCACCACGGTGGGATTGTTCAGCGAGTTGGCCCCGTCGTCGTGCAGCACACGCAGCGCGCTCCAGGTGCGGCCGCCATCTGAGCTGCGTTTCATGACGATGTCGTTCTCCGCCTGGTCGCTTGGCTTCTGCCGGCCTTCGGCAAACGCGAGCACCGAACCGGCCTTGGTCACGAGAACCGCCGGGATGCGGATCTGCGTGTAGCCTTCCGACTTGGAAGTGAAGACATCGTGGAACTCCGGTTCTGCGACGCACGCCGATGCGCAGAGCACGCCGAGCAGACCGGCGGTGAAAGCGTGTTTCATGGCGTGATCAAAGGCGGACCCAGTCAAAGAAACCGAGGTTCTCCAAACCGGTCCGGAGAGATTTGCGTTGATTCTCTGTGAGAGTTCCATTGGGCAGGCGCGCCGGGCCGACATCGACACCGAGCATGGCCATCGTGGCTTTGGCCGCTCCCATGTAGCCGAAGCCGCTCAGAAGCTTCACCAGTTGCACGCTGCGCCATTGCTCCTCACGGGCCGTCGCCAGGTCGCCGCGTGCGAAGGCCGCGATCAGGCGGTTGTAGATCGGCGCCGCGAAGTTGTAGGTGCTGCCGACCGCGCTAGTCGCGCCCAATGCCAGTGCGGCAAGCAGGGCCTCGTCGATGCCCCATGGGATCTGCCACTTTCCCGCGTCCGCGTGGAGGCATTCGGTGAAGGCCATCTGGTCTGGATTGGAGAACTTGATCCCCGCCAAGTTCGGAATCCTTGGCGACGCCACGCCGAGGAATTCAGCCATGGAGAACGCGACGCCGGTCAGTCCTGGGATGTCGTAGTAGAAAAACGGAGTGTTGGGTGCAGCCGATGCGACTTCGGCGCACGATGCGACGACGAGATCGAGTGAACGCGGTTTGAAGTAGCTCGGTGCCACGGCGGAGATCGCGACCGCGCCCAGGGACTCCGCTTCGGCGGCGAGAACCCGCGAATCGGCGAGGCAGTTGCTCCCCACATGGACGATCACTTTTATCGCGCCACCCTTGGCGACCTCCAACCACCGCCGGGAGAGGGCGCGGCGTTCTTCCAGCGTGAGCGACGCGCTTTCACCCGTCGTTCCGCCGATGAAGACCGTGCCCACGCCCGCGCGCATGAGATGCTCGGCCTGCTTTTCGACAGCCTGAAGATTGAGCGATCCGTCCGCGTGAAACGGCGTGTGCGTCGCGGCAACGAGGCCTGAAAGGCGTTTGGGTTGGTTGGCGGACATGAAGGTCAGGTGGTTGGTTTCGCGGATTCAAACGAGCGCGGTCGGATCATCAGGACGATGAAAACCGAAAGCAGGGCCAGGCCCGCGAACGCGCCGAAGATGACGTTGAGAGGAACCCCGTGGTCGCGCAAGGCCCCGAAGCCCCAGTCGCCGAATCCGCCGCAGCTGATGCTCACGAGGTTCATGATGCCGTAGCCGGTGGCCCGGAGTTCGGGGCGGGCGATCTGGCAAAGGATGGGCATGTTGTTGCAGTCGAAGAATCCCCAGCCGAGTCCGAAGACCACCAGGCCCATGATCGCGGTATTCTGCAATGACGCGTTGCTAACGGCGAAGAGCGCGGGAAGGAACAGGACCATGCCAATCGCGCTGACGTAGATCCGGCCACGCTGTGAACGCCGCATCCAGCGGTCGGCCAGGAAACCTCCGAGCGCGACGCCGACGATGGAAGCCGGGTGGACGAACATGGCGACGACGCCGGCCTTGCCCTGGCCGAGGTGGAACTTCTCCTTGAGGATGTCCGGCATCCAATCCTTCACCACCCATCCGGCGATGGCAGGCAATGTGAAGTAGAGCACCAGCAGGAGGAAGTTCCGGTTCCCCAACAGCTCGGCCGCAGCTGACTTCGGCGATTGGCAATTTGTCTGTTCAGTGGATCGAGGCGCATCGCGGAGCAGAAACAACAGGGGCACCGTGTAGACCACTCCGATAATCCCGCACGTCGTGAACGCCCAACGCCAGCCAAGGTCCGGCGTGTCCGCCACATGGCCTGCGAAGCCGCCGAGGATCAGGCCCGCGTAAATTCCCATCTGATGCAGTCCGACGGCCCGTGAGCGCGTGTGGCCGACATGGTAGTCGGTGACGAGGGCGAGCGCCGCAGGGATGTAGAAGGCCTCGCTGATGCCCATGAGCGCGCGGCTGGCGATGAGTTCGTGGAAGGTCGTCACGTGCGCCGTGAGCCATGTCGTGGCCGACCAGACGAACAGGCTCCCGGCAATGACCCAGCGACGGCTGAACCGGTCCGCGATGTATCCGGCGACAGGACTGAGCAGCGCATAGACCCATTTGAAGGATCCGAGAACGAGTCCCCAGTCGGCCTTGTTTGCGATGCTGGGAATGTCCGCGACCATCGAGGACTTCATCGACGCCAGCATCTGCCGGTCGAGGTAGTTGAGCAGCGCCACTGGAACCAGCAACGCGACCACAAGCCAGGCAAAGCGCATGAGTTGTCGGGATTCCGGGGGCATTAGGAATGAAGCGTAGGGAACGGGTTCCGATCCGTCAGCACGTCATCGCACGACGGCCGACCAGACTTCCGGACACCGGCGCTGGACTAAGACAAAATCACACGAGGTATTCCGGGTTGTAGGCCACACCGTTCTTCTCCAACAACTTTTTCAACTCCTCCACGAAGTCCGTCTGCTGATGATGCTCTTCCTGCGTGCGGATGTATTCCTTCACCGGCTCAAGGTGCGTGTAGCTCACGGTGAACGCCGCGTAGCCATCCTGCCAGCTGAACTCCGGTTCGTGGTTGTCCTTCGCCCAGACCGAGGTCGCCTTCTTCAACTCCTGCATGAAGTCGGCGAGGCAATGCGTGGCGCGCAGACCGACGAGAAGATGAACGTGGTCGGCCACGCCGCCGACGGACTCGGGAACTCCGCCGAGTCCACGCACGGTGCCGCCGAGATATTCGTGCATCTTTGTGCGCCAAGCATCGCGGATGAACGGGCGGCGTTCTTTCGTGGAGAAGACGATGTGGTAGTGAAGGCTGAGAAATGTGGAACCCATGGGTCACGTGCGGTTGCTGATTTCGACGCAGCGCGGGAAGTCGAGACCGGAGGTCTCGTAGAAATTAGCCGGGGGTTGAGGAGTGCGGAGCGCGACGACACCCCCGGACGACGGGCGAGATGTGAATGCACCCCGGAGGGGTGCCAGATGCGCGCGACAGCCGACGGGGATTGGACGCGAACCGAGACCGATGGGTTCTGGCACCCCTCCGGGGTGCGGTTCGATTTGTGGCCGGATTCCGGGGGTGTCGCTGTGCTCAACCCCCGGCAAATGTCTGGCAGCCCTCCGGGCTGGCCCGAATCGCCCGCCCGCAGGTCGAACGACACGCCCTTGAGCGCCCGCACCGCGCCGAATGATTTGATGACGGAGGTGAGTTGGAGGAGCGTGACCGACATGATCAGGAAGCCAATTCGGTGAACGCAATGTTTGCAGGTCGGAGCCGCATAATCCGTTCCTTCAAGTCATTCGTCACGATCAAGTAGAGGGTGGTCGCTAATCGGAAGATGGCATCACCTGTCCACATCTCTTCAGTCATTACCAGTCGGCGAGAGTCGCGGTCGATTTCCTCGCGTCCACAGCCCCTGCAAACCGACTTGGGCTTTCCTCCCGGCGGATAACCTAAATCTGGAAGGACAAGCATTTCAAAATATGGATCAATGCCAGTGTGCGTTTTTGCCAGAGAAACTTCGTTAATAATGTCTTCCGGTTCGCCAGTAGTCGGAATCGGCGGTGATGATGTCGCTCTGCGCGTTCCTACTTTGCGTAGCGTAACCGGACAAAAGACGACTCCTTTAACTCCCCCATCCTCAAAAGACACCTTCACTCTTTCCGAGACGACCGGCCCATAAAGCCCAGGCCACAAAAAGTCTGCCTCAGGGCGGGAAGGAACATCGAAGTAGCATGGTTGGAGGTCATCACCCGGTCGGAATTCGGCTGCGGTGATGCCTCGTATTTTCAACTCAAGTCGAAGCTCCGCCTGCACCGCTTCGTGTTGCTCATTCGAAATCGGCCATCGCTCAAGAAAATGCTTCTTCTTTCGAAGTGAATCAGGGCATTCGATTGGCAGGACACGACTACCGCCCCAAGTCTGACGACACACTTCGCATTCGATTCCAGGCAATCCAAATGGATGCTCCAGCACTCCGTTGATGAACGAGTCGGAATAGTCGCCTTGATCATAAAATGGTCGGCCCAGTTTCCAAAATCTCATGGGTTGTCTCTCCTATCTTCGTTTGCTCAAAACATTCTTCTCATACCCCTTCACCTCCGCCAGCCACGCTTCGCCGACGGGCACGCCCGTCGTCTCGCAGTAGTAATCCCACACGGCGCCGAAGGGGAGCGACTTGCTCTCTTCCTGGAGGGTGAGGCGGGCGGTGTTGTCGCCGGCGAGTTCGGCGGCGCGAATGGCGGGCGGTTCGAGCAGCGCGAGAAGCAGGGCGCGAAGCAGATTGCGCGCGCCGATGACCCACGCGGCGATGCGGTTGATGCTGGCGTCGAAGTAGTCGAGGCCGAGGTGGACGCGGTGGCGCGGCTCGCGAGGACGCTCGCCCCACCCATGAGTGGCGGCGATGACTTCGCGGGCGATGGCCTGGAGTTCGTCGGTGAAGGTGACGACGTGGTCGCTGTCCCAGCGGACACCGCGGCTGACGTGCAGCAGAATCTCCGGCAGGAACTGGAGCACGCTGGAGATTTTGTCGGCGATGCTCTCGGTGGGATGGAAATGGCCGGCGTCGAGGCAGAGCAGCTTGCGGCGCGTGATCGCGTAGCCGAGGTAGAATTCATGCGAACCAACGGTGCAGCTCTCGGCCCCGATGCCGAAGAGCTTTGATTCCACCGCATCGAGGTTGAACTTCAGCGGTTGGCGGAAAACCTCGTCGAGCGAGTCGGCGAGGCGTGCTCGCGGAGCCGAGCGATCGGCGGGCGTGTCTTTGAAGCCATCTGGAATCC
>JAYVSO010000164.1:0-6647 GCA_043775315.1 Verrucomicrobiota bacterium
TGCTCGCCCGCATCGGCGAACAGGACGGCGCGCTCCAACAAGCGGGCGAACAGTTGCAGGGCAAAGTGCTCGCGCTGCAAAAAGAAGTCACCGAGCGCAAAGCCGCCGAAGAAGCCCTCCGCATCTCGCAACAAAAGCTGCTCGAAACCTCACGCCTCGCCGGCATGGCCGAAGTCGCCACGGGCGTGCTCCACAACGTCGGCAACGTGCTCAACAGCGTGAACGTCTCGCTCGGGGTCATCCACGACAAGCTCGACAACTCGCGCGTGCCCCGGCTGGGCCAGGTCTGCGACCTCCTCGCGCAGAACCGCGACAATCTGGGCGACTATCTCACGAGCGATCCCAAGGGCATGAAGCTGCCGGAATATCTCCGGACCCTTTCGACCAGCCTGGGCAAGGAGCATCAGGACTTGAAGGAGGAGGCCTCGTCCGTCCTGACGCGTGTGGAGCACATCAAACAGATCGTGGCCAGCCAGCAGTCTTTCGCCAAACAGGGGGGAGCGACCGAACAACTGGCCCCCGTCGGACTTTTCGACGAGGCGCTGCAGATCCAGGAGAGCGCGTTCAGCCGGCACCACATCCAGGCGTTCCGGGAGAACCTCTCGGAGCAGTGGGTCTTCGCCGACCGGCATCGGACCCTGCAGATCCTCATCAATCTCCTCGGCAACGCCAAGGCCGCCATGTCGAACCTTCCCCTCGACCAGCGCCGCCTGACCCTGCGGATCGAGGACGGCGCCCGTGGCCGCGTGCGCCTGTCGGTCATCGACAGCTGATGCGGCATCCCGAAGGACAACCTCGCCAAGATTTTCCAGCACGGATTCACGACGAAGAAGGAGGGCCACGGTTTCGGCCTCCACTCGTGCGCGAATTCCGCGGCCGAAATGAAGGGATCCCTGACGGTGCACAGCGACGGCCCCGGCACCGGCGCCACCTTCACCCTCGAGCTTCCCTCCTCGGTGAAGCCCACCGAGACCGCCGTCGTCCGCCGGAAGATGCTGGCATCGCCCGCCACCGCGCCGGCAGTCCACCCCGGCTCCGGCGACGATTCGTTGAGCAAGCTTTCACTCCCATGAAGATGCCCCAAATCCCGTTTCCACCACGGATCATCGTGATCGACGACAACCCCGCGATCCACGACGACTTCCGCAAGATCCTCTGCCCCGCCGTCGAAGAGTCTCCTGCGGAAGCGATGGAAGCGGAGATCTTCGGCGAGACCGATGGCCTGGGCTACGTCCCGGAGGAATACGATGTCGCCACCGCGCTCCAGGGCCAGGAAGGGCTGGAAAAGATCGTTGCCGCCATCGGGGAAGCGAACCCGTTCAGCGTCGCCTTCGTGGACGGGCGCATGCCCCCCGGCTGGGATGGCGTCGAAACAATCCAGCGGATCTGGAAACAGGTGCCGGACCTGCAGATCGTCTTCTGCACCGCGTTCTCGGACTATTCGTGGCGCGAAGTGCTGGCCCGGATCGGCGGGAACGACAATCTTGTCATCCTCAAAAAACCGTTCGACAACATCGAGGTCGCCCAGCTGGCCCGTTCGCTCAGCCAGAAATGGGCGCTCCGCCAACAGGTCCAGTTCCAGACCCGGAACCTGCAGTCGCTCGTGGAGGCGAGGACGCTGGACCTTCGCCGCTCCAACCTCGGGTTCATGATGGCCAACGACCAGCTCGCCACCGCCATGGCCGTGAAGAACGACTTCATCGCCAACATAACCCACGAGCTCCGGACGCCCGTCCATGGAATCATCAGCGCAGGCGCCCTTCTCGGCGGAGTCTCCCCGTCCGCGGAGGACATGGAGACCCTGGCGATCGTGCAGGAGTGCTCCCGGACACTTCTCGGGCACATCGACAACCTCGTGGCCATCGCCGAAAAGGGAACCGCCGCCCCGCTGCCTTCGGCCACGTTTTCGTGCCGGTCGGTGATCGACGAGGTTTTGGAACGTCACCGCCCGGCCATCGCGGACAAGGGACTTTTCCTCCGCACCGTGCTTGACCCGGCCTTGGCCGAGCCCTTCAAAGGCCACCCCGGTGAGTTGGGCGAAGCCCTTGGGCAGTTGGTGTCCAACGCGGCCAAGTTCACCGCGAACGGGATGGTCACCGTCTCGTCCCGCATCGAAGGGACTCCCGGCAAGGCACGAGTCCTCGATGTGGAGGTTCGCGACACGGGGCCTGGAATCTCCGACGAAGTGCAGAGCAGGCTGTTTACCCCGTTCTCCGCCGGCGACTCGTCCTTCATGAAACAGCAGGCGGGCTTGGGTCTCGGCCTGGCCGTCTGCCTGCATCTTGTTTGTCGCATGGGCGGATCGCTGGACATCAAAGGTTCGGACGGCCATGGAACGGTCGCGAAGATCCGCATCCCAGAAGCGCCATGACCCGGGCCGCCTTCACCGGACGAGACGTCACACCGGCCCGCACCGGCACTTCCCACGGGGCGTTCGTCGCGGCAGCCACGCGGAACTGCGGCTAGTAAAAAAGGTCGCGGCTCGCATTGGCGGCGCGCTCCCTTGCCGCGAACTCCTCGCGGATGGCATCCATGTCCTTTTGCGTGGCGGGCGGATGCGGCGGCTCAAGGACGAAGTAGTGCCGCTGCCCATCGGTGAACTCGCCGGAGTGCCCGCTGTGGCTGCGGTCGTGGAAATCCAGCGTGGCCTGTTTCTTTCGCGGCCGGGTGGTCACTGCCCGCGTGAGTTTGATGTAGGCCCCGCCGAACGGCGCGGGACGGCCGTGGCCGAATTCGGCGATTTCATTTCCAGCGGCCAGTTCCGCCACGACCAACTCGCGCAGGACGGCGGGAAAACCGGCGAACTCCTTCTCGTGTTCCTTGGGGATGCTCATGGGGTTCCGGATCAACGGGGCTTCGGATCGGTCGCGAGCGGTTCCAGGTTGGCCCACTCCTTCATGTAGTAGCTGGCCACGCGGCAGACGTCGCTCCGCATGCAATGGCTGTCCGGGCGCATCCGGGAAAGTTCCAGGATCATCTTCAGCTCGGGCGTGAAATCCGCGTTGGCCTTCTCGCGCAGCGTGCGCACGGCGACCATCCACGCGCTGAAACGGATCGAGACGTCGGCCGCGCCTTCGTAGCTCGGGTCCTGCTCGACGGTCGTCGCGTTGAACTTGCGGATGCGTTCGGCGATGTCCTTGCCGACGGCCGCTACCGGGCCGATCAGCTCCTTGGACGGAGCCGGAAAGTGTTCGATCAGACGCAGGGCTTCGCCCGCGTTCTCCGCATGGGCCCAGAGCATCAGGTTCTTCATCTCGTCAATGAAGCCCGGCTTGGTCGTCATCTTGGCGATGGCGATCGTGCGGCGATCTGGGCGGCTGGCATCCCGGGTGTAGGGAAACCAGTCTGCGAGGGGCCCGTCGGCCTTCACGGCGTCAAACTTCGCCTGCTCCTCGGCCGTGGGTCCCGGCGGCGGTTCGGCGATCTTCTGCACGCGGAAACGGTAGGACGGGTTCGTGTCCGGCCAGGCGGGATAGCCCGCCGGTGGGCGCGGGCCCCAGTCGCTCCATTCCAGATACTTTTTTCCGGGCCGTGCGGGCAACGGGACGATGAAGCCCATGAGCTCCTCGCCGTTCAGCTTGAAGCCGATGGAACGAAGGCCACGCATGGTGAACAGCTCGACCTCGCCGGGAACGATCCAGCGGCCCTTCTCCAGCCGCGCCTCGTCCGGCTTCAAAGTCCCGGTCTCGTTTCCCCTGCTGCGATGGTTGATGGTCGAATGGAGCGACATCGACGAGCCGCCGCTGCCGTTCGCGGGCGATTTCTTCACGCCGACCGGCAGCATGACCTCCACCTGGAGCATCAGCGGACGGCCGTCGATCTTCGGGGGAATGTCCGCCAAACCCCAGCACAGTCCCGTGATCACCGCCGCGATCACCACGATCACGCCGACGGACATGCCGAAGGTCCGGAGGTAGCCCATGCCGTTCTGCGGCGACATGACACCGGCGGTGACGAGCCCGATCACAAGCCCGACGATGGCCCCGATCAGCGCCATGAAGATGACGAAGTAGCCCGATCCGCCCTCTCGCCCGGAGATGTGATACCAGCTCACGCAGGCGCTGCTGATGAGGCCGCCGCCCAGGAGGCCGACGATGGCCACCGGCAGCGAGAGGAAGAAGTAGATGATCCAGTGCATGACGTGATGATTCTACCGGTTCGGTGCGGGAGCGGTATCCGACCTTGGGCTTGGAGCAGGGAATTGAGCCGAGTGAAAGCTGCGACTTTGGTCGGAGTTGAAACCACACAAACCCGGTAGGGCGAGCCGCGAAGCGGCTTCGGCAAGGTAGGGCAGTGCATCTTGCCTGCCCAAAGCGCTCACGCCATGGAACCAAACGGTGCGGGCCGATAAAGGAGTTTGAGAAACCGGCCACCCTTGTCAGCACTGGGCAGCCTGGAAGCCCGCCCTACTCTCTCTACCGGATGAGTCCGCCCCGCGTCGCCCGTGGCAACTTATCCGCGTTGCGCCTGAGCTGTTAGAAGCGCTCCTCGAAGTCGGCGATGACCGGGGCGAAATCCACGCCGGTGCCGGCGAATTTTTGCGAGAGGACACGGAACATCTCCGTGCCCCACCGGCGCAGCTGCTTGAGGTGGTCCTTCGTCGTGTAGTTGGGTGCGGGAATGCGGCCGACCCAACGCTGCATGGCCTTGCGTGCGGGGCCGGCGAAGCGGGCTTGTTCGGCCGGAGTCAGCGTGGCGCCGTGGAGGAACGACACCGCTGGTTCGACATAGTCGGACTCCAATTCGTCGGAGAGAAATTCCAGAAACTTGGGATGCGAGTGCAGCCGGGCGGTGGCGGCTTCGCGCACCTCGCGGCCTTGATCCGGGTTCGCCAAGCTCAGGAGGTCGGCGAAATCGTTCTGCGGATCGAGCGTGGAGATCTTCGTGATAATTTCCTGTGGCGATGGACCTGGGTGGCGGAGTCGATGGGCGATACCAGCCACAATGTTGCGCCCCGAGTGAACGAGATAATACCCGCCAACGCCAATGCAGGCGACGAGGCTCAAGGCGGCGCAAATGGTCCACGGCAGACGAACCACCTGCGGCGAAATTACGGCCGCGAGCTTCGGATTAAGGCTCAAGAGGACCAGCAACATGGTGGCGAGGTGAACGAGGTAAAGCGGCGGGCAATAGATGATGCGCGGCGTGAATCCCGGCCGGATATACAGGCCGATGAGCACGAACGAAACCACGCCGAGCGACAGAGTCGCGCTGACGGTAAGCGTGTGGAGTGCGGGTCGGCCCAGGCGCAGCCAGTCGAATCCGCCGGTAGCGGTGACGCACACCACCGCGGCCATCAACACCAGCCACAGGGGAATCAAGATGAACAGGACGGGCGTTACCCACTCATTGTTGCTCAGGTTTTTTTGCGCGTAAGCCTACAGCCGACTTTGCAGCGGCAGCAGGAAAATGAGGGCGGCGAGGGCAACGCAGATATTGCCGATGGTTTGGTAGGGTGACATGGAGAATGGATTCATAGGTTGGCCGGGTTCATAGTTCCAAGATCATCGCGATGATAAACGCGAGGACCATGATCACCGCTGGCGCAAAGGCTGCGCCCGCCGCCCAGCCGGGGTGTCCGGAGCGCATCAAGAAGATGCCCGCCGTCACGCCCGCGATGCCGAGCAGCGTGACGCCGAGCATCATGTATTTGAGCACGCGGATTTGCATGGGCGTGGAGTTCGCGCCCCCGGCCAGGCAGAAGGTGATCGAGACCAAGGTGGCCAGCACCGTGCAGACCATGGCGAAGATGGGGAGGAGAGATTTCATGGGAAGAGTCGGAGTAGGGCAGTGAGAGGGCGCGTTGGTAGATCACTTGGATGGCTCGGTCGGGTCGTAGCCGAACTCCCCCACGAGCGAAGCGTGAAACATGTCACGCTCGTCGGAGAGCGCTGCGCCTTCGCCGCCGCTGGTCGCCCAACTCGTGTAAGTGTCCATCCAGTCCACCGCCAGCTTGAAGGCCGCGATGGCGCGCGGCTCGTTGCCTGCGCGTTGAAACGCGCGCATGCGTTGCGCATAGATTTCCCCGATGGACGACGCCGCGCCGATATGCGGAAACGCCTTCCGCATCTCTTCCTCGACGTCTTTGAGCTGGTCCGGCCCGTCGGTGCTCTGGGCCGCGCGAACCCAAGCCGAGTCGTTGCGTGGCCCAGGAACAGATTCCGGCGACGGCACAATCATCTTTCGTTCGGCGGCGCGGCGGCGGAACGCCGGGAAGACGCGCGGAGTGGAAACATCTTCGCCCATTTCAAAATACTCGCGCATGTGGCCGTTGCCTGGGCCGATCTTGGCGTTCGCCGAAAACGTCAGCGTCACCTTCCCGGACGCGCGTTCGATCTCCAGGTGGATTTCCCGCCGGATTTGATCGAAGGAAAGCCCGCAGATCACGCCGCTCTCCCCGGCGCGCAGTGTGATGCCCGTCGCGTCGGTGAAGTCGCGGAGAACGGTCACGCGATGGTCGATGCGGAGATGATCGATGGTTGCGCTCATGTGCTTGCGGCGGGTTCGTCCAGGGGCGCGGTTGAATCCGGGGTGGACGGGCAGCTTAGGCCGGCCACTGGAACTTCACGGACTTGGCCGTGTCGGCGGTGCCGTCGAACTTGCGGAGCTGGACGATGATCTCGATCTCGGAGGGCTGGCCGTTGGCG
>JAYVSO010000165.1:0-31628 GCA_043775315.1 Verrucomicrobiota bacterium
GGGGCCTCGACAACCGCATCCACGGCGCGACCGGACCCAACGGCGGCCGGATCTCCTCGCCTTCCGGCGTGTTCACCAACGAGATCGACCTGCGCGGCCGCGACTTCGTCTTTGATCCGAGGACCCTGCTGCTGGAGGCCACCACCGGCGGCGGACAACACGGCATGAGCTTCGACAACGCCGGCCGCCGTTTCGCCACGAGCAACAGCCGGCATCTCATGGCCTACCTGTTCGAGGAGCGTTACGCGCGGCGGAACCCTTTCCTCCAGCCGATGCCCGCGCTCGTTGACATCCCCACGGACGGCCCCGCGGCCGAAGTCTTCCGGATCAGCCCGGAGGAACCGTGGCGTGTGATCCGCACGCATTGGCGCGTCTCGGGACAATTCCCCGGAATGGTTGAAGGCGGCGGCCGCGCTTCGGGCTATTTCACCGGAGCGACCGGCGGCACGATCTACCGCGGCAACGCCTTTCCGAAGGAGTTCGTCGGCGACGCGTTCATCGGAGATGCCGGCGGCAACCTCGTTCATCACAAGAAGGTCGATGTCTCCGGCATCGAGCCCGTGGCCACGCGGCCGCCCGATGAGGCTGGCATGGAATTCGTCGCGTCGAAGGACACGTGGTTCCGCCCCGTGCAGTTCGCCAATGCCCCGGACGGCGCGCTCTACATCCTCGACATGTATCGCGAGGTGATCGAACACCCGTGGTCGATCCCCGAGGCCATCAAGCGTCACCTCGACCTCAACTCCGGCAATGATCGTGGCCGCATCTACCGGCTTGTCCCGGAGGACTTCAAGCAGCCCACACCTGTGAAGCTCGATGCGGCGGACACGGGCACGTTGATCGCCACCCTCGCCCACGCGAACGGCTGGCACCGCGACACCGCATCGCGGCTGCTCGTCGAGCGGCAGGATGATTCAGCGGTGCCCAAGCTGACCAACTTCCTCGCCACATCGGAATCCGCGCTGGGCCGGCTCCACGCGCTTCATGTGTTGGCCGGGCTGGGGGCATTGAAGGACGAACACGTCGTGGCCGCCCTGCGAGATCCTGACGCCGACGTCCGGATCAACGCCCTCAAGCTCGCCGAACAAAGGGTCGAGGCCGTCGAGATCCGCGCCGCCCTTTCCAAGTTGATCGCAGACCCCGACGTGCGCGTCCGGCTGCAGGCCACCTTCACTCTCGGCGATATTCCTCCCGCCGAAGCCGTGGGACCTCTGACCCAGGTCGCGCTGCGCGACGGCGGCGACCGCTGGTTCCAGTTCGCGCTGCAGTCGGCCCCGCCGAAACACCAGTCGCTGCTGCTCCGGATGCTGAGCCGGAGCGCCGACTCCTTCGCCGGGCGCGAGGAACTGCTGGCCGGGTTTCTCAAGACAACAAGCGCGACACTGAACCGCCGAGAGATCGTGGCCATCGTGCCGATCGTGCAGCAACTCGACGACCTCCGGTTCTGGAAGGCGCTCGACACCGGCCTGCCGGCCGTCGGGATGAGCCTGAAACATTCCCTGTCGTTGCGGGACTACAACAACCTCCTCGGCAAATGCCGGTCGACCGCCACGAACTCCTCCGCAGTCGCGTCGTTGAGGACCGCCGCCGTCACACTGCTTGGACGACTGCGGGGCACGGGCGCCTTTGACTCCATTTACTCGGCGGCGACAACCGACGGGCCGCAGGATGTCCGGCTGGAAGCCATCCGCACGCTTCTGGACTTCGAGACCGAGGACGGGAAGACCTACGTCATCGACCTGCTGCCAAAACTTCCGCCAGCCCTTCGCGCGTCCGCTGTCGACGCCCTGATCAGCCGCGAAGACGCGGTGCAGGCGCTTCTGCAATCAGTGGAAACAAAACGGACGGATCCCGGGCACATCGGCAGGCTGCAACGGGCGGCGCTTGCGAAATCCCGAGACCCCGCGGTCGCGTCGCTCGCGGCCAAGATCTTCGGGACCGTTCCGGCTTCGACCCGGGCGGCCGTCATCGCCGAGTTCCAGCCGTCGGTTTCAATCATGGGCAACGGGGAGGACGGCCGTCGAATCTACGCCGAGCGCTGCTCGGCCTGCCATCGCGCCGGCGGCGCGGGCGCGGCCGTGGGCCCCGATCTCGTCACGGTGAAGAACGCCGGTCGCGAAAAGCTCCTCGTCGCGATCCTTGATCCCAGCCGCGAAGTTCCGCCGCAGTTCAGCCACTGGAAGGCCGAGACGGACACCGGCACGGAGCACGATGGCATCGTCGTCAGCGAAACGCCGACGATGGTCACGCTGCGGCAAGGCGGTGGGGTGGAGACCACATTCCAACGGTCGAAGCTCAGGAGCCTCCACAACGAGGACAGCTCCCTGATGCCCGAAGACCTTCAGCTCGGGCTCAAACCGCAGGACCTCGCCAATCTGCTCCGCTTCATCGAGACGCTCGAGAAGTAGGACGCCCTTTGGACTGCACGTGATCCGCTGAAGTGGCTTCAAACCGGAACGGGTCGCACCGATAAACGACGCATGGATTCAGGCGAAGGGACGACGGTGGAAGAGGGACTGGCGCTGCATCGGGCGGGTCGTCTGCCCGAGGCCGCCGCCGTCTACGAGCGTGTCGTCGCGCGGGATCCTTCGAACGCAGACGCGTTGCACTACCTGGGCGTGATCGCCTCCCAGCAGGGAGACCAGCAGCGTTCCGTCGAGCTCATCTCCCGCGCCATCGCGCTCAAGCCCGACGCGCCGAAATTCCACAACAACCTGGGTGTCGCCCTCCGTGAGCTGAAGCGGTTGCCGGAAGCGCAGGCCGCGTTCAGCCGGGCCATCGGGCTGAATCCGGCCTTCAACGACGCGCGCAACAATTCAGCCGGCCTGCTGATGCTCCTAGGCCGCACCGCCGAGGCCATCGCGCTATACCGGGAACTCCTGGCTGCGCAGCCGGACTTTGCCGATGGCTGGAACCAGCTGGGCGTCGCGTTCAAAGAGACGAAATCGCCGGACGAGGCGGCCCGGTGTTTCAGGGAGGTCATCCGGATCGCGCCGAACAGCATGATCGGCCACGTCAACCTCGCGTCGGCCCTGAATGACCTGAAACGCCACGGGGAAGCCGAATCCGCCTCACGCGCCGCGCTCGGGCTCCAACCCGACGAACCCAACGCCCTCGCCAATCTGGCCGCGGCGCTGCTCGGCCAGTTCCGCGCGGTGGAGTCTCTCGCCGTCGCCGAAAGCCTTCTCCGGTTGAAACCCGACGACTCGGCGAGCCATCTCGCCGTGGCCCTCGCCACACACTCGCTCGGCGACTGCGACCGGGCGTTGGCCGCGTTCACCCACGTGACCACGCTGAAGCCCGACCACGCGTCCGCCCACTTCTGCCGGGCCAACATCCTCCTTCTCCAGGGCCGGCTCGCCGAGGGCTTCGCCGAATACGAATGGCGCTCCCGCGTCCCGCAGATGAGCCATCTGCACAAGGCCCTGCCGCGTCCGCGCTGGAAGGGCGAGCCGCTCGGAGGAAGGCGCATCCTCGTCCATGTGGAACAGGGCGCCGGCGACACGTTCAACCTCATGCGCTACCTCCCGCTCGTGGCGGCACGCGGCGGACCGGTCCTCTTCCAATGCCAGGACAACCTCGTGCGCCTGCTCGACCGGACCCCGGGCGCAACGGCCGTCTTCCGCGAAAGCGAGGCGCCGCCCGCCTACGATGTCGAAGCCCCTCTGATGAGCCTGCCGTTCATTTTCGGAACCACCGTGGAGACCATTCCCGGCCAGCCTCCGTTCGCCCCCCCTGCCGGGCGCGTCGTGGCACTGGCCGAAACCGGTTCGCTGAAGGTCGGCCTTGTCTGGGCGGGCAATCCGACGCACTCGAATGACCGCAATCGCTCGATGGCCCTCGCGTTGTTCGAGCCGGTGCTGGCCATGGAAGGAATCGACTTCTTCAGCCTGCAAGTCGGACCTCGGAGCGCCGACCGCAACCAACTCCCGCAGCCGGAACGGTTGAAGGATCTGTCCGGACAACTGGAAGACTACACGACGACGGCGAACGTGATGCAGCAACTGGACCTCGTGCTGTCCGTGGACACTTCCGTCGTGCATCTCGCCGGCGTGCTGGGGCGGCCGGTGTGGACGCTGCTCCCGTTCGTGCCCGACTGGCGCTGGCTGTTGGAGCGCGAGGATTCGCCGTGGTATCCGACCATGCGCCTGTTCCGCCAACGCCGCGAAGGCGACTGGCCCGAAGTCATCCAGCGCGTGAAGGCAGAGCTTCGGATCCTACGCGACGGAATCCCGTCCCGCTGAATCACTCGGCAGCAATGGTCACCGTGTGTTCCACCGGCGCGTAGGCCTTCTTGACGGCGGCGGCCAGCGGCGCGCGGAGCTTCTCCGTGATCTTGACGGTGAGTTCCATGTTCTCGCGGCCTTCGGCGCCGTGGAAGAGCTCCTTGATCTGCCGGGTCTCGAACTCCTGCTTGGCCGCCACTGCGGTGTCGACCCTGTCGAACGCGGAGGAGAACGGGTTGACCACGAAATCGGCGGCGAGGTTCACGCCCTTGGCCAGCTGTTCGGCGGAATAGCTCTTCGACTCGGCGCCCCACGTCACCTTGTAGCGCGCGGCGGTTCCGCCGTTGGCCACGAGGATGAAGCGGTTCAGCTCCTCGTTGAACGGAATCAGAGTCATGGCGCTGCGGATGGAGTTGTCGCTCTTCAGATCACCCGTCGCGCAGAAGGGGAACTTGCGGCTGACGACCTTGAGCTGCCCGTTGGCGAAGCCCCTGGTCTCATGTCCCGGGGTGGCGGATGCGGTCTGCTTGCCGAGATCGACGGTGAGGGTGCCGATCTGGCCGTCGAGTCCGAGACCCTTGAGGAACGCATAGGCCATCACGGTCTGGCCGGCCCAGCCGGGATGCACGCCGTCCTTGCCGGATATGTAGTAGTCGTCGCCGAACTTCTGCCGGGCCTCGTAGAAGGTGGTGATCATCGGCCAGAAGACGTCGGCGAATCCGACCTGCTCGGCCTGCGCGATCTCGATGTCGATGTTCCGGAACTTGTTCAGATTGAGGTTCAGGTCGTCGATCGCGCCGGACGCGCTTTTGACCCAGCCAGGCATCTTGCCGACACAACCGGGCGAGCCGAGGACGAAACGGGCGCCGGAGCCTGTGAACGCGCGGACGATGGCGGTCTGGTTGGAGCGATACCACTGGCCGTTCGGTTCGTCGTAGGCGCGGTAACGATGGTCGTTCATGCCGTAGCAGGTCGTGGCGATGGTCGGCTGGAAGCGCAGCGCGTCGTTCGTCATGCGCCGCACGAAGCCCTCGGCCGTCTCACCGCTCCACCCGTATTGCCGGACAGTGATCTGCAACTCGGGCACGCACGCGGCCAGGTAGGTCTCGATCATCCGGGAATACATCCGCTGCTCGGTGATCGAGTCGCCGATGATGGCGAGACGGTCGCCCTGTTTGAGGAGAAGGCCGGAAGGCCGGGGCGCCTTGATGGGCTCGAACTTCTCCAATTGCGGCAAAGCGAGACGCGGTTCGAGGTCGGCGGCGACGAGGCGGACGGCGGAAAGAGCGACCGCGAGAAAGGCGAGTGAGCGTTTCATAGTGGGAAAGCTCGGAGCGTGTCGGCCGCAAGTCCCGGAGGCAAGGAATCGGTTGCCGCCACGGTTGAATCCCGGTTCACTCGCGTCGGTATGAACTCAGGGAATCCCACTCTCCGCCCCAGCGCCTTTGAAAACGAACGCGGCCAATCGACTGGTGCGGTCATGACGCTCGACGGCACGTTGCACAAGACGGCCATCCTGCTCCTCATCCTCACCGTGACCGCCGCGTTCACCTGGACCACCGGCCGCGCGAATCCCGGTCTCGCCGGAACCTTCGCCATCGGCGGGGTCATCGCCGGCCTCATCCTCGCGCTGATCACGATCTTCGTGAAAAAGGCCTCGCCGATCACCGCCCCGCTCTACGCCGCCGCCGAGGGCCTGTTGCTCGGAGCTGTCTCCCTGTTCATGGAGCAGAAGTTCAAGGGCATCGTCACTCCGGCCATCGGGCTGACCTTCGGGCTGCTCGGCGTGATGCTGGCGCTCTACCGGTTCCGCATCGTCCAGGCCACGCGCGGCTTCACCATGGCCATCTTCGGGGCGACGGCCGCGATCGGGCTCGTCTACCTGGTGTCGTTCGTCATGCGCCTGTTCGGCTCCGACATCCCCTACATCCACGGCAGCGGCCCGATCGGCATCGGCTTCAGCCTCGTGGTCGTGGCGATCGCGGCGTTCAACTTCATCCTGGATTTCGCGGCCATCGAGGAAGGCGTCGATTCCGGCGCGCCGAAATACATGGAGTGGTATTGCTCCTTCGCACTGCTGGTGACGCTTGTCTGGCTCTACATCGAGATCCTCCGCCTGCTCGCCAAGCTCCGCGGCCGCGACTAGCCCGCTTCCCGAAAACCAACCCGCCGCTCACCGCCATGGAACTCACCTACTGGATCACAGGCACCGACGGACAAAGCTACGGCCCGGCCACCCTCGCACAGCTCCAGGCCTGGGTCGACGAAGGCCGCGTAGCCGCTGAGACCAAGGTGAACCGCAGCGATTCCAAGGAATGGAAGGCGGCGGCGGCTTTCGAAGAATTGAGCTGGAACCGGCCTCCGGTCCTGGCGGGAACCTCCATGCCGCCGATGCCGCCGACCAATCCGGGACCGGCGGCCGAGACCCACGTCAGGACCGTCAAATCCGGGGCCGACTGGTTCCTGTGGATCGCCGGTCTTTCGGCGGTGAACGTCATCTCGATCATGAGCGGATCGGGTTTCGGATTCATCATCGCGCTCGCGGTGACGGACTTGATCAGCGGGATCGGTTCCGAGCTCGGGAAATCCTCGGGCGGGCTCGGCAGCGCGGCCTTTGGGGTGTCGGCGGTGCTGAACCTCGTCGTCATCGGGCTCTTCGTGGTGTTCGGGCTTTTCGCGCGCAAGGGCCACGTCTGGGCCTTCATCACCGGGATCGTCTTCTATGCCATCGATGCCCTGCTCTGCGCGCTCGGCGGCCAATGGCTGATGCTCGCGTTCCACGCGTGGGCGATGTTCAGCATCGTGCTGGGGATGCGTTCGGCCTTTGCCCTTCGTCGCCTCAACGCCGGCTGACATCAGCCGCCACCGCGCGGATGGGCCGCCTCGTAGGCCTTCTTCAACCGGTCGGTGGTCACGTGGGTGTAGACCTGGGTGGTCGCGAGGTTCTGGTGGCCGAGGAGTTCCTGGACGCTCCGCAGGTCGGCGCCGTTGTCGAGGAGATGGGTCGCGAAGCTGTGCCGGAGCTTGTGCGGTGTGAGCTTGGAATCGAGGCCTGCGAATGACAGATACCGCTTCAACCTCGCCTGGACGGTCACGGGCCGGACGGGCTCATCCGAATCCACCTTGGCCGGGAAGGCCACGGAAGCCGGAGCCGTCGCGATCGCCGTCGCCATCCAGAAACGGCGAATGGACCGCAACGCCGGTTCACCGATGGGCACGAGCCTTTCCTTCCGGCCTTTGCCGAACACCCGGAGAGTCTGTTCGGCGAAGGAGATGTCCTCCACGCGCAGCCCGCAGAGTTCGCTGATACGGAGACCACACGAGTAGATCGTTTCGAGAATGGCGGAATCCCGGGCGACCTCGAACCCGGTCTTCTGTCGGGCTTCTTCTGTCTCCGATGAACTGCTCAGCGCGGCAAGTTGCGCCGGAGCTTCCAGCAGACCCCTTACCTGATCCTGCGTCATGAACTGCGGCAGGCGCTGGACGAGCTTCGGGAGCGTGAGGTTGCGGATGGGCGAAACCTCGACGAGGCCCTCGCGCACCAGGTGCCGATAAAACGAACGGAGCGAAGAAAACCGCAGATGGATCGTGGCTCGGTCGAATTTTTTCAGGCTGAGGTGGCGCAGGTAGGACCGGAAATCCTCGCGGCTCAGCGCAGCCCATGCCGGCGGGTGCTGGCGGGATTCATGGAACCATTGTCCGAAGTGGGCCAAGGCCCCGGCGTAGTTCCGCGACGTGTAGGGCGAGACGTGCTTCTCTGCGCCCAGGCGCTGCAGGAAGGCCGCGACGAGCGGATCCTTTTCGGCCGAGATGGGAGCGGGCGCATCGGGCATCGACCGGAAGACTAGGGCCGGATCCGATTCGGGGCAAAGGTTCACCGGCCTACTTGCCGGACGCGTCGTTCAGCGACCAGTCATACTCCGTGAACCGGATCTTTGGGTCGGCTTTCCCGAGGGCCTTCCGCTGGGCTTCGGGCAGCAACGGCCCGACGAACTCGGCCACGGTGAGTTTCGACGCCGTGAAGTCGGCGCCGAACCAGTCGAAGATGGGCGAGAGATACAGGACGCCGTTCTCAAACCGGTTCTTCTCCGGCTGCGCCAGGAAGCGCCGGCCCTGATCGGCGAGCTGTTCTTTAAGCTTTGCCCCGGTGAACGGCTCCGCGCGGAGCGGAGGACATCCCTTGGCGGCGCAGACGAGCGCGAAGTGGATCCGTGGTTCCGCGTAGCCGGCGCGAAGCATGCCATGCTCCACCTCGTCCAACGTGGTCGTCTTCCCGAAAAGGCGGACGACTTCCTGTTTCCAAGGGGTGCTGAACCATCCGCCGATCTTCTTGATGCTCTTCACGGGATAGTTGTCCGTGACCAGTTTGAGCGTGGCGGCGTTGTAGACATTGATCAGGAACGCGATCTGGTCGGACTGGGGCCAGGCATCGAACTGCTTGCGGGAAACGGCGGCGGCCGAACCGAGGAACTCATCCAACCCCCGGCTATCCGCCTTGAGCGCGGCATAACGGACCAGATTGTTCGTGAGGTGTTTCGTGAGGACACCGGCGAGGTAATCCGTGCAGGGAACCGCGTTGGTGCCGGCCGACGTCGCGCGGGCCGGTGACATGGCCGACATGGCCGCGAGAAGTGCCGCCGCAATTACGACGGACAGGCGGCGAAACAGTGCCGCGGCTAAGCAATGCATGCCGAAAGCTGGCCGATGCCCCGATTCGGCGCAACCGGATGAAGATTCCAGCGTCGGTGAAATTTGAATCATTTCTTGCCGGGAGAAGACTTCTTCAGTTCGACGAGCTTCGCCTTCAACTGGTCGAAGGAGAACCGGTCGCCGTTGTTCTTGCCGACATACCGGAAGACTTCCTTCCCGTCCGGCCCGAGGAGGACGAGCGCGGGATAGTGGACGACCTGCCCGTGGAACTGGTAGCCGTCTGGAATGCCGTAGGCCTTGGCCAACGCCGCATCCGCATCTCGGTAGATCGGCGATTCCTTGACGATGTCGCGGGCCCATTTCCTGATCTCCTCGTCGGTATCGGGCTTGAGGAAGACCTGCGTGACCTCCGGCGACTCGGGAGCCTTCTCCAGATACGTGTGCGTATGGCGCAGGCAGACGGGGCACTCGGTCTTGAGGAGGAAATGAAGCGCCACATACTTCCCCTTGGCGGATGAAAGTTTGAAGGCTTTGCCTCCAATTGCCGAAGGAACGGAGAAATCTTTGGGCGCATCCGCCGCTCGGGCGGTGAAAACGGTCAAGCCGACCACCAGTGCGGCAGCCACAGCGCGAAGCTCAACAGATCGAAATGGGTTCATACGCAGATTTAGAGACGCCACCGCCCGCCTTATTCCCACCAAAAAAATTCGAGTCGGAGAACCATGCGCTCGGGGCCGCAAAAGACGCGCCGGAGAGTAAGCCTTTCTTGGAGCCCGGTCCGTGATCACGTCCGCCCTTCAATTCGCAAACTTGAAAGCGAAATCCCGCGCCCGAGGGCTGACGCTCCCTCGAAACGGCGGATTCGCCGGTCAGAACGCCGTCGATTCTCACAGCTCGGAACGGAACGCAACCAGCACCACTCCGGGACAGAATGTTGAACTTCATCACCCAAAACGGGGGGCCGCGACTCGCCGGACTCGGCATTGCCGTGCTCGCCACCGGGATGGCCGACACCGCTTCCGGCGCCGTCATGACCCTGGACTACATCAGATCCTTCGAGACCGGTGGGGAGCTGCCCACGGCGGGCTCCGGTCCCTATTTGAGGGCTACACTGACGGATTCCGGAGCCGATGGCACGTCGGTCGAATTCCAGCTCCAGGTCTTCAACATGACTTCGGTCTCGGGCGACCATCTTAAAAAATGGGCGTTCAACCTGACCGGGGACCAGGCCAAACTCGATTCCCTCCAGATCAAGGCCAACAGCTTCCAGGTCCTCGCCGGCTCGGTCTCGGCTCCATTTTTGGAGAGACCCGCCAGCAACCTGGGCGGGGGCAACCCCAACTTCGACTTCGATTTCAACTTCGGAAACCAGAACTTCCAGGAGAACGAGTCCGTGAAGGTCACCCTGCAGCGTTCAGGCAACGGCCTTCTTTCGATCTCCGACTTCCTTCAGGCCTCAAGCACCCAACAGGGCTGGTTCTACTCCGGCGTCTTCGCGGCCGGCGATTGCAGCAGCTACCATCTCGCCGGTGAAATCCGGCCGGTGCCCGAGGCCGCAACGGTCGGCTTCGGATCCGCCCTGCTGACAGGAACCGTTCTCCTCGAAGTTCGCCGCCGTCAGAAGCGGGGACTTCCACCTGGGGCCTAAGGCAATCCGCCGGTAGTTCACGAGGTCAGGCCAGTCCGTGAAGAAACCGCGCGCTTCTCTTCGGACCTATGAAAGGTGGGCATTATCACGGCCAGTTCACCGGCTCGGGAGGTTGGGATAGGCCCGCTGCTTGGGTAACAACCATCCTAGTATCAGGGCTGGCGCTTGCGTTCAGCTTCCAGCTTCTGTTCGGCCTCATTCAGCCTGATTGCCCAATCGTTCAACAGTCGCCATTCGCTCGCCGGGTCCAATGAGTTGATCAGCTGTATCGCGGTTTGGACGGTTTCTACGTCTTTGCCCGCTAGGCGGCAAACAATGTTGCCGCTCTTCTCGTTGACGAACAAACTGGCCGGCGGTTCGAGCGACACGCCCAAACGCTCCACGAAGCTACGCAGTCGAGTGCTGATGTCTTGAGCGGGATTCGGACCCAACACGCGGTCCATCTCGGACAGCATTGTCTTTGTATCTAAACGGAATTCGCGGGTTACCAATTGGGTGTTTCCAGTAAATCCGGGTGCCTCACGCATTCCTTTCATCACTCGTTTGAGCGCCCCGTTTTCAGTTTCAAGAGAGACCAGTTTTGCACTGAACGAACGCTGCTTTTCCACCTCGCCCCGCAGCAAGGCCAGATCCCCAAGCTTCAAGTTGGCTTGGATGAGATCTTCGTTCACGGCTGCGGCACGCCGCTTCGCTTCATCCCGTTCGCGAGCCAGCTCTTCCGTCTTCGCCATCAGCTCGGTCGTCTGCGTTCCAAACTGGCGAACCTCGTCCTTCAGCCGGTTCGCTTGGACACCTTGGTAGACTCCGACGGCAAGGCTGATGGCGCTGGTGGCGATGAGGGATTTGGTGAAGGCGTTCATGGCGATGGAGGGGACGGCGGTGGAGACGGCAACCTTGGCCGAGCAGGCTGCGATGGTGAGGGCGAGTGCGGCCGGCGCTGCTTGGACTGCATTGGCCGAAAGCGCGACGACCAAAGCCCCGGCTCCCACGGTGACACCGCGTTTGGCGAGGATGGCTCGCAGTTCGTCCACGGCCCGGCTGACGCGTTTATGGGCGGCATCGTCGCTTACGCCGAAGGCCGCGCCGACGTCGCGCAGGGAGCGGTTCTCGAAGTAGCGGAGGAGGATGGCGGTCCGGTCCGTGGCCGGGAGTTCCGCCATGGCGTCATCGAGGACGGGTTCCAACTGGCTACATTCGGATGGGCCGGAATTGATGGCATGCAGTTCCATGGCGGTCCTTTCGCGGGCGTCGCGCCGGGTCTCGCGACGGATGACGTCCACGGCGTTGCGGCGGGTGGTTTCATAGAGCCAGGCGGCGAGCTGGGTGTTCGAACCGAGGCGGTCAGCTTGGCGGGCGAGTTCAAGGAACGTCGTCTGCGCGATCTCCTCGGCGAGCTGGGGAAGCCGGACTTGGCGGAGCGCGGCGGAATGGACCAGCGCGAGGTGCCGACGGACGATCTCGGAGAAGGCCTCCTCCGAATGGTCCCGGCGATAGCGCCCCAACAGTTCGATGTCCGATTCGCTCATCTGCCTGTATCCATCGCCGCCGACCGGCGGAATCCGACAAACAATCCGGGACGGGTCTGCTTGCCGCAAGCAACCGTCCGCCAAGTTCCCCTTTCCTTCCGGCAATTCTGTCTGGAAGACTCCTTCCACAGACCTCAACCGCGTTCTCACCATCATGATCCGTTCATCCATTTCCATCCTCTCCCTTGCGGCCGCCATGGCCGCGTCTTCGGCCTTCGCCCATGAGGTCGCCGGCGACAAGTCGCACGACCACGAAGCAACCGCGGTGACGCCTCTGGCGTTCGCGTTGGAAAAGAAGGGACCTGTCCGTGCGCCCAAAGCCATCAAGGCTGAACCCGGCCTTAAGGTCACCGGGCAGGGCTTCTGGAAGTTCGTGGCCGCGCCCGAGCTCGTTCCCGTTCCCGCCGAAGCGCAGTCGAAGGTCAAGCCCGCCCACGGCACGCTGATCGTCGACAAGGAAACCGACACGGTCTACTGGGGCCTCCAGCAGGTCGGCTGGATCGCCTTCAGCAACAAGCTGACGCAGTCCTGGATCGTCCAGGGCGATCCCGTCATGGCGAAGGGCAACCTGCATGGCGCGGACATCCTTCCGCGCAAAGGCAAACGCCCGCTCATCGCCGCCGCGGACAACACGACGGGCCAGATTTTCCTGACCGACACCTCGTTCCAGAAAGCCGAGATCCTGCGCATCCCCGAAGGCCAGCCCTACGCGGACAAGAAGGGTTTCGCCCCGACGGATGTCGCCTTCGTCGGCGAGAATGAGCTGTGGGTGACGGACGGTTACGGCAAGGCGTGGTTTATGCCCGTGACGGTCTCGCCGCTCAAATACGGTGGGAAGTATTTCGGAGGAAAGGCGTTCTCGGGCACGCCGCACGGGATCACCTACGATCCGCGCGACAAGTCGCTGCTGGTCTCGGCCCGTCCCGAGGGGTTGGTGAAACGCTTCGACCTGAAGCATGAGCACGTCCATGACATCGAAGGCCTGCCGCCCGGCAGCATCGTCTGCGACGTGGATCTCTGGGGCGACTACGCGCTGGCCCCATGCCTCGACGGTCCCAACCGGAGCAGCGGACCGATCTACATCATCAACCTCAAGAAGAGGACGGTCGTCTCCACGCTCAAGGTGAAGGACGACCTCGGCTACGACCTCGCGCTGCACATCCACGACGCCTGCTGGTATGTCACGGGCAAGGGCGCGAAGCAGGAGGTCTACGTGCTCTTCACCAACTGGAACCCCGGCGGCATCGGCGCGATCAAGCTGGTGAACATTCCGGACTGACCGGTCCGACCATCGATATTCAACGCCCGCGGCTCCGGCTGCGGGCGTTTCATTTGAGGGCTTAACCGATTCCGCATCCGGTGCCACAGTCCAGCATGGGTTTGCGAATCCGACTCCTCGTTCTGGCAACGCTCCTGTGCTCCATGGCTGTCCAGGTTCGGGCCGTTTCCACATCGGCTCCGGACGAAGTGCTGGTCTTCGCGGTGCTGACCAACGAACCGACGGCGCGGGTTTGGGTCGCCGATCGTTCCCCGTCGGAGGTGATGGCGAGGGTCGCGGCGATCCGGACGGAACAGGATTCCGTCGCCGCCCAAGCCGCTTCGTTGGGGGCCAAGGAGGAAGGGCGTTTCCATCGGTTGATCAACGCGATCCGCTTCCGTGTTCCGCGAGCCACGGTTGAAAGGCTCGCGGCGATTCCCGGTGTCGCGAGGGTGGAGGCGGTGAAGAGCCATTGGCCCCAAACCTCCACGAGCGTTCCGTGGATCGGCGCCGCGTCGGCGTGGAGCAGCGTGGCGACCAACCTCGACGGACGCGGCATCCGCGTCGGCGTCATCGATTCCGGGATCGACTACAACCACGCGAACTTCGGCGGCGCCGGCACCCCCGCCGCCTATTTGGCGAACAATTCCACCAAGATCGAGCCGGGCAGTTTTCCCACGGCCAAAGTCGTCGGCGGCCATGACTTCGTCGGCGATTCCTATGACGGAAGCGGTGGCGCGACTCCGGACGATGACCCGCTCGACTGCTCGGGCAACGGACATGGTTCCCACGTGGCCGGCATCATCGCGGGCTTCGGGGTGCTGACAAACGGCGCGGCCTACACCGGAAGCTACACGCAGGGAATGGACTTCGCGCAGTTCGGCATCGGTCCCGGCGTGGCGCCGAGGGCGCTGCTCTATGCCCTGAAGGTTTTCGGCTGCTCGGGATCGACGACGCATGTCCTCGACGCGCTGGAGTGGGCGAGCGATCCGAACGGCGACAACGACCTCTCCGACCGGTTGGACGTGGTGAACCTGTCGCTGGGAAGTCCCTTCGGTCTCAACAGCCTGCCGGATTCGGAGAACCTCGCGATCAACAACCTCGCGGAACTCGGCTGCATTCCGGTCATCGCAGCCGGCAACAGCGGGAACACGCACTTCATCGTCGGTTCCCCCGGCGCGGCCGAAAAGGGGATCTGCGTGGCGAACTCGTTCGATGGCGGGGCCACGTCCATCGGTCTTGGCGTCGTTTCGCCGGCATCGATCGCCGGCAACTACGGCGCGGTGGAAGGCGCCTTCACGAAGCAGTTGACGAACTCCGGGCCGGTGCAGGCGGGCGTGGTCTACGTGGATCCGGCTCAGGCGTGCGGCCCGCTGGTCAACGCGGCTGCGGTGAACGGGAAGATCGCCCTGATCGACCGCGGTTCCTGTTTCTTCGTCGACAAGATCCGCCTTGTCCAGGCAGCCGGGGCCGTCGCGGTGGTCATGGTCAACAACGTGCCCGGCGAACCCATCGTGATGGGCGGCACCGGCGACACGAGCGACATCGTGATCCCGGGCGTGATGATCACCCTGGCCAACGGCGCGATCATCAAAGGAAGGCTCGCCGAAAACCCGGTGCTTCGTCTCTCCGTCGACACGGTCATCCCCCGCCCGGACCTCGCGGATCAGCTCAACGACAGCAGTTCACGCGGACCTTCGGCACCGGCGGGCCTCCTCAAGCCGGACATCTCCGCTCCCGGGAGCGGCATCGTTTCCACGAAGGCCGGCACCGGAGCGGCCGGCGTGGCGCAGACGGGCACGTCGATGGCGGCGCCGCACGTGGCCGGCGCGGCGGCGCTGATGCGCCAGATGCGGCCGCAATGGTCGGCCGCGCAGGTCAAGGCCGCCCTGATGAACACGGCCACCG
This sequence comes from Verrucomicrobiota bacterium, assembly GCA_043775315.1. Taxonomy (GTDB): domain Bacteria; phylum Verrucomicrobiota; class Verrucomicrobiia; order Limisphaerales; family CANJSG01; genus CANJSG01. Next base: position 15,217 of record JAYVSO010000165.1, read on the forward strand.
CCATGCGGGACGGATCCGGCGTGGCGTATCCGGAGTCGAGGACAGGCGCGGGACAGTTGAATGTCGGCAATGCTATCCGGACGAAAATCACCGCGTTCACCGACGGCAAGGAAGCGCTCGTGTCCGTAAATCTCGGCCTCCTCCAACTGACCAATCGGACCGAGTTCGACCACTTCATCCGCCTGACGAACCACGGCAACGCCTCGATCACGCTGTCGCTCTCGGCGACCAACACGGCTCCGAGTCCCGCTATGGTCATCACCCCGATGAACAGCCCGGTCACGATTCCTGCCGGTGGAACGGCGGTGGCGCAGTTCCGATTTGCCTTCGAACCCTCGCTGCTGCCGCCGGCCAACGACGCCACAAGCACAAACCAGCTCAGCGGACGACCGCGCCGCTTCCTTCCGGAAACCTCAGGCGGACTGTGGTTCCACGGCGGCGACGTGCCTCTGCACGTTCCGTTCTACGGCTCCATCCGGGCGGCCGCGAGCTACGGAGTCGTTGCGACCAACATCGGCCTCCCGTTGGCGGCGACGAATCCGGTCGTGACGCTTCCCGAGTTGGGTGCCGGCGCGCTGACGAATGCGCTCGTCTCCGTCTTCCAGTTGGGCGCCACGATGTCCGCCTTCGGCCAGGATGTGGCGAATGCAGGAGTGGACCTGATTGCAGTTGGTGCCGCGAGCGACGCGCCCCGCCAAGGCGCCTTTGCCGACAGCACGGTGTTCTTCGGCCTCGCGGTGTCCGGCGTGTTCACCACGCCGCAGCGCGGGATGGCGAAGTTCGAAGTGCTCGTCGATTCGAACCGCGACGGCTCCGACGACTACTCCGTCGTCGCCGGCAGCGCGGGTGATTTTAAGAGCGCGTCCGAACTCAACGCCTCCGGGTCGGCCACCGACGTCCTTCTCGTCATAGTGCGGAACCTGTCGTCCGGCACCTACACGACGAACGCCTACGTGAACGCATTCTCCGACGCACGCGACGGGGCGCCCTACGCAAACAGCGTGCTGGTCTTGCCCGTGAGCGCTCCGCTGATCGGACTCAGTGCCGGCGGCAGCCGGTTCAACTACCGCATTCGCGGCACGGGCCCGGAACAAAGCCCGAGCCCGGCCAGCAAGACGTCGACGACGGCGACCTACGATACGATGCGCCCTTTGGTGGATACGTCCGTTGGCGGAATTGCCAACACGCCCTTCTTCACCGACGGCTTTAGCCTGTCGATCACGGTGGTTCGCAGCAACGCGGCGCTCCATGGGATCAGCCCCTCGGGCACGGCCAGCGCCCTGCTGCTGCATCATCACAACGTTTTTGGAAAGCGGTCGGAAGTCGTCCAGTTCCAGCTCGGCACCGATGACGCGGATGGGGATGGATTGCCGGACGCGTGGGAACTGGCCGCGCTCGGCACGATGACGCGGACGGGTAGCGAAGACACCGACGGCGATGGAGCGTCGAACCGGGACGAGTTCGTGGCTGGAACCGACCCGCTGGGAAACACGTCGATCCTCCGGCTGCGAACGAGCATCGATTGGAGCGGGCCATTGCCGCTCCAACGCGTCATCTGGCCCGCGGTGAGCAACCGGACCTACACGCTCCTGGGCGGAACCACTCTCGGACTGCCTTTGACGAACATTCTCGTCGGGCCGATCCCCGCCGTGATCCCCACCAATCAAGTTATCCTGACCAATCCGCCTTCGCCCCTGTTCCTCCGTCTCGAAGTGAAGTAGCCCGCGACTTGACCAAGCCCTCGTAACAAAAAGAAGACCCGTCAGCTGTTCATGCTGACGGGTCATCCAACCTGGGTCAGGGCCGCTGACTAATTCGGTCTCACCTGTTGCCGTTGATTCCGGAATCGTTGTTCCTGCCATTGGCGGCGGCCAAGGCAATGGCGACGCCGAGAAGGCCAATCCACGCGCTAAGAGCGAAAACCATCAGGTGCATAAATCCAACCTAGCAGCACAGGTGCCAGAAGCGAATTACCCCGGAAACCTTTCGGTTTCCAGGGTGACATTCGTGAAACGGTGTCTAGATCTCGGATGCTGTCCCGTCTCCGTGTCCTGACAGACAGGGAGCCGGGCTGGGTGCCTCAGGCGCGCGGCGGGAGCACTTTGTCGACGGGGCTTTTCTCAAGGACGGCATACTGCGGCAGGCCGTTCTTGAAAGGCACCGTGACTTCTCCTTCGATCAACGGCGCGGCGTAAGCTAGGAATTTCTCGTTGGGCATGAAGCCGTCTTCGGAAACCCAGTCGCGGGGAACAAAGTGCTCGACGTTGGCGATGTTGTTGAGGTCTTCGAGATCCGTGGTGAAGGACACCGGGCTGGTGTTGCGACGGACGATCTTGACCATGAAACCGCTGGAGCCGTTGACGGCGGCGCGGACGGCGGCTTCACCGCAGGCGAACGCGATGTCGGCGTCGGTCTTGGATGCGAGATGCGCGGCGCAGCGCTGGGCGTAGCCGAGCTTCACGGTGCGGGTCTTGAGGTTGAGCTTGCCCTGGACGATCTCGGCGAGCTTGTCGGCGGCGCCGGAAAGAACGGCATGTCCGAAGGCGTCGACCCGCGTCTTGTCCGCGCCGATCTCCTCGCCCTTGGCGTTCTTGAGGCCTTCACCGACCACGACGATGCAATGCTTCAACGTCGCGACGGTTTCCTTCACCTTGGCGAGGAAAGCGGCTTCGTTGAACGCGATCTCGGGGAGCAGGAAGATGTGCGGAGGGTTGGACGCGACACCCTGCTTGGCGAGGACGGTTCCGGCGGCGATCCATCCGGCGGCGCGGCCCATCACTTCGACGATGCAGCAGGATCCGTCGTCGGTGGCCATCGCGCCGACGTCGAGGCCGATCTCGGCGACGGTGGCGGAGTTATACTTAATGACCGAGCCGTAGCCGGGGCAGTGGTCGGTGACGGGCAGGTCGTTGTCGATCGTCTTGGGCACGCCGATCACGCGGACCTCGAAGCCGCGCTTCGCGGACTCGTTGTGGATCTTGTTGGCCGTGTCCTGGGAATCGTTGCCGCCGAGGTAGAAGAAATAGCGGATGTTGTGCGCCTCGAAGAGCTGGAACAGACGGTCCATGTCCTTCGCGGCTTGCTCGGGCTTCTTGTCGAAGTTGATCTTGTAGCGGCAGGTGCCGAGGGCGGCGGCGGGCGTGTGGCGGAGCGAGCGGATGGTCGAGGCCTTCTCGTCGTTGAAGTCGATCATCTCCTCGTTGAGCGTGCCAAGGATGCCGTTGAGTCCGCCAAAGATCTCCTCGATGCACTCGTGCTTGCCCGCTTCGGTGACGACGCCGGCGAGGCTGGCGTTGATGACGGATGTCGGTCCGCCGGACTGGGCGACCAGGAGATTTCCAAGTAGTTCTGCCATAAGCTTGTTTCTTTGACCGGAACGAACAGCGGCAACGGACCGCTCAACCTACCGGTTCTGCAAATTCGGTTTGCGAAGCTGCCAATCGCGCAGGGGGGTGTCAACCAGAAGGCCGGGCACACGCTGTCATCGGCGGGGGATCCGCCTCCGCCTGGAGCCCGTTCAACGGAGGTGCGCGAAGACCCCGACGGCGCCGTTCAGCGCTTCCGCGTCGGCATCGACCATGATTCCAGGATACACGCCGAGGAGGAACATTCCCGCCATGCAGACGGCCAGGGTGAAGGCCAGGGCGCCGGGAACGGGGATTGGCGAATGGTCGGAAACGTCCTTGGACCAGAAGATCGCGCGGATGACGCCGAAATAGTAATAGAGCGAAATCACGACGGCGATCACGGCCACCGCCAGAAGCACAAAATGGGCACCCGAGACGGCACCGGCCTTGATGACCGCCTTCAGCAGCAGGAATTTTCCAAAGAAGCCGGCCAACGGGGGGATGCCCGCAAGCGAGACCATCGAGAAGGTCAGAGCGGCCGCGAGCATCGGCGAGCGCTTGCTCAAGCCGGCCAGCACCGAGATGTCGTCCGACTCGGCGTTGCGCGTGATGATCGAGATGACGGTGAACGCGGCCAGCACGGCGAAGAGGTAGCCGACGAGATAGACGAGCACGGCGGTCACGCCGTCCTTGTTCACCGCCGCGATGCCGAGCATGAGGAAGCCCGCGTTGGCGATGCTCGAATAGCCGAGGAGACGCTTCAGGCTCCGCTGCGGAATGGCGCAGAGGCTGCCGTAGAGGATGGTCGCTCCGGAGATGAAGGCGAGGAGGCCGGACCAGGACTTCGCGACCTCGGGCACGGCGACGAAAAGGACGCGCATCAGGAGGACGATGCCCGCCGCCTTCGAGCCCACGGCGAGGAACGCCGTCACCGGCGCGGGTGAACCCTGGTAGACATCCGGCGCCCAGACGTGGAACGGGAACGCCGCGATCTTGAATCCAAGTCCGGTGGTCAGCAGAAGCAGGCCGACGAGGAACACCGGATCACCGGAGACGTCCTTCAGCTTGGCCGAAAGCTCGATGAAATTGGTTGTTCCCGCGATGCCGGAAACCAGCGCGATGCCGAAGACGGTGAAACCCGTCGAGAGCGCGCCGAGGATGAGATACTTCACGCCGGCTTCGAGAGACTGGAGGCGGTTCCGCTGGAAGCTGGTCAGCACGTAGAACGTGATCGTGATCAGTTCCAGCGCCGCGAACATGAGGATGAAGTCGTTGGAGGACGCGGCGAACATCATGCCGGCGAGCGCGAAGAGGATCAGGCTGTAGAACTCGGAGATGCCGACGGCGATGCGGTCGGCAAAGTCGATGGCCAGCAGCAGGACGATGAACGCGGTGGCGAGGAAGAAGCGTTTGAAGAACAGCGAAAGCCCGTCGAAGACATACATCTTGCCGAAGGCGGTCCCGAAGTCGGGGAAGGCGGGCGAGAAACTGGCCGCAAAGATGACGGCCACGCCGGCCGCGGCGATGAAGCCGAGCATCCGGCGTTTGGCCGGGGCGATCCACAGGTCGGCCAGCAAGATCCCGAGCCCAAGGAGGACCGTGGCGATTTCCAGGCTGATGAGCTGGTAGGAATTCATTCGGGTCGGAGAAGATCAGTTGCGGGTGTTGGCCACGTTCAACGCAGAGGGAGCCGGGATGACCGCCGTGGCTTTACCCGGGGAAACCTTGTGCGAGAGGTTCACGACTTCGGCGATGCTGCCCTTGATCTTGGAGGTCAGCAGCGACGGGAAGCAGCCGAACAGGATCAGTCCGATCAGCAGCAGCGCGTAGGGAAGCTTGCGCCAGAGCTGCCAGACGCCGCCTCCGAGGGCCGAGTGGAAGAACGCGGTGACTGCGCCGAGGAAACCGAGGCCGCCCTCGGAGGCGGGCAGTGGTTCCTTGATGACGAACTCGCCGACGTTCTCGGTCCGGGCCTGCGTGGGTCCGTGCAACACCGAGCGGATCGCGCGGAGCATGTAGATGCCGCTGATGACCAAACCGCCCCAGGCCGCGAAGACGACGATGTTGGGAAGAACCTTCCACGCTCCGACCATGACGAGCATCTCGCCGGTGAAGTTGGCGAAGCCCGGCAAGCCGCAGCCGGCCATGAAGCACATGACCATGGCCACGCCGATGAAGGGCATCTTGCGGAGGAGCCCGCCGAGCTCGTCCATCTTCAGGGTGCCGGTGGTGTTGTAGACGTAGCCGGTCAATCCGTAGCTGAGCGCCGCCAGCAGGCCGTGGGCGACCATGATGACGACCGCCCCGGTCAGGCCGATGAGCGAATCGCTGGCGATGCCGAGGAAGACGAAGCCCATGTGCGCGACCGACGAATTCCCGATCAGCATGTTGAGATCCTTCTGCCGCATCGCGACCCAGCCGCAGTAGACGATGTTGCCGACGCAGAGCCAGGCGAGCACCGGCATCCAGGTGGCGACGCCTTCCGGCATGAGCGGCAGGGCCACCCGGATGATGGCATAGAGGCCGGCCTTCTTCAGGACTCCGGCATGCATCATGGCCGTAGCCGTGGGAGCGGAGGCGTAACCGAGCGGAGCCCAGCTGTGGAACGGGAACAGGCCGACGAGGATGCCGAAGCCGAACAACAGCAGCGGGAAGATGACCGTCTGCGCGCCGGAGCTGAGCGCCTTCTTGGACAGGGCTTCCTTCAACGTGACGATGTCCAGCGAGTTGACCCCGGCGGAGACGTAGAGGGCGATCAAGCCGATCAAGGCCAGCATCGCGCCGAGCGTGAGGTAGAGCGTGATCTGGTAGGTGGCGTAGTTCTTCTGCTCACCCCGGCCCCACACGCCGATCATGATGAAGGTCGGGACGAGGGCCAGTTCGTTGAAGAAGTAGAAGAAGAACAGGTCCAGCGAACAGAACGCGCCGAACGCGCCGCCGGTCATCAGGAGAAGGAGCAGGTAGAAGGTCTTCTCGCCGGTCTTGATCTCCCAGGACACGGCGGTCGCCGCGAAGGCCACGATGCCGGCCATGAGGAGGAGGCCGATGCTGATGCCATCCACGCCGACGTGGTAGTTGATGTTGATCACGTCGCTCGTGATCCACGCCACCTTGTGCTGCATCTGGAAGGTCGCGAGGTTCACCGGATCGAAGCCCTGTGGCTGGAAGTGGATGAACGCGGCGGCGGCCAGGAGCATCGCCGCAAACGTCGCCGCCAGCGCCACCAGCCGGATGATGAACCGGAAGTTCCCCGGGATCAGCGCAACGATCAGCGCCGCGACCAGCGGGACGGAGATGAGTGTCGTGAGCAAGAGGGACATGGCTATTTCAGGACGATCAGGAGCACGACGACGAGCCCGGCGACGAAGATGAGCGCGTAGGTCTGGATGTTGCCGGATTGCAGCAGGCGCAGCGCGCGGCCCGCGATTTCAAAGCTGCCGTGGGTTCCACGAACCATCAGGCCCGAGACGAGCCAGCGGTCGATGAAGTCGGCCACGTAGGACAGCGCCTCGTGGGTGATGTGGATGAGGAAGCTCCAGATCTCGTCGAAGTAGAACCGGCGGGCCATCGCGCGGGAGAAGAAGCCCAGCGCCTTGGGCAGCGGATCCTTCTCGGCGTTGCCGTAGAGCGCCCAGGCGAACGAAGCGCCGAAGATGACGGCGAGAACACCGAAGATGGCGGCGAATGGCGAATGGCCGAACGGCGCGAAGAGTTCCGCGAACACGCCGTGGCTACCGTGGGCTTCGATGCCGAACTGGTGGTCGAGCAGGTGGTTGATCCCGAAGACGCCGGCGAGCACCGACGGGATCGCGAGGGCGATGAGCGGGAAGCTCATGATGCCCGGAGATTCGTGGGCATGCTCGGCGGACTCGGAGCGGGGCTTGCCGAGGAACGCGATGATGAACAAACGCCCCATGTAGAAGGTGGTCAGCAGCGCGACCAACGCGGCGATGACGAACCAGCCCTTGTTGGCCTCCAACGCGACGGCGAGGATGGCGTCCTTGCTGTAGAAGCCGCTGAAGGGCGGCACTCCGGCCAGCGCCAGCGTGCCGATGAGGAAGGTCCAGAAGGTCACGGGCATCTTCTTCTTCAGCCCGCCCATCTGCCAGATGTCCTGCTCGTGATGGCAGGCGTGGATGACCGAGCCGGCTCCGAGGAAGAGCATCGCCTTGAAGAACGCGTGGGTCGTCAGGTGATACATCGCGGCCGAGGGCCCCTGGCCCAGGACAACCCCGCCCGTGCCCACGGCCATGACCATGTAGCCGAGCTGGGACAAGGTGGAGTAGGCGAGGATGCGTTTGATGTCGTTCTGTTGAACGGCCATCAACGCGGCGATCAAGGCGGTGATCGCTCCGATCCAACCGATGACGGTCAAGGCATCCGGCGTGAAGACCACAAACACGCGGCAAAGCAGGAAAACGCCGGCGGCCACCATCGTCGCGGCATGGATCAGCGCGGAGACGGGCGTCGGACCTTCCATCGCGTCCGGCAACCAGACGTGCAGCGGGAACTGGGCGGACTTGCCCATCGCACCGCAGAAGATCAACAGGCCGGCGATCGTCCCCATCGTGCCGAGCGCGACGGGATTCTTGGCCAGGGCGGCGGCGATGCCGTCGAAGCTCATCGTGCCGAGGATTCCCCAGACCATGAGGATGCCGAGCATGAAGCCGAAGTCGCCGATGCGGTTTGTGAGGAAGGCCTTCTTCGCGGCGTCGGCGGCGGAGGGCTTCTCAAACCAGAAGCCGATCAGCAGGTAGGACGACACGCCCACGAGCTCCCAGAAGATGAACATCATCATCAGGTTGTTCGCGAGGACGATGCCGAGCATCGAGAAGCAGAAGAGGCTCAGGCTCGCGAAATAGCGCGGGACCGAACGGTCTTCGTGCATGTAGCCCCAGGAGAAGACGTGGATGGCGGTGCCGACGCCGGTGACGATCAGCAGCATGAGCTGGCTGAGGGCGTCGATCTTGAAGCCGAAGTTGATGATGATGTCCTGGACGGAGCTGGCTTCACCGGTGAGGCCGGGGACTTGGAGATTGATCCATTCCAAATTCAGCAAAGGACCAAGCAGCACGCCGCCGCCGGTCTGGGCGAAGAGGATGATGCTCGCGACGAAGGCCGTGGCAATGGCGCCGATGGAGATGCCGGCGCTGAGGCCCTTCGATCCGCGCGTGAACAGGGTGATGACCACCGCCGAGGCCAGCGGCAGGAGGAGAATGATCCAGGGTAGAAGCTCGGGGTTCATCCGATTTGAAAAACACCCTGCGGTAGGGCGAAGGCTCCCGCCGAGCCGCCTTGGCTCGAACGAGAAACCACGAGGTTGATTTCGGGGAGACGATGGGCTGATCCGTCCTGTAGGCGTTGCCGCAGAGGCCAGATGGACGGCAGCACGCAACAGGGCGGCTCGGCAGGAGCCTTCGCCCTACCCTGGGGACCGCCGGTTTCAGATGGTTTCACGGAGATCATCACAGCTTCATCGTGGTGAGGTCTTCGACGTGGGCGGTCTGCCGTTTGCGGTAGAGGGCCACGATGAGGGCAAGGCCCACCGCCACTTCGGCGGCGGCCACGGTGATGATGAAGAACACCATCACCTGTCCGTTCAGGTTGTTGTTGAACCGGGAAAAGGCGACCAGCGCGAGGTTCGACGCGTTGAGCATCAGCTCGAGCGACATATACATCACGAGGATGTTCCGGCGGATGAGCACGCCGAGCACGCCCAGGCAGAACAGTAGGGCGCTGACGGCGAGGTAGTGCTGGAGGCCGACGGGCGGGAGGGAAGGAAGGTCGATGGCGGCGGCGAGCAGGTTCATTTCAGCTCCTTTCGGCTGAGGAGGATGACGCCGATCATGGCGACGAGCAGAAGCACGGAGACGATTTCAAAGGGCAGGAGGAACTTGTCGAAGAGGAGCTTTCCCAGCGCGACGGTCGTTCCTTCGATCATTGGAACGGGGCCTTTCCATTGGGTCGTGCCGATGCTCTTCAGGAAGATCGCGGCGGTGCCGAAAACGGCGAGCGATCCGATGCCGGTGCTGATGATCTTAAACTTCCGGCGTTCTTCTTCCTTGATGTCGAGCAGCATGATCACGAAGAGGAAGAGCACCATGACCGCGCCCGCGTAGACGAGGATCTGGACGGCCGCGAGGAAGAAGGCGTGCAGCAGGACGAAGAGACCGGACATGGAGACGATCGTGAGCACAAGGAAGATGGCGCTCGTGACCGGGTTCCGGCTCAAGGGATTCGCCACGACCATCAGCCCACAGAAGAGCGTCAGGGCGGCGAACAGGTAGAAAAAGATGTCGGACAGTGCCATGTCAGGTTGCGTGGAAAGAGCGGCCGATCATTTGGTCTCCACCGGGAACACTTCCTGTTCCTTGGCCTCGGCCAGCTTGTGTTTCCATTTCTGGATGCCGCCGCTCGTCCCGCCGAGGCTGAGGAGCTTTTCCTTGTTGAAGATCATCTCGCCGCGCGCGAGGCCGGTGAGGGAGTAGTCCTTCTGGAGGAAGATCGCCTCCTCCGGGCACACTTCCTGGCAGAAGCCGCAGAAGATGCACCGGAGCATGTCGATCTCAAATTCCTTCGGCATCTTCTCCGCGTTCTTGCGGTCGGCCGTCTGGCCGTCGGGACCGGGAGGCGTGATCTTGATGGCCTTGGGCGGGCAGACGAATTCGCAGAGCTGGCAGCTGACGCACTTGGTCGCGCCGTCCTGGTCCTTTACGAGATAGGGCGCGCCGCGGTAGTTGTCGGCCACCTCCCACTTCGTCTCCGGATAGTAGCCCTTGGACAGGGTGTTGCCGCCCGTCTTGCCTTTGAAGACGGTGTTGTAGAAATGCTTCGAGGTGACCTTGAAGCCGCCCCAGATCGACGGGAGATACGTCCTCTCCCAGAAGCTCAGTGGTTTGCGATCGACAATCATTTTGGCGTCAAGGATTGGGCTCAGCGGCAGAAAAACATGACCACGGCGGTTACCACGATGTTGGCCAGGGCCAGCGGGATGAACCGGCGCCATCCTAGGTCCATCAACTGGTCGTAGCGGAACCGCGGCAACATCCAGCGGACCCAGATGAACACGACCATGAAGAACAGGATCTTGGCCACAAAGATGGCGATGTGGGCCAGGCCTCCGATGATCGAGGTCGCGGGCTGGTCGAGCCCGAAGAACGGCAGGCTCCAGCCGCCGAAGAACAGGACCACCATCATGCACGAGGCGGTGATCATGCTGGCGTATTCGCCCATGAAGAAGAGGGCGAACTTCATGGAGCTGTATTCCGTGTTGTAACCGGCGACGAGCTCGGTCTCCGACTCGGGCAAGTCGAACGGCAGTCGGTTCGTTTCGGCGAAGGCCGACACGAGGAAGATCGAGAATGAGACGATCATGCAGGGCCAGAGCAGATAGGAGGTGAGCGTCTGCTGCGTGGCCATGAACGGCAGCGCCATCCAGCCGTGCTGCGCCTGATGCGTGATGATGTCGGACAGATTCAGTTTCCCGATGATCATGAAAACCGGGATGACCGACATGCCCATGGCCAGCTCGTAGGAGATCATCTGCGCCGTGGCACGGATGCCGCCGAGGAAGGGATACTTCGAGTTCGACGCGTAACCCGCCAGCACGATGCCGTAGACGCCGAGCGAGACGATGCCGAAGGTGTAAAGGATGCCGATATTGAGATCGGCGATGACCATCTTCTGCGAACCCAGGTTGGAGCCGAACGGAATCACCCCGACGGTCATGAACGCTGGGATCATCGTGATCGCGGGGGCCATCCAGAAGTAGGCCTTCCGGACGTAGGACGGGGTGAAGTCCTCCTTGAAGATGGATTTGACGCCGTCGGCCAGCGGCTGCCAGACCCCGAGCTTCGTGAGGAACGGCCCAAGGATCGGAATGCTTCCCAGCAGCGGAAACGAGACCCGGTTCGGCCCTTGGCGGTCCTGGATGAAGGCCGAGATCTTGCGCTCGGCCAGCACCGAGTAGGCGACCATAGGCAACAGCGCGAGGAAGAGGACGCCGAAAACTTTCAGCGTGGTGAAGAGGATGAAGTTCCAGTCCATTGCTCGATGTCAGATCTGAACGTTCACACCCTGGTCGCCGACCTGGGCCCATTCGATGCCGGCGAATCCGGGCACTTCCTTCGCCATCTGGTTGAAGAGGCCCTCGATGCTCATGAAACCGTTCTGGCCGGTGACGTTGTGGACGAGTTCATGGAGGAATTCCCACTCCGGCCGCGCGTCGCCCTTGGGCTCGACGGCCTTCATGAACTTCTGCAACCGGCCCTTCACGTTGACGAACGTGCCGCGTTTCTCGGCGTGGGCGCAGCCGGGCAAGACGTAGTGCGCGGCCGTGGTCGTGGCGTTCGGCAGAATGTCGGAGACGATCAGCGTCTCCAGCTTGGCCAGGAGATCGGCGGAGATGCCCGCTTTGGTCACGTCGTCGCCGAAAACCACCAGCGTCTTGATCGCGCCCGAGCGGATGCCGTCGGCGATTTTGGAAATGGTGGAACCAAGCTCGGCTCCGGCGATGCCCGTGAGGCGAGCGCCGTTGCTGTTGGGATTCTTGTCGGCGGCGACGAGAAGCGTGTCGGCCGCACCGACGCGGGCGACCGAGTCGGTCAACGCGCCCAGCTTGATCGCCAGCTTCTTGAGGAGATACAGCTCCTCGGTGGTTTGCCGGGCGCTGGCGATCACCGCGACGCTTCCGGCAGAGGCCTTCGAGAGCTTCTCGGAAATCTCCTTCAGCGCCGTGGACCAAGTGGATTTCTGTCCCCGGATGAGAACACTCTGCAACCGGTCTTCGCGGCCGATCCACTTGTAGTTCAGACGGCCTGAATCGCACATCCAGGTCGAGTTGACCGCATCGTTCTGGCGCGGCTCGTAGCGGTAGACCTTGCCTTCGCGGGAACCGACGACGGTGTTGCAGCCGGTGCCGCAGCTCGTGCAGACGCTCTTCGTTTCCTTGAGGAACCAGACGCGCATCTGGAAACGAAAATCTTTCGACGTGAGAGCGCCGACTGGACAGAGGTCCACGGTGTTGAGCGTGTAGTTGTTGTCGAGCTTCGCGCCGGGGAAAGCCGCGATCGTGTTGTAGGAACCACGGTTCACGATCCCGAGCGCGTCGTCGCCGGCGATGTCCTTGGTGAAACGGATGCAGCGGGTGCAGAGGATGCAGCGTTCGTCGTCGAGGACGATGCGGGGTCCGAGATCGACGGCCTTGGGTTTATGAACCTTGGCTTCGACGAAGTTGCTGCCGGCCTGGCCGTGTTGGACGGAGTATTCCTGCAGCTTGCACTCGCCGGCCTGGTCGCAGATCGGGCAGTCGAGCGGGTGGTTGATGAGCAGCGATTCCAGCACCGCCTCGCGCATCTGTTTCGTCGCGGGCGAATTCGGATAGATCTCCATCCCGGGCGAAATCGGCGTGGCGCAGGCGATGGCGCCGCGCGGCGTCGAAGGCTCGTAGGGGAGAACCGACTTGGCGATCTTGGGCGTGCCGTCCTCGTTGAAGACGGGCTTGCGATCCGGCCCCATCATCGGCGTGCCGAACTCGACGAGGCACATGCGGCAGTTGCCGGCCACGGGCAGCTTAGGATGATAGCAGTAGTGGGGAACCTCGCCGCCCGCGATCTGGACGGCTTGGAGCATGGTCGTGGCCTCCAGCTTGCCCTGCCAGTTGGGCAGCATCTTCGGCACCTCGATCTCGCGTCCGTCGACCTTGATCTTGATCTTCTCGACCGGAGGCGGCGTCGCGGGAGCGGGCTTGGTTTCGGTTGTGGGTGCGGCGGACATTGATGGAAGGTTCGTCTTTGCTGGAATTATTTTGTGGCCTGGCGTTTTTGCGCTTCCCGAATGGCAACAGCTAGTTCGTTGGGTCGCGCCTCGTATTTCGCAAACTCGGCCACGTTGTCGCGCTTCAAGTGAAGCTGCCCTTCGCCGACATTTCCACGATGCTGCCCTGCTGAATAATACTTGTTTGAGGCAACTTCATTCGAAGACAAAACCCAATAGCGGATCACGTCCCGCCAAACTCCCACCCAAACAAAGACATCGCAGCAGCCGGGCTTGATCTGCTGAAAGTTCATGTCGAAGGGCCGTTGCGAGCTGGCCGCAAGGGCCTTCACATACAGCGGCTCGTCGCTCTCAAAATCCACAGCACGCGATGCCTTGACCTCAATGCGATTCTTTCCGTCGAGCAAAAAGTCGTATTGGCCTGAGTAGTTCGGGTCGAGTTGCTTGGTGGGCTTCACCAGATCCGGCACCAACTCCTTCAGATGTCCCTGCGCCCACGCTTCCCCAAAGCTTCGCGGGGCACCGATCTCAAAAATGTAGAGGTAAAGATTGCGTGCGATGTATTCGTCGCGGAATTCGTAATAGCCGTCCAGCGACAGCACGCCAGCGCCAAGCAGGGTTGAAATGATGTATTCGAACTCGTTGAACGGATAAACGGACACCAAGGTCTCCAAGCGCGCCAGGACCTCGGACTCGTTGCTGAGCCGGGAGAGCAGTTCGTTGAGTTGTGCCTGGAGCTTTTCCATTCGTCAGAACAACGTTGCTTGAAGTTGCGGTTCAACTTGGGACTCGGTTGATTCACCGGCCAAGTCGGATTCAAATTCGGGAAGCTCTTTTTCAAAAGGATGCCCATTCTGCCAGCCCAGTCGCCCGGTCGCGCGGAAGTGCTCCAACCGCCTGATCGCGATCTCACAAAACGCCGGGTCGAGGTCCGCCGTGAAGCAGCGCCGCTGGTTTATTTCAGCAGCCAACAAGGTCGTGCCAGAGTGGGCGAAGAAATCCACCACCAAGTCGGACTTGGCGGAACTCGCCCTGATGATGCGCTCAATGGCTTTAAGCGGCTTCTGTGCGTAACAGCCGGAAACATTCTCATCCATCCGATAGAAGACTTGTTGGATGTCCACCCAAACGTTCCCGGCACGGATGTTATCGGACTTTCCACGCTCGGTGTTCTCAGTGATCTTCCCGCCGACTTCCTTGTAGTAACCCCGGAGGATTTTCGGAATGTCGGTGTATTCCGCCTCGATGTTGAAATCGGGATTCCCCTGAACGTAGTAAAGCAGTTCCTGCCGGACGGCCATCCAGTTCTTCTGCGTTCCGTAACCGCGCTGATTGCGCATCGTGATGAAACTGCGGGGACGCAAGGGCGACTGCCTCATCATCACCATGAAATCGGGCAGCGGCTGAAAACCGTTCCGTTGATCCGCGCCAAGCCACACGTAAAACGAACTGTCCGGACGGAGTATCGCGATGGTGTTGTTCGCCCACCGCCTGCACCATTGGATGTATTCACCAAGCTCCCGCTCCTGGAACGCCACGAGGTTGTATGGCGGATCGTGAATTGCCAGATTCGCCGTCTCGCCGCCCATCAAGTCCAAGACAGAATCCGAATCGCCCGCGTCAACGCACGCAACCTTGTGCCGACCTTGCGGGTCAACCCACGTCTCACCTCGCTGCAAGCGGCAGAGCGGCAAAATTCTTTGCCGAAGCTCTTCGCTCGCATCCAAACGCGGTAGTGGATTGTTCTTCATCGCCTTCAATGATGTGGACTCGCCGCCATTTTCTGCGGCGCAGCAGCACCGTCCTTTTGCTCGTCCGCTGCGCCTTTCGCCTCGAAGTCCTCGCGGAACTTCTTCACGAAGCTCAACACCGGCCACGCGGCGGCTTCGCCGAAGGCGCAGATGGTGCGGCCCTGGATGTTTTGCGCGATGTGCAGGAGGTAATCGGCGTCGGCCTTGCGCGCCTCGCCGTGGGTCATGCGATGGAGCGCCTTGCTCATCCAGAGCGCGCCTTCGCGGCAGGGCGTGCATTGGCCGCAGCTTTCGTGGGCGTAGAACTCGGAGAGGTTCGCGAGCGCGTCCACCATGCTGCGCGAATCGTCCATGACGATGATGGCGCTGGAACCGGACATCGTGCCGGCCTGCTGGAGCGAATCGAAATCGTAGGGCAGGTCGAGCAAAGGGACATCGTCCTTGGTCATCTGGCCGTCGGCACCCTTGCGGTTCAGTTTGAAGACTTCACCGGCCTTCAGAACCTTCGAGGAGGAACCGCCAGGAATGATGGCCTTGAGCGAACGGCCGTCCTTCAAACCCTGGCCGAAGTTTTCGTGGTTGATCAGCTCGCCGAGCGTGACCTTGCCGACCTCGATCTCGTAGTAGCCGGGACGCTTCACGTCGCCGCTCAGGCTGACGATGCGGGTGCCGGTGTTGTTGGGCGTGCCGAGCTTGGCATATTCGCCGCTGCCCATCGTGACGATGTGCTTCACATGGCAGAGCGTCTCCACGTTGTTCACGATGGTCGGGCACATGTAGAGGCCGAGCACGGCGGGGAAATAGGGCGGCTTGATGCGCGGGTAGGCGCGCTTGCCTTCGAGCGACTCGATCAGGCCGGTCTCCTCGCCGCAGATGTAGGCGCCCGCGCCGCGATGGACGTGGATTTCGCAGTCGAAGCCGGATCCGAGGATGTTCTTTCCGAGGAACCCTTTTTCGCGGGCTTCCTTGAGCGCGGCATTCAGGAGCTTGGCCGCTTTCGGCATCTCACCGCGGATGTAGATGTAGGCCAGTTTGACGTCGTTGGCCCAGCAGGAGATGACCATGCCCTCGATCAGCTGGTGCGGATCCTTGTGGAGGATCTGGCGGTCCTTGAACGTGCCGGGCTCGGACTCGTCGGCGTTGCAGACGATGTACTTCGGCCGCGCCGTGGCCTGCGCCACCGCGCTCCACTTGCGGCCGGTCGGGAACGCGGCGCCACCGCGGCCGAGCAGGCCGGCGTCGGTGATCTCGCGCAGCACGAACGCCGGGCCGCGGTCGAGCGCGAGCCTCAGCGCCGCGTAGCCGCCGTGGCTGCGGTAGTCGTCGAGGCTGGTCGGGTCGACGACGCCCACGCGCGCGAGCAGCCGCAGCGGCCGCGCTCCGGGCGGGCGGTGCGGGCCGGGCCCGGTCGACGGTGCGCGCTCGTCCTCCTCGTCATGCGCGCTCGCGCGATCGCGCGGCGGGACCAGGACGGTCGACGGCGACGCGACCTGCGCTGGGTGTCCTTCATCTGCGCTGGCGCGATCGCGCTGCGGGACCA
>JAYVSO010000166.1:0-28370 GCA_043775315.1 Verrucomicrobiota bacterium
CAAAGGCTTCATCCTTCACGCGGTGTCGCTCCATCAGACTTTCGTCCATTGTGGAAGATTCCTCACTGCTGCCTCCCGTAGGAGTATGGACCGTGTCGCAGTTCCATTCTGACTGGTCGTCCTCTCAGACCAGTTACCCGTCATTGCCTTGGTGAGCCATTACCTCACCAACTAGCTGATAGGCCGCGGGCTTATCGAAAAGCGTCAGACCTTGCGGTTCCAACTTTGAATGTAGAAAAATGCTTCCCCACAGTCACATCCGGTATTAGCTCGCCTTTCAGCGAGTTGTCCCAGACTTTACGGCAAATTACCCACGTGTTACACACCCTTGCGCCGCTGGACATCAAAAATATTGCTATTTTTGATGCCCCGCTCGACTTGCATGTCTTATCCACGCGGCCAGCGTTCGTTCTGAGCCAGAATCAAACTCTCCGTATGGAAGTTTGTTGGCTTGCCTTTATAGGCTCTTGCCAGACGTTAAAACTCAACTTTATTGAGGCTCTTCTGTCGCACAATTCAAATTTCAAAGAATTTGGCAGCATTAAAGCCACCAAGCCCAGTCTATGGGACAACAATTTGGAGACCCGGTTTTTATCCCGGTCTCTAAACCGCTCCGATCGCTGCGGACCGCTTTTGCGCTGCGCACCGCCGAAGTGCAATAGAAATACCGGGGACCTTTCACGGGAACAAGGTGTTTCTTTCCGAATGCGCTTCATATTTTACAACGTGTTGAACAACAGGGATAAATGATTTCGATTACCAACGCGAAATGTATGCGCCCGGAAGTCGTATTTTAGTGGTTTTAGAATTGGCTAGGCTTTGTTGCCACCTTTTCGAACTTGTTCACCGCTGGGAGGGATCATTTTGAGAGGATGGCTTTGGTCCGTTCCCCAACTGGGGCAAAAAAGGCGACCGTTTGAAATCCTGCGGATAGGAATGTAAACTATTAATACTGAGTTGCGTCGGTATTTGGGCTTGATGAGGAAGGAGGATGAGCAAACTTGATCAAGTCGGAATGGCACATCAAAAGATCGGCTGCGGAAGTTTGTGGCTGAATCCATTAGGTTTTTCCGATGCCAAACCGCCCCAACGAGGTTGGATTCAATAGAAGCACGCGCCCCACGCTTGGAGAGTAGAACCCCTTTACTGTTTAGGAGGCCTTCATTTCCATGTGAATCGGATCACATCGAAGTCTTGAGGGGGATTGGCCTTTCGCCTCAGGACCGCAGTAAACACCCGCTTTGTCCCCGACAACTCGGCATCAATCGTTGCTTCAAACGTGTGACTACGAACATCGATGTATCGCAGCACGGGCTGCAGAGCCTGCGGATTGAATCCGGCGACTTGAGCCAACTGTCCCCCGCTTCTAAAGACCATATCATCAGTGGTTCCCTCGATCCCATCCGGCCCAGCTCGATGCTGGATGATTGCATTCGCAGTGTTCTGATCCACCCCGGGTATCATCTGGAGGGCCATCGCAGAGGCGGTGTTAATGTTGAGTTTTCCGAGCGAAATCGGTGTGAAAAGTTCAACCAATCCAACGCCGAAACTCTGCCGATTCGCGGACGGCAAAAGGCCCGAACCAATCCTCCCAAACTGTGATGGAGGAACGTTCGATGATGACGCGCCCCAGTAGATTTCCGGAGTCATTCCTTTGACGAAGAGGAGATCGGAAATGTCGTCAAACCAGCCATTCTTCGCCACGTAGGGCGGGTTCATCGTCATGTAGTAGTCGGTTTCCGCGCCGGCTGGGCGAGCGTTGTTGTCGCGGTCCCTCCAATCCTCGATCGAATTGACGATCGTTGGAAACTCGGCGGCGGCGACTCCGACAAGGATCAACGCCTGCTGGATGAGCTGCTGATCCGCTGTGTTGATGTTGAAACGCCTTTCATTGTCGACGATCTTAATACTCATCTTGCCGGCACCTATCTGGATGTTTTCCAGAGAGATATCTTCCAAGATGGAGTTCGTAGATCCGCTGCCGCCTGCCCACTTTTGATTGAGCGCTTCGACCCCCGCTTCAGCTGGAATTCGTTCTTTTTGGCCGAGGACAAATTTGGCCATTTCCGCACCGGAGCGCCCCATCCACTCGAGGTCTGCATCGTTGTTCGAATGCCGGGCAAGCCTCATTTCCACCCTCATGCTGTATGCGAACCCTCCTGCGACCACTCCCAGCACCATTACCACGACCATGACGATGACCAGCGCTATGCCGGCTTGATCGGATCGTTTGGTGACCTGGGCTGCCTTCATGGTTCTTCGGGGCTAGGGAATGGCGCCAGGGGCCTGCATGGCCGAGGTGATGACGGTGGAAGGAAGGCTGACAATCCGCGTTATCATCTCACGAGGATTCGTTCGGGAGTTTTCCGCGTGGCCGAATCCAACCGCGAAACGAACAATCCGCGGGATCTGGTTCGAGTTGACCAGTTCGGTAGTCCATTTCGCCTCCCGTTCATCCCAGAACTCCATCAAGAACAGGGAGATGTCCCGACCCAAACCCAGCTTGTATGGCTGATTTTCGACGTTGGTCGCCAGCAGCGGGGGGTGTTGCTCTACGAAGAGCTGGTTCAAGCCGTCAGACCCAGGTTCCACCCAGAACTGCACCCGTCGCATGCTAATGCCTCCATATCTTCCGGACCCCGGAAACGAGCTTGGGAGGTTCGCGACGAAGCTAATCGATGAAAAATCACCCTTCGTCGACGCCACCATCGTGTAGCTCGCCTGGTTATTCTGATACATCTGGCAGTTCACGAGCGCATCCTCGAGCACCTTGACCGTCATCCGCTCGCGTTGAGCCTCCGCCGCAGCCGTAAGACCGATCCTAGCGCCTCTGCTAACCGCGGACCAACTCCCGTAGATCGCGCTCAGGATCAGCGCGAAAATCCCGATCGCCAACATCACCTCGATCATGGTGAAAGCTTTGGAACTGGTTTTGTGGCTGGCAGTTTTCATCTTTTGGGCGCGGGAGAAAGCGGCTTGTAGACCAAGATGGTCAGCGACGATTCCGTCTCACCTTTCCGATAAATCATAAAGTCGACTTGGAAGAGGCCGTTTGAACCCGCCCAAGTGATTTCCCGCGCCCAAGTATGATCAGGAAACTGGGCCGGAAACAGATCCTCGAAGTCGCCGGTGTCCGTTCCTTCAGCCAACGTGTTCGAAAGCACCAAACCTGCCGCCAACGAGCCGGCATGCGGCGTGTAGCTCTTGAGCGAACGTGCCGCTCGCAGGTTCTGCGTCACGAGGTTGAGGATCGCGAACATCGCCATGACGAAGATCGCCACGGCGATCATCACCTCCAACAGGGTAAAGGCATTCCCCGCCCTTCCGCTGCGCTTCAGGCGGCGACTCGCGCGACGAGTGATCGGAGCAATCCTCACTTCACGGTCTCCATGTCCGCGATGCCCGTGATCACTTCGAGCGTCACCCTTCGCATCTCGCCGTTCGGGCCACGAAAGACCGCATCGAACTCATCGCACGTTCCGTTGGGGAAAAAGCGCACCCGCACTTCCTCCTCTTCCTGAAGCTCCACATTGTTCACACCGAGGATTTCCCAATACACACCGGTCGGCATCTGCGCCGAAAAGCTGGGCGACTCGATCTTGGGTCCCTTTTCCCGGTTTTCCTCGGAAACACCTCCTCCTGTGACGCTGATCGACATGTCTTTCGGGCGAATGACCAATTCGGCCGTGCCTCCCGACAAGATCGCCTTGGCACGTGCCGTCGAAAACCCCTCCATCAAGTCGCTGGTGGCCTTGCGAAATCCCTCCTTGTTCAGCGAGCGCATGAACTGCGGGACCCCGATCGCCATGAACAAAGCCGCCATCGCCAACACGATCATCATCTCGATGAGCGTGAACCCCTTCCGTCTTCTTAGAATGTCCTGCGAAGGAGTCATTAGCGCCTCGTTCCGATCGACGAAGTGATGGCGAACATGGCCGAGAGCAGGCTGTAAAGAAGCACACCGACGAACATCGCCATGACAACGATGATCACCGGTTGGATCAGGCTCATCATCACTCCGATCGCGGTCTTGAGCTCGTTCTCGTAGGTGTCGGCCACGTTGCCCAAGGCAGCTGGAACGTCGCCCGTTTCCTCGCCGATACGGACGAGGTCGATCATCAGCTGCGGGAAGAGTTTACTCCGGGCCAACGGCTGCGAAAGCGTCTTGCCGTCAGTGACTTCCTCTCGGGTTTTGGCGATGGCTTCCTTGAGAAGCCGGTTCGGCAGGACATCCTCGGCGATCTTCAAAGCCGTGAGCACCGGAACGCCGTTCTTGAGCAGCGTCGCCAACGTCCTCGAGAACTGCGCGTAGAGGTTGATCTTCATGATCTTGCCCAGGATCGGAGCCTGAAGCTTCAGGCCATCGATCTTCCGTCGGCCGGCCTCGGTTCCCGCGTAGCGCTTAATGATGATCGTCGTTGCAATGAGGATTCCCAACACCAGCCACCACCACTTGCCCGAGAATTCTCCGAACGCGACCAGCATCTGCGTCGCGAAGGGCAGCTGGGCGTTAAACTCCTTAAAGATCTCCATGAACTTCGGGAGCATGAAGGTCATGAAAAAGATCATGATACCCACTCCGAGCGTCAGGATGAACGCCGGGTAGATCATGGCCGAGGTAAACTTGCTCTTCAGCTCCGCAAACCGGACGTAGTGCTCCGCCATACGCCTCAGCACGTCCACCAAAGAACCCGCCGACTCGCCGGCACGCACCATGTTCACGTAAAGCTCGGTAAAGATCACCGGCTGCTTCTTCATCGCATCGGACAAACTCCGGCCTTCCGTCACGTCGGCCTTGAGCCGCTTGCTCACTTCGCCCGGAATCCCCTTCGTATCGAGCGATCCCATGCTGTTCAGCGCCGATACGAGCGGCATGCCGGCATTGAGCAGATTCGCCAGCTGATTGGTGTAGTTGGCGAGTTCGCTGAGGCTCGGTTTCCTCTGGCGATTGAAGTAGGCCCGCATCGCCGGCGGCAAAAGGGTGGAGGAATTCTTCGGTGCCGAACTGGTGGTCGACGCGCTCGCCCTGGCCACGGCCGCGCCGCCGCGGGCATCGGAGACTGCCACGGGGAACATGCCCATCCGCTCAATCTGCGTCAGAACGGCGGAACGGTCGTTGCCGTCCATCGTTCCTTCGACGACTTCGCCCGACCTTCTGCGGGCTTTGAAACTGAACTGGGCCATATATGCGTAGAATGGAGAAAACCGCCGGACCGGGAAAGTTGTATTCCGTCCGTGCTCTTCAGCCGGGCAAACCCGAATGCCGAAGGCGAAATCCCGCACCGTAGTCTCTGCCACCTCATCGGCGATCCGCCTTTCGGCCTTCGCATTTCATCGTTCGTCGCACGTCTTGACCGGCCGCGCGCCTGCCCCAACGTTCCCGCCATGAAACTGACTTGGAAGGACCACGAAGAGATCGCCTGGGCATTGCTGGACAAGTTTCCCGATCAGGACCCGCTCAAGCTGAGCTTCCCCAAGCTCCACAAGATGGTCACGGAGCTCGCCGACTTCGGCGACAAGCCGGACGGCTCGAACGAGAAGATTTTGGAGAACATCCAGATGACCTGGCTGGACGAAAAGAAGTAGCCGGGCCAAAGCCGGAATCTCGAAGGCCAAAGGCCGAACGAGTGCCGAGATCCGATCCACGAAGGCAGCTCGACTGCGAAGGCCGCGCCTTCCATTTGGCCTTTGGCCTTCGACCCTCGTCATTCTCCGGCTTTCTTGCCTTGCCGGGGCCCAGCGACATACTCGCGCCCGTTTTCCGAACCATTCCATGAGCACGCTAAACATCGCCATCATCGGCACCGGCGGCATCTCGCTGCAAAACCACCTTCCCGGTCTCGCCCTGTGCCCCGACGTCAAAGTCCACGCTTTGTGCGACGCCAATCCGGCCACGCTGGAAACGGCCCGCCAACAGACCGGCGCTCCCGTCACGTCCTCCAAGTGGGAGGACATCGTCACGCGCGACGACGTCCATGCCGTGATCATCGCCACGCCCAACTTCGTCCATCCCGCCATCGCCATCGCCGCGGCGCGCCACGGAAAACACGTCCTTTGCGAAAAACCCCTCGCCCTGAACGCGACGGACGCGCAGCTCATGGCCGATGAAGCCGACAAGGCCGGCGTGCGCCACATGACGGCCTTCACCTACCTCTTCGTGCCGGCGATGCGCTACCTGAAGCACCTCGTCGATCGCGGCGACCTCGGGCAGCCGTATCATTTCCGTTCGTGCCGTTTGCAGGACTGGGGCACACGCAACCTCGGTTGGCGGCAGGTCAAGAAACTCGCCGGGACAGGCGAGATCGGCGACATGCTCAGCCACCGCATCAACTTCGCCCACCACCTCATAGGACCGATGAAACGGATCGTCGCGAACCTCATGACCATGACGCCCGTTCGCGGCGGCGCGCCGAACGACACCGACGACTGGGTCGCCATCCTCGCCGAGTTCCAGAACGGCGCGAGCGGCGTGCTCGAAAGCTCCAAGCTCGCCAGCGGCGTCAACGAAAGCTCGCGCAGCCCCGACCGCGTCGAAATCAACGGCAGCGAGGCGAGCTTCAGCTTCACCACTGGTTCATGGAACGCGCTCCAATATGGCAAAGTCGGCGGGACCGGCCTCCAAACCCTCGATGTGCCGCGCGAGTTCTGGACGTGGCCGGGCAGCAAACGGGATCCGAGCACCGGCGATCCGCTGATCGCCTTTCGCTACGACCAGGCCATCGAATTCATCAACGCCATCCGCGAACAACGCGACTGCGCCGTCAGCTTCCACCACGGCTCCCAGGCCCAACGGACCATGGACGCCGCCGTTCGGTCGTCCGAGACCAAGCAGTGGGTCGATCTGTGAATCTGGGAAAAGAACCCGATGGACTTTCCACGTCGCCTCGGCTGCTTAGCAGTAATCGTCTCATTGACGCTTACCGGATGCATTTCACGAAACGATCCCGGAACGCCTGCTGAACTCAGGACTTTGCTCCTCAGGTCAAAGTGGAAATCCGAGTCGACGTTAAGGCTGACTGTGCCAAAGGGAACCAGGATGAAACGGGAAGAGGGCATGGATTTTGACCTCTTCTACGTCACTCTCCGCAAACCACGCCAAGCGACGCTGATGATCTACTGCGGCTCGGCTCCAGGCGAGCGAAGCCGTCGCATCAAATCGGGCCTGGTTCTTTCCACAAATCAAATCGGCCGAACATCGACGATCTGGAAGACATGGTCCGTTCAGGAAGAACTGAAGAGCGAAACCATCATAAACTCTTGGGATGTGACGCCACCAAACCTTCCGGATGAACCTAGGCCTAGCCGTCGGAGTTCGCTCTTGCACCTGCTGATCACCGCGCCGACCGCCGAGGAAATCGCAGAGTTTCAGGAATACTGCCGAAGCCTCGAGGTTTCCTACTACAGCGGCCGTGACGAATAGGGGAAACTCTCGGGCTGACATGTCTGGGTGGAACAACAAACGCCCGGCTCTTTCCAGAGCCGGGCGTTCTTCTTGGTTTCGTTTACCTTCGACGCCTGGCCGCTAGGTCGGAGACATTAAGACGTTTCTTCAAGCTCCGCCACAGGGCCGCAGCTTTCCGGGGGTGGGGTTTTACCGGGTAGAGACAACGCAGTTGGCCGCGCGCTGACGGCGCCAGGCCATGAGTCCGACGCCGATGCCGAGAAGCCCCGCAGGCATGAGCTGCGAGACTTCCGGCACCGCCGAGGGCTCGGAGAAAATGAAGTCATCCATGGCGACGACGTCACGGAAAAATCGCTGGTTATCGAAGCCGTCGTTGTTGTTCGCCCCCAGCGCCGTGTTGCCGTTGATAAGCCGGACGGAAGTGGCCAGCGCGCCGCTGGGCAGCAGCAACCCGACGAATGAAAGCCCCTTGTCCCGCGCCGGAGCGAAGGCCGAAGCCAGCAACTGGTTGCCTGCTCCGTAGAGCTCGATGCCGGTCACCCCGGCGAGATCCACGTCCGTGAAGACGGCTCCGAATGCCTGAACGCCCGCGGCCGTGGTCGGGAAATTCGGCAGGAAAAACTTCGTGTCGGTCGCGGTGGCCTCACGAGGGGCGAACAGGCGGTTCGCGCTGAACACGGTGAACTCACCCGGATAGGTCGCGTTGATGTCGCCAAACTCGCTCCCGGCGACGTTGAGGCTCACGTCGAAGCCGAGCCCGGGCGTCGAAAACTCCGCGCCGCGACGGGAGTTCGCATTGAAGAAGTTTGCCGGCATGTTCGCCGGCAAGGCCGCCGCGTCCCAGTTGATTTCCCGGCGCCCCGTGGTGAAGAGGGTTCCAAGCGCGTTGTTGGCGCCGTTGTTGGCACCGCCGATCGCGGCCCGAAAGGCGTCGACCGAAGCGAGGATGTCGCCGGACGTCGCACCGGAACCGGTGAACAACGTGGACAAACCAAAAAGGCTTCCGCCATCGGCATGGGCCGAGGTCGCGAAAGCCCCGAGGAGGCAGACCGCACCGCACGCGGCGGTGAACTTTGAGGCGATGGTGTTTTTTGAATTGGAGGAGTGCATGACACCTCCGGTGACGAGGCGGTTCGCGAAAGCATTACATCCCCGGCCAAAAAGTTTTCCGCACCCACAACTTGGTCTCCCCGCCGCGGCGGATTCGGCGGACTTGCTGGGTCGCCCCGCCCTCTCCATCGTGGAGCCAGAAAGCCGATGTTCCACTTTGGTAGTAATGCCCGGGCAGTCCGGCGCGTCCTAACCGATGTCGGGTTCGGCCGCTCCATGGTGAACAGCGCGGAATGGTGGGCCCAGATTCTGAAGCGTGTGCGCTCTCGCGACGAGGCGGCCGCGGCGGAACTGGTTGCTGCCCTGAAGCCGCTGGTCACCCGGATCGTCCTCACGCATCTGCCGCGCGAGGCCGCGGCCGACGACCTGATGCAGGAAGTGTTCATGAAGGTGTTCAGCAAACTGGATCAATACGCGGGCGTGGTGCCGTTCGAACACTGGACGGCGCGCGTCGCGTTGAACACCTGCCGCGACCATCTCCGCGCCCGCCAACGTTCCCGCGAAATCCGCGTCTCCGACCTCGGCGAGGAAGAAGCAGCCATGCTCGACGCCATCGCCGAGGAGGATCAGTCCCGCCACGACTCGGCCAACGACGCCGTGGCCGTCAGGGATCTCGCCAAGAAGCTCCTCGATTCGCTGGGTCCCGAGGACCGGATGGTCATCCAGATGATCGATCTGGAAGGGCGTTCCGCCGAAGAAGTCCGCGCCGTCACCGGCTGGAGCATCACCGGCATCCGCGTCCGCGCGTTCCGCGCCCGGCGCAAGCTTCGCAAGACGATCGAGAAGCTCCAGAAGGAGGGTGGGCGATGAAGCGCACCGATTGCTGGGAACAGCTCGCCGCCAAAGCCCGGCCAGCATCCGAGACTACGGCCGGCGACGCGGCGGACAACGCGTGGTCCGCCGCGATGGCCAAGAAAGCCATGACGGGCGCCGCCCTTGGCAAGCCCACGACGGGGGCGTTCCTCGTTCTTTGGCTGGCGAAATTCTGGCCGTGGCTGCTGGCCATCGTGCTCGTGGGAAGCTCGGCCACGTGGGTCGTGGCGGCGAAACCATGGCGAGCGACGCCCGTCGAATCCTACGTCGACTGGCGCAAGGAAACCCTCACGCAGCTCCGCACTTGGCTGCCGTTGGAGTGCGAAGAGGCGGGCCGCATCAATATCCTGATCCGCACTCCCGAGGTCACCCTGTCGGCACCCAAGACAACCGTTGCCGCCGCCATCGCGGAACGTGACCGAGTCCGGGCCCAGATTGAACTCCTGCTCACGCCCGAACAGGCCGGGACATTCCGGCGTTGGCAGGAAGCGTGGGACAAGAAGAAAGGCTGGCGATGAACTCCATCCGTCGAAGCCAACGAACCATCCGCAGCCTCGGGACCTACGACGCCTTCACCCTCATCGAGCTGCTCGTCGTCATAGCCATCATCGCTCTCCTGGCCGGGATGCTCCTCCCCACTTTGGCCCGCGCCAAACAGGCCGGCCAGCGCACCTCCTGCCTGAACAACATCCGCCAGCTCCAATTCGGCTACGCCCAGTTCCTTGGCGACGAAGCCGATCTGCTCCCCAACAACCTGACCGATCCGTCGAACACATCTCTGCCCAACTCCGCATCCTGGGCTCCGGACAACGTCCAGATCTGGAAGCCCGACTACGAGAATGCCATGACGCGCGGACTCCTGTCGTCCTACGTCTCCACCGCACCGACCTGGCGTTGCCCCGCCAGCCGCGCCTTCGTCCGCGACGCTTCCGGCGCGGCGGTTCCACACCACCGCAGCTATTCCGTCAGCGCCTGGCTGCACTGCAACGCCATCACCAACATGATCAAGGGAGCCAGCGCCATGAGCTCCAGCATGATCACCCACGGCTCCGCCGTCCGGCGTCCCGCCCAGACCGCGGTCTGGGTCGAGGAAAACCCCGTCAGCATCGACAACAGCTCCTTCGGCATCCGGCCGGACGACGACGGCACATGGTTTTGGCACCTCCCCGCCAGCCGCCATGGAGGCAGCGCCACCCTCAGCTTCTTCGACGGCCACGCCGAAGCCTGGACGTGGAAAGGCCCCATCGTCCGGCAGGCGAATGAACGCGAATTCAACGCCGACGACACCCGCACCCAACGCCCGTCACCGAACGTCAATCCGACCCTCGCCCTCCCCACCGCCCCCGACGATCCCGATCGAATGCGCCTGATGCGCACGACGGCGAAAGACTGAAAAGCAGGTTAGGCGTAGCTGCGGACGGTCCCTTCATCACGACAGACCTGGACAGGGAATCATCCGCTCCGCGCTAGCCCAAGCCCAAGTCCGTATCCCCAGAACGGATCGTTCTCTCGAAGGCTTCTGCCGTGCGGCGGAAGTGGCGGGACTGGTGCGACGCTGGGAAGTTCCAGAAGATTTGGAGAAGCAGTTCCGCAACGTGAATTCCCCTAGCGATCTCGGATGACTCGCTTCGCAGCCAAAGGCCCGGAGCGCGGCCCTCCGGGCCGCAGCCGTTGGGAACGGTAGATGGATCGAATCCTGAGGACGCCTCGGTGCCGCTGCGGCCCAGAGGGCCGCGCTCCGAAAGCCGCCTGTTCGCGAGCCTGTTGCCGCCTCTTCAAAGCGCCGGAGCACCGGCGCAGTCCAAGACCCGGCGGCCTTTCAAGGCGCTTCTCGACCGTCGCGCCAGCGTCTTGGACTGCGTGCGCTGCCGCGCCGCTTTTCCACCGGAGCCGCACTCGCCCGGAGCACTGCCTGTTGATAACCGAGGAATGGACAAAACAGATCCGGAGCGTGAATTCTCTCGTTGATCTGGTATAGGGAAACCACGAATGCCATCTCACTCATGAGCCGAACTCGCAGCTTCGCTTATTCCTTGGCCTTAGGAATTACCGCCAGCTTTCTCGGATGTATGTGGGTCATGATGTTCGTGGCCTACGTGGGATCGACCAGTTTTGAAGCGGTCGCTGTGCTTGGCCTGTTCGGCCTAGCCGTGCTTTGGACTGGGTTTTCAGCTTTGCGCCGACTGGCTTACGCCTTTCGGCCGGACCGGGACAAAAACGGTTCAGCGAGCGCCGAGACTAAAGCCGCCTCATCAGAGCGGACGATTAAGTTTCGATCGAAGTGACCTTAGGCAGCCCAGCCGGATCAACTTCACAGTTCAGCACACCCGGAACCCGACGCGTGCATTCCCCATTCAGCCGCGCCATCTTCCGGGCATGGCGAGTTGTCGAGTGACGCAGGAAACTTCATGGAAGGAACGGATGCCATTCGGATTGGGCGCGACCAAACCGAAACACTTCCGCGACATGCTCGACGTCGTCTGGAAGAACCGCGACAACCTCGGCTACGCCTACAAGGTTTTGACGCAGGGCGTGTGCGACGGATGCGCCCTAGGCGTCGCCGGGCTGCATGACTGGACGATCGACGGCGTCCACCTGTGCATGACGCGCCTGAATCTTCTCCGGTTGAACACCATGCCGGCCTTGGACGAAACGGCGCTCGTGGATGTCGCCGCGCTTTCCAAGTTGGACAACGCCCAGCTCCGCGAACTCGGTCGCCTGCCGTATCCCATGCTGCGCTGCAAAGGTGACGCCGGGTTTCGCCGGATCACCTGGGACGAGGCGTTGCAGCGGATCGCCAAACGAATGCGCGCGTCCGATGCGAAGCGGTTGGCCTTCTTCGTGACGGCGCGCGGCGTGACCAACGAGGTCTACTACATGGCGCAGAAAGCGGCGCGGTTCATCGGCACCAACCACGTCGACAACGCGGCGCGCCTTTGCCATTCGCCCTCCACCGCCGCGATGAAGGCGACGCTTGGTTTGGCCGCGACCACGTGCAGCTACCGCGACTGGTATGGAACGGATCTGGTCATCTTCTTCGGCTCCAATCCGGCCAACGACCAGCCCGTCAGCACGAAGTATCTGCACGAGGCCAAGAAGTTCGGGACGAAGATCGTTCTGGTGAACCCGTTCCTCGAACCGGGCATGAAACGTTACTGGGTTCCTTCATCCGCCGGCAGCGCGCTCTTCGGCACAGACCTCGCGGACTGGTGGTTTCCGGTGGCGCAGGGCGGCGACATCGCCTTCCTCCACGGCGTGCTGCGGCTGCTGGTCGAACGCGGCGCGGTGGAAGACGAGTTCATCCGCGAACACACCAACGGCTGGGATGCGTTGAAGGCGGATCTGCTCGCGTTGCAGCCGGACGAGCTGTCGGCGAAGGCGGGTTTGCCGTGGGAGGCGTTCGTCGAGTTCTCCGATCTCTTGGCCAAGGCGAAGAATGCGGTCGTCGTGTGGAGCATGGGCATCACGCAGCATCCGCACGGCGCGGACGGCGTGCAGGCGATCCTCAACCTCGCGCTGTCGCGCGGCTGGGTCGGCCGCGACAAGTGCGGCATCATGCCGATCCGCGGCCACAGCAGCGTGCAGGGCGGCGCGGAGATGGGCGCGTATTCGACGGCCTTTCCCGGCGGCAAGGCCGTCACGCCGGAGAACGCGGCGGCGCTTTCGGCGCAGTATGGTTTTCCGGTGCCGGATTGGCCGGGTATGACGACGACCGAGATGGTCGAAGCCTGCGGCGACGGGCGGCTCGACGTGCTCTACTCCGTCGGCGGCAATTTTCTCCGCACTCTTCCAGAACCCGACGCGGTGGCCGAGGCGATGAGCCAGGTGCCGTTGCGCGTTCATCAGGACATCATCCTGACGGACCAGATGTTCATCGAACCCGGCGAGGAAGTGGTCCTGCTGCCCGCGAAGACACGCTACGAACAGGACGACGGCGGCACGGAAACGAGCACGGAACGGCGCGTGATGTTCACGCCGGAGATTCCCCGGCAGGTCGGCGAAGCGCGGGCCGAGTGGAAGATCCTGCGCGAGCTCGCAGCGGCGGTTCATCCGGAGCGCGCGCATCTGCTCGGCTGCGAGACGGGCTGGATCATGCGCGAGGAGATCGCCCGGGTCGTGCCGTTCTACGACGGCGTGCAGCATCTGCGGAAGACGGGCGACGCCTTCCAATACGGCGGGCCGCATCTGTGCGCCGGAGGCAAGTTCGCCACGCCGGATGGCAGGGCGAACTTCCGCTTTGTGCCGGTGCCCAAGGACTCGAACGTCCAAGCAACGAGCGCCGGTGTCGCCACCGACCGGTGGTTCCATGTCTCAACGCGCCGCGGGAAGCAGTTCAATACGCTCATCTACGCCGAGGTCGATCCGCTGACGGGGGCGGGGCGCGACGCGGTGTTCATGAGCGCGGACGACGCAGCCGCATTGAAGCTGGCGCACGGCGACAAGGTTGTTCTGAAGAACGAACTTGGCGAACTCGCCTGCCGCGTCCACATCGCGGAGATCGCTTCCGGCAACCTCCAGGTCCATTGGCCGGAAGGAAACGTGATCATCCGGCGCGGCGTGGTGGATGCGGGCGGCGGTGTTCCGGACTACAATGCGCTCGTCCAAGTCGTGCGGGCCCAGTGAACCGCCGGGGCTTTCGAGCCATTGCAGGCACGGCTTCAAGCTGGCTCCTTGCCCGGCGCAGTCACGGCGCCGAACACTGCTCTTCACTTGATCGAAACACGTTCAAACAAACCGATGACCGAAGCCGTCGAGATCCGGCGCGTCGACGGTGAAGGACGTTCGACGATGGCCGACGCGATCGCGGTCGAGGAACCGCTCGAGATCCGGGTGGGCGGACGCAGCGTGGCCGTGACGATGCGGACGCCGGGGCACGACGCGGAGTTGGCGACCGGTTTCCTGATGACCGAAGGCGTGATCAGGTCCGCGAAGGATATCATCGAAGTGGCCCATTGTGAGTCCGGCCAAGCGCGCCAGACGGGCAACGTGGTCAACGTCTTCCTTGCGGCCGGTGTGCAAGTCGACTTCCAGCGATTGACCCGCCACGTCTTCGCATCGTCGAGCTGTGGGCTCTGCGGCAAAACGGCCATCGATGCGGTCATCCAAAACCATCCCCCAGTAGATTCTTCGCTTCGAATTTCGGCCACCATCCTTGAATTGCTCCCGGAGAAGCTGCGGACCTCGCAGAAGGCGTTCGATGCCACCGGCGGACTCCACGCAGCGGCGATCTTCGACAACACGGGAAGGATGCTGGTGGCGCGCGAGGATGTCGGCCGACACAACGCCGTCGACAAAGTGATCGGCTGGGCATTGCAGCAGGGGATGACGCCGCTCAACGGACTCGTGCTGCTTGTAAGCGGACGCGTGTCCTACGAGATCGTGCAGAAGGCGCTGGCGGCCGGACTGCCATTGATCTGCGCGGTTTCGGCTCCGACGAGTCTGGCTGTGGAACTGGCGCGGGAGAGCGGGCTCACCTTGGTAGGGTTTCTGCGCGGCCGGACGATGAACCTGTATTCCGGCGTCTGGCGCGTGACCGACGGGAACGAGAGCCGGGTGAACCCATGAAAAAGTTTTCCGGGGCCGTTTCAATTCTCGCCATCGTCGTGGTGTTCCTATTGGCGGGCCCGACGGAAACGGGCGCGCAGGTCTTGCCCACAGGTCCGGGCGAAGCCGCCCCGACGCAGCCGCAAGGCGGATTGAGCGGGCGCATCGTCTACGCCGGTGCAGGCCACGGCTGGACGTATCAGAACGATTCCACCTCGGTGAACTGGTATACGCAGCGGGGCGTGGGACAGGAGATGATGGAGGACTACGGGAACCTCGATCAGTTCAACGTCTTCGTGAACTACTGCTTCAACGCCGGCGCGACCATCGTGCCCATGAGGCCCGTGGGCTATCAGACCAACGAGGTGATTCTCGACAACAACTCGCCCGCCGTGACGTGGCAGGGGAACTGGTTCAACAGTTTCAGCACACCGTATTGGGGCACCGCCGGCGATGCCGTGCCGTATCGTTTCGCGAACCTCG
Source organism: Verrucomicrobiota bacterium (assembly GCA_043775315.1). Taxonomy (GTDB): domain Bacteria; phylum Verrucomicrobiota; class Verrucomicrobiia; order Limisphaerales; family CANJSG01; genus CANJSG01. Next base: position 15,353 of record JAYVSO010000166.1, read on the forward strand.
CCGCATCCGAAACGGCGACTGCCACCTACACTCCGGCCATTCCCGTCGCCGGCTTCTACCCCGTCTACACCTGGGTGCTGGGAAGCGACAACCGCACCTCCCAGCTCTACCGCATCCGGCACGTCGGCGGTGAGGCGACGGTGCGCATCCCCCATCACATGGTCGGCAGCGGCTGGGTGTATTTGGGAACCTACAAGTTCAACGTCGGCTCGAATCCTCTGACCGGCGCGGTAGTGATCAGCAACCTGCAACCGACGCCGAGTGTCGGCTCGGTCGTGATCGCCGATGCGATCCGTTTCGGCAACGGCATGGGCGACGTCGTGCCCGTGGCCGCCGTCGCCAAGACCCCGACGATCTCCGGCTACCCGCGAGAGGAAGAATGCGCCCGCTACTGGGTTCAACGCAGCCTGGGCGTCGGACAATCCACATCCCTGTTCGACGGAGGCGGCGACGACGGCGCGGACAGCGTCGGAGCACCCATCCGCATGGCGCGAGAGATGAACCGCGAGGGACAGGGTGGTTACTACAAACGAGTCTATATCAGTTTCCACTCGAACGCCGGAGGCGGCCGGGGAGTCATGGGCCTCTACAACAACAACTCGTTGTTCCCGGGAACCGGCGGCTCGAACCAATTCCGGCTCGCCCAGCTGTGCGGAATCGAGGTCAACGAAGACATGGCGGCGGTGAATTCGCAGCTCGAAGTCAGCTGGTCGAAGAGGAGCACGAACACGGTTACGTTCGCGCGGTCGGACTTCGCCTTCGGGGAAATCCGCGACGACGTCCTCGGCAAGGAGATGGACGCGACCATCGTGGAGGTCGCGTTCCACGACGACGCCAGCGACGCCAAACTCCTCCGCGATCCCCGCGTGCGGCGGCTCATGGCGCGGTCGACCTACCACGCTCTCGTCCGCTACTTCAACGAGTTCGATGCCGGCCCGCTGGCCTTCCTGCCGGAGCCGCCGCTCAACGTCCGCGCCAGGGCGGATGACACAGGAGCGATCACCATCACATGGCAGCCGCAGATCGCGGTCGGCAGCGGCAACCCGCAGGGCTTCGTCGTCTATCGATCATCCGACGGCTACGCTTTCGGCAATCCCGTCTACGTCGGTGGAGGCACTTCGTCCAACTTCACCTTCAATTCGCTCGCGCCCGGGACGGATCACTACTTCCGCGTCGCAGCGACAAACTCGGCCGGCGAATCGTTCCAGTCGGAAACGATCGGAGCGCGCTCACGGATCCGACCGACCGCCGCGCGGGTGCTCGTCGTGAACGCGTTCGATCGCTTCGAGCGCCGCCTGAACCCCCGCCAGACCCCGACAGCCCTGGCGTGGGCGCCACCGGGAGCAACAGGTTCGATGGACCGCGTCATTCCCCACCTGAACAACGCGTTCAACTACGTCGTTCCGCATGGAAAGGCCCTCAGCGCAAACGGCGTCGCCTTCGATTCGTGCCAGAATGAAACCGTGTCCGGCGGCCTCATCTCGTTGATGAACTACGAAGCGGTCATCTGGGCTTGCGGCAATGAAAGCACCGCCGACCGGACGTTTTCACCGGAGGAACAGGCGTTGATCGGAGCCTACCTCGACGCGGGCGGGAACCTGTTCGTGTCGGGATCCGAGATCGCATGGGACCTCGATCGCGCGGCGGGACCCACGGCCGCCGACCGGGCATTCATCGGAAACCGCCTGCGGGCGCGGTTGAATGGCGACATCAACGACGACGCCCAAACCCAAATATTCTCGGTCTCGGCCGGTGGGATCTTCGCCAACCGGTCCGGCGGATCCTTCGGCGAAGCCACGAGCGGCGGTTACACCGTGGCTTACCCCGATGTGCTCACCCCGAACGGCGGCGGAACTCGGGCAGCGCTTTCCTACAGCGGAGGAATCGGAGGTGCGGCCGCGATCCAATACGACGGAACGGCGGGCGGCGGGCGGGTGGTCTTCTTTGGTTTCCCGTTCGAAACAGTCCTCAGCCCGGATACGCGGTCGAACTACATGAGCGATATCATGCGGTTCTTTGGTGCTCTTGAACCCCCGGCCTTGGCTGTTCCGGAAGTTCAGTTCAACCCGGACTCCATCGTGCTCAGGTGGACCGCCATTCCCGGAAAACGTTACCGTGTCCAATCCAAGTCGGAATTGGTCGACGGCCCGTGGACCAACCTCGGCCAGGAAATCACCGCCGGATCCACCACCGCTTCGTTCGTCGACGCGCCGCTCCCTGTTTCCACCCAACGCTACTACCGGGTGTCCCTGGTCGACTAGGAGCACGTCGGGCGCCCGCTTTTTCGGCTTCCCACAGGCCCAAGAATCAGGTGGATTCTCCTCCCACAGCCCTTATAGTCCCATTACAACCCGACCCCAAAGACAATGCTCGTTCGTCGTCTTCAATCAGAGGCCTCAGGCAGTTCCCCGGGGGGATTTTCCCTTCTGGAACTGCTGACGGTTGTCGCTTTGATCGGGATCTTGGCGGCGCTCCTGATTCCGGCGCTGAACAGGGCGAAAATCACGGGAAGCGCTGTCCGTTGCCTCCAACAGAAACAGCAGCTGGGCATCGCCTTCCAGATGTATGTCCAGGACAATGACGACCGAATTGTCCCCAACATGACCGGGGTGAACGCGAACCTGCCTTCGCTTCAATCGGCGGCCGAGTCGTCTCCCCGCTACTCCTGGTCCGGTGGATGGCTCGATTACAGCCAGTCGCCACTGAACACCAACACTTCGATCCTGATCCGGCACGACCCCGCCCGGGGGATGTTCGGGGGAATGCTCGGAACTTACATCAAGGATGCTCGGATCTTCCGCTGCCCCGAAGACCGGTCCACAGTGACCCTCATCGGCAAGAAGATCCCCAGGGCGCGATCAGTTTCGATGAACTACTTGGTCGACGGCTCTTCCCGCACCGCGATCCCGAGAAACAGTCCCGACCAGCTTTTGGCCGTGAATTCCGGATACCTGGTCTACCGCAGGATGTCCGACTTCCGGCTCCTTTCCCCGTCCCGGGCGTGGACGATCATCGACGAGCATGCCGACTCCATCAACGACGGTGTATTCCTCGTCGACGTCGCGAATCGCTCCCAGGTCGACGACTGGGTCGGCGCCTACCACCGCAATGGAACCGGGGTCGCCTTCGCGGACGGTCACACCGAGATGCATGTCTGGAAAACCAGGGCAAAAGCCTTCGGCGACCAGGCCGTCGTCCAACCGGTCGCGCAGATGACTCCGACCTCAGTGTCGCTGTCCAATCCCGACGTCGCTGCCGACTGGAAATGGCTTCTCGATCGCACTGGCATCCGTCAGCCCTGAACGTTTGTTCCGTTTTCCCTTCGTCAATCGAGCGTCGAACGCTCGAGAACTTCCGCCTCCTGCCGCGCGTTTTGGATGCGGCACAAGGTCGCGTAGAGACCCTCGCCGGCCATCAGTTCCTCATGGTTGCCCCGTTCGATCACCTGCCCGTGCTTGAGCACCAGGATCTGGTCGGCGTTCCGGATCGTGCTCAGCCGATGCGCGATCACGAAACTTGTCCGACCTGACATCAGGCGTTCCAACGCTTCCTGAATCAGCTTCTCCGTCTGCGTGTCCACGCTCGCAGTGGCTTCGTCCAGTATGAGTATGGGCGCATCCTTGAGCAGCGCCCGCGCGATGGCCACACGCTGCTTCTCGCCGCCGCTGAGCTTCACGCCGCGTTCTCCCACGGAGGAATCGTAACCCTTCTCCAGACGACCTATGAACTCATGGCAGTTCGCAGCTTTGGCGGCGGCGACCATGTCGGCCTCCGTCGCATCAAGGCGTCCGTAGAGGATATTCTCGCGAATCGTTCCGTTGAAGAGAAACGGCTCCTGAGAAACCACGCTGATCTGCCGGCGCAATTCGGCGAGCGGCATGGCCGAGATTTCACGCCCGTCGATGCGGATGGATCCGCTCGTCAGCGGGTAGAACGCCGGGATCAGATTGACCAGGGTTGACTTCCCGGCACCGGTTGGCCCGACCAACGCGACCATCTGGCCGGGTTTGGCGATCAAGGAAACATCCTGCAGAACCCGTCGATCAGCGCCGTAACCGAAGTTCACCTTCTCGAACACCACCTCACCTTTAGCGCGCCACGAAGCCATTGCCGGCGCACCGACTGAGGGCTTGGCTTCAGGTTCAGCGTCGAGGATGTCGAATACCCGCTCACCGGCGGCACGGGCCGACTGCAGCATCTGGTTCAAGCCGTGCAGGCGGCCGATGGGTTCGTAGAAAAGCGCGAGGAAGAAGAGGAAGCTGATCAATTGTCCGATCTCCATCTTGCCGGCAATGACCTGTTGGCCTCCGACCCACAGCACGAGAGCGGAACCCAGCGCCGTGCAGAATGCCATCGTCGGCGAGTAGAAGGACCAGACCTTCATCACCACCAGCGTGCCCTGGCGCACGCCATCCGCCTTGTCGGCGAAACGTCCGTCCTCATGCACCTCGCGGCCGAATGCCTTGATGGCGCGGACGCCCTGAAGGTTGTCCATGAGCAGCGCGTTCATCGCCGCCGAGGCCTGGCGTTGCACGCGGTAACGCTTGTGCGCCGTAAGCGTATACCAGAGCGCGCCGGCAGCCAGGAACGGGATGGGGATCATGGCCACGGCCGCCAGCGTCGGGTTCTGCCAGAACAGGATTCCCGCCACGCCGAACACACCCAGGATTGCCACGGTTCCCTGCTCCGTTCCGTCGATCAGCAGGCGTTCGACGGCGTTCACATCCTCGATGACGCGGGTCATCAGATCCCCGGAAGCGCGTTGGTCGAAGAAGCCGATGGTGAGGCGCTGGAGCTTGCCGTAGACCTCGCGGCGCATGTCGAAGATCACATTCTGCTCTAGGCGGTTGTTGATCCGAATGCGGATGCCGTTGAAGAGATCCCGCAGAAGAAACGCGAGGATCAGAGCACCGATCGCCCAGCCGAGTTTTTCCGACCGCCTACCACTGATGACATCATCGATGACAAACCCCATCAGCAGCGGAAACGCAAACGAAGCAGCCAACGACAGGATCGCACAGCCGATCGTCGCGGCGGCCAAAAGCCTGTAAGGGGCCAGGTAACGGGCAACCCGGCGGATGATCTCCCCCGAGCCGCGTGCTCGGACGACCATGCCGGGATTGGGATCGATGTGGCGGAGATGGCTGACCATGTGTGTTTCGACGCCGCAGCTATTGGCGACGAAGCGCGGAAGGTCGGGGCTGACCCTCCGACGGTCAAGCGGACAGGCCTTTCAGACCGTCTCCCATCGACGGGCCATACGTCGCGCAAGCCAGAGGAAGAGCACCGTTAGGCCCACGAGGACGGACACCTGCGGCCAGAGTTCCCAGAGCGGCCGTTCGCGCCAGAAGACTTTCAGGAAGCCGTCCAAGGCCCATCCGTTGAAGGTGAACAGCCCCGCCTTCTGCAAGCCTTCCGGCATGAAGGCACGCGGGACCATGCTGCCGCCCAGGGCCGACATGGTCAGGATGACGATGTTCGATATCGCGTTCAGCTGCCCCCGGCTTCGGCAGACGGTGGCCAGGCACATGCCGAATCCTCCTGCGGCGCCGGCGGTCACCGTCGTCATGATGATGAATCCCGGCAGGTGACTCCAAAGCTCCAGTCCGAAGACGAGCGCGCCCCAGACAAACATGACGGTAATCTGCACCACACCGACGAGTGCGATGTAAAGCCACTTGGTCATAAGCAAACCCGTCATGCCAAGCCGGGTGGAAAGAAGCCTTTCGAGAGTCCCGTCTTCGGCCTCCTCCAACAACGATCCGCCCGTAGCGGTGCAGGTGAAGAGGAGAAACATGACGGCAATCCCCGCGGCGTAGAAGGCAATCGCCGGATTGGTCTTCTTCGCCCCGAGCAAATCGATCTTCTTCACGTTGATCACACCTCCGCCCGGCGCAGCAGCCGCTCCGGCAACTACGGCATTCGTTTCAGCGGAAGCCTCCTTATCGGCGGCTTCCGCCGACGACCGCAACTGCTGGAGCATCATCGTCATTTGCTCACGTTGTTTGGTCGACAACTCAAAACCGGAGCCCGCGCTCTCCATCTGCTTGAGGCCTTTCTCCATCATCAGATCCGGCGAGCCGCTCATGGCAACCTTTTGCAGGAGGCCGAAAGTCATCTGGGGCGCCACGGGGTTCGACGTGTCGGCGAGGAGTTCCATATCGGGACCTTCCTGGCCGAAGTCGGGAAAATATTTCCCCCACTCCTTCGGAACGATCAACGCAACCGCCACGTCGCCGTCCTGGACCATGGCCGTGGCCCTCTCCCGATCGATGGGAACTCGCGGCGTGTTGGGCGCCGAGCTCCGCGGCATCGCTTCACGGATGAGTTTCAAACCGTCCTCGCGTCCGAGCGCGGCCAGGACTCGTTTGCTGACGGCCGACTGATCCTCGTCGACCACGGCCAACCGAACCGACGGGGTCTTGCCACTGCCCATCGTTCCGAAGATCAGCGCGAAGATGGAGAAGAAGATGATGGGGACGACGAACGTGAGGGTCTGCGCCACGCGATCACGCCGGAGCCGGGTCCACTGGATGCGCAGGAGGGTGGAGATCATTCGCGGAGTTCCTTTCCGGTCAGGGCGATGAACGCCGCCTGGAGGTTGGGGCTGCGGACCTCGATGTTTTCCACCCGGCAACCGGCCGCCTGCACGCTCCGGATAAGTCCCGGCAACTCCGCCGCCACGTCGGAGATCTTCGTGTGCCAGACGCGCCCGTGGTCGGCCGATTCACAGCCGACGGGGCCCTTCGGCATCGGGCGGTCGAGCGTCAGCGTCACGGCCCGGAGGTGGCCGACGGTCTTCTCCAACAACTCCCGCAACGTTCCGGAAGCGACGACGTGTCCGTGGTCGATGATCACGATGCGTTCACACCGTGCCTCGGCTTCCTCCAGGTGGTGGGTCGTCACCACGAGCGACATCCCGCCGGCACGAAGCTTCTCGAGCATGTCATAGATCTTCTCGCGGCTCTGCGGATCGACTCCTACGGTAGGTTCGTCGAGCAGGAGGATCTTCGGATCATGAAGGACGGAACAGGCGAGGTTCAGGCGCCGTTTCATTCCGCCGGAGAAGCTTCGGATCGGCTCATCAGCCCGCTCAGCCAAACCCGTCCAGTCCAAGGCCCAAACGACCTTGTCGCGGATCTGATCCGCCGAAACTCCGTTCAAGCGCCCAAATCCCGCCAGGTTCTCCCGCGCCGTTAGCAGCCCATACAAAGCCAACTCCTGCGGAACCACGGCCAGAAGCCGTCGGCTGGTCGCGTCAACCTTCTCGCCGAAGATCTCGATTTCGCCGGCGTCCAGCCGGACCCGCCCGGCGATGGCCCGAATCAAGGTCGTCTTGCCGGCGCCGTTCGGCCCGAGCAGCGCGAGGAGTTCACGTTCGCGCAGCTCGAAGGAAGCACCCGTCAAAGCCTGATTGGCCCCAAAGGACTTGATCGCATTTCGAATGGTGAGAACGGCCGCCACTGCTCTGAAGTGTCGGACAACAGACCAGATGACCGCAACTGGCATGACACACTGCCATAAGGAATTCCTTCCACCCCACCATTTTGTCCCGACTTAGGACGTGCATTTTCTCAAAGCTGAGTTAAATCCGAAGCCGTGCCCTGCATGATCGATACGCGTCAGCCTGCCGCCGTCGCGGCCGCTGTCGCCAAATGCTACCGGAACATCTTCCCTGCCGGAGATATCGGATACGTCGACAGGGTCTTCGGATGGGCCTTGGACTGTTTTCACGGGCGATACAGCGACTACCTCCCGATCGACGCCCGCTACCACGATCTGGAACACACCCTGCAGGGAACTCTTTGCATGTCGCTCCTGCTCGAAGGCCGCCATCGGCGCGGCGCCAAGCCCATCCTGACCGAACGCATGCACCAGCTCGGCATCGCGGCGATTCTGATGCATGACACCGGTTACCTGAAGCACCGCTTCGACGATGCGGGCACGGGAGCCAAATACACGGCCACCCACGTCAACCGGAGCATGGACTTCGCGCGGACACTGCTTCTGCAAAAGGGTTTTACCGCCGTGGAATGCCAGTCTGTCCGGAACATGATCCGCTGCACCGGACTCAACGTGAACCTCGTGGCCATCGAGTTCCAAAGCGACCTGGAGCGGATGACGGGACACGCGCTGGGCACCGCCGACCTCCTCGGCCAAATGGCGGCCCCGGATTATCCTGAAAAACTTCCCGTGTTGTTCGCCGAGTTCGAGGAAAGCTCCCGCTTCAGCGGCCAGCCGGGGATGTTCAAAAGCGTCGATGACCTCATCGTGAAGACGCCCGGATTCTGGGAGAAATATGTCGTGCCGAAGGCGAACAACGACTTCGAAGGGCTCCACCATTTCCTCGAAGACGAGAACGGCCGGAACAGCTACCTCGAAAGCATCGAGCGCAACATCAGCCGGATCATGCAGCTGAAAGCGGCCTGAAGTCCCGGGCTGATTCCAAGGATCGGCGGACAGCCGAATCCATCGCGACAGTCAGGCCTCCCGCAAGATCACCAACGGTGGTTCATCCAGCACTCCGCGGCTTCCCAGCCAGCCGATGGCCATGGTCAGCAGGGAAACGGTCCCAAGCGCTACGACGATGATCGTCACGGGCAGGACGAACTCCACCTGGAAGACAAATCGGCTCAAGGCCCAAGCGCCGCCAACGGACAGCAGCACGCCGGTCAGACCCGCCAACGCCCCGAGCGCAGCGTATTCCACGAGCAGGATCTGCCGCACTTGGCTCCGCGTGGCGCCGAGCGTCCGGAGCAGCACGCTTTCCTGCACGCGCTGGAAGCGGCCCGTCAGAATCGCGCCCGTCAGCACCAGCAATCCCGTCAGCACGGTGAAGAGCGCCATGAAGCGGATGACGAAGGCGACCTTGCCGAGCACGGAGTCGATGGTCTGGAGGATCAACGTCACGTCGATCGTCGAGATGGTGGGGAACTTCTGGGCGATGGCCCGCTGAAGATTCGCGGAGACCTCAGTCGATTCGGCGCGCGTGGTCATGATGTGGAACGCCGGCGCGGCTTCGAGCGACGCCGGCGGAAACACGACGAAGAAGTTCGGTTGCACCCGGCGCCAATCGACCTCGCGCAGCGCCGCCACCCGTGTGGTCATCGGCACGCCCTGCACGTCCCACACGATTTCGTCGCCCATCACGACACGAAGATCTTTGGCGATCCCGACATCCAGCGAGACCGGGATGACGTCGTTCGTGGCTTTCTGCGGCCATGAGCCTGCGGTCAACTTCTCCGACTCCGACAACGTATCGCGGAAAGTGGAGCGAAACTCCCGCCGCAGAACCCAGTTCGGAATGCCGTTGGTCTTTCGCGACAACTGGTCTTCCACGTCGACGCCCTTGATCGACTGGAGCCGCATTGTCACCACGGGTGCTTCGTCGAGCACGGGCAATCCCTGCTCCTTCAGCAACGCGGCCACGGCCTCCTTCTGGTCCGTCTGGATGTCGAACAAGACGGTGTTCGCGCGGTTGTCCTGACGCGAGGAAACCAACTGCGTCAGCAGCGTCTGCTGAACGAGGACCAGCGTGACGATCAGGAAGGTTCCGAGGCCGAGCGACGTGAGAAGCAGCAGCGTCCGGTTTCCCGGGCGATGGAGGTTGGCGAGTCCTTGCCGCCAGACATACGGCAGCGACGGCCCGATGAATTTCCGCGTGACGAACACCAGCAGCTTCGCCGCGCCCGCGAGAGTGAGGAACGCCACCAGCAAACCGACGCCGAAGCCGGCCGCGTCCCGAAGCCGCTCCGTGTGGCGGACGAGGAATCCACCGATGCCGATGCCCAGCAGCGCGATGGCTCCCCATTGGGCGAAGTCGCCCTTTGTCGATGGCTGGACAAAGGAGCGGATCGCTACCAGCGGCGAAATGGAACGCACCGCCAGCAATGGCAACAGCGCGAAGAGCACGCAGATGCCGAAGCCGGCGAACATCGATTCCAGCACCGCGCCCCACGCGATCCCGAAGTCCACCGGGAACGGGAGAAAGTCCTTCAACACCCTCGGAAGCCCGACCTGCACCACGACTCCGAGCGCCGCACCGCCGCTGGCCCCGATCGCGCCGAGCGCCATGGATTGCGCGAGATAGATTGCGAAGGTCTGCGCGTTCGTCGCCCCAAGGCACCGCAGCACGGCCACGCTGGCGAGCTTCTGTTTCACGTGGGTGTGGATCGCGCTGGCCACGCCGACACCACCGAGCAACAGCGCGATGAAGCCGACGAGGCTGAGGAAGTTCGTCAGGTTCTCCATCGAACGGCCCAAGTTTTCCTGGCGCTGCTTCACCGTGTCGGAACTCAGGCGGAGTTGGTCGAACTCCGGCTTCCGCAGCGTCACCAGCGCGCCGACATCCGTGCCGGACGGGAACTGGAAGAAGGTCTTGTAGCGAGCGAGGCTGCCTTCGCGGATGAGCTTGGCCCGCTCGACTTCGCCGAGGCTGAGATAGACGCGCGGCGCGATGGTGGCGAAGACGACCGTCTCGCCCGGCACCTTCTTCAACGAACCCACGACCTTCGTCGTCAGATCACCGATGCGGACAACGTCACCGACCTTGGCGCCGTATTGGATGAGCACGCCATCCTCGACCAACGCACCTCCCGAACGGAACTCCTGCGCCGCGCTTGGCGGATCGGTCTCCAGAGCACCGAAGAACGGAAACGGGCCGTCCAATGCCCGCACTTGGATGAGCCGGCTGCCTTCCGTCGCCGGAAAGCGGATCATCGACGAGAAACTGATCTCCTTCGCCTGCTGCCCGCCGAGTTCGGCGAAAATCTTTTTCTCCGCATCGCCGAACACCTGCCGTGAACCCAGCACCAGATCGGCTCCGAGAAGCGCCTTGGCCTGCAGCTCAATGGCGGCTTCCAAGTTCTTGCCGAACGACGCGATGGCCACGAGCGCGCCGATGCCGAGGACGATGGATGAACTGAAAACAATCAGGCGGCGGCGGCTGTTGCGGCTGTCGCGCCAGGCCATCCGCCAAGTCCACAGCGTCAGCAGACTCTGGGGAGTGGCGAGGATCATCGGGAGATGTCCTCCGCCACGGCTCCACCCCTCAGCCGGATGGTCCGCTGCGTGCGGGCCGAGAGTTCGAGATCGTGGGTCACAAGCACGAGCGCCGTGCCGGCGGCGCGGTTGAGCTCGAAGAGAAGCTCCACGATCCGGCCGCTGGTTTCGGCGTCGAGGTTGCCCGTCGGCTCGTCGGCGAAGAGGATCTGCGGGCGATTGATGAACGCGCGGGCCAGGGCCACGCGCTGCTGTTCGCCGCCGGAAAGCTGGGTGGGATAATGGCCGAGGCGTTCACCGAGACCGACCCGTTCCAACAGCGCGACGGCGTGGTCCCGTGCGTGGGTGTCGCCGCGAAGTTCGGCGGGCACCATGACGTTCTCCAGCGCGGTCAGCGTCGGGATGAGCTGGAAGTTTTGGAAAACGAAGCCGACCAGTTCGCTGCGCAGCCCCGCCAATCCGTCCTCGTCGAGGCCCGCGAACGAGCGTCCCGCCAGCAGCACCTCCCCGGTCGATGGCTGGTCGAGGCCCGCGCAGAGGCCCAGAAGCGTCGTCTTGCCGCTGCCCGACGGGCCGACGATGGAGCAGGTCGCGCCGGGAGCCACGGTGAAGCTGATCTCCTTCAGCACCGGCAACGGACCCGCCGCGGTGGCGAACGATTTCGTGACCCGGCGCACTTCGATGATGGCGGACATCGCGGAGGAGTTTGGTGGAGAACCCGGGTGAGTCAAACCGCAGGCCCCGGAGATTCGACTCCGTTGCGCCGCTTCGGGCAGCGGCTACATTCGCCGCCGATGATGCGAATCCTGCACGGCACGCTGCTGTTTCTCGCGCTGGCCCTGGGCCTCCGTTCGGAGGCCCAGCCGACCCACCGCACGGTCCTAGTCCTCGGCGACAGCATCGCGGCGGCCTACGGTGTGGAACCGGAGGAGGGGTTCGTCGGGGTTCTGCAGAAGAAAGTCGCCGAGGCGAAACTCCCCTTCACGGTGGTCAATGGCGGCATCAGCGGCGACACCACTTCCGGCGGGTTGCGACGGATCGATTGGCTGTTGCGGCGGAAGATAGACGTGCTCCTGCTCGAACTCGGCGGCAACGACGGCCTGCGCGGCATCACTCCCGGCGCGAGCCGCACGAATCTCCAGGCCATCATCGACAAGGCGAGGGCCAAGTATCCGGACATCCGGGTAATCGTCGCCGGGATGCAGATGCCCACCAACATGGGCCGCGACTACACCGACGAGTTCGCCGCCATCTTCCCCGCCATCGCGAAGCAGAACGGCGCGAATCTGATTCCCTTCCTGCTCGAAGGCGTCGGAGGCGATCCGAAGCTGAACCAGCCAGACATGATCCATCCAAATCCCAAAGGCCACACCATCGTGGCCGAGAACTGCTGGAAGATCCTGAAGCCGCTTCTGGACGAAATGGCCAAGTGACGCTCAGTTACTTTCGCCGGAAAGTTCCGGCCGAACACCGAACCGAAAGAAGCCCGATGATCACCATCCGCAGATCCGAAGAGCGCGGCCACGCCGACCACGGCTGGCTCGACGCGCATCACACGTTCTCCTTCGCGGACTTCCACGACCCGCGCTGGATGGGTTACCGCAGCCTGCGCGTCATCAACGACGATCTCGTGATGCCGGGCATGGGTTTCGGCACGCATCCGCATCGCGACATGGAGATCATCAGCTACGTCGTGCGCGGCGCCATCGAGCACAAGGATTCGATGGGCAATGGCCGCGTCATCCAGCCCGGCGAATTTCAATACATGGCCGCCGGTTCCGGCGTGGAACACAGCGAGTTCAATCCGTCCAAAACGGAAGCCACGCGCCTGTTGCAAATCTGGATCAAGCCGGACGCGAAAGGCGTAAAACCGCGCTATGCCGAACGCAATTTCACCAAGGCCGAAACCGGCAAGCTGCATCTCGTCGCCAGCCAGACCGGTCGCGCTGGCTTATTTGAAATTCATCAGGACGCGGACATGTGGCTCGGCAAATTCGACGCCGGCCAAAGCGCGAGC
>JAYVSO010000167.1:0-5992 GCA_043775315.1 Verrucomicrobiota bacterium
CCATCGTCGCCTTTCAAGCCGCCGGCCTCGACCACCCGAACCACTTCGTCGCCGTCACGGGCGCCGGCTCGAAACTCGACGTCACCGCCGTTGCCGAAAACTGGCTCGCGCGTTTCCCGATGTGGGACTGGGTCGGCGGTCGCACCAGCGAACTCTGCGCCGTCGGTCTTCTCCCTGCCGCCCTCCAGGGCCTCGACATCCAGGCGTTGCTCGACGGCGCCGCTGCGATGGACGCGCTCACTCGCAAAACCACCACCGCCGAAAATCCCGCCGCCCTCCTCGCGCTCGCGTGGCACTACGCCACCGACGGCCGCGGCACCAAGGACATGGTCGTCCTCCCCTACAAGGACCGCCTCCTCCTTTTCTCCCGCTACCTCCAGCAGCTCGTCATGGAGTCGCTCGGCAAGGAGCACGACCTCGAGGGCCGCGTCGTCAACCAAGGCATCGCCGTTTACGGCAACAAAGGCTCCACCGACCAGCACGCCTACGTGCAACAGCTCCGCGACGGCGTGGACAACTTCTTCGTCACCTTCATCGAGGTCCTCAAGGACCGCGACGCGAAGACCTCCCTCGAAGTCGAGCCCGGCATCACCGCCGGCGACTACCTCCAGGGTTTCTACCTCGGCACCCGCGCCGCGCTCGGCGAAAAAAATCGCGCCACGATCACCATCACGCTCCCCGACGTCTCGCCCCGCTCGCTCGGTATGTTGATCGCCCTCTACGAACGCGTCGTTGGCCTCTACGCCTCCCTCGTCGGCATCAACGCCTACCACCAGCCCGGCGTCGAAGCCGGCAAGAAGGCCGCTGGAGTCGTGATCGCCCTGAAGCTGCAGACCGAGGCCCATCTCAAGGCCCATCCCGGTGAAAGCTTCACCGCCGCCGAGATCGCCTCGTCGCTCGGCAGTCCCGAGACGGAGACGATCTTCAAGACGCTCCAGCATCTCGCCGGCAATCCCCAGAGCCGCATCAAACGCTCCGGCGGCAGCGGACCCGGCGAGGCGAGGTTCGGGATCTGACGAGAACGATTTCGGGACTTCCCGGTGCCGGTTTTCCGAGCAGCAGACTTTCCGAATGCCTTCGGGTAGGGCAGCGTCGAACGCAGCCTACCCGACATGTCACCACGCTTTCCGAAATGCCTGAGGGACTTGCTGACCGCCTTCGCGGTCGGCCTCGCCGGCACTTCAGCGCAAGCCAGCAGCGCCGATGACGCCAAATTGGCCTTCTTCGAGCAGCGCATCCGGCCGGTGCTGGTCGAGCACTGCCACGAATGCCACAGCGCCGAGAGCAAGAAGCTGAAGGGCGGGCTGCGTCTCGACTCGAAGGCGGGCATCTTGAGAGGCGGCGACACAAAGGCCGCGATCGTTCCCGGCGACGCCGGACGAAGCCTGCTCATCGAGTCCCTCAGCTACACCAATCGCGACCTGCAAATGCCGCCCAAGGCACGGCTGCCCGATGCGGTCATCGCCGACCTCACGCGGTGGGTGAACGACGGCGCCAGCGACCCGCGCGACGGCGATCCGGGAACCAAGCCCACGGCTCCCGCCGCCACCGGCCAGGTCCACTGGGCCTTTCAGCCGATCCGCAACGCCGAACCATCGAAGAAGTCCTCGCTGTTCTCGCGCCGCGTTCATCCCATCGACCAGTTCGTCACCGCCAAACTGAAGGAACAAGAGCTGTTGCCTGCTCCGACGGCGGACCGGCGAACATTGATCCGGCGCGCGGCCTACGACCTGACGGGCCTGCCACCAACGCCCGAGCAGATCGCCGCCTTCGTCAAGGACCCGGCGAAGGATGCCATCGAGCGGATGATCGATCGTTTGCTGGCATCGCCGCGTTACGGCGAGCGCTGGGGTCGCTGGTGGCTGGATGTCGCGCGCTACGCCGACTCGAACGGCCAAGACGAGAACAAGGTCATGGCCAACGCGTGGCGGTATCGCGACTGGGTGATTCGCTCATTCAACTCCAACCAGCCTTTCGACGCCTTCATCACCGAACAGCTCGCCGGTGATCTCCTCACCACTAACGGCGTCAGCGAAGAGTCCGTGTTCGATCGCTGGACCGCCACCGGTCTGCTGGTGATGGGACCGAAGATGCTGGCCGAGCAGGACAAACCCAAACTCGTCATGGACCTTGTCGATGAACAGATCGACGTCGTGAGCCGGGCGTTTCTCGGGCTGACCGTTGGTTGCGCGCGGTGCCACGACCACAAATTTGATCCGATCTCCGCGCGTGATTATTACGCGCTGGCCGGTATTTTCCGGAGCACGAAGACCATGGAGAATCTGGCGTTTGTCTCCAAGTTCAACGAGCGCCGGATCACCGGTGCGACCCAACTTGCCGCCATCGAAGCCCACAGGAAGGTCGTCACGGTGAAGAGCAACGACGTGGCGCGGGCTATCGAAAGCGCGGACAAGGAGTTGCGATCCAATTGGCGGACCAACCTCGGGACTTATCTCGCCACAGCGTCTTCGCCGGCATCATCAGAGCAAAGCTTGCAGCCGACCAATCTGGTGACGCGACTCCGCGAGTTGATGGCGCCCTATCCTGTCACCAATTCCGTGAGCCGGACTCTACGAGGCCTTGCGTCTGATGCGTCGAAGACCGCCGCGTTCCTCGCCAGCGCGACGAAACTTTCCACCACAGGCAACGGACTGAAGCTGGCTCCCGGGAAAGTCGGCGCAGCCTTTCAAGGCAATGGCCGCAATCATCTCGAGCTTCCCCATTCCTTCGAACTCGAACCGCCGCAGCTCACCGTCGAGGCATGGGTTCGCGCCGGCGCTTTTCCCAAGGAAGGAGACGAACGCCGCTGGCTCGTGAGCAAAGGCGCGAATGAATGGGCCGAAGGGCACTACGCGCTGATGCTCGATCGCAATCGAGCCGGCGCCTATCTGAACATCGGGGGCGGCAGGGAAAACGTCTTCGCGGTCTGGAACGCGGGGGAACCGCTTAAACCAAACCAGTGGCACCACCTCGCCATGACCTACGACGGCGTAGCCTTGCGCCTGTTCGTAGACGGCGCAGCCGCTGGCGAAACGGAGATCAAACGGACGCGCGTCGCCGGAAAGGGTCCGCTGGTTCTGGGGCGGCGGGCGGATGGCCATGTGAACTTCAAGGGGCTGCTCGACGAGGTCTACGTCCATCGCTCCGTGCTGACACCGGCCCAACTGAAGAGCCATTTCGAGAATGCGGGCAAGGTTGACGGAACGGATGTCGTGGCGCGATGGGAGTTCAATGACCTTTCCGATGCCGACCGTGAATTGCTCGCCGTGGCGGAAACGTATGATGCGCTTTTCGCTCCGGGCGGCGTCTTCGCACTGCCAAAGGATCCACGGCCTTACTATCCGGCGTCGACGCGCGACGCCATCGTCGCGCTGGAGGCCGCACGCGACACGGTGAAGACAAACGGACCCGCGCCGGCGGCTTTCGCGCTCGCGGTCGATGAGGACAAGCCGGTGGATCTGCCGGTCCACATCCGTGGCAGCCATCTGAACCTGGCGAAGGAACCCGTCCCGCGCGGCTTTGTGCAGGTCGCCTACAAGCCGGGATCCGCGCCCTTGCCGGTCAAGGGCAGTGGCCGTCTCGAACTCGCGCAGTGGCTGACCAGTCCCGAAAATCCGCTGACGGCGCGGGTCATCGTGAATCGCATCTGGCAAGCGCACTTCGGTGAGGGCCTTGTGCGTTCGCCCGACAACTTCGGCATTCGTGGTGAAACCCCGTCACATCCGGAACTCCTCGACTGGCTCGCCCGAGAATTCATGCGATCCGGCTGGGATGTGAAACAACTCCACCGGTTGATCCTGACAAGCGCGACGTGGCGTCAGGTGGGAACTGCTGACAACCGCGAGAGCGCTTCTGGCTCGAAGAAGACAGACAAGGCACACCTGACCGCCGCTGCTATCGCCAAGGCATCCAAGGTGGATCCGGACAACAAGCTGCTCTGGCATTTCTCGCGACAACGCCTCGAAGCCGAGATGATCCGTGATGCATTGCTCGCCGTGTCCGGCCGGATGGATACGACCGTCGGCGGTTCCCTAGTGCCGTGGAAGAACGACGAATATACCCCAGCCGACACCGTGTCCGCTACGTCGCTCCGTCGCTCCATCTATCTTCCAGTGGTGCGCGACCGGGTGTTCGACGTGTTCACCATCTTCGACTTCGCCAATCCCAGCGTCGGCACCTCGAAACGCATCCCGACGGTTGTTTCCCATCAGGCGCTATTCTTCCTCAACAGCCCGCTGGTCAAGGAATCCGCCAGCGCCTTCGCGAAAAACCTGGGGACCGCGGCTCCGGACAATTCCGCCACCCGCATCAAGCTGGCTTACGAACGCGCGTTCGGACGTTTGCCAACGGAGACCGAAGTGCAGCGGGCCGAACGGTTCATCGCATCACTGCCACGCAAGGGCCCGACAAAGAACGACGAAGCCGCCTGGACTGCGTGGTGCCAGATGCTCTTTGCCGCGAATGAATTCATCTATCGGGAGTAACGACATGCCGCACGATTTGCCCACGCCCTTGTCCCGCCGCCAGATGTTGCGCCAGTGCTCTGCCGGGTTCGGCAACCTCGCGCTGCTCGGCTTGATGTCGTCGATCGAACGCGCCACGGCCGGCGCGAACTTGAATCCGTTGGCCAACAAGCCGCCGATGTTTCCGGCGCGGGCCAAACGGGTGATTTTTCTCTTCATGCACGGCGGCCCGTCGCACGTGGACACGTTCGACTACAAGCCGGCGCTCATTCGCGACTCGGGCAAGCCGCTGCCCTTCGACAAACCACGCATCCAGTTCGCGAAGACGTCGAACCTCTGGAAGTCGCCGTGGGAATTCCGGCCTTATGGAAAGTCGGGCGCGATGATCAGCGACCTGTTCCCGCTGGTGGGCGCCTGTGCCGACGACATCTGTTTCATCAAGTCCGTCCATGGAACCAACGAGGCCCATGGCGGCGCGCTGCTGAAACTGCACACAGGTTCCGACACCTTCGTCCGGCCGAGCATGGGTTCGTGGATCTCCTACGGCTTGGGCACGGAAAATCAGAATCTCCCCAGCTTCATCACGATCAACCCCACGTTCGGGCACGGCGGCGTTGGCAACTGGTCCAGCGCCTTCCTTCCCGCCGTTCATCAGGGGACGCCCATCGGCGGCGGTGGTCCGGTGGAGAAGGCGACGATCAACTACCTTCACGACCCCAACGAAAACGCCTCGCTGCAACGCGCCCAACTGGATCTGCTCGGCGAGATGAACCGCCAGCACCTCGCCCACGCTGGAACCGATCCGGCCCTGGAGGCGCGCATCGAGTCGTTCGAACTCGCCTTCCGCATGCAGACCGAGGCGCCGGAGACGATGGACGTTTCCCGCGAATCCGAGGCAACGAAGAAACTCTACGGTCTGGACGATCCGAAGACCGCGTCCTTCGCCCGGCAATGCCTGCTCGCCCGGCGTTTCAGTGAGCGCGGCGTCCGGTTTGTGCAGGTGACGCATCCCTATTGGGATTCGCACGGCGACCTGCCCAAGGAACACGGTCGTCTCGCCCACGAAGTGGATCGTCCCATCGCCGGATTGCTCCAGGATCTCAAGTCCCGCGGCCAACTAAAGGACACACTTGTCATCTGGGGCGGTGAATTTGGCCGCACTCCCACCATGCAAGGCGCCGACGGGCGCGACCATCATCCCCACGCCTTCACCATGTGGATGGCCGGAGGCGGCGTGAAGCCCGGCTTCAGTTACGGCGTGACCGACGACTACGGCTTCTACTGCGTCGACCAGAAAGTCCACGTCCACGACCTGCATGCGACGATTCTCGCGTTGATGGGCATCGACCACGAACGCCTGACCTATCGCCACACCGGCCGCGACTTCCGCCTGACCGATGTCCATGGCCGGGTGGTGAAGGAGATCTTCGCCTAATAATACTAGGTTAAGTGGCTATTTACTTTAACAAGAGGGCGGGACAAGCTTGGGGCCGTGACAGCGAACGAACTGGCCGGAGTGGAGCGCCGTC
>JAYVSO010000168.1:0-3269 GCA_043775315.1 Verrucomicrobiota bacterium
AAGGTCATTGATTTGCTGAAGCATCCGCAGCTCGCCAAAGGCGACCAGATCCTCGCCATCCCCACGTTGGTGCGCAAGTTGCCGAAGCCCGTGCGCACCCTCATCGGCAACCTTTCCGATACCGAGCGCGTGCTCATCGGCCTGGATTTGCGCGCGGCTGAGTAACCGAACTCCAAAGTGAGGAAAATCCATAATCAAAGCCGGGGCATCGGAGTGCGCGTGGTGGGTGAACCAGTTTGGGGAGCGCACGCGTCCCGCGTGCAGTTTTCGGCGTCGCGCCGAAAACCTCGTCGCACAAGCATTCCCCTGAAAACAAAGTTATCTGAGGGACGATGGATTGGGCGCGACGCCCAATCCCGCACGCGGGACGCGTGCGCTACCATTCCAACTCCGGCGTTCGGGATTAACCGAGACGTATGCCCCTGAAAACCAAACCATCCCGCCGCGCAGCCAAGGCAGGGCGCGTCGCTCCGCGCGCGCCGTCTGCGCCTGGAACCAGCCGCGGCGCGCACGGAGCGACGCGCCCTACCGCGAAGTCACGGACCCGCCGGTCCAGGAACAAATACAGCCTGCGCCTGTTCGTAGCCGGGGCCACGGCCCGGTCGCGCGAGGCCATCCTGCGCGTCCGTCAACTGTGCGAGACCGGATTGAACGACGGCTGCGACCTGGAAGTGATCGACATCTACCAGCAGCCCGAGCTGGCGCGCGCGCACCAGATCGTCGCGACCCCGACGCTCATCATGGAATTCCCCCGTCCGGTGCGCCGGTTCATCGGCAACCTGGCGGGCATCACCGGCCTGATGGTCGAACTGGACTTGGTCAATAAAGTTAAAATCCCGCTTTGAGAGCTCCACGCCATCCAACCTCCGCGCCCGCCGGACTCCACGCCCGCATGGTCGAGGCCGAGGAAACGCTGCGCGCCATCCGCAACGGCGAAGTGGATGCGATGGTGGGCACGGGGAAAAGGAACGGGCGGGTCTTCACGCTGGAAGGCGCCGGCCACGCCTACCAGATGCTCATCGAATCGATGAACGAAGGCGCGCTGACGCTGACGACGGACAAGAGGATCCTCTACGCCAACCGTTGCTTCGCGCAGATGGTCAGGCGCCCGTTGGAGCAGGTGATCGGCGCTTCCTTCCGCGAGTTTCTGGCCGTGGGAGACCGCGCGCCGCTGCGGGCGCTGCTGAAAAGCGCGGGCAAGGGCGGGTCCAAGGTCCACCTGATGCTGCATGCCGCCAACGGTTCTCAAATCCCGGTGCTCGTCTCGGTCCGTCCATTGGACAACGAGGGTTCCAAAATCACGACTGTCGGCATGGTGGTGACGGACATGACCGAGGCGCGGCGCAACGAGGAACTGCTGCGCGGCTTTTCCCAGCGGCTTGTGCAGGTGCAGGAGGCCGAACGCGAACGCGTGGCCTTCGAATTGCACGGCCACATCACCCAGCTGCTCTGCGCCGTCCTGGTGCGCAGCCAGACGCTGGCGGACAAACTTGCGCCGGAGGATCGCGCTGCCCGCAAAGAAGCCGAGAAGCTCAGGGACATGATCGGAAAGACGGCCACGGCCGTGGAGAACATCTCGCGCAACCTGCGGCCCAGCGTGCTGGACCACCTGGGCCTGACCGCCGTGCTGCACAGCGACGGCACGGAGTTCGCGGCCCGCACCGGCGTGCCCCTCGATTTGAACTGCGGAAAGCTGACCACGCGTTTGCCCGCCGACGCCGAGCTGGCCCTCTACCGCATTCTCCAGGAAGCCCTGAAGAACGTGGAGCACCACGCCCGCGCCCGCCGGGCCACGGTGCATCTGACCCAACGGGGAGCCTTCGTGGAACTCGGGATCAACGACGACGGCGTAGGCTTCAATTCCGACAAGCCCACGGCGAAAGGAAAAGCCGGACGCGGCTTCGGCCTGCACAGCATGCGCGAGCGGGCCATGTCCGTCGGGGGCACGTTGGACATCAGATCGACACCGGGGAAAGGCACGACCATCAAGGCCCGGGTGCCGATCGGACAGCCTGACGGGCGGGAGCGGGGGGGGGGGCGGAGTCCGACAAACCCAAAACGTAGACCATCATGAACATGATCACTGTCCTGCTTGTGGAAGACCACAACATCGTGCGCGAAGGCTTCCGCCAGATGCTCGGCCTCAAGGCCAACATCGAAGTCGTCGGCGAGGCCAGGAACGGGCGTGAAGCCGTGGCCCTGGCCTCGAAGCTCCAGCCCGATGTCATCCTGATGGACATCGCCATGCCGCAGATGAACGGCCTCGAAGCCACGCGCCAGGTGCTCAAGGCCGTCCCGTCCGCCAAGATCCTCATCCTGTCGGCCTACAGCGACGACGCCTACGTGGCGGAGGCGCTCAAGGTGGGCGCCAAGGGATTCGTCCTCAAGCAGACCTCCTCCCACGACGTCTGCCGCGCCATCGAGGAGGTCCACGCGGGGAAAACTTCCTTCAGCCCGTCGGTGTCCAAGCGCCTCGCAGTGCTCACTCCGGCAAGCCGGAACCGCGAAGGCGTCATCGTCGCCAAGGCGTGTCCGCTGACCTCGCGCGAAACGGAGGTGCTCCAGCTCATCGCCGAGGGAATGGCCAACAAGCAGATCGCCTCCGAGCTTTCGATCAGCGCGAAAACGGTCGAGAAGCACCGGGCGGGCCTGATGGCAAAGCTCGACATCCACGACACCGCCGGCCTGACCCGCTACGCGATCAGCACCGGCGTGATCGAGAACCGCGTCCAGGACAGGACGTCCTAGACCGGAGAGACGCGGGCTTGCCGCCGCATCATTCCGGCTGAGCCGGAATCAGGCAGTTGACTGCCGAGCCGCGAAGCGGCTTCGGCAAGGTAGGGCAGTGCATCTTGCCTGCCCACGGCGCTGCCGGCCTGAAATCGAACAGTGCGGGCGGATCAGGGCGCCGGACGATCCGGGAACCCTTGTCAGCACGGGGCAGGCTGGAAGCCCGCCCTACTTTCTGCTGAATAAGTCCGGCTGAGGGCCTATCGCCCTTCATCCAGACGGCCACCGGGCGGATATGGGGGAAACACCCCATGTCGGCAAGGCGCCGATCCGTGGAGACTCAAGTTGGCTTCGGGTCGGGCCGGAATCTAAACCATCCTGTTGATGGTCTGGACTGCATTCCATAACCCCTACCCGGTGCCTCATCCCTTTTCTCCGGTCCTAATAATACTAGGTTAAGTGGCTATTTACTTTAACAAGAGGGCGGGACAAGCTTGGGGCCGTGACAGCGAACGAACTGGCCGGAGTGGAGCGCCGTC
>JAYVSO010000169.1:0-9097 GCA_043775315.1 Verrucomicrobiota bacterium
TCACCCCAGCCCTCTCCCAGCGGGAGAGGGCTGGGGTGAGGGAGAACGGCCAGCCAACCACGGGCGCGAACGGCCCCACCAACCCACTGAAAACAGCGACGAACCAATTTTTGAATTTCCGGAGGTGCCCCCATGTTACTTTCCCGGCCACGCGCCGACCGCGCCTTTGCCGGGCGCTTTGGCGATGGGTTCCGGTGTGGGATCGCTCAAGGACAGCAGCACGGCTTCGGCCCGCTGGGGTTCGCCGTCGGCCAGATGCTTCATGGCGTCGCGGAAGGCGGTGAGGCGGAAGTCGGCGTCGCCGGTGCCCCGGTCCACGCGGTCGAGGAAGGCGGCCAGCTCGATGAGCTTGCAGCGGGCGTCCATGAAATAGAGGTCGAGCACTTGGAGGCGCGTCATAGGATGTGGGCTTAAGTTACGATGCCGGCGGCGTTTCGACAACGCCGTCGGCATCCGCGCCAGATGAACCCGCACTTTCCCCGAATGTTTGTTGCGCGGATGCGTCAGAGGCCGGTAGAAGCGAATCATCTGAAATCCATGAAAACCCTTTTGAACACCGTTTCCGCGCTCGTCCTGGCCATCGGCATCGCCCACGCCGCCGACGAGGCCAAACCCGACCTCGGCAAGCTGCCCAAGGCCTCCGACAAGACCGGCCTCACCTACGAGAAGGACATGAAGGCGCTCTTCGACAAGTCCTGCCTCAAGTGCCATAGCGGCGAGAAGCCCAAGGGCAAATACTCTATGGAAACGCTCGCCGGCCTGATCAAGGGCGGCAAGGAAGGCAAGGGCGTCGTGCCCGGCAAGAGCACCGAGAGTCCGGTCCTGCTCTTTGCGGCCGACGCCGTGGTCGACATGGAGATGCCGCCGACCGACAAGCGCGACAAGTTTCCCGCGTTGACCAAGGACCAGCTTGCTCTCGTCCGCGCCTGGATCGACCAAGGCGCGAAGTAAGCCGGAGCTGAATTTTTAGAATAGTTCGGGCGGCACTGGGAAGGTGCCGCCCGTTTTGTTTTCAGCGTTGATCAGCGGTTCAATGCCTGGGATCCGTCGCCTCACGTCGGCGGCTACTTCTTCGCCTTGGGCGCGGGTGCCGTCAGTTCGAGCATTTGGCCGTCCTTGAGCAGGTGTTCCCGGAGTTTGGCGTAGGGCACGTCCTGCACGGCGATTCCCGAGTCCATGGCCAGGACGGCGGCGGTGGCGGCGGATTGGCCGAGGATCATGAAGACTGGTTCCATGCGGATGCTGCCGAAGGCGATGTGGGAGCTGCTGACGCAGACGGGCACGAGGAGGTTGTCGGCCTGGCCCTTCTTCGGCACGAGCGATCCGTAGGCGATCTCGTAGGGGCCTTTGGTGGCGACGCCGATGTCGCCCTCGTTCTGCACATGGCCATCGGGCGTGATGTAGCGCTGCACGTTGTGGGAATCGATGGTGTAGCTGCCCATGCCGACGGAATCCGGCGTCGGGCGTTTCTTGAGCAGTTCGTTCTCGGTCATGACGTAGTGGCCGACCATGCGGCGGGCTTCGCGGACGTAGATCTGGTGCGGCCAGCCGCCGTTGTCCTTGAACTCGTCCTTGGGCAATCCCCACTTCCGCATCGCCGTTTGCACGTCCTTGGGAATGCGCGGGTCGTTGGCGATGAAGTAGAGCCAGCCCTTCTGGTAGGTCTCGTGTTCCCGCAGGATCTCGCGGCGGCGTTCGTAGCCGGCCTCGGGGTAGTCGTAGTTGAAGCCGATGTTGTCGGAGCTGAAGGGGCCGTGGTTGTTCGAGTCGGTCTTGTGGTTCGGGATGGGATCGAACTTCCCGAAGGTCTCCTTCCAACCGGCTTCGTAGACGCGGACGAGCAGTTCGTATTGCCTGGGATCGTAGCCGTCCGGCTTCTCGAACGGGATGCGGTTCTCCGGCACGTCGGTCACGCAGTAGCGGAAGCAGTAGGCCTGGACCTTCGTGTCGCCCGCGCCGTAGACGCCGGGATGGTTCGTGCTGATGCGCGGAAGGACGCCGCTCTTCGGGTCGCCGGGCACGACGTAGGGGCTGATCTTGTTCGTGAGATAGCCGAAGTGGTGGCGGTGATGGAGGACGCCGACCTGGACGCCGTTCCACTGTTCGCCGTAGACCGAGTTAGCCTCGCGACCGACGTGGTAGTCGACTCCGGCCGCGGCCATGAGGTCGCCCTCGTAGGTGGCGTCGATGAACATCTTCCCGGTGTAGGTTTTGCCGCTGAGCATGGTGATGGAGGCGATGCGGGGGCCGTTCTTCTTCACGCCATTGGCGCGGTCGAGCCACTCGTCGCGGTGGACGGGGATGGCGTTCTCCTTCACGTAATCCTCGAAGATCCGCTCCGCCACGTGCGGCTCGAAGATCCACATGGTGCGCTGCGCGCCGTCGATGGCGGGCGTGCCCTGGCCCTTGTTGCCGTATTGGTCCTTCCTCTGCCATTTCCACGCGATCGTATGTTCGTAGCGCGCCCAGACGCGGTGGTAGAAGTCGCGCGAAAGTCCGCCGATGACGCCTTTGTCGCCGGTGTCGGTGAAGCCAAGTCCGCCGCTGGAAAGGCCGCCGAGATGTTTATCCGGCCCGACGACGACGACGCTCTTACCCATCTTCTTCGCCTGGACGGCCGCGATGACCCCGGCGGAGGTGCCGCCGTAGACGACCACATCGTATTCGGCCGCGGTCAGGCGGAGGACGGGAACAAACGCGGCGGCGCAGGAAAGCAGGCCGGCTAGCAGATGTCTTGAGGGCTTCATGTGGATGCGGCAGTGAAGCCGGGTTTCGGTGCGGAGAAAAGCTACTGATTGCTTAGGAAGTTGAAACAGGCTGAATCTCCCCGCGCCAGCCCCGTCTGAAAACCACCTTTCAATGAAGTCTCAGCTCTCCGACGTGCAACAGTTGGTCGACCGTTTCACCCCGTCGCTCCAGGCCATCCGGACCGAAATCGCCCGCGTCATCGTGGGCCAGCACTACCTTGTCGACCGGCTTCTCATCGGTCTGCTTGGTAACGGCCATGTGCTGCTCGAAGGCGTGCCCGGTCTTGCGAAGACCGCCACGGTCAACGCCCTCGCCGCGTGCCTGAACGTGAAGTTCCAGCGCATCCAGTTCACGCCCGACCTGCTGCCGAGCGACCTGGTCGGCAACCTCATCTACAACCCGAGGGACGGCGCCTACTTCACGAAGAAGGGACCCATCTTCGCGAACATCGTCCTCGCCGACGAGATCAACCGCGCTCCCGCCAAGGTCCAGTCGGCCTTGCTGGAGGCGATGGCCGAGCGGCAGGTGACGATCGGTGAAGAAACCTTTCCTCTGCCCGCCCCTTTCCTCGTGCTGGCGACGATGAATCCCATCGAGCAGGAGGGAACCTACAACCTGCCCGAAGCGCAGGTCGACCGGTTCATGCTCAAGGTCGTCGTCACGTATCCGACCGAGACGGAGGAGAAGGAAATTCTTCGGCTGATGGCGCGCACCGGCGACAAACCCAAGCTCAAGGCCGTCGTCCAGCCCGAGGTCATCCTCGAACTGCGCGAACTCGTCGACATGATCCACATGGACGAGCGGGTGATCGACTACATCGTGAAGCTGGTGTTCGCGACGCGTGAGCCGAAGCGTTTTGCGCCACAGATGGAGGGCCGGATCCGGTTCGGCGGCTCGCCGCGGGCCACGATCAACCTCGCCCTCGCGGCCAAGGCCCACGCGCTCCTCTCCGGCCGCGCCTTCGCCACGCCGGACGACGTGAAGGCCATCGCGCTGGACGTTCTCCGGCACCGCATCATCACCACCTTCGAGGCCGAGGCCGACGAAGTGACCGGCGAGGCGATCGTCAGACACGTCCTCGACCATGTGAAGGTGCCGTGAACGGCGATCCGATGAACCGCGCCGTTCTTTCCGCCCTCAATCCTACGCTTCCTCTTAATCGGTCCGGAGAACCGGGATTGGGATTACGAGACAGAGAAGGAGTAAGAGCCCGAGAAGGCGCCCTGAAACCATGATCCCCCGCGAGTGGCTCAAGAACATCCGACGCATCGAGCTGCGCACTTCGCGGCTCGTGGAGGACATTCTCGCCGGCCAATACCACTCGGTCTTCAAGGGCCGCGGCATGGACTTCGACGAGGTCCGGCCCTACACCGCCGGCGACGACGTGCGCCGCATCGATTGGAACGTCACCGCGCGGACCGGCGTGACCCACATCAAGAAGTTCGTCGAGGAACGCGAGATGACCGTGCTCCTCATGGTCGACGCCTCCGCGTCCAAGAACGTCGGCTCGTTTGGCCCGAGCAAACGCGAACTCGCCGCCGAGCTCGCCGCCTTGATCGGGTTTGCCGCCGCGAGGAACAATGACAACGTCGGCCTGCTGCTTTTCACCGAAGGCGCGGAACGCTACATCCGCCCGGGCAAGGGCCGTTCGCACATTCTCCGCATCATCGGCGAGGTCCTGTCCCATGAACCCGCGCGCAAGGGCACGGACATAGGACTGGCGCTCGCCCACGTGCGGCACGCCCTGCGGCGGAGGGCGATCATCTTCATCCTGTCGGACTTCCTCGACTCCAAGCTCCACGAGCGTCCGCTGCGCATCCTGCGCCAACGGCACGACGTGATCGGCATTCCGGTGATGGATCCGGGCGAACGCGATCTGCCGGATGTCGGCACCATCGTTTTCGAGGATTCTGAGTCCGGCGAACTCGTCGAGGTCGACAGCGCCGATCTCGAAGTCCGGGAGAGTTACTCCAAGGCGTCCTGGGCCCGGATGGAGGAACTGCGGCGCATGTTCCGGCGTTCCGGCGTGGATTCGATCGAGGTCCACACCGACCGGCCCTACCTGAAGCCCTTGCTCCAGTTCTTCGACACCCGCATCCGCCGGCAGAACCGATGAACGACGTGCCGGCCGCATGACCAACTACGCCACCAACCTGGTCGAAGACCTGCGGCTGCTCGAAGCGCCGCCGGAGATCCCGTGGGCGGTGATCGTGGGCGCGATCGCGCTGGCGATCATCATCGGACTCGTGCTCTCGCGTTGGCTGGGACGGCGGCGGCGTGGAGCCGGTGACGGGTTCGGGAATCCCGAAGTGGATCCTTCCATCGAGGCCCTCACTGCGCTCCGCGCGTTGACCGGCCTGATGAGCCCCGAGCAGTCGCGCGAGTTCGCCATCGAAGTGACCGCGATCGTCCGGCTTTTCCTTGAACGCCGGTTTGATCTGGTGGCTCCGCGCCGTGCCACGGAGGAGTTCCTCCGCGAAGCCGCAGCCTCGAACAAACTGGATCCGTCCCAACGTGGCCTTCTCGAGAAATTTCTCCGCACCTGCGAGGCGATGAAGTTCGGCCGGACCGAAGGCAGCGTCGAGGATCTATCGGCGACGCACCAGGCGGCGATCCGGTTTGTCGAGGCGTCCCGTGGAATGCCCGTCAGGAAAGAGGACCGTTCGTGAACTTCCTTCCCGGCATCGAGACCTTTCGCTTCGAATCCCCGTGGTTGCTCCTGCTGCTTCTGCTTCTGCCGCTTTGGGCCTGGCTGCGGGGCAAGGTCGGCCGCGCGGCGGCGGTTCCGTTGGCGTCGACGTCGATCCTGAAGCGGACGGTCAAACCGCGTTTCAATTTCGGTGCGCTGATCGCGTTGATGCGCTTGGCGGCGTTGGCGCTGCTGATCGTGGCCGTGGCGCGTCCCCAGGTGGAGAAGGGCGTCGGGGAGAAGGATGCGAAGGGCATCAACATGGTCCTCGCGCTCGACTTCTCCGGCACGATGAACAAACGCGACTTCCGGCTCGAAGGACGGGTGGGCAGCCGCATCGACGCGCTGAAGAAGGTGATGGGCGAATTCATCCGGTCGCGCCCGAGCGACAAGTTCGGCCTGGTGCGGTTCGACGCCGAAGCCGTCCTGCTAAGCCCGCTGACGCTGGACCACGACTGGCTTCTCGCCCAGATCAGCGGCGAACTGCCCGGCCGGGGCACGGCTCCTGGATCGGCCCTGGTTGTCGCGGCGGAGGCCCTGAAGACCGCCACCAACGAGACGCGCGTGATCATCATGGCCACCGATGCGGAGAACATGAACCGCGGGCCCGATCCCGAGGACGTCGCGCGTGTCATTGGCAAACTTGGCATTCGCGTCCACGTGATCCAGCTCATCGATTTCAAGGAGATGAATTTCGAAAGCGGGATCTCCGACAAGATCCGGGAGACCTGCCGCCTTACCGGCGGCCAGATGTTCCGCGTGCCGGACTATCCGAGCCTGCGCAATGTCTACGCCCAGATCGACCGCCTGGAGAAAAAGGCCTTCAGCGACGCGCGTCAGAAGAGTTTCCGTGAACTAATGGCGTGGTTCGCCGGGGTGGGGTTGGCGTTGCTCGTCGCCGAAGTGCTGCTCGCCCAACTCGTGTGGAGGAGGCTGCCATGAAGTTCGATTCGCCGCTCTGGCTCATCGTCCTCGCGGTGCTTCCCGTCGTCTGCGCGCTGGCCTATTGGCGCGGGGCGGTGGACCGGGAAAGCCGTCTTGCGAGGCTGATCGCACCGCGATTGCGCGAGTCGCTGATGCGTTCCGTTGACGGACTCAAGCGTCGTTTGAAGGGCGTGATGCTGACGGTGGGAGTGCTCCTGGTCGCCTTCACCCTGGCTCGGCCGTTGATGCCGGAGATCGAGAGCAAGGCGCAACGCGACGGCATCGACATCGTTGTCGCGCTGGATGTCTCGCGCAGCATGCTGGCCGCGGACCTCGCGCCCAGCCGCTTGGCAGCGGTGAAGGCGGGTCTGAGCAATTTCGTCGCCCGGCTCGGCGGAGATCGCCTGGCGCTCGTGCCCTTTGCCGGCGAGCCGTATCTCGCCGTTCCGTTGACCCTCGATCACACCGCTTTCACCCGCACCTTGTCGGCGTTGACCACGGAATCCGTGACCAAGCCCGGCTCCGATCTTGCGTCCGCCATCCGCCTCGGCGTCAAGACGCTCGCCGTCACGAACCGCGCGGTGCGTCCGCCGGCGCGGGTCATCCTCCTGCTCAGCGACGGCGAGCAGCTCCAGGGAGAAGCCATCGTCGCCGCGCAGGAAGCGCGCACCGCCGGACTTTCCATCCTGACCGTGGGCGTCGGCACGCCGATGGGAGCCAAGGTGCCCGACGCGCGCTCCTACAGGCGCGACCTGATGCTGAAGAATGAATTCGGGCGTGACGTGGTTTCCAAGCTCGATGAACGGATGCTTCAGCAGATCGCGGCCGGCAGTCTGGGGGGGCGTTACGCCCTGATGGGGTCGGACGGGGCGGGACTCGAACAGCTCCGCAAATCCTCGATCGAGCCGCTCGCCGCGCGGGCGCTCACATGGTCCGACACGGAGTTCCGGGAGATCTTCCAGGTTCCTCTGCTGTTGTCCCTGGCGGTGCTTCTGCTAGAGATGCTGGTGAACGAGCGGAGAAAAACGAAATGAACTTCCAATCTGCAGCCTCGTGGCGATCCGGCGCCTCCGCCGTGGTGACGGGCTTGTTTTTCCTCTGCGGAGCGGAGACGGTTTTCGCGGCCGAGTCGACGGCGGCCTGGAAGCAATACAACTCCGCGCTCGAAGCCTATCGCAGTGGTGATTTCGCCAGGGCCGACGAAGCCTGGCAGGTGCTCTCCACTGCCGAGCTACCCGATGCGATCCGAGGCAAGGTGTGGTTCCAATCGGGCAACGCCGCTTTCCGCATGGGTGAACGAACGGTGAAGGGCGAACCGGAGAACGCGCTCCGCGAATGGATGCGGGCCCGCGAGGCGTTCCGTGTGGCGTCGTCCAAGGGACCCGTTCGGACCGAGGCGAAGCTCAACTTGGATCTTGTCGAGCAGAACCTCGTCCGGCTCAACCTTGACTTGGCGACCAGGCTCGAGGCCTCGACGAAGAACCAGCCGATCGACAAGACCGTCGAGTTGTTGCAGGCCGCGACGGTCTACGCGCATCAGGCCACCGACATTGCGCCGGAGAACACGGAAGCCAAACAGACCGTGACCCGCACCGAGAAGGGCCTCCGTGAAGCGCTGCAGAAGAAAGGGCGTGAGCTGGAAAAGAAGGCCGACGAAGCGCTCAAGCGCGGCAACCAGTGGGACCTGACGCAGGCCAAACAACTTCTCGACGGCGCCCTCTCGGATTTCGAAGCCGGACTTTCCCTGGCCCCCAAGGACGGCACGCTCAACCTCGACCGGCAACGGGTGGTCGAGAAGCTGGCCAAGCTGCACATCGACAACGGATGGGCCGAGAAGAAGCGCGGCGACCAGTCGGCCAAGTGGGAGCCGGACGATGCCGAAAAGCATTACCGCGAGGCATTGTCGGAGTTCGACCAGTCGCTCGGCGTGAAACCCCACAACAACGCCGAAGCCGAACGCGGCCGTGAGGAAGTGACCAAGGCCTTGGAGCAACTGCAACTCCGGGAGGCCGATCGTCTCGCAAAGCAGGGCCGCGAGGACATTCCCCGAGCCACCGAACGCGCGGCGGAAGAACTCACCGAAGCCGTGGAGCGTTATCAGGAAGCGATGGACCTGAACCCGGACAACGCCCAAACCCCGCCCAAACTCGAGGCGACCAAGAAGGATCTTGCGCCCGTGATGGAAAAGCTCGGCCAACTCGAACAGCAACGCGCCCAGCAGGCGGAGAAACGGTCTCCGCAGGAAGCCGTCCAGCATCTGGAGAAGGCCGAGACCGCGTTCGACCGCGCCCAGCAGGCGGATCCCAGCAGCGAATCGGCTCAGAAGGGTGCCGGCGAGGTGCAGAAGGAGCTCGATCGCCTACGCCAGAAGATGGCCGCGCAGGCACAGGGCAAGGCGGGCGAAGAAGGCCAAAAGGACAAGGACGCGAAGGAGGCCAAGGCCGGAAAGGAACTGGCGGAGATGATGGAAGAGCTCAAGCGCGAGCAGGCCCAGCAGATGGATCCCGGCCGTCGCCGCCAGGAGCGCTTCTCGGCCCAGCCCCCGCGGACCACGCGGCATTGGTAGGCGTTAAACCACCTTGCAGCCGGTCCGCCGTTCCCGTCAGATGAATCCCGTCAGATGAATCCCGTCAGATGAATCCCGTCCCCACGAATCGCGTCCCCACGAATCGCGTCCCCACGAATCGCGTCCCCACGAATCGCGTCCCCACGAATCGCGTCCCCACGAATCGCGTC
>JAYVSO010000170.1:0-15685 GCA_043775315.1 Verrucomicrobiota bacterium
GCCAGCAGCCGCGCGCGCAATTGTTCGACATTGCTGGTGCCCTGTGCGGCAGCGCGCATGGCCGCCATCAGGGCAATCGCGACAATCGCCAGGGCCACCAGCACTTCGATCAGCGTAAAGCCCTTGCACTTACTGTTGCGCCAGCGCGCCATGCGTGTCTCCTTCAGCCGGCAGCACGCGCAGTTCGCCGATCGCCGATCCGGCCACGGTAGTGTGCGCCTCGCCCAAGGCCAGTTCGACAGTGAAGGCCCGGGCTGGCACGTAGGCGGAAAACTCCAGCCGCATCGGCCCCGGCATCGCCAGGTTCTCGATCTGCAGGTTGGCCAAGACCATGCCCTCGGGCAGGGTCCGCGCGCGAAACAAATCGCTGTCGCGCAACTCCGACCACTCGGAATCGGCGTTGGCGCGCCAGAAGCGATAGCCGGCGCGATCAGCGGTCCAGGCAATCGAGTGGCCGGTCAAACGCGACTCGGACGCAGCCAGGTCAAGCAATTGCGCCAGCCGGTCGGCCTCAATGCGCAGCTGACCGCGATCGTCCGGACGGACCACGGCGCTGACCAGTCCGACCACCATGCCCATGATCAGGAGTACGACCAGCAGCTCGATCAGGGTGAATCCGGCGGGCCGGTTTTTATGGAAGGTGTCGTGCATGGGTTTCATGTCACCGGCCGCAACGACAGGCCGGTGGTTCAGGACCGGTCAGCCGCCGAGTTCCCCGATGGCCTGGTCCATTTCGGCGAGCGGCCCTTCATGGTTCTGCTCGGTGGCCAAACGCCGCGCGCGTTCGAAGGCGGCCTTGGCCGAAGCCTTGTCGCCAAGCGACAGGTCGCAACGGCCAATCAGGATCTGGACGACCATCCAATCAGCTTTCTTCTCCAAAGCGATGACCAATTGCTCCCGGGCGCGGACGAAGTCGCCGAGGTTGTAGTGCGCCTTGCCGAGGCTGAAGCGCGCGAGCTCGTTCAAAGGATGATCGGCCACCATTTGCAGGGGACGGACCAGGCTCGGATGCACGGCGGCGACTTCACTCATGCCATCAGTAGAGCAAACGCCTCCGCGCAGGTCAAAGCTCCCGGCGTGGACAGCCCGGGGGTCTCGGGCTAATCGTTCCCGATGAATTTCCTGGGAGTCCCCTTTCCGCGGCTCCGCTTTCGGCCGGGCCTCGTCGCCGTGCTGCTCGCGGCGCTGCAAACCGCCACCGCGGCTTCATGGCGGCAGCTCGACCTGACCGGCCCGCGCACGGGCGGCAATCCCAACCTCGCCCGCGCCTCCTATTCGCCGCGCTTCACCAGCACGGCCGTCGGGTCGCAGCGGACCAACCTCGTCTTCGCCGCGACGGACATGGGCGGCATCTACCGCTCGGTCGACGGCGGCGAAACGTTCCAGCTCTGCATGACCGGCTGGGCCGCGCCCGGCGGGCTCGGCTTCGCCATCGATCCCTTCAACTCCGACCGCGTGCTGGGACTCGGCGGCGGCCGCGGCAAGGACTCCCGCGCCTACGGAGTCTACCGCTCGACCGATGCCGGCGGCAGCTGGCAACGCGTGCATTCGATGCCGCAGCCCACGGGCGGAACGATCGTGTTCGACCCATCGAGCTACAACCAGCAGGCAGGCGGCTGCCTCGTGGCCTACTGGGTCACGCCCGGTGCCGGCATCCTCAAGACCTACGACGCGGGCAAGACCTGGAACCAGGTCAACCCGCGTTTTGGCGGAACACAGATCGCCGTCCACCCGAAGCTCGGCCTCGTCTATTTGTCCACCGGTCGCTTTCCGGATCTCGGCTTCTGGAGAAGCGACGACGGCGGAAGATCTTTCGGCCTGATCGCAACGCGTCCACCCACGACCCTCGCGGTGACGCCCGCCGCCCCCGACGTCGTGCTGATGATCCTGAACGACCAGCTCGTCGTCTCCCAGCAGGGCGGCCTGAACATCCGGACCACGACCGCGAAACTCCCGGCCGGCGCCGCGAACTTCGCGGACCTCGCGATCTCTCCCGCCGATCCGAACCACATCCTCATCCGCTCCGGCGGCGCGGGCTGGTGGTCGCCGAACCTCGGCCGGATCTGGTTCGCCATGGAGCTGCCCGAGGCGCTTTCCGACACCTCGACCCGCGCCGGCCAGCCGCTGTGGAACTGGTCGCAGACGGACCCCGACCTCGTCGTGGCGTCAGGCGTTTCGGCGCCGCTCATCAGCCGCGACGGCGGAAGGTCCTTCCGCCGTGTCATGCAGGGCCTGGCCCAGCCGAGCGTCGGCGGCGCATTCCATTTTTCGGCGGCCGCACCCGGAACGCTTCTGATCCCCTTCACCGATTCCGACATGCTGCTTACCCGCGATGGCGGAACCAACTGGCTACCGCTCGGGCCAGGCGGACGCACCGGACCCAAACGCATTCTCGGAGCCTATTCGCCCGACGGCCACAAGCTGCTCGCGGGGATCTACGGCGCGAACAACGAACGCCTCGGACACATTTCCAACGATGGCGGCAAAACCTGGACGCAGGCGTTGAACGGCTCGCGCCGGGCGGTCCGCTGGACGTCGTCCGATTCGATCATCGGCCATGCGACGAATCCCAGCGCGCTCTTCTTCCCGGGCTGGCGTTCCCGCGACGGCGGCCTCGGTTGGGAAGTGACCACCTCGTGCAACGTCGTCATCTCCGCCAACCCGAACCCGCCCTACGAACTCCTCGGCCGCCTCAGCACCCATCTCACGCAGTCGCTCGACGAGGGCCAGACCTGGAAGTCGATTTCGCCCGTGCCCGGAGGGCTCACGGACGCGGCCGTGGATTCGCAGAACGGCCGATACTTCATCGCGTCGGGTCATCGGCTCAAACACCTCTCGCGCGGAATCTGGACGGAGATGAACACGCCGCTCGACCCGTTCGGCGGACGTTGGATCCAGACCGTCGCCATCGATCCGGTGAACCCGAACATCGTCTACGCCGGCGGCATGTCGTCTGGTTACGTGACCGAAGTGCCGGTGGTCTTTTCAACCGACGCTGGCCGCACTTGGAACAAGCTCATGGCCGCTGGCCCAACCCGCCCAGGAACATCCAGCGGCCCCCGACAAGTCAGCTGGATGCGGGTCAACCCGGCCACCCGCGAACTCTGGGTCGGCACGCAGGGCTACGGCGTCTGGGTCGCGAATCTCGGGCTGTGACGTAGGCCGGGCTGGGATAGCAAACCTCCCCGCCCGGCCGGACGGAGTTTATCCGCGAAGGCCGCCAAGGTTCGCGAAGAGCGAGCAGGTGGCGTGTAGAGCCGCGAAACGGCCTCGGCAAGGTAGGGCAGTGCATCTTGCCTGCCCATGGCGCGGCCGGCCTGAAATCAAACCGTGCGGACGGATCAGGGTTCCGGACGATCCGGGAACCCTTGTCAGCACGGGGCAGGCTGGAAGCCCGCCCTACCTTCCGCTTCATGAGCCCGGCCTCCCCGCCGCGTGAGGGCACGCGGCCAACATCAACCTTCGGGAATCACCTTCGTCTTGTAGGCCCGGTCCCCTGACCGGGCGTTTTTTTGACGGGTTGCTACTGCCCGCTCACCGACACCTTGAGACGCATGTAGATGGTCGGGTTGCCGTTGGTGGGGACGCTGAAGAGATGGGCCGGCGGCACGCCGGTATCCGTCACCGGAGTCCACGGGCCGGGCGCGGGGTTCGGACTCCAGTCGACGCCGTAGGTGACACCGCCCACCCCGGCAGGCTGCGTGAAGCTGAGGACGAAGTTCCCGTTCGTCACCACGCCCTGCGGCAGAAGCTTCGACGTGTTTGAGTTCGGATCCAGGCCGAACGCGAATTCCACCACGTTCGTCACCCCGTCGAGATCGGCGTCGGCCGTGTCGGCGGCGAGGCCGGTGTTGGACGTTGTTCCGAAGTTCAATTGCCGCCACGCCTGCAGGGCTGAGATCCCGCTGCCGGTAAGCGCCACGTCGAACACGCCCTCGTCCGAATCGCTGCTGAGGATCTGCAACGACGCCGTGCGTGCGCCTCCGCCCGACGGCGTGAAGGTGACGGTGAACGTCGCCGAAGCGCCCGCCGCGAGGCTCGACGGCAGGCCATTGGTTCCGAGGGCAAAGTCCCCGCTGTTCGCCCCGCCCTTTGTGACCTGGATGCCCGTCAAGTTTGTCCCGCCCAGGTTCTGGATGGTGAACGACCGTGTCAGAGAATTGCTGCCCGGCGGCAACGTGCCGAAGTCCACGATGGACACGCCGTCGACCAGGTTGGTGCCGGCCACGACGTCGATCTCGGCGGTCGGCAGCACTTCGAACGTCAATGACCAGGCGTTCAACCAGCCACCGCCGCCGCTCGACGAGTCGTCCTTGATGTAGAGCTTCCAGTCGCCGTTCGCCCCGTTGGTCGCGAGGTCCATGATGTTGGTGCCGATCGTGCCCGTGGCACCGGGAGGAAGCGCTTCGGTCCCGGGAAAGTTCGACGGCCGAAACGTGCCGCCGGAGATGACGGTGTTATCGGGCAGCAGGGTCGTGGCCCGGTCGTTGAAGACCAGGTCCAGATCGTAGACGGTCCACGCGCCGCCCGCATCCGACATGAGTGCGACCACCTGGCCGCCGGGACTGACGAGCAGCGCGTCGACGTCGTCGGGTGCGACGTGGGAAAAGCCGGTGAACTGCACGCGGATGTCCGCCACCGGGCCAGTTATGTTGCTCACCGTGATGGTCGAGGGATAGACCGACGCGTTGCCCAGGCTGGGAATGGTCAACTCGGTCGAGTTGGTGAAGGAGGACAATTGGACACCGAAACCGACAAGAGCGATGTCGAACACGCCCTCGTCCTCGTCGTTGCTGGTGACGCGGAGGATTGCGGATCGATAGCCGCTCGCTGTCGGAGCGAAAGATATGGAGAAATTGGTGCTCAAGGACGCTCCCAACGACGTAGGAATCAAGTTCGTGTTCAGGATGAAGTCCCCGGGATTCGCGCCCAGGAGAGAGGCGCTGATCCCGATCAGAGGAGTCGTCCCAAGGCTTCGGAGGTTGAAGACACGCGGCGGTCCGCTCGATCCATTTACCTGATTGGAAAAAAACACTGTTGAAGTTCCGTTGGTCAGACTGAAACCCACGGGCTGTTCAATGGCGATTTCCGGATCGGCCGGACCGAAAACGTAGGCCGCGCCGGAGTCGAAGGAGGAGTTGTTTGACTGGTTGCCGTTCACGCCAGTGGCGTTGCTGGGCTCAAGATAAGCTCCAACGACAACCGTGTCAGCCGACACGGCCACGGAATAGCCGAAGCCGTCATTGGCCCCAGTGTTGCTGGCTTTTAGGTAGATCTGGCGTGACCAAATCGTGCCGGTGCGCCTGAACACGTAGGCCGCGCCGGACCTGAGGGAATTGTCCGATTGGTTGCCATTCACTCCAGTAGCACTGCTTTCCTCCAAATAGGCGCCCACAACCAAAGTGTCGCCCGATATCGCGACGGACCAACCAAAATAGTCGCCGGTCTGGGCATTGCTGGCCTTGAGATAAGCCTGCTGCGTCCAATTCGTGCCACTGCGCGTGAACACGTAGGCTGCACCGGAACTGGAGGCGGAATTGTTAGCCTGGTTACCGTTCACGCCGGTGGCGTCGCTGGACTCCCCGTAAGCCCCGACTACCACCGTGTCACCCGACACGGCCACGGAATAGCCGAAAAAGTCGAGTCCCTCGCTGTTGCTGGCTTTGAGATAGGCCTGCTGCGTCCAATTCGTGCCGCTGCGCGTGAAGACGTAGGCCGCGCCGGACAATTGGGCGGAATTGTTCGACTGGTTGCCGTTCACGCCGCTAGCGTTGCTGTCCTCCGAATAAGCCCCGACCACCACAGTGTCTCCCGACACGGCCACGGACCAGCCGAACCAGTCGCTTTCCCCAGTGTTGCTGGCTTTGAGATAGGCCTGTTGTGTCCAAGTCGTGCCGCTACGCGTGAACACATAGGCTGCGCCGGACTGGCTGGAGGAATCGTTCGCCTGGTTGCCGTT
Organism: Verrucomicrobiota bacterium; assembly: GCA_043775315.1. Lineage (GTDB taxonomy): Bacteria > Verrucomicrobiota > Verrucomicrobiia > Limisphaerales > CANJSG01 > CANJSG01. The sequence goes on from JAYVSO010000170.1 coordinate 5,960, forward strand.
CACGCCGGTGGCGTTGCTGCCCTCCCCGTAAGCCCCGACTACCACCGTGTCTCCCGACACGGCCACGGAGTAACCGAAATTGTCGATCAGCCCGGTGTTGCTGGCTTTGAGATAGGCCTGCTGTGTCCATGTAGTGCCACTGCGCGTGAACACGTAGGCCGCGCCGGAACCAGGGGTGGAATTGTTAGCCTGGCTGCCATTCACGCCGACGGCGTTGCTGGACTCATTGCGGGCCCCGACCACGACTGTGTTTCCCGAAATGGCCACGGAGATGCCAAAACGGTCGTTCGCCCCGGTGTTGCTGGCCTTGAGATAGGCCTGCTGCGTCCAATTCGTGCCACTGCGCGTGAACACGTAGGCCGCGCCGGACTGGCTGGAGGAATTATCCGCCTGGTTACCGTTAATGCCGGTCGCGCTGCTACTCTCTTGGTAAGCTCCGACCACCACCGTGTCGCCCGACACGGCCACAGAGTAGCCGAACCTGTCAACAAACTCGGTGTTGCTGGCCTTGAGATAAGCCTCCTGCTGGAACGTCGGATCGATCGTCAGCGGATAGACCGCTTCCGCGTCCAGCACCGTGAGCAGCACCCGGCCCGCTTCTGTTTCCATGACCGCCGTGAGCGGTCGGCCGGTGGCGTCCCAGACCTTCAGTTTGTCGTAGGTCAGCACCGTGGCTCCGGCCGCGTTGCGCAGGGCCAGCCGTTGGCCGCCCAGTTCCGCCACCGGCCGCAGATCGCCCGTGACCGCGATGCGGACGCGAAGGGCCTGCCCGTCGGAATTCCCGGCCGGCCGTTCGGTCAGCGTGAACCCGTGCTCCAATCCGCCGGGCCGGTTCTCGAACCATTCCACCACGGCCGGCGCTTTCCGGCGCAGTTCCACCCGCTGCCCCGCCGAGACGACTTCGCCGCGTGGCACGGTCGTAAGCGCGTCGCCATAACCCACGGCTTCCAACCGCCACTCGGAGGAATGGCGGGCCGCGTTCGTTCCGTCGCTGGTCCGCGCGGTGAGGCGGAGACCCACCGGACTGAAGCGGCTGGAGAATCCGTGGGACGGGTTGGCCGCGAAGACGTCGCCGGACGCCGCGTCGGCCTTCGCGCCGTAACGCGCGGCGGTGATGGCGGCCCGGAGGGAATCGAACTGCCCGTCGGCCTTCAGCCGCGCCACGGCGTTGCTCCCGGTCAGCGCCGGGACGGTGGCAGGCGCGACGCGGCGCATCGGTTCCGCCCAGGACGAGAGAGTAGCGAGGGCGGTGAGACAGAGGATCAGGTAGTTTTTCATGGCCTTGGACCGGGCTCCTTTCCGACACGGCATCGACATCGGAGCGGCAGTGCGGACGTTTTCACCGAAACAGCCCGTGCCCGGCAAGCGGCATTTCGCAAACGGATCGGCCGTCCCGTAGGCCGGGCGTCGCCGCCCGGCCAGAACTTCCAGATGCCCGTCGGGCGATTGCCCGAGTGGCAACGCCTCCTGCCAAGCCGCCTTGTGGCTTTCAGCAGGCTAATGGGTTCCTCGTGGGAAATTTGGTGGAGCCGTTTTCGTTGCCGCCGTGGCCGGATGGTCTTCAGGCATCGCAGCGGCGGCTCGGCGGGAGCCTTCGCCCTACCAACCCAGAACGCCCGCGTTGACTTCCTCGGCGTGCCCCAACAAGTTCAATCGGTCCAAATCATGAACCGCCACCACGGCAATCCCGTCATCGTATGCAGCCTCCCCAAGGCCGCTTGGATGACCATTGCCATTAAGTGGGCTGCCAAGCGTGCAGGCCCAGGCGGTAGTTGATCTCGAACCGAAACGATTTCACCCAACCCGCCGGCAGCACCGGCGGGTTTCTTTTTTCCCGTCGGCGCCAAGGCACTTCAAACGACATGAGCAGCGCCAGCAATGACACGGCAACCCCGGCCCGGACCTTCACGCGGGGAGCGGAGGTTTTCCACTTCGGTTCGGTTTATCTCATCTGGGGTTCGACCTATCTGGCCATCCGTGTGGCCGTGGAGACGATGCCGCCCTTCCTGATGGCGGGGACGCGGTTCCTCTTCGCGGGGATCTGCCTCTTCCTCTGGCTCAAGCTGCGCGGAGCCGCCTGGCCGAAGGCGGTGCACTGGAGATCGTCCGCCATCATCGGAACCCTGCTGCTATTGGGCGGGAACGGCATGGTGTGCTGGGCAGAACAGTATGTGCCGTCGGGCATCGCCGCACTGATGGTGGCCACGCAGCCGATCTGGTTCATGCTCTTCGACGCGATGAGGCCGGGCGGTGCAAGGCCGACGGGGTTGGGCGTGCTGGGCTTGCTCGTGGGCTTCTCCGGCGTGGTCATCCTTGCGACGGGACGTTCCATGGGCGGAGCGGAGCTGCCGATCGCGGGAATCCTCGGACTGCTGGTGGGCTGCCTGTGTTGGTCGGGCGGTTCGGTTTTCGGCAAACAACTGGAGCGCCCACCTTCGCCCTTGATGGGAAGCGCGCTCCAGATGGTCTGCGGCGGCGCGGCCCTGACGTTGGTGGCGGTGCTGCGCGGGGAACCGGCTTCGGTGCGGTGGGACGCGGTTTCGAGCCATTCGCTGATGGCCCAGGCGTATCTCGTCGTCTTTGGATCTTGGATCGCGTTCGGCTCCTACGTCTGGCTGCTGGAACACGCCGCGGCGGCGAAGGTGGCGACCTACGCGTATGTGAATCCGGCCATCGCGGTGCTGCTCGGGTGGTTGTTCGTGGGCGAGCCGATCACCTGGCGGACCGTCGCGGCGATGGCGGTGATCCTCGGCGGCGTGCTGATCGTGCAATGGCCGCGCGCCAGGAAGGCGTGAGGGGGGATTGATGCCGCGTTGCCACGGCCGGCCGGTCACTTTCCGCCGCCGATGCAGAACAGGTTCTTCTCGGTGCGGATGAAGAGCTGGCCCTGCGAGATGGCGGGCGAGGCCTGGACCTTTTCGCCGAGCGGATTTCTGGCCAGCACCTTGAATTCCGGCCCTGCTTCGACCACGGCGGTTTCGCCGTTGTCGCCGACGAAATAGATCCGTCCCTCCGCCGCCACCGGCGAGGCCGCGAAGTTCCCGCCGACGCGTTCCTGCCAGACGAGTTCGCCGGTGTCGGCCTTCATGCAGGAGGCGACGCCGCCATCGGTGATCGCGAAGAGGTGCGGCTTCACGTAGATCATGGAGGGAACCTTGGGCATGCCCTTGCGCTGTTCCCACACGAGGTTCGACTCCTTGAGGTCGCCGAAGCCGGTGCCGAGCTTGAAGGCCTTGATCGTCTCCTTGCCGCCCCATCCGCCGGCGGTGAAGGCGAGCCCGTCGCCGAGGACCATCGAGGGGACCTTGGCTTCGCCGATGACCTGGCTGGACCAGAGACGCGCCCCGGTCTGCGGGTCGAATCCCTGGAGGACATCGCCGGCCTCGCTGATGAGCTGCGTGGTCCCGGCGGGGGTTTTCCAGATGCTTGGAACGCTGTGGGCGATGCGGGACAGGCCCCGCTTGGTTTTCCAGCGTTCCTTGCCGGTCGCGGTGTCGAGGGCGACGACGTAGGACTGGTCCCATGGGATCTGCCAACCGACCTTCTTGTCATCGCCCTCACTGCTGCCGTCGCGGGCCATGATGAGCAGCCCGTCGTGCAGGATCGGCGCGGTGCCGAGTCCGTGCTGGCCGTAGAACTTGTAGTCGTGGTTCACCCACACGGTCTCGCCGGAGAAATCCACCGCGGCGAAGCCGCCGTCGCCGAAGGATGCGTAGACGCGTTCGCCGTCGGTGGCGGGGGTGGGGGTGGCGTAGGTGTTGCGGGCTTCCTTGCGCCGCTGGACCTGCTTGAAGACCTCCTTGTCCCAGAGGATCCGGCCGGTCTTCCGGTCGAGGGAAAGCACGCGGCAGGATTCCCCGCTGTCGGTGGCCGTGGTGAGGAAGACGCGGTCGCCCCAGACGATGGGGGAAGACCATGACTCGCCGGGAATCGCCGTGCTCCAGGCCACGCCCTCGGTCGCCGTCCATTTCAGCGGCAGGCCCGTCTCGGCGGAAAGGCCCTGGGAGTTCGGTCCGCGGAACTGCGGCCAGTTGTCGGCTTGCAGGGCGCATCCGGCGACCAGCAGCGCGGCGAAAGCGGTGAATGGAGTTCTCATGGGGATGTTGACGGGGGTTTTCCGAAAAGAAGCCTCAGGCTGTTGAGCACGACGACGACGGTGCTGCCCTCGTGGCCGACGACGCCGAGCGTGAGCGGAACCGGCCCGAGCGTGGCGGCCACCGCGAGCACCATGACGGTGCCGAGCGAGATGACGAGGTTCTGTTTGATGATCTTCTTCGCACGAAGGCTGAGCTGGTATGCGGCCCAGAAGTTCTCGATGCGGTCGTGCATCAGGATGACCTCGGCCTGTTCCAGGGCGGCATCGGATCCGCGTGCGCCCATGGCCACGCCGACGTGGGCGGCGGCAAGGCTGGGGGCGTCGTTCACGCCGTCGCCGATCATGGCGACCTTGCGCCCGGCTTCGGCCAGTTCGCGGATGGCGGCGACCTTCTGCTCGGGCTGGAGGGCGGCCCGGACTTCGTCCACGGGAACGAGCTTCTGGAGCTGGCGCCCGGCGGATTCCCGGTCGCCCGTGAGCACGAGGGAACGGATGCCGGCTTTGCGGAGCTTTTCGATGACGGGCTTCGACTCGGGCCGGACTTCGTCGCGCAGGAGGACGCGGCCGCGAAGTTCGCCCGCCTTCAGCCAGACGACGGAGAGTCCCGCGTCGCCCTCTTCGGCCGAGGACGGCGCGGACGCATCCTTGTCGAAGACCCAGGCGTGTTTGCCGAGCCGGACGGGGCGGCCGTCGATGCGGGCTTCGACGCCATTGCCGGCCACCGAGGCGATCTCGGTCGCTTCGGGCACGGCGATCCCGAGCTTCTTCCCGTGGCGCGTGATGGCGCGGGCCAGCGGGTGGTTGGAGTGGGCCTCGACAGCGAGGGTGTCCCGCAGCACTTCGGATTCGCGGCCCGCCGGAAAGCTCTCCACCGAAGCCACGGCGAGGTCGCCGGTGGTCAGCGTGCCCGTCTTGTCGAGGGCGACGACATCCACTTCGGCCAGCTTTTCCACGGCGGCACCGCCACGGAACAGCACGCCGTGGCGCGCGCCCCAGGCGATGGCCGCGAGAATGGCCGACGGGATCGAAAGGACCAGCGCGCACGGCGACGCCACCACGAGGAGCGTCATCGCCCGATAGAAAGCGCTCTTGGTCGTGTCCGTTGAATGGATCGGCGGCAGGCCGAAGCCCAGCCACCAGACGAAGAACATGACGGCCACAAAGCCGAGCGCGCCCAGCGTGTAGCCGCTGCCGAAACGGTCGGTGAAGCGCTGGCTGGGTGCCTTGAGCTTCTGCGACTCGCGGATGAGCCGGATGATCTTCTCCAGCGAGCTTTCCGAGGCCGGCCGCAGGACGCGGGCATCGACCGCGCCCCAGAGATTCAATGTGCCCGCCATGACGCTGTCGCCGGCCGTCTTCTCCACGGGCGTGGCTTCCCCGGTCATGTTGGATTCATCCGCGGCGGTCTGGCCCCTCGTGATCTCGGCATCGACGGGGAACTGGCTGTCCGGCCGGATCCGCAGGGTCATGCCCGGCGTGAGCAGCTCGACCTGGATCTCCTTCTCGGTTCCATCCTGCTGGACGACCAGCGCGGTTTTCGGCGCCGCCTTGAAGAGCGAGCGGATCTCGCGCTGGGTCCGGCCCATGGCGTAGTGCTCCATCGCGCCGGAAAACGAGAACAGGAAAAGCAGGGTCGCTCCCTCCGCCCACGCGCCGATCGACGCGCAGCCGGCGGCCACGGCGATCATGAGGAAGTGGACGTCGAGAACCTTCTTCCGCAGCAGCTCCCAGACTTCCTCCGCCGGTCCCCACGCTCCGCACAGGTAGGCGCCGATGAAGGCGGCCAGCCGCCAGGGCCCTTCCAAGACAAAGCCCCCGAGCAATCCCAGCGCGCCGCAGCCCAGGGCGAGCGCCAGCTGGATCTTCCATTCGTCGAGCGAATGGTCGTCGTCCGGAACCTCCACCTCGCGGGGCTTGAACGTCGGAATCGGCAGGTTGCGCCAATGCCAGAAGGAGGGAGCCGTGGGGCAGGTCAGGCGCGACACCGTCAGCTTGCCGGCGGCGACGGAGGCGGTGGACCGAGGCAGGGTGGGGAACAATTCGGACTTGGGACAATCACCGCACGAACCCTCGTTCCTCGCCAGAGGACAACCCGCCTCGACCTCCTGGGCCGCGGCCACCGCCTTGAACAGCGCATCCTGGATGTGGGAATTCGGCTTCCCGGAAAACGAGGCCAGCGCGCCGGACCCTTCGCCCGGGTTCAAGGTGACCGCCTCAAGGGTCGGATCCGAGGCGATCAGCTCGGCCACGGACCGCGCCAGGCAAAGATCGCCGGCGCTGCTCCTTGATGGGGCCTGTCTTGTCATCAGGGGCGAACACTTCCAGTGAACACAGGTTCGTTCCAGTGGGAAAGCGGCCGGGGATTGCTCAGCGGACCGCTTCTAACGAACCGCTGGTTTTAATCCCGCGCTCCGAAGTTGGAATCAGGTGATGAGACCGGACCCGGGAGCGCATGCGTCCCGCGTGCTGTTTCCGGCGGCCCGCCGAAAACCCCGTCGTCCATTTTCTCCCCCGGAAAGGCCACAGACAGTGTGGCGAAGGTTTGGGCGCGACGCCCAAACCCGCACGCGGGACGCGTGCGCTCCCCAGTTCCTTTTCGGAGTTCGGGTTGAAAATGTGGTTCCTCGCTGTTTTCAGTGGGTTGGTGGGGCCGTTCTCCCTCACCCCAGCCCTCTCCCGCTGGGAGAGGGGGCCAATGGGTCCGCCCTGGACGCTGACGCGGGAACCGGTTTGGCCCAGTCAATGCGGGCCAAAGCAGTGCCCAACGCGGTCGAGCAGTCCAGAGCAACTCGGAGCCGCAAGACGCATGGTTACCCACCGAAAACAGCGAGGAACCTATGCTTTGATTATGTCGTGGAGCCGGTTTCGTCGCCAACTTCCCCCTAGCGCCCGCTGAACTCGTTCGCCTAGTTTGTCCGTCCGTATTTTGCGGCCTTTGCGCCTCTTTGCGGGCCAAAACCGAATTTTTGCAGGCCATGATGACCAGCACCCAGATCCGCCAGAGCTTCTTGGATTTCTTCCGTTCCAAGCAGCACACCATCGTCCCCTCGTCGTCCCTCATGCCGGACAGCCCGAACCTGCTGTTCACCAATGCCGGCATGAACCAGTTCGTCCCCATCTTCCTCGGCGAACGCAAGGCCGACGTCTCCAAGTGGGCCGGCGCAGTTCCCTCGCTCGATACCCGCGCCGCCGACACCCAGAAGTGCATCCGCGCCGGCGGCAAACACAACGACCTCGACGACGTCGGCCTCGACACCTACCACCACACCTTCTTCGAGATGCTGGGGAACTGGTCCTTCGGCGACTACTTCAAGCAGGAAGCCATCGACTGGGCCTGGGAGCTCGTCATCGAAGTCTGGAAGTTTCCCCCGCAGCGCGTTTACGCCACCATCTACCAGCCCAACAAGGAGAAGAACGACCCCGCCGACCGCGACCAGGAAGCCTGGGAACTCTGGGCCGCGAAGTTCCGCTCCGTCGGCCTTGATCCCGCCATCCACATCGTCAACGGCGGCAAGAAGGACAATTTCTGGATGATGGGCGAGACCGGCCCATGCGGTCCCTGCACCGAGATCCACGTCGATCTCCGCCCCGGCCCCGTGGCCACCGACCTCGACGCGCAAAAGTCCGGCGCGACGCTCGTCAACGGCTCCGACGCCCGCTGCATCGAGATCTGGAACAACGTCTTCATCCAATACAACGCCAACCCCGATGGCACCTTCAGCCCGCTGCCCGCGCAGCATGTGGACACCGGCATGGGCTTCGAACGCGTCACCAGCATCATCCAGGGGACGAAGGGCCTGACCGACTTCCAGCACGCCAAGATCTCCAACTACGAGACCGACATCTTCCGCCCCATCTTCGACGAGCTGGAGAAGCTCAGCGGCAAGAAATACGGCTCAACCCTGCCGAAGGCCGGCAGCACCGGCGACACTGCGCAGGAGAAGGAAGACATCGCCTTCCGCGTCACCGCCGACCACATCCGCACCCTCAGCTTCGCCATCGCCGACGGCATCCAGCCCGGCAACAACGACCGCAACTACGTCCTCCGCCGCATCCTGCGCCGCGCCGTCCGCTACGGCCGCACGCTCGGGTTTTCGGAACCGTTCTTCTACAAGCTGGTGGACGTGCTCGCCCGCACCATGGGCGACGTCTTCCCCGAGCTCCGCGCCAAGCAGCAGCAGGTGAAGGACACGCTCAAGCTGGAGGAAGAGTCGTTCAACAAGACGTTGGATCGAGGTATCAAGTTGTTTGAGAACGAGGCTTTTTTGGGGGCTCTCTCCACACAGTGTCAGAGGGAAGGAATCAAGCTAAGTGGCACGGTCGAAGGGGACTCGTTCAGTCTAGAACCAGACAGACTGATAGAAGTCGTTTGGGCTCGATTCTACAAAGATGGAACTGAGCTCGGAAAGCTTTCGATCGACGAGTTACACATAGGAGAGTGGAAGAGATTCTTGAAAGGAACGCCGGCGATCCTTGGGGCCGACGCTTTCAAGCTCTACGATACTTACGGTTTCCCGCTAGACCTCACTGAGTTAATGGCCCGCGAACGCGGCCTGACCGTGGACAAGGAAGGCTTCGAGAAGCTGATGGAAGAGCAGCGCACTCGCGCCCGCGCCGCCCAGAAGAAGCAGGTCATCGAGCTTTCCCAGATCGAGACCAAGACGCCCACCCACTTCCTCGGCTACGACCACAACCACACCGGCGCCGACGTCCAGGAAGTCGTCCAGCTCAAGGACAAGACCGTCGTCGTGCTCAACAACTCCGTCTGCTACGCCGAGATGGGCGGCCAGGTCGGCGACACCGGCGAACTCTCCGGTTCCGGCCAGCTCTGGCGCGTCGTCAACACCCAGAAGTCCGGTAACACCGTCCTCCACTTCATCGAAGGCGGTGACGCCCCGGCCATTGGTTCACACGTCACCATCCAGCTTGATTCCGCCCGCCGCGCCGCCATCCAGCGTCACCACACCGTCACGCACCTGCTCCACTGGGCGTTGCACGAGGTGGCCAGCAAGGAGGCCTCGCAGAAGGGTTCCAGCGTCACACCCGAGAAGCTCACCTTCGACTTCAACAGCGCCGCGCTCACGCCCGCGCAGGTCGCCGACATCGAGAAGCTCGTCAACGAACGCATCGTCGAGAACGCCGCCGTGAGCTGGACGGAAGTCCCCTACCCCGCCGTGAAAAGCCGCGCGGACGTGATGCAGTTCTTCGGCGACAAATACGGCGACACCGTCCGCGTCGTCCAAATCGGCGGCGCGGTCGGCAAGCTCGACGGCTATTCGATGGAGCTTTGCGGTGGCACGCACGTTCGCGGCACAGGCGAGATCGGTTTGTTCCGCATCGTCAGCGAGGCAGCAGTCGCGGCAGGCGTTCGTCGTATCGAAGCCGTCGCAGGCTTGACTGCCTACGGTTTGGCGAACGAGCAGTTGCAACTCATCCGCAGCATCGCGGGCAAAATCAATTCGCCCGTCGGCGAGTTGGAAAAGAAAATCGAAGCCTTGCTCGCGCACCAAAAAGATTTGGAGAAGTCGCTCAAGTCCGCGCAGCAACGCGAAGCCGCTGGCAGCGCAAAGGATTTGGTTGCCAAAGCCGAAACCATCAACGGCGTCCCCGCCATCATCGTCAACCTCGGC
>JAYVSO010000171.1:0-22668 GCA_043775315.1 Verrucomicrobiota bacterium
CTCCCTCACCCCAGCCCTCTCCCAGCGGGAGAGGGCTGGGGTGAGGGAGAACGCGGTCGAGCAGTCCAGAGCAACTCGGAGCCGCAAGACGCATGGTTATCCACTGAAAACAGCGAGGAACCAGACTCCGCCTTACTTCCACTCCAGCACGGAGAAAAGCGGCAGGTGATCCGAAGCCTCGGAATAGGGCACCGTGATCTCCTTCACCTTCAGCGGGGCGTTCTTCTCCAGCCAGATGTAGTCGATGCGTTTGGTGGGTTTCTTGACGGGAATGGTGAACCCATCGCCCTGCCCCGCTTCTTCCCACGCGTCGCGGAACCGTTCCTTCATCTTCGAGTGGACACGCTTGCCGGGCGTGTCGTTGAAGTCGCCGGCCACGATGACCGTCTTGCCGCTGTAGCGCGGGAGCAGTCCGAAGATCTCGTCCACGTTCATCAGCCGCTCCGTGTCATCCGGCCGGTAGTCGATGTGCGTGGCCATGAAGACGACCTCGCGTCCGCCGACATCGATGCTCACCTGCAGGATGCCGCGCTGTTCGCCGGTCCGGAGCATCTTGAAATGGGAGTTCGTGACGGCGGTCACCGGATGGCGGCTGAGGATGGCGTTGCCGTATTCTCCGCCCTGATAGTGGTAGTTGTTGCGGAAGACACCCGTCATCCGCGTCAACGCGGCCAACTCCGCCGTGAGATCGCGGCCTTTGGTCCGGGTCACACCCTTGTCCACTTCGTTGAGGCAGACGATGTCGGCCTGGAGGTTGGTGACGAGCTCGCTGATGCGGATCAGATCGACCTTCCCGTCGAGGCCTTCGCCGTGGTGGATGTTGTAGGTGAGGACACGGAGCGTCTTCGGCATCGCCGGACCCGCGCTGGCACAGCCTGACATGAAGACGATGCCAATCAGGCAGGTGAACACGGCGAGGTAATGGAGGAACAGGTTCATGGCGTTTCGCAGAAAGATGGGACGAGCTCGCGGCGGCGCGCATTGAAAATCTGGAGCCGGTTCGTCCCATTGACCGGAAGTGCAACCGAGCGCGCCTTGCCCCGGACAAACCGGCCGCTCAATCTCACCACGATGTCCGCACCCGCCTCCACGCCCCAGCCCGGCTCCGTCCGTCTCATGTCCATCGACGCCCTGCGCGGCTTCGACATGTTCTGGATCATCGCGGGCGACGCGCTGGTCTACGCGCTCAGCCGGATGGCGGGTGAAAAGGGCGAAGGCTTCTCGATCTTTAAGTTCCTCGCCTACCAGCTCGAGCACGCCGACTGGGCTGGCTTCCGTTTCTACGACCTGATCTTCCCGCTCTTCGTCTTCATCGTCGGCGTCTCGATCGTCTTCTCGCTGACCAAGGAGCTGGAACACGGCGGCCGCCCGGCCGCCCTGCGGCGGATCATCCGCCGGGTGCTGCTCCTGTTCGCGATCTCAATCCTCTACTCCGGCGGATTCAAGGGTCTCTGGCCGGACATGCGGCTGCTGGGAGTGCTGAACCGCATCACGCTCTGCTACGGCGCGGCCGCGATGATCTTCCTCTTCTTCAAGCCCAGGCAGCTCGTCGGCATCTGCGCAGGCCTGCTCGTCGGCTATTGGGCGATGATGAGCTTCATCCCCATCCGTGACATCCGACTGGCGGACGAACCGCTGGCCGAGCTGGCAATCAAGGCCGGCAATCCCGCAGCCGCCCCATCGCTGACGTCTTCGACGAACCCCTCCACCGTGAAGAACAGTCCCGCCCTTGCGTTCGCGCACCAGCAGTTCGACGCGACCACGAACTTCGTCACCGGCAAATTCGAGCCCGGATACAATCTGGCCCATCACGTCGACTTCCAGGTTCTTCCGGGCAAGAAATGGGACCGCTACTACGACCCCGAAGGGCTCCTCAGCACCATCCCGGCGATCGGCACCTGTCTGCTTGGGATCTTCGCCGGGCTGCTCCTCCGCAGCCGGCATTTCTGCGACAAGTGGAAGCTGGCCTACCTCGTGGGCTTCGGTCTCGGTGCGGTGCTTTTGGGTTGGCTGTGGAACGAGCAGTTCCCCGTCGTGAAAAAAATCTGGTCATCATCGTTCGTGCTCGTGGCCGGAGGTTACAGCGCGTTGCTCCTGGCCGCCTTCTACTGGGTGATCGACGTGAAACAGTGGCGCGGCTGGTGCATGCCGTTCGTCTGGTTCGGCTCGAACGCCATCACCATCTACCTCGCGAACACGCTTGTCGGCGGGTTCCGTTCAGTGGCCCAACGCTTCGTCGGCGGCGACATCCGGGCCTTCTTCGAAACCAATGTCACCAAGGGTTTCGGCGATCTCGTCGTGGCCGTCGTGGGGATGCTCCTCGCGTTCCTCTTCCTCCGTTTCCTCTACCAGAGAAAGCTGTTCCTCCGGCTGTGAAGCGCCGTTCAATGCAACCACTCACTCCATGAAGCCAAATCCGCAGACCATCCGGACCCACCGTGGCGTTTCGCTGCTGCTTGTCGTTCTGGCCGTGGTGCGCGCTGGTGCTGCGGACTGGCCGGAATTTCTCGGGCCGACACGCAACTGCCTTTCTCCCGAGACCAACCTGCTCGACAAATTTCCCGCAGGGGGACCGCCGTTGCTCTGGGAGAAGGCCATCGGGACCGGTTACTCGGCTCCTTCGGTGCGCGCGGGCAAGGCCGTGATCTTTCATCGGCAAGGATTGGAGGAGGTCGTCGAATGTGTCTTCGCAGACACGGGCAAACCCCTCTGGCGTCACGCCTACCGTTCCCTCTACGAGGACCCGTTCGGCTATAACAACGGCCCGCGCTGCACCCCGCTCATCACGAGCAACCGTGTCTTCACCTTCGGGGCGGAGGGCGTCCTGACCTGCCTCGACTTCGCCGACGGCAAGGTCGTCTGGCAGCGCAAGACCGCCTTGGACTGGCGAGTGCCCGAAGCGTTCTTCGGCGTCGGCAGCACTCCCGTGCTCGAGGACAACCGCCTGTTCGTCATGGTCGGCGGGCAGCCGAATGCCGGCATGGTCGCGCTCGACGCCACGACAGGAAAAACGCTCTGGGAGAATGTCGGTGAGAAAACATGGAGCGGCGTGACCACGGTCGGCTGGCGGGCCGAAGCGCCCTATGCGTGGACGGGGGAGGAGAAACAGGCGAGCTATTCGACGCCGGTGCTGGCGACCTTCCACGGCCAGCGCCACCTGCTCTGCTTCATGCGCCAGGGGCTCGTGTCGCTGAACCCGACGAACGGCGAGGCGCGCTTCAAGCGCTGGTTCCAAAGCGTCGTCAACGACTCGGTCAACGCCATCAACCCCGTCGTCGCCGGAGAAACCATCCTCCTGTCGGCCGCCTACTCCCGGATCGGATCCGTGCTGCTGAAAGTAAATCCGGACGGCAGATCCTTAGGGGAGGTCTGGCGTATTCCTAGGTCGTCAGGCGAACGGCTGCCGGAAGGAGGATTCCGCGAGCCCACTCTGGAGTTGCATTGGTCCACGCCCGTTTTGCATCAGGGATTCCTCTATGCCTTCAGCGGCCGCAACGAACCGGATGCCACCTTCCGCTGCGTCGAGCTGAAGACCGGCGCGGTGAAGTGGAGCCGCGACGAACGCTGGCGCGGCCATCCGCCCCGCGGGGCGAAAGCCCAGCCGGATGTCTTCGGCCGCGGCTCCGCCATTCTCGCGGACGGCAAACTCATCACGCTCGGCGAGGGCGGCCTGCTTGGGCTGGTGAAACCCAATCCGGAAAAGCTGGAGGAGATTTCCCGGTTCCAGGTTCCCAGCCTGAGCTATCCGTGCTGGGCCGCCCCCGTGCTTTCCGACGGACGGCTCTACCTCCGGAGCGAAGACCGCCTCGTCTGCTACGGGCTGGGCCGGTGATCGGGCTTGTTCGCGGCAGATGATGGACGGATAAGTCCTCACAAGTTCCACTGCCATGAAGACCAGTTACCTTTCCGTTCTCTCCCTTCTTGCCGGCCTTACGCTCCTCACCACCAATCTTCGCGCGGCCAACGCCCAGGATAAGGTGATGGAAGACATGAAGGCCTTCTCCACGCCGTCGCGCTGGATCTACAACGACCTGCCGCGCGCCATCGAGCAGGCGAAACTCCGAAGCAAGCCGCTCATGGTCATCTTCCGCTGCGTGCCGTGCGTGGCCTGCAGCCAGTTCGACAAGCGCGTCCTGGAGCAGCAGAACGAGATCACGGACCTGATGGATCTGTTCGTCTGCGTCCGGATCATCCACGGCAACGGCATGGATCTGTCGCTCTTCCAGTTCGACTACGACCAGTCGTTCCACGCTTTTTTCCTGCATCCCGACAAGACGATCCTCGGCCGGTTCGGCACACGTTCCGCCCGCAAGGAGGACGAGGACATGACGATGGAAGGCCTCCGCAAGGCAATGGTCGGAGCGCTTGATCTGCATGCTCGCTTCGATGAAGTGAAACCATTGCTGGCCGGCAAACACGGTCCGTCCGTTTCCGTGGCGAGGCCCGAAGAGTTTCCCAACCTGAGGGACAGATACGCGACGACGCTTTCCACCGGGACAAACGTCGCGCGGAGCTGCATCCACTGCCACCAGATCCGTGAGTCGGATCGCCTGTCCTACCGCAGCGCAGGCATAGCATTCCCCGATTCCGTGCTCTTCCCCTATCCGCTTCCGGATGTTTTGGGGCTAAAGCTCGACCCGAAACAACGCGCCACGGTGGCCGGAGTCGAACCCGGGTCCATCGCGGCCAAGTCAGGCCTGAAGCCAGGCGACAACATCGAGTCTCTCCAAGGGCAGCCGCTCATTTCGATCGCCGACCTCCAATGGGTGCTGCACCGCGCCGGCCCCAAAGAGACTTTGGCGGCGACGCTGGTTCGCGACGGGAAAACGATCCAAACCCGTGTCGAACTCACCGAGGGTTGGCGCAGGGGCAACATATCCTGGCGCGCGACCACGTGGGATCTGCGCCGCATGGCGACCGGTGGCTTGCTGCTCGAGGAACTTCCCGCCGGCAAACGTGCCGCCCTTGGCCTCAAACCGAACGAACTGGGCCTGCACGTGAAACACGTGGGCCAATACGGCGAGCACGCCATGGCAAAACGCGCCGGGTTCCTAAACGGCGATGTCATTGTCGCCGTCGCCGGCAACACACAGCGGAGGACGGAGTCAGAGTTGATCGAATTCGCACTGGCCTTGAAGAAAGGCAACTCAATAGAGATGATCGTGCGCCGCGGCAGTGAAACGAAAACGATGACCTTCCAGACGCGATAGGAAAATCCGAAGGCCGCAGGAAGTCCCGAGTCCGACCCTCGCGGCCAAGACAGATTCGAATAACCATCAGGCCGACTTGGTCACCGGCTCGTCTTCGGGCATCGGGAGGCCCTTGGTCTCGGGAAGGAACGGCAGGATCACGAGGCCGAGGAGATAGACGCAACTCAGCCAACACGCGGCCTCACGAAACGCACCCAGCTTGGCTTCGGCTTTGGCCACGGCATCGGCCGTGGCCGGCAGCACCGCGACGGCGCGGTCGCCGAGGGATTTCTGGAGGACGCCCAAAGTGAACGGACCAGTGGCCGCGATGAAGCGTCCAACGTTGTAGCAGAAGCTCACACCGGTGCTGCGGAGGCGGGTCGGGAAAAGTTCGGGCAAATAGATCGCAAACCCGGCGAATAGCCCGAGCTGGAAGAATCCCATGACGGCGCTCATCCAGAGATCCGACTTGCTCTTGAAGCTGGTGAAAAAAAAGACCGTGGCCAGAAAAGCCATCACGAACCCGATGGCGAAAGTCTTTTTGCGGCCGATGCGATGGGCAATCTTGCTAAAGGCGATCATGCCCGCGAACGCGCCGATGTTCTGGACGATCAGGTTGTAGGCGGTCCATTGGCCCTTGGCCTTGCCGAGTGCAGCATCGGCCAAGCCCTCGGCCCGAAGCGCCTTGTCGAGCGCCGGTCCGATGAGTTCGGGGCTGAAGAAGCCGACGCCCCAAAGTCCGACCACCCCCGCCACGCAAAGAATCATTCCGCCCAATGCCGGTTTTCTCCAGCGCGGCACTCCGAAGAGATCGGCATAGGAACCCATCTTCCTGCCACCTGCCGCAAGGCTCGCAGCCCTCGCTTGGACCCATTTCTCGGGTTCTTTCAGACGCACCATGATGAAGATGCAAAGAAACGCCGGCGCCGCACCGATCAGGAACAGATACTTCCACGACACCAGCGGTGAAAGTCCCGCCACTGCCATCGCACAAAGACCAGCCGTGACATTGCCCACGGCGGACAGCGCCTGGAGCATGCCGAGCGCCTTGGGCCGCGCGGTCTCAGGCAACGCATCGGCCACCAGCGCCACCGCCAATCCGAAGACTCCACCCACCCCAAGGCCTGTGACAAACCGGTAGATCGCGAACTCGGTGAACGTGGAAGATAGCGCACTAAGTCCCGTGCAGACCGAGTAGAGCAAGACGGTGAGCGCAAGGGTCTTGGCCCGACCGATACGGTCACCGACGGAGCCGAAGATCAACCCACCCATGGCCCAACCGGCGACGAAGATAGCGGTCGCGTAGCCGCCAAACTCTTTAACCTTACCCGGATCGACGGAAGCGCCGCCGAGCACGGTTTGGACGGCGTTGTTGCGGGCCAGAATGAAGAGCTGCTGATCGAGACAGTCGAACATCCACGCCAACGAGGCGATTAGAAAGACTGACCAGTGGTAGGGGGTCAGCTGGTTCCACCAGGGTCGAATATCGACAGGCACGGATTGGGTCGCCATAAAGGTTCAGGCTGCGAGATGAGGAGTGTTCCTACACTCCCGTCGATAGAACGCAAAGGCAGGACTTCCACAAAACGAAAAAGCCCGCCTTTCGGCGGGCTTGTGAAATCTTGGAAACCTACTAGGCCTTAGTCGATTCCTTGTTCGCTTCAGACTTCGGCGCAGAAACTCCCATTTCGGCACTATCAACCCACTCCAAAACAACCATCTTGGCCACGTCACCCTGACGTTGTCCCAAACGGATGATCCGTGTGTATCCTCCGCGACGATCCTTGCTGGCCGCGGCAATCTCGTTGAACAGAATCTTCACGGCTGCTTCCTGATGAAGATCGGCCACTGCCAACCGGCGCAGGTGAACGCTTTTGGCGACCAAATCCCGCTTCTCGTCCTTGTTCGTGGCCGCGCCAGACGCGTCCCTGGCCACGAGAGCCCGCCGTCCCAGGGTCAGCATTTTCTCCGCCACGATCCGTGCAGCTTTGGCCTTAGCCAAGGTTGTCGTGACTCGTTTGTGCAGAATGAGGCTGCAGACAAGGTTGGCGAGCATCGCATTGCGATGACTGCCGGTGCGGCCCAGTTTGGCCGTTCGCTTCAAATGACGCATAACAGTCTCCTAAAAGTCAGTTCTTGGGCTCTTCCTTGGGCGCTTCGAGAAGTCCCGGTTCGAATGTCATACCAAGCATCAACCCGAGGGCTGCGAGCTTGTCCTTGATTTCGTTGAGCGACTTTTTGCCGAAGTTGCGATACTTCAGCATCTCCTGCTCCGACTTCATGGCCAACTGGCCAACAGTCGTGATGTTCGCATTGTTCAGGCAGTTGGCCGCACGAACGGAAAGTTCGATCTCGTTGACAGACATGTTGAGAAGCTTTTTGAGCTTGGCCTTCTCGTCGTCGACTTTGGTTTCCTCCTTCTCAAACTCGATCGCATTTTTGTCGTAACCAACGAACACATCCAAGTGGTGCTGAAGAATTGCCGAAGCCTGCGTCAAAGCGTCATCAGGTGTCATTCGCCCGTCGGTCCACACCTCGATCACAAGTTTGTCGTAGTCGGTCCGTTGTCCAACTCGAGCCGACTCTACGTTGTAACGGACCCGGGTCACCGGCGAGAAAAGGGAATCGATCGCAATAACGCCGATCGCCTGATCAGGTTTCTTGTTCAAGTCTCCGGGGCAGAATCCCCGGCCGATCCGGACTTCCAACTCGATATCGAGTTTCTTCTTCTTGTCGATGGTGCAGATCAACTGCTTCGGATTGACGATCTCGACGTTTTGGTTGGTCTCGATGTCAGCCGCTGTGACAGCGCCTTCTTTATTCACGGAAATCCGGAGCAACTGGGGTTCCCGCGATCCCTGCACCTTGAATTGAACCTTCTTAAGATTCAAAATGATGTCCGTGACGTCCTCACTGACCCCGTCCACCGTTGCGAATTCGTGCATCGCCCCGTCTATCTTGATCGAGGACACCGCCGCACCTTCCAAAGATGAAAGGAGAACCCGTCGTATGGAATTCCCTACGGTGTGGCCGTAACCTGTTTCGAAAGGTTCCGCGATGAACTTGGCGTATGTATCGGTGGCGTTGGCGTCATCTTTGACCAACCGCTTTGGCATTTCAAATCGAGCGAGACGAACTGGCATGGTATTCCTTATGCAATTTTAATCTGACGCCAAGTCGCCTCCCGCGGCAACCGGTGCATCCATGTAATTGCTGGGCCCTAAATGGGCAGTGAACCGATCAACGGGAGTAAAATTCGACTACTGCTTGGACGTTCGCGATTGGCTGGATCTCCTCCTGGGTCGGCACACGCATGACAACGCCCTTGAAGTTTTCTTTATCAACACTTAGCCAATCCGGAACGGCGCGACTCACGGTAGATTCAAGCGCCTTCGCCGCTATCTGCCGAGAAACCTTGGAATCTTTGATTTCAACCACGTCACTGACTCTAAGCGCATGAGATGCGATACCAGCTTTTTTCCCGTTCACTTTGACATGGCCATGCCCGACCACCTGACGCGCGTGGGCACGACTGTTAGCGAAACCAAGCGTGTAAACTACGTTATCCAGCCTGGTCTCCAAAATCTGGAGCATCTGTTCGCCAGTCACGCCACGCCTGCGCGTTGCCTCTTCATAAACCCGTCGAAACTGGCGCTCAAGGAGGCCATAGTAATAACGGAGTTTCTGTTTTTCAATCAACCCAATCGCATATTCGGAGTTCTTGCGCCTTGATTTTGGACCATGAACCCCTGGAAAATATGGACGGCGTTCGAGGTATTTCGACGGGCCAAAGATTGGGATTCCAAAGCGGCGACTGATGCGGGTGCGCGGACCTGTGTAACGAGCCATGAGATTAGTAGTTAAGGGAAGCCTAAACGCGGCGTTTCTTGCGCGGGCGACATCCGTTATGGGGCACAGGAGTAACGTCCTTGATGGTTGATATCTCCAAACCGATAGCTTGGAGGGCACGGATTGCAGATTCACGGCCGGAACCCGGACCCTTTACGTGAATCTCAACCTCCCTCATGCCATGGGCCATCGCTTGGCGCGCTGCGTCCTGGGCGACCTGCTGAGCCGCGAACGCAGTGCTTTTCCGGGATCCCTTGAATCCCACACGCCCTGCAGCGCTCCAACCCAATACGTTGCCCTGCATGTCGGTAATGCTAACAACCGTATTATTAAACGTGGCGAGAATGTTTGCCACCCCCGCTGAAATGTTCTTCGAGCCCTTGGCCTTGACGATCTTTTTTGCATTGGGATCGTCCGCGAGCAGTTCGGCCGCTGTTGGAGCGGCAACCGCCGAAGGCTCAGCAACTCCGGGGACCTTTGCAACACCCACGATAGGCTCGACACCTTCTGACTTTGCATGAGCCTTATCAGGCGCCGTCAGCTTAGCATCCTTCTTTGGTGTCGCCGTCTTTTTGGGCTTTGTTTCCTCAGACATATTTCAAGTTTTCAAACTAGGGAGTGGCTGCCTTGGCCCTCTGCACGCCGACGGTCTTTCTCGGGCCTTTTCGGGTTCGCGCATTGGTAGACGTGCGTTGACCGCGAACCGGAAGCCCTCGCAAGTGACGGACGCCACGATAGCACTTTATCGCTTGGAGCCGTTTCAAATTCATTCCAATTTCCCGGCGGAGATCACCTTCGATTACATACTTCCCATCTTGAATGGCCTTGACGATGCGGGAAAGCTGCTCTTCGGTGAGATCTTTTGCGCGAACTGACCCTTGAATTTGGGCCTTCTCGAGGATTAAAAGCGCGTTTTTCGGACCGATCCCGTAAACATAGCGGAGTGAAATATCTATCCTTTTGTCGCTCGGGATCTCAACTCCAATGATGCGTGCCATAGTTTTATTGGTAAAAGTTTTGAAAAAAATCAGCCCTGCCGTTGCTTGTGACGCGCATTGGCACAGATAACCCTAAGGATCCCTTTGCGGCGGACGATGCTGCAGTTTTCGCAGAGCTTTTTTACTGATGCTCGAACTTTCATATCAAATCTGTTTAGTCAATTGAATCACGCCTTTCGACATGTCCACAAGGGCCACCACAACCAACACTTCACCATCCACCGAGAATTCCGATAGGCGGCGGGGCACTTTACCAATCATTGTGTGCCCATTCTTAAATCGCACCACAACAGCAACGCCATCAACGCCACCAGTTACCCTAGCGACTTCCGTCATACGCAGTTAGCACTTCTGGCATACCTTCCGTAATCAGGACGGTGTGTTCAAAATGGGCCGAGAGTGAACCATCCCTGGTTTTCACTGTCCAGCCATCTTTAAGAAATTTTACTTCTGGTCTGCCGGCGTTGACCATTGGCTCAATCGCTAAGGTCATTCCCGGGACAAGCCTCGGCGAAGGACCTTTCTCTACAAAATTTGGAACTTGAGGATCCTCGTGCAGGGACCGCCCGACACCGTGTCCTACAAATTCCCGAACCACGCTAAAACCATGGCCTTCAATATGCCGTTGAATAGCTCTCGAGATGTCCCCGACCCGGTTACCTTTTCGGCAAACCTGGATCCCCTCGAACAGAGATCGCTGCGTCACCTCCATCAAAAGCTGGGCTTCAGGCGAGCATCCACCAACGGCGAATGTCCTTGCGGTATCTCCTACAAACCCATTTATCAATACGCCACAGTCGACAGAAAGAACATCGCCAAAACTCAACACTTTCGAGCTAGCGAGGCCATGAACGACCTCATCGTTAACCGATAGACAAACATGACAGGGATATTTCCGATAACCGAGGAAGGCACTGCGACCGCCATACGCCCTGATCCGGTCTGCGGCAAAAGTGTCAATCTGGAATGTTGTCATCCCAGGCCGAATTACTTGTCGAACATCTTCGAGGACAGCTGCTGCAGCCCGACAAGCAGGACGCATGAGCTCTAGATCAGCGGTGCTTTTAAGAACCGTCATTCGAAATCGGCATCAAAAACGCCCCTTGAGCCGCCCTTTCTTTAGAAAACCGTCGTAATGACGCATCAAAAGATACGACTCCATCTGCCTCATGGTGTCCAAGACAACCCCGACAGTGATTAACAGGCTGGTTCCGCCAAAGAATTGAGTGACCATCGGATCAATTCCGAACGCACGGCCCAAGAGTATCGGGATAATGGCTATGATCGTGAGAAACACCGCCCCCGCCAAGGTGATCTTTGACATCGTTGAATGAAGAAAGTCGCTGGTTGCGGATCCTGGTCGGATTCCTGGGATGTAACCGCCGGACTTCTTCATGTCGTCCGAAATTTGCAATTCGTTGAATTGCGTTGCTACCCAAAAATATGAGAAGAAGAGAATCATCAAACCGAATGAGATCAGGTAAACTGGATGAGGCTCAATAAGATACCGCCCGATCTGAGTCAGCGTTTTCGCCAAGTCGCCTGAAGCTTTTTGGGCTAAAAAAGCAAAGATTTGAGCCGGGAACATTAGAATGGCTTGGGCGAAAATAACAGGCATAACGCCTGCGTAGTTAACCCTCAACGGCATGAATGAATTGCCGCCGGACACGACCTTCCTACCCACAGCTCTTTGAGCATACTGGACCGGGATCTTTCTTTGACCTTGGACAACCGCCACGACGCCGGCAATGACTGCAATCAACAAAACAACAAGAGCCAGTCCATGAAAGACGTTAAACTTGCTTTCCATCCCCCCCGGTGGAAAAAACATAAGCCAGAGACCTTGAACCGCCTTCGGCATCCTCGCCAAGATCCCAATTGTTATCACCAAAGATACCCCGTTGCCTATTCCTCGATCAGTGATCTGCTCACCAAGCCACATCAAGAGAACAGTGCCTGCGGCCAGAAAGAAAGCAGTCTGGAACCTGTAAACCCAAAGATTCTCGATGAGCACCAACCTTTCACCACCATTCCAATTCGGAAATAGCTTTTCGGGATTCTCCCATCCAAGGGACATCGCAAATCCCTGCCCTAGAGCCAAAAGAACAGCCAGATATCTTCCGTATTGTATTATCTTAACCCTTCCCCCCTCTTCCCTGGCCATCTTGCTCAATTGCGGCAATACAGCCGCCAGCAACTGGATGATGATCGTAGCACTGATGTAGGGCATGATTCCCAATGCTCCAACAGCACAGTGCTCAAAACCTCCGCCTGTAAACAACGAATATAGTCCAACTAGGGAGTTCCCTCCCGATCGGGCGGCATCTTCGAAATATATCTTAAGCGCCGCATTATCTAACCCGGGAACCGGCACAAGTGCGGCCAAACGGCAGACCACCAAAACCAGGAGCGTGAAAACTATACGCGACCTGAGCTCCGGTATCTTGAAGCAGTTCGCTAGCGTATTGGCAATATTTGAAAACATTCGACGCGCTTATCAAATCGCCTGGCTCTTGGAAACCAGTCGCCATGTCCCGCCAAGCTTTTGGATTTTCGCCTTGGCTGTAGCGCTGAATCCGTCGGCGATTACAGTCAGCTTCCTGGTGATTTCACCCTCACCGAGTATCTTGATAAGCTTAACCGGGCCGGATGCTAAACCCGCAGCCTCCATCGCTGCTACATCGACAACCGCTCCCTGCTCAAATATATTCAATGAATCAACGTTAACCGGCATATAACGGATCTTGAATCGGGCGTTGTTAAACCCACGCTTCGGCATTCTCCGAATCAGCGGCATCTGTCCGCCCTCGAACCCGATTCGAATAGAAGATCCTGAACGAGCGGATTGACCCTTGCCACCGCGACCGGAGGTTTTTCCGTGGCCGCTAGATTCCCCTTGCCCCAGCCGCTTCACACGATGCTTTGATCCGGGACGAGGTTGTAGGTTATGGAGACGCATAAGGTTCCTTATATTGAAGCGACTGCCGCATTTGATCGAGAACCACGTTCAATGCCGCGGCTCCTGTAAATATCCTCCGCGAGGCGCAACCCTCGCAGTGCACCAAGGGTAGCCTTAACGACATTCGCCGCGTTGCTAGAACCAAGCGATTTGGAGAGGACGTCCTTGATTCCCACGGCCTCCAACACCGCCCTCACAGTTTTCCCAGCAATAACTCCCGTTCCGGGAGAAGCGGGTCGCAGTAGAACATTTGCGCCACCATACTCAAACTGTATTTCGTGAGGAATGGTTGCCAATTTCAGGGCAACCGAGACCAGATGCGTCTTTGCGGATTCACCACCTTTTCGGATTGCATCTGAAACTTCTGCGCCTTTACCAAGACCAATTCCAACTCTTCCCTTCTTGTCGCCCGCAACAACAAGTGCGCTGAAGGAAAATCGCCGCCCACCCTTCACCACTTTGGATGAACGATTGATGAAAACAACTTTTTCAACGAGTTCGTTTCCCCCCTGCTGGTCCCCACTTTCAGATCCGGGACGGTTTGGGCGGCTTCTACGGGGTCCTTGTGCCCCGAATCCTCTAGAGTTACTGTCAGTGCGTTGTGGTTCAGACACGATCGAATTCTCCAAACTAGGTTAAAACTTAAGTCCACCTTCACGGGCCGCGTCAGCGAGAGCCTTGATTTTACCGTGATAACGAAGCGATCCACGGTCGAACACGACCGTAGAAATGCCCTTGTCTTTGGCCGCTAGGGCCGCAACGGAACCAATCGCTTTTGCAGTAACGGTATTGGCCCTCAATTTTGTTCCCTCTGGCAAGACATCCGAGGTGGTGCATGCCGACGCGAGGGTCAAAGCCTTAGAATCATCAATAAATTGCACGTAGATGTGCATGTTGCTGAAGTGGACGCTCATCCTAGGCCGCTCGGACGTGCCTTTAACCCGGTGGCGGACGCGCCAATGCCTAAGTTGCGCCAGCTTTTGCTTTTTTTCGGTTCTCATTTTTGCAGGACCACGGTTCGTGTTGTGGTCGACGCTAACTATTGAACAGTCTTGCCTTCCTTACGAATGATCTTCTCGTCGGAATACTTAACCCCTTTGCCCTTATATGGCTCAGGAGGACAGAAGCTTCTGATTTCAGAAGCTACGACACCCACAACTTGGCGATCAGGACCCTCAATTGTGATTTTTGTGTTTTCCTCGATCGTTATCTTGATCTGTTCCGGAATCGTGTAAGTAATTGGATGGGAATATCCCAGATTCAGCGTGATTATTTTGCCAGCAATGGCGGCCTTGAAGCCAACACCATTGATTTCAAGTTTTTTGACAAATCCCTCGCTAACACCTTTGACCATATTGTTGATCAACGCTCGGCTCAATCCGTGTAAGGCTTTGGCCTCGGCATCGTCACCTTCCCGGGCGACCACAACCTGACCGGCATCAACCTTAGCGGAGGTCCGCTTCGGTAAAGCAAAACTCAGTTTCCCTCTCGGCCCTTCCACCAAAACGTTTCCACCTTTGATTTCTACTTTGACCTTTGCGGGGATGGCAACCGGTTGTTTTCCAATTCGTGACATAATCAGACAATTCCGTGCGTGCTCACCAAATGAAACAAAGAAGTTCGCCACCAATGTTGGCCCGTTTTGCCTGAATTCCCGTCATCAAACCCTGTGATGTCGAGACAATAGCGATTCCGAGACCGCCACGAACCTTAGGAATTTCGGAACCCCCGGTGTATCTGCGCAAGCCCGGACGGCTGATTCGGCGCAAACCCTCGATTACTGGGCGTCGTCCTTCGTATTTTAGTTTTACTGTCAGAGTCTTGATTTTACTACCCGCCACAGACAGGTCAGAAACGTATCCTTCCTTCTTCAATATAGCGGCTATCCCCTCCTTGGTTTTGGAGTGGGGAATCTCGACAATCGGCAAAGCAGCCTGGGCTGCATTTCGAATGCGAGTGAGCATGTCGGAAATGGGGTCAGACATAAGTTTACCAGCTAGCTTTAGTGACTCCCGGAATCAAGCCGGACAGGGCCAACTCACGAAATGTGAGTCGTGAACAGTTGAATTTTCTCATAAAACCGTGGCGGCGCCCCGACAATTCGCACCTGTTGACAACGCGGACTGGGCTGGCGTTCTTGGGTAGTTTGGAAAGGCCCACATAGTCGCCTTTGGCCTTCATCTCCGCACGGTTAGCAGCAAACTTCCTCACCGCATCGGATTTTTTCTTGTTTCGCGCAATCCAGGATTTCTTGGCCATAAAATTACTTTTCAGCGAACGGCATACCGAGAAGTTTCAGTAGATCCATGGCTTCTTCATTGGTCTCTGCAGAGGTTACAAACGTTATATCCATTCCCTGAGTCCTTTTCACTTTCTCCAGCTCAATTTCGGGGAAAATGATCTGGTCAGATATGCCAATGCTGTAGTTTCCGCGACCATCGAACGATCGCCTAGAGACCCCTCGAAAATCGCGAATCCGTGGCAGCGATGAAGTGACCAAGCGATCGAAGAACTCATACATTACCTCACGCCGAAGAGTCACACGGCACCCAATCGGCTGCCCTTGACGCAATTTGAAGTTTGCGACGCTTTTCCTCGCTTTGCTGACGACAGGCTTTCGGCCAGTAATTAACTGTAGATCCTTCGCTGCGTCATCGATCGCGCTTTTTTCCAGGGAAGCACTGACACCCATGTTGACGATTATTTTCTCAAGTCGGGGCACCTGATGGATATTTCTGTAGCTGCGCTTTTCTTTGAGCGCAGCTACCACATCAGTGTGATATTTTTCTTGGATTCTGGCTTTCATGTCACTGGATTGCGGCAATTACCTTAGTTTCTCCATCGATATTCAGGCATCGTTGGATACCTTAGCCGCACGTCGAGTGTCATACTTAGCGGCGAGCATCACATTAGAAACGTGGATAGTTCCTTCACGTTCCACGATGGATCCTTGTGGACTCTGCTGACTGCGCTTGACGTGCTTTTTGATCATCTTTAGCCCCTCGACGGTCACACGATCTGCTTTAGTGTGCATCTGCAGAATCTTGCCGCGCTTACCTTTTTCGGATCCCGCGAGCACAACTATCTCGTCACCCCGCTTCACATGGAATTTGGCGAACTTTGGCATATCAAATAACCTCGGGAGCGAGAGAGATGATTTTCATGAATTTTTTGTCGCGCAACTCACGCGCAACCGGCCCGAAAATTCGAGTCCCCTTCGGATTGTGTTCTTTGTCGATGATTACGACAGCGTTGTTGTCGAATCGGACATAGGAGCCATCTGAGCGCCGAATCGACTGCTTTGTCCGGACAATAACCGCATCATGGACCTCGCCCTTTTTGACCGATCCGTCGGGGGTCGCTTCCTTGATGTGAATTTTGATAACATCGCCTACATGGGCATACACTTGATTACGCCCAACCACGCCTATTGTCGCGGCTCTCTTAGCGCCCGTGTTATCAGCAACGTCTAAAATGGATCTGAGTTGAAGCATATGTTATCTGTTTCAGACTACGCGACTACCTGCGCTGCTTCGGGGTTACGTTCGACCACTTCAATCAACCGCCACCGTTTGGTTTTTGAAAGGGGTCTTGTTTCCATAATGCGAACTTTGTCCCCAACCTTCGCCTCGTCTCTCTCATCATGGGCGTAGAATTTTGTGAAGGCAGTGACGACTTTCTTGTATTTCGGGTGCGGAAAACGCCGCTCAACCCGGACCACAATGGTCTTGAGCATCTTGTTCGAAACGACCTCGCCAACACGTTCTTTGCGTTGACCGCGTATTGTTTTCGAGTCAACCATAGATATCACTTGGCGTCAGCCTGTTTACGTATTTGTGAAACACGGGTTTCGATGCGGGCAATTTCGCGCCGGAGAGAACGAAGTTTTGAAGTCTTCTCAAGCTGCCCTGTTGTCTTCTGAAGGCGGAGGTTGAACAGATCCTGACGCAGCTCGCGACTTTTGGCAGTAAGCTCTGTTTCGGTTAGATCTTTGATTTGTGAGAATTTCATGGAATGCCCTATCTGAATCAGGTGGCAATGTGATGGCGCGCGATGAATTTGGTGCTAATCGGCAATTTGGAAGCGGCCAATCGCATCGATTCCTTCGCCAACGCAATAGGAACACCATCTAGCTCGAACAGAACTTGACCCGGCTTGATAACCGCAACCCAAGACTCAACTCCACCTTTCCCAGTGCCCATTCGGGTTTCTAGGGGTTTCTTCGTAAACGACTTGTCTGGAAAAATCCGGATCCAAACTTTCCCCCGTTTTTTCATGTTTCGCGTTATCGCAACGCGGGCCGCCTCAATTTGCTTAGTGTCCATCCAGCAACGCTCCAGCGCCTGGAGGGCGTATTCGCCAAACGCAACCGTGTTACCGCGGGTAGCCAAACCCGTTCGGCTTCCGCGGTGCATCTTGCGATACTTTACTCGTGACGGCATCATTGACATATGCAGCTCCTAAAATCTTTTCAGCGATCTGGTCAGTTTACAGAAGCCTTGTCACTTTTGACCTGCTTTTCATCGACCTTAATCTCGCCCTTACAGATCCAACATTTGATTCCCAATTTTCCATATACGGTCTTCGCCTCTGCAAACCCGTAATCGATGTTGGCCCGCAATGTGTGCAAAGGAACCCTTCCTTGCATATACTGCTCAACGCGGGAGAGTTCGGCACCTCCAAGGCGGCCGCCGCATCGGATGCGGATTCCATCGGCTCCAAAATCCATTGCCGTTTGAACGGCCTTCTTCATCGCGCGCCGGAACGAAACCCGACGCTCCAGTTGCAGTGCCACATTTTCAGCAACCAACTGCGCGTCGATCTCCGGCTGTTTGACTTCTTGGATGTCAACGTAGACTTCCTTGCCAGTCATCTTGCTTAGCTCTTCTTTGATCTTGTCGATCTCAGTCCCCTTACGGCCGATAACAACACCTGGACGAGCTGTGAAAATTGTGACACGGCACCGACTGGTGGCGCGCTCGATCAGAATCTTGGGCACGGATGCCGATTCCAGCTTTTTCTTCAGAAGCGCACGGATCGCATAGTCTTCCGACAGCAGCTTGCCGAAATTTCGTTTGTCGGAATACCACTTTGACCGCCACTCCTTGTTGAGCGGGAGCCTGAGTCCGATAGGATTGCTTTTCTGGCCCATAACTTATTTCTCGTCGGTCACGACAATCTTGATGTGACTGCTTCGCTTGATGATCGGACCAGCCGAACCACGGGCCTTAGGGACAAACCGCTTCATGCTCGTCGCGGTTCCAGCCACCGCGAGTTTCACCGTGAGCAATTCAGGCTTCAAACCGTGGTTGTTTTCGGCATTTGCGATGGCCGAATTCAATGTCTTCGCGACAGCTCGGGCCGATTTGCGTGGAACGAACGCCAGCACAGCCTTGGCCTGAAGGGCCGGCAACCCCTGAATCTGCCGAACCACCTCACGCACCTTTTGGGCCGACATGCGAAAGTTTTTGTATATTGCTTGGACGTCCATGGTCTACTTAGCCTCCGCCTTGGCGGTGTGAGCGCCGTGCTTCTTGAATGTCCGGGTCAACGAGAACTCACCTAATCGATGACCAACCATGTTCTCCGTCACGAACACGGCGTTGAAGACTTTTCCATTATGAACACTAAATGTCAGCCCGACAAAGTCGGGAGTTATCATCGAACGGCGAGACCAAGTCTTGATAGGCATCTTTGACTTAGCCGCCTTTGCCTTGCTGATTTTATCCTGAAGATGTTCATCAACAAACGGACCTTTTTTGATCGAGCGTCCCATATTATTACTTATTCTTCATCGGACGGCCGTCACGACGAACCAAAATGAAACGATTTGAAAGTTTTCGCTTGTTCCGGGTGCGCCCGCCCTTCGCCAACAACCCCCAAGGCGAGGTCAATTGCTGCCAACCACCACCACCCTTGGACTTGCCTTGACCGCCACCGTTTGGGTGGTCAACCGGGTTGCGCGCCATACCGCGAGTGATCGGACGCTTGCCCAGCCACCGCGACCGTCCAGCTTTGCCCAGAACAATCTTTTCATGCTCCGTGTTACCCACCTGACCGATCGTGGCGTAGCAGTTCTCATGAACCAGCCGGATTTCACCGGAGGGAAGGCGCACCTGCGCGTATCCTTCATCACGGGACATGACCGTTGCAGCCGATCCGGCAGACCGGACCATCTGCGCCCCTTTTCCGGGCTCAAGTTCCAAGTTGTGAATCGGAACACCAACCGGGATCGCACTCAAAGGCAGGCTGTTGCCCACATTGGGTTCCGCTGTCGGCCCAGATACCACCTTGGCCCCAACCTCAAGGCCGATGGGCGCGATGATGTAGGCCTTCTGACCGTCCTGATACTTCAAAAGCGCAATACGCGCCGACCTAATAGGATCATACTCGATGGCCATCACATCAGCCAAGACCCCATGCTTCTTCCGACGAAAATCAATTAGGCGAATGAACTGTTTATGACCGCCGCCAATACCGCGGGCGGTGACCCGTCCAAGGTTGTTCCGGCCGCCGGACTTCTTCCTGATCACAATCAGGGAGCGTTCCGGTTTCGTCTTCGTAATTTCGTCAAATGACGCTACGGTGATGTAGCGCCTAGACGGAGTAAGCGGCCTAAATGTCTTTACTGGCATATAGCAGAATTCCTGCTGCTCGGATGAACCCAACCATTAATCCCGGCCCTCGTCGGGCGTCGGTTGTCGGCTGAGCCAATCTAGTTGCCGCTCACCATCGAGGGTGAAACGGAGCGCGGAAGATAACAATTGAGTAACTGAGTGCAATAGGTTTTTTGATCTTTTTGGATGTATTGCCTGAAACCGATCACAATCTGGCGGAAAATCCGTAGACTTAGTTTGCCAAGAAGGGCATTTGAACACCCCTAGCTATGCCCACGCGAATCGCCCCAACGACCATAGACAACCCGTTGACCGCATCATTATTTTCAACACACCAACGCGTTGCGATGCTTGACGATTCTGCCAATGACCCTTTCCGTTGGGTGCATTGTTCGCCGTGCGCTTCCGTTTTGAGCGACTCATCAGGGGAAATTGTTGCGATCAATAGAAACGCGGAACTGTTGTTCAACACGACGATCGATGCCGTTCGAGGAAAGCTCGCAGCCAGCGTATTTGCGCTGACGGATCGAGGCTTGGAATCGGGCCCTGATTTGTCTCGTCCAAGCCAACGTGCGACCACATTTCGATCACTTAGACTTTCCGACGGGTCCACGGTAGCCTTGGTTGAATCATGTGCTTGGCTACGCGATAACTCTAATCCACAGGCGTTTAAGATTTAAATTTTTCAGGTCAGCCCAGACGCACCGGAGGCAGACGCACAGACAGAACAGTTGGCCGCCTTCCCACATTGGAACCCAAATCCGGTCCTTGAGTTTGGCGCTGACGGAAACCTCACCTACGCCAATCGGGCGGCCGCGGACTTGGCGAAAAGCCTCGGCTGGCCTTCGGTCAACGACATTTTGCCCGGATCGAGCCCAAGTATCGTGATGGAGTGCCTGGCCTCGGGAAAGCCCAGGCTCCGTCTCGAACTAAGCTATGGTGAGCGGGTCATTTCTTGGTCTTTCTTCCCAATTCGCCCGCTCAATGTCGTCCACTGTTACGCGGGTGAAGTGACCGAACGCCATCGCCTCGAACTGCAGTTGCGCCAGTCGCAAAAGCTGGAGTCACTTGGGCGGCTGGCCGGAGGCGTCGCGCACGATTTCAACAATCTTCTCACTGTAATCAGGGGCCAGGCATCGCTCGTTGCTTCAGGGCAAGTGACACCCGAGGCGCTCGCGGAAGCTCTAGATCAGATCCAACTGGCCGCGGAACGGGGATCAAGGCTCACCCGGCAGCTCCTCACCTTCAGCCGGCAGCAGGTCGTGCAATTCGGAAATGCCGACCTCAACGTCATCATCCAACACGTTCAGAAGCTTCTTTCACGGGTCGTTGGTGAACATATCCAGATACATGTTCGGGCATGCCAACCGCTTCCTGCCGTCTGGTCGGACCCCTCGATGCTGGAGCAGGTGCTGATGAATCTCGCGGTCAATTCGCGCGATGCCATGCCTGCCGGAGGTCAGATCATGATCGAGACCGAAGTGGTCGAGATCGGGCCCGACTACGTCGAGACGAACCCAGACGCGGTCCTCGGGCGATCGATCTGCTTGAGTTTCCGTGATACCGGCACTGGAATCGCCCCGGCTCATTTGCCTCGGATTTTCGAGCCTTTCTTCACAACCAAGGAAGTCGGCGCCGGCACCGGCCTGGGGCTTGCGACCGTTTATGGAATCGTGAAGCAACACCGGGGATGTATCCGCGTGTTCAGCGAACTGGGCCGGGGCACAACCTTCCAGATCCATTTGCCGGAATCGCCCGGAGCATCGCCGGATCAGCCGCCGGCCCGTGATTCATCGCCGATGCCAGGCAGCCGGGGCGAAACAGTCCTCGTAGTGGAGGACGAACCTCCGGTTCGCAGCCTGATCGTCAGCGCTCTCCGGCACCAAGGCTACATCGTCCATGAAGCGGCTTCCGGCGCGGCAGCCATCCAGCTTTGGGATGAATTCCACGAGGACATCGACCTCCTCCTGACCGACATCGTCATGCCCGGAGGCATCAATGGCCGGGAACTGGCCATCCGATTTAGTTCTGCCAGTCCCGATCTCAAAGTCCTGCTGATCACCGGCTACAGCCCGGATGTGATGAATGAAACCCTGCTGAAGAAGAACAACTTCAGCCTACTGCCGAAGCCGTTCGATTTTGAAGAGCTCGCCAAAGCGGTTCGTAACGCTTTGGCGAGTCGTCCCGTGGCCCCAGTCCAGCCGGGGTAAAATGGGTTGCGGGGCCGGGCTTCAAACCTATACTGCCGAGCCATGAAAAAACTGAGGAACGGGGCGTTGGGGCTCCTCGCACTCGCCACGATGATTTCATCGATCGGTTGCGGTGGCATCGCGGCCCAGCGCAGCGTCTCGCCTGCGTCCTTCCTCATCCCCGGACTGATCCGCAACGAGAACCCCGCCCCTCCGGTTCCGTCGGCTCCTTCGGCCCCAACTCCTGTCCTTGTCGCCGTTCGTTGATCTGGTTCTCCCGGCATATTTCTCCAATACAAAATGCGTTTCCCCCTAGCGCTGACGGTCAAAATCGCCCGTCACATCATCAAGCATAAGCTCCGCAAGACGCCGAAGTTCGCCATGGTTCTGCAACTGGAGCCGCTGCACACCTGCAACCTCACCTGCACCGGGTGCGGACGCATCCGCGAGTATTCCACATCGCTCAAGGACATGGTGCCGCTCGAGCAATGCCTCGCCGCGGCGCAGGACTGCGACGCGCCGATGGTGTCGATCTGCGGAGGCGAACCGCTGATTTACCCGAAGATTGAAGAGCTGGTCGTCGGCCTGCGCGCGCAGAAACGCATCATCTACATCTGCACGAACGCCATGTTCATGCGGAAGAAGATGCGCGACTACATGGCCGCAGTCTTCTCGCCGGAGATGGAACCCCAGCTCCTGCAGCTCATTACCGAGAAGCTGGTCAGCGAGAAGGAAGCCGAAACCATCCGCACCGCCGATGCCACCGCGAAGGCCAAGGTCGTCATCCGCCCCAGCAAGTGGATGTATTGGAACGTCCATGTGGACGGTCTGGAGTTCACCCACGACCTCATCGTCGAGCGCGAAGGC